>NZ_VXKN01000007.1 GCF_008693185.1 Acinetobacter qingfengensis
CATAAGTTTTTGCACAAATGGTTGCAATAGCAGCTGTTAAAGTTGTTTTACCATGGTCAACGTGACCGATTGTGCCCACGTTAACGTGCGGCTTATTACGTTCAAACTTGGCTTTAGCCATGATGATTGTCCTCGTTTACGTCGAGACGACTCGATCTAAACTCGTCGATCCAAATACTTATCGACTCTTATTACCTGAATAAAATCAGGCGCCCAATACTTTAAAAGCAGACTAAAAAGCCTGCTTCTTTAAAAAATTCTTTCTCTACACTTCTAGCACAATCTGGAGCTCTTATCGAGATTTGAACTCGAGACCTCTCCCTTACCAAGGGAGTGCTCTACCACTGAGCTATAAGAGCGATAGACTACGCTTCGAGATGGAGCGGGAGACGAGGATCGAACTCGCGACATGCAGCTTGGAAGGCTGCCACTCTACCAACTGAGTTACTCCCGCACATGTTGGTACATTTATCGAAGACTTTAGATGGTGGTGAGGGAAGGATTCGAACCTTCGAAACTTTCGTGGCAGAGTTACAGTCTGCTCCCTTTGACCGCTCGGGAACCTCACCAAATCACACGCTCTTCAGTGCGCTCTTCTACTACATAAATGGTGCCGACACTCGGATTCGAACTGAGGACCTACTGATTACAAGTCAGTTGCTCTACCAACTGAGCTATGTCGGCGTTTCTTTATGCTTAACACTTAATGTGTTTCGTATCAGAACGGGGTGCAGTTTAACAAAACTCTCGCACGATGCAAGTACTTTTTATAAAAAAACTGCGAAAAACCTATAAAATCAATCCGTTTGATGATAATTCAACCGCCTTAATCACTGCACGAGCTTTTATCTGGGTTTCATTCCATTCAGATTCAGGATTTGAGTCTGCCACCAATCCGGCACCAGCCTGTACATAAACCTTATTACCACGAATAATGCCTGTACGAATGGCAATCGACATATCCATTTCTCCATGCCAACCCAAATATCCAACTGCCCCACCGAATACACCGCGTTTTACGGGTTCAACTTCATCAATAATTTCCATAGCACGAATTTTTGGTGCCCCAGATAAAGTCCCTGCTGGAAAAGTGGCCTTGAGCACATCCAGTGCATCCGTATTTTCTAATACCTCTCCCTGAACATTAGATACAATATGCATCACGTGAGAATAACGTTCAATGACCATTTGGTCTGTAACTTTTACTTTACCAATTTTCGATACACGCCCTACATCATTACGTCCCAAATCAATCAACATCAGATGTTCCGCAATTTCTTTTTCATCACTCAGCAAATCTTTCTCTAAGGCAAGGTCTTCTTCCGGCGTTTTACCCCTTGGGCGAGTACCCGCCAATGGCCGCACTGTAGCAATACCCTCCTCCAAACGACATAAAATTTCTGGAGAAGAGCCAATAATATGAAACGGTTGATGATCTGCCAACGTATAACCCTGAACCAAGAACAGATAAGGTGACGGATTCAAATGACGCAATGCTCGATAAACCGAAATTGGGTCACCATCAAAATCGGATACCATACGATGCCCCGGAACAACCTGCATGACATCACCAGCACGGATATACTCCTTAACCCGTTCAATCGATTGCAGATAGTTATCTTTGCCTGTTAAAGATTGAAATACAGGTGCCTTATGTTGCTTGGCATTTAATTGCACAGGTTGTTGCAATAAATTTTCCAAATCATCCAAACGTTGCTGTGCCTGTTGATAAGCATCATCTTGCTGGATGTTTGCATGCGTAATCAAAAACATGGTGTCTTTAAGATTATCAAAAACAATGACCGTTTTTGATAGCATCATCCAGATATCTGGAAGATTAACTGGATCTTGTTCTGGTGTATTGGTTAATCTAGGCTCAATATATCGAACAGCATCATAACCGAAATACCCAACCAATCCTCCAGTGAACTGCGGTAAATTCGGAATAAGTTCTCGAGGAGGAACTTTATATTTTGCTTGAGCATCTCGAATAAATTGAAACGGGTCAGAGCAGGCTTGTGTGCTAATTTCTCCCTGCTCATTTTGTAGCGTTAAAATTCCAGCATTACAGGAAAATACCTGACTTTCACCCAATCCAATAATGGAATACCGCGCCCAAGTTTCACCGCCCTCTACTGACTCAAATAAATATGCCAGTTGTTGTTCACGTAATCGCGCAAAAACAGTTAAAGGTGTTTCAGTATCAGCCAAACGCTGCCGGAATACTGGAATAGTGTCAAAGCCAGCTTGTTTTAATTGTTCAAATTGTGCAAAAGAAGTCATACGTATTCTCAATGTCAAAAAATGATTGTGATGGAAGTTGGATCGTTTTTAACGCCATCGAAAATGCATTGAGTAATTCATATTATCCTCAGTTCTGCTCAGGAATTAATTGTTGCAAATTATCTATAACCATTTGTGGATTACAGGCCTGTATCGCTTCTCCATGATTATAACCATAACCCAGCACAATACAATCTATTCCAGAAGCACGTGCTGCCTCAACATCATTTCTAGAATCCCCAATCATCAAAGTATTTTGTTTTTGTTGTGAAAAATATTCAATTGCATGCAAAAGTGGTTCAGGATGTGGTTTACGATTTTCCAAAGAGTCCCCACCTAATACCAAGGAAAAGTATTCCAGCAAATTAATTTGTCTTAGCAATTCCACTGCCGCCTGATAAGGCTTATTGGTAACACAAACCAGTGTTTTATTTTGAGCTTTGCAATATTGCAAAAATTCCAATACACCAGCATAGACGGTGGTATCAACACATAAGTTTTTCTGATAGATCTGCAAAAAATGCTGTAATAATTGCTGATGTGCTTCAGGGTCAAAATATTGATCCTGATGATGAATCACACAGGCACAAAGTTGACTGGCTCCCTTTCCAATCCAAACACGAACTTGAGATTCTGTTACCAGTGGCCGACCCAAATCGGTTAAAGTTAGATTCATGGCACGATATAAATCCCGTGCAGAATCGACTAAGGTGCCATCCAAATCAAATAAAATAAGTTGCCGATGAGTAGTGTCTAGCAATGAATGCATTATCTTATCCTTAGATCTACAATTTATTGTCCTAAAAATATTGCTGCTGCAATAACCGCAATAATAACCAATATAATCATGCTCATTAGACCAACTTTAGCATTTTTCTTTTCCTGTTCAACTTGTTCAATTCGACTTTCAGGTTCAGGAATGGCCATTGGTTTTGGTTCAGATGTGGCTTGCACATCAATATGATCTGGAATAGGTGCTGGTTTCGGCACACTAATATTTTTTGGCATACCATCACGATCCACAACAACGTCCATACCACGCTGTTCAATTGTTGGCATACCCTCATCGGAAGGAATGACTTTTTCAATGGTTATTGCAGCTTTTTGCTCAACATCTGGTGCATTATCTGACTGAGAATTTCCTAGTGTTTCAACAACCTGAAAACGGATATTCTCAAAATGAATCTCGTCATGATCTTGTAATTGTTGTTCGGTCACTCGTTGTCCATTCACAAATGTACCATTTGATGAGCCTAAATCCTGAATCCATAACTGATTTTCCTTGATAATTAAAGCAGCATGGCGGCGTGAAATATGTGCAGCCTGCAATACAATATCTGCCTGCTGATGCCGTCCGATCACCATGTCCCGATCAATATCGAGCGTTTGTCCTGCAATGGGTTCACTTTTTGCAATTAGCTGCCAGCTCATGCGTTATTCCTTATTTTGATCATTTGCCTGATCGTTTAGTTTAACATTAAGTCATTATTTTATTAAGGCTTCAGACAAATCATTATTTTTTTATTTTGCCATTAGAATGAATATCTCTCGTGATTTGCTCATTTATTCTAATATGTATATATTTTATTTGTTTTAGAAAAGTTTTTTAAGTCATAAAATTGAAATAAAAAAAACCAAGTATATTACTTGGTTTTTTTATTTGGCAATACAAAATTAAATTAATAAATCTTCTAATGTTTTACCTGAATTTAATGCTTCAACAACCCAACGAGGTTGTTTACCACGACCTGTCCATGTTTGATTTACATCTGCTGGGTTACGATAGCGTGGTGCAACACTGCGTTTAGTTGTAGGTTTATGGCTTTGTTGACCATATTCAATTAACTCTTGCAAAGACAAACCCACATCTTCCGCAATGGTTAATAATTGTTGATAAGCATCATCTACTTTTTCACGCTTTTTAAGTTCAATCAATTCTTGTGCTTTTTGGGTCAATTCCTGAAGCTGATTAATATCTAAATTTTCAATATTTGTTGACATATTTACTCCTAATTTTGCAAATTCTGTTATATCAATCCCTGAACATTTTATATTATCGATATAGAAAAGCAATCCTATTTGCAAGCAGATTACTTTTTATTTTCTGATATTTTTTTAATCAGGCTCAAAATTCAAGTCATTAACTAAGATTTATTGTTAACCAATATCACTTGATGATTAACTGTTTTTTCTAATTCTATGATGGCTTGTTTAAAATATTCTGGAATTGTAGTTTTTTGTTGTGTTTTAGCATCCATACAAACTACTACTACTTCACCTTGTGCAACTAAAGTTTGTTGTTTTTCACTATATAATTGATAAGTCATACGAAATGCAGATGAACGAATTTCTTCCACATTCACACCAATTGCTAATATATCTGGATAGGTAACTGGTCTTAAATATCGGCAACTACTACTGGAAACCACAGTATAAAATTCTGTTTGTATTTGATTTAAACGCTCAAAATATCCAATACGGGCATTTTCAATATAACGGTAATATTGCACATTATTAACATGATTGAATGCATCCATATCTCCCCAAGAAATATGCTGTTTAAATATAAATGGTACTGCTACGAATTGCTGTATGTTCACTTTGGTCTATTCCTTTATAAATCAAACTTAAAATCCTGTTTTGAGTAATGCAATAACAAATGAATATCCTGCTGTAATGATGTGGTATGTTGCAGCGCATCCTGTATTCTTAAATAAGCCATATAAGCATCATCAGGATATTGTGACAATAAATGTTTTGCCTGCTCATGTTTTGCTTGCCGCTGATAAATATGCCATTGTGCAAAGGTTAAACTGGCTTGTGCAGGATATTGCTGTTGCCAATTCTGTACTTGTTGTTCCAGCACTAAAATGTCTTCCTGACTATGATTTAATGCTTTATCTAACCAAATATATAATACTTGGGGAACAAAACGTTGCTGTAAGATATTTTGTGCCAGTAAATAACTGGATTGGTGTAATGCATCAAATTGATTAATCAATTTTAATAAAAGAATTTGCTGTTCGATATCATAGTTTTGATTAATATCGGATTCAATATGATCATACCAATCAAAGAAAAGTTGTTGCTCTATAGCATCAGCTTGCTCACGTTGTACTAATAATGCCTGAAACCAGATTTGAGTTTGTTGCACATCAAATCTAGGTTGATGTGAGGCTTTAAATAACCACCATGGACATACTCGAGAGAGTTGCAGCCAGTGCTCTTGTAATTCAGCCTGATATGCATCAGAAATCGGATGTAACCACGCAGATAGTGGCTGCACAGTCAAAAATTCCAAACGTTCCAAAGCGACTGCATAATCTCTTTCCAGTAATGCAATTTCGACTTTGAGCAATTCTGTTAATTCAAATAATGGGTTAGGAGTTTGTTGTAACCATATCTTGGCTTGTTCAGGTTGTTGTTGTTTTAATAAAAGTTTAGCGTGAATCAGGGGATTAAGCAAAACTGAGTTCTGATAAGTCTGGAAAATACGATTTTGCTCAACTCGTTCTGCTTTAAGTAACCACAGAACTCCGAGTTGCTCATAAGGGTGAAGCTGCTGAAAGGATTTTGGTATCTGGTATCGCTGCAAGTTGCGGCGTAAAGTATAACGAAGTAAACGCCATAAAAGATAAAAAATTCCTGAGGCAATAAATAGTAAAAATAGCAACAGAAATAAATTGCTTTGAATTTGCCAACCTAGCCACTGAATATAAACATAACCAAACCCCGAATTAAAGCTCAGCACCATAAACAATGCCGCCAACAACAAGCAGATACATAAATAGGTTAATAAGGTAAACCGCATGTTAGCCTCCTTGTAATAACGCCAAAGCTGTTAATTTAGGGGGTGCAATCAAACTGGTATTCGATAGTTTACTCAGACTAACAGCCATATTTTTGGATAAATCATCAGGATAATGGCGAAGGTCTATCACAATTTCCTTAAGCATTGTCTGATAAAATACTGTTTGGCCGGCACTTAATGCCTGCTGTGCCAATAGAAGCTGTAATTTTAAATACTGATAATGCAAGGCTCGACTTTTCAAATCTGGCGTATCGTCTACCTTACTGATACTAAACCAGGATGACCACAGCCATTTTTTCTGAGGCTGATCCAGTGGCTGCGGATGGATTTCACGTTCAATTGCATGTAATTGTTGTTGTAAAATCGTTTGCTGCTCTGTTCTTTGCTGTAAAAAATTCACTAAAGTCATCTGATCTTTTGCCAATGCATCCAGTAAAGCAACATTTAAACTTTCAGAAAGTGGTTGATCCTGACTAATTTTATGCCTTAATGTCTGAATTTGCTCTAAAGCTGCAACAAAATCCTGTTGTTGTAAGGTCAGTTGAATCAACTGTAAATGATCAACAATATAATTTTGTACAGTATAGCGATTATTCTGTAGGACAGATTGTGGTGCAACCTTACTGATACCATGATTCACCACTGGAACTTTCTGATTCTGCAAGGCAATAATTTGGTCATTTAAACGGTCAATACGCTGGGTTTGCTGATCAAAACGGCTGTCCAATACATTGAGCTGATTATTTTGCAGTTGATACATTTCCACACTGAGTTTGATTGTCCATACGGATAATATAATCAATAAAAACCAAAGCAATTTATTCATAAACTCATCTGCTGTATTTTTTGGTGAATCTCTTGTGCGACCAGATGTTCAACAATCGCAACGCTGGTGTTAATCGCCAACTGCTGTAAATCCTGACTCACTTGCTGTCCGACACGCTGACCAAGCACGACATAATGATAATTGTTGAAATTTTGCTGTAAAAATAACGTATTTTGTCGCAATTTCAACCAGTTTTTCCAACTTGCTTCACTACTGATTAATACAATAATTCGACTAAAAGCTTGCTGAAGTAAATTTTGCCACTGAATATCCGGCATGTTTCGAGTATAGAGCAGCATGTTGAGGACTTGACAGCCCTGTTGTTGTAATTGCGTCATCATCAGCGTCCGCCCGCCAATGCCACGCCAAAAGGCAATACGATGTTGTTGGCAATCTTGTAGTAGTTTGAGCTGTAACATTCCTTCTGAATTCTCAATCTCAGGACAAACACTTTCCAGACCAAGTTTTTGCAAGGTACTTTGGGTCGTTGTTCCTACAGCAATCCATTGTTTTTGCTTTAATTCTTCAATGGAAATATGGCATTGCCGAGCATATTGCATACCGATTTCTGCGGCAATTGAACTCACCACCACCACTTTCTCAAAAGAAATAAATTGCTGATATTGCTGCACTAAACTTTCATCCAGAGGTAAAGGTTTAAGCTCAAGTAATGGGCAGCTTATCACCTGATAACCCAGATTTTTTAAATCTTGGCTTAATGCTTGCGCGCGTTCAATAGGCCGTGTATTTAAAATCAGCATAATTTGCTTAATATAATGCTTTTAGCAATTCACCAGCACCTTGTGCAAGTAAATTTTGTGCCAATGCCACACCCAATGCTTCAGCTTGATCCATGTGACCTTGTTGTTGTGCAATCAACAATACTTGTCCATCTGCCTGACCTACACGTCCCTCAATACTCAGTTGTTGCCCTTTAAGTTGGGCAAAGGCTGCAATTGGTACCTGACAGCCACCTTCCAAATAGGCATTGAAGGCACGTTCCGCACGAACACAGGCTGTTGTTTCCTCGTGAACAAGAAAATTAATATGATTCAATATATTTTGGTCACCTGTACGACATTCTATTCCTAAAGCACCTTGTCCCACAGCAGGTAAACTAATATAAGGATCAATACTATGGCGAATACGATCTTGTAATTCCAAACGCTTTAACCCCGCGCTAGCCAAAATAATCGCATCATAAATTCCCTCATCCAGTTTGGATAAGCGTGTACCAACATTACCTCGTAAATCCAGAATATTCAGATCCGGACGTTGTGCCAATAATTGGCTACGGCGGCGTAGGCTTGACGTTCCAACTTTAGCACCTAATGGCAATTCATCAAAAGCATGATAATGATTGGAAACAAATGCATCAAATGGATCAGCACGTTCACAAATTACTGCCAATTCCAGACCGTCAGGTAATTGCATTGGCACATCTTTCATGGAATGCACAGCAATATCTGCACGGCCATCAAGTAATGCAGACTCCAATTCTTTGACAAATAACCCTTTTCCACCGATTTTTGCCAAAGGCGTGTCTAAAATTTTATCTCCCTGCGTCACAAAAGTAACCAGTTCTACGGTTAAATCTGAGTGTTGCTGTTGTAATCGTTGCTGAATATATTCTGCTTGCCAGAGTGCCAATGGGCTTTTTCTGGTCGCAATTTTTAATGTAGACATAGAACTCACAATGGAAGATAAAAAATTATTTTAACATTAATCGTCCACAGTCAAAATGCAAGCAAATACTACAACACTTTTTGTCTATGAATTTTCTGTTGGCGATTTAAAGTACATGCATCCTTTCTTTGATACTTGATAAATGGCGCCGACTGATCAACAATCTATCGTCAATTTCCTTGCATCGGATCTGATATTGTCCACCATCAATCAACTCGATACCGTCCAAATATTTTAAAGACAATAATGCATTACGATGAATACGAATAAATCGTTCGGAAAATTCCTGTTCTAACTCTTTTAACGTTTCGTCAATTAGCACTTGACCTTGTTTGTGTTTCACCATGACATATTTTTGATCGGCCAAAAAATAATAAATATCGTCCAGTGCAATAAGTTCCATGCCTCGATGAGTTCTAGCTGCAATATGTTGCCTACATGATGATGCCCCTGTCATAACCTCTGAATAAGCGATATGTTGTAGTTGTGCCTGATTAATACGCATACTGCGATCCAGTGCCTGCTTTAGATCATCCATCGACACAGGTTTAAGTAGATAATCACACGCAGCCGCTTTAAATGCATCCAGCGCATATTGATCAAATGCCGTACAAAAAATCATTGCCGGTGGCATATTCAATTGATTTAATAATGCAGCACATTCTAATCCGGACATTTCCGGCATACGCATATCCAGTAAAATCACATCAGGCTGATATTGCTTGACCAGATCAATTGCCTGCCGACCATTCGCAGCCTGTGCAAGCACATCATGTCCAAGTTGTGTGAGCATACGTAGCAATCTTTCTCGTGCCAGAGGCTCATCATCACAAATAATTATTTTCATGAACCACCCCATCATGATCAGCAAAAGTAAATAACAGTTTTGATTATTGTCGCCATTGATAACTTAACAGCGTAGTAAAATTACCATGTCGAGCTGACATTTTAAAGTGAACAGATCTGCCATAGTAAGCAAGTAAACGTTGCTTAACATTTTCCATTGCAATGCCATTGCCCTGATGTGTCTGCATATCTTTTTGATAGGGATTGGTCAAAACAATGTTGACACGCTGCTCAATCACTTCAATTAAAATCGTGATCAAACTCGACTGTGCCAGTGTTTCCACACCATGATGGATACAGTTTTCCAATAAAGGTTGTAAAGTTAATAATGGAATTTTGATATTATTTAGATCTTGATCGGCATCAATACGCCATTCAACCTCCAGACGTTCGCCCAGACGAATCATTTCAATTTTCAAATAGCGTCGACACAAATCAATTTCTTCCTTCAAGGACACTTCTTTGAGTTCAGTTAGGCTAGCCCGAAATAAACTGGACAAATCAATCAGCATTTGTTCTGCTTTTAAAGGATCAATACTAATTAAACTCACCACACTGTTTAAGCTATTGAATAAAAAATGTGGATGAATTCTTGACTGCAAGGCCTGCACTCTGGCCATTAACTCAGATTGTCGCCGCATCATCCATTGATCACGAATATAAATATACCTTAAACAAAGTACTGCAATACCGGTTCCAAGCAACATTCGATGCAAGCTATTGGAAAGAAGTATCGAAATGTCAAAAATTCCACCAGAATGAGTAAATTTGAACATCAATGCATTCATGCATATTGTTGTGAGCAAAATTAATGTTTGAAGCAGAATAAAACACAGAAACAAGATTCCAGCCAATGTGTGCAAACGGCTGAATATACGTTGCATTTTGGTCACTAAAACACAAAAACCGATCGCAATCCAACTGGTAAACAGCATATATTGCAACACAATAAGCCACGATAATTCTTCAAGTTGTGTCACGCTGCCAATCGCAATAATCAGCGCCAGCAGATTACAGGCAATCAGTAGTTCGGCAACATAATGCCACTCACCCAAATGTACAAACATGGATACAAAACGTTGTGATGAGGGTGTTCTAACATTTGGCATCATTTGACTCAATTTTTATCAAGCGGTTGATTCTCTGTTATACTTTGAGCAAATTATCCCTTTTATATTCTTGAATGACCATGACAAGCCAATCATCAAACTCTCAAGCAACAGCACCACAAACTTCAGGGATGTGGGGTGGACGTTTTTCTGAAGCAACAGATGCCTTTGTAGCAGAATTTACTGCCTCAGTGCAATTTGACCAACGTTTTTACAAACAGGATATTGCCGGTTCCATTGCTCATGCCACCATGTTGGCCAAAGTTGGCGTATTAACCGCACAGGAACGGGATGACATTATCAATGGCTTAAAAGCAATTCAAGCTGAAATTGAGGCCGGTCAATTTGAATGGCGCATTGATCTTGAAGATGTACACATGAATATTGAGGCACGTTTAACGGATCGTATCGGTATTACCGGGAAAAAATTACATACCGGACGTAGCCGTAATGATCAAGTTGCAACAGATATTCGTCTATATTTACGTGATGAAATTGATGCCATTTTAGCATTATTAAAGCGTTTGCAAACCGGTATCCTGACACTTGCTGCACAAAACACCCAAACCATTATGCCTGGGTTTACCCACCTACAAACAGCACAACCAGTCACTTTTGGTCATCATCTTATGGCATGGTTTGAAATGTTGCTTCGTGATAGCGAACGTTTGATTGATTGTCGTAAACGTGTCAATCGTATGCCCTTGGGCTCTGCCGCACTTGCCGGAACCACCTATCCAATCGAGCGTGCTTATACCGCAGAGTTACTGGGTTTTGAAGCTGTTTGTGAAAATTCGCTAGATGGTGTGTCCGATCGGGATTTTGCCATTGAATTCAATGCCGCAGCGGCATTAATTATGATGCATTTATCCCGTATGTCTGAAGAATTGGTTTTGTGGACATCAGCACAGTTTAAATTTGTACAAATTCCGGATCGCTTCTGTACAGGCTCATCCATCATGCCGCAGAAAAAGAATCCTGATGTCCCAGAATTGGTTCGGGGTAAAACCGGACGTGTTTATGGTGATCTTGTGAGTCTGTTAACTCTGATGAAAGGTCAACCACTTGCTTATAACAAGGATAACCAGGAAGACAAAGAACCTTTATTCGATGCAATCGATACGGTGCGTGGCAGCTTAATGTCTTTTGCAGACATGATTCCCGCATTAGTACCCAATATTGATCATATGCGTGACGCTGCATTACGTGGTTTTTCTACTGCAACCGATCTTGCAGACTATCTTGTCAAAAAAGGTGTGGCTTTCCGTGATGCACATGAAATTGTAGGTAAAGCGGTGGCTTTAGGTGTTCAGGAAGATAAAGATTTATCTGAATTAAGTTTACAACAATTGCAGCAATTTTCTGATTTAATCGAACTAGATGTCTTTGACAAGGCTTTAACACTAGAAGCTTCTGTTTCTGCACGAAATCATATTGGTGGAACTGCGCCAGCTCAGGTTGAAGCTGCCATTGCACGCGCTTATACACGTATCGAACAACTTTAATTTTCTATAAATTCCTCTATTTTTGGAGGAATTTTTTCAGGATGACAATATATGACTAGACAAGTATTTTGCCGTAAATATCAAAAAGACATGGATGGACTAGATTTTGCACCATTTCCTGGTCCCAAAGGTCAGGAATTTTTTGCAACTGTATCTAAACAGGCATGGCAGGAATGGTTACAACATCAAACTACATTGATTAATGAAAAACGCCTGAATGTTTTTGAAGCTGATGCCAAAAAATTTCTGGAAGAACAACGAGAAAAGTTCTTTAGTAATGATGAATCTATTGAAAAAGCTGAAGGCTGGAAAGCACAGGATCAATCAACTCAGTGATAAACAACTTGCTTTTAAAATCCATTTAGCTGTTCAACGAACAGGTATATGGATTTGAATAAAACATGATATTAAGAATTGTACTTTAGCAGATATTTATATGATAATAATTATCAACACTATTATAGATTATCATGAAGATGTCAGCGCCCCATCTTGATCAGCAATTTCTGAATTTATATCAACAACATCACTTGTGGATTTATCACTGGCTGTACAAAAAATTAGGTAATTCCTCTGATGCAGCAGATTTAGCACAAGATACTTTTATACGCGTATTTGCAAAAAAACAAATATTGGAGCTACAACAACCACGAGCTTATCTTACCAAAATTGCCAAGGGTTTGATGATTAACTGGATTCAGCGTAAACAAATTGAACGTGCTTATTTAGAGGTATTGGCAGAACAACCAGAATATCACCACCCATCCCCAGAACATAATCTTATGATTATTGAAGCGCTAACGGAAATTTTTTATCTATTGTCCGAATTACCGGATGTTGTACAACAAGCTTTTTTATTTGCGCAACTTGAAGGCAAAAAACATCAACAAATCGCTGAAGAATTAAATATTTCCGTCAGTACGGTAAAACGATATATTCAACAAGGCTATTTACAATGTTTAACCGTGATGCTTGATGATGAGGACGACATCCATTCATGAAGCGACAGAAGCGACAGAAACAACAGATTTTAGAACAGGCTAGTCAATGGTTAACACGCTTACAGGAAGGTAATTTATCCGATGAAGAAAAAAAACAATTACTAAACTGGCAGAATCAAAGTCCATATCACCAAAAAATATGGAAAACGGCCTTGGATCTGCACCATAAACTTTCTGAATTACCTCAAGACGTGACATTACCTGTTATTCATAAATTACGAAAAGAACAAACAACCTCCTATAAAAAATACGTATGGCTATTGGCTGCTCTGCCTGTATTGTCGGCCATTTACTACGGCAATGAACAGCAACAATGGTTGGCTGATTATCGTAGTCCTGTCGGTCAACAAACTACGGTACACCTGCCTGATGGTGGAAAAATTATTCTAAATGGCTTATCTGCAATTGATGTTGATTATTCACAACAACAACGAACGATCATATTACGCAAGGGTGAAATTTGGATCGAAACGCATCCGGATCAATTAAAACGTCCATTTATCGTACAAACCAAACAAGGTTCTGCACAAGCATTAGGTACTCAATATTTGGTTCGAATGGAAGCACAACAATCTTTTGTCGCAGTGAATAAAGGCGCTGTTAAAATCACCACATTAAATAGCAAACAATCCAAAATTTTACATAGCCATCAACAAACTTATTTTAGCCAGTACACCCTAAATACACCGCAAAATATAGATATGGCAGAAATTGCATGGACCAAAGGTTTTATCATGGTCAATGATTTACCTTTACAGCAGTTTATCCAGCGATTAAAACCATATCAAAAAGGCATTATTCATATTGATCCTGCGATTGCATCCATTAAAATTTCAGGAACATATCCAATTCACGATCTGGATGGTATCTATAGTATGCTGGCACATACCTATGCATTAGACATCCATGATTACGCCAATCATTATTTCATTCATATCAAGGCGAAATAAAAAACTTCGGAGTTGATGAGCTATTTTTGATTTTCAACTGGCATTAGATAGGAAAGCGTTTCATTCTTATTTAGTGAGGATTTTCATGAAAAATAAAATGCTTAAATCAACCTCAAGACCATTGGTTAAAGCACTTCGTGGCATTATGCTCTGTAGCATACTTGGGGCATCCATTCATGCTTTGGCAAACGATCAACAATCACAACATTACCAAATTGCAGCAGGACAACTGGGACAAACTTTATCAAATTTTGCCATGCAATCTGGAATTGCTCTTTCATTTGATCCGACATTAACACAAGGATTAAATTCAAAAGGGTTAAATGGTCAATATAATTTACAACAGGGCTTTAACGAACTACTCAAAGGCACACAATTGCATCTCGTGAAACGTTCAGATGGAAGTTGGACTATTGAGAAAAAAACTCAAATTAAAACCACGACATCAAGTCATCAATCAAATGATATTGCCGTTTTACCCACATTAACCGTAAATAGTCAACAATCTGCCACAACTGAAAATACACAGTCATTTGCAACGCAAAATGCCACTGTATTTCGAGGAATCAGCCGTCTAAAAGATATTCCACAACCTGTTACGGTCATTACTCGTGATTATATGGATACCCGTGGCTTACTTGATCTTCATGCTGTGATGCAAAATACTCCTGGCGTAAATGTCGATTATACAGACAGTGAACGGGTCAACTACTACTCTCGTGGACATCAAATTGATGTATTACAAATTGATGGCCTTACCATGAGTCAGGATGGCTCATTATTTATTCAGCCAGATACTGCTGTATTGGATCGTATTGAAATTTTACGTGGTGCTTCCGGTTCATTACGTGGCGCCGGAAATCCATCGGCTGCCGTCAATATGGTCCGTAAACGCCCCACCAAAGACTTTCAGTCAAATCTAGAATTCTCTGTCGGCTCATGGGATCGAAGACGTGTTAGTGCAGATGTATCCACACCACTAAACAGCTCTGGTTCTGTTCGGGCAAGGGTTATTGGGGTTATTGATGACAAAGAATTCTTCCAAAAAGCCAGAACAGAAAAAAAAGATGTTCTTTATGCTGTCATTGAAGCTGATCTAACAAATAAAACAACTGCGACTTTAAGTTTTCAACATACCGATATTGATGCAACCGGTGCATGGGGGAACTTACCAAGTAATTTTGATGGCTCTTCTTTAAATTTAGCTCGGAATACTTATCTTGGTACAGATTGGAATCAATGGAATAGATATAACCAGCAAACCTACTTTGCACTTGAGCATCACTTTGATAATGACTGGAAAATTAATTTAGATGCAAGTCATATCAAGCAAAGAATGAAACAAGACAATGACTATGGTTTCCTACAAAGCTATTTCACAAGAAGCAGCAGCACTAATCCATATTTGTTTACTGTGACAACATCTGCTTACGATGGTGGGAAACGTGATCAAGATAATATCAATTTATCTGCAAATGGCAGCTATTCATTATTCGGTCGCCAACATGAAGCATTGATTGGTGGTGAATGGCGGCGTATCAAAGAAGTTGGTTCTAAAGGCTATTACAATATTAACAAACTGACCAATGTTGACATTCGTACTTGGGATCCTTCAAATAGCTATCCTCAACCTACGTATGCCGATATTACCTCAGGAACTGCTTATCAAGCTGCCGATAGCCATACCACACAAAAAGCTATTTATGCTAGAACCAGAGTTTCAATCACAGATCCACTCAATCTATTACTAGGTGGTCGTTTAAACTGGTGGGAATATGATAGGCTGGGTTCAACAAACTCAGACTACAAAGTTTCTCAGGAATTTACGCCTTTTGTTGGCTTGACCTATGACATTACACCTGAAGTGACCGCATATACAAGTTACACCAGTATTTTTAGTCCACAACAGGCATATAACTCTTCAGGAGAATTATTAAAACCCGTCCGTGGTAAAGATTATGAACTTGGATTAAAAAGTAGCTGGCTCAATGATCAATTAAATGCATCATTATCATTATTTAATATTGAAAATGAGGGCAAAGCCATTGACGATCTATCCAGTAGTAACCCATGCACACCATATTATACATCGGGATATTGTAAAATTGCCGATGGATTAACCAAGAGCAAAGGTTGGGAAATTGAAGTTGCTGGGAAAATTACAGCAAACTGGCAAATCATGGCAAGTTATACCAACACCCATACCAAATATGTGAAAGATTCAAGTAGTGCAAATCAGGGACAACCGCTAAGAAGCATTGATCCACGTCATATTGGAAACCTGTTTAGCAGTTATAAATTCAGCTCAGGAATTTTCGATGGCTTAACTATTGGTGCAGGACTACAGGCCCGAAGTGATAGCTACGTTACTTCTGGTACAGTTACGGCACGTCAGGGAGGTTACACAGTTTATAATGCTATGCTTGGTTATGAATTTACACCAAATCTGTCTGCTCGCTTTAACTTTAACAATATCTTTGACAAAGTATATTATGCAAAATACGGTGCAACCGGGATCAATGATTATTATGGCGATCCAAGAAACTTAAACTTTACTGTTCAGGTAAAATTCTAGTCTTTTCGAAGATTGATGAATAAAACCAAAAGAAATGGCTAATTTTTATTAGCCATTTCAGTCAATTTGAATAAAGAATGATATACAAATAATTCTCATTACCATAATATATTCAAATTATCCATTCTGTATGTATTTGTCACATATGAATGCCACATTAAATTTTCATCAAAGTCAGTTTATCGCCGCTCTGTATCAGGAAAACTATACATGGCTTTACGCATGGCTAATTAAAAAACTAAAACAACAGGAATATGCTGAAGACATTCTTCAGGATACTTTTTATAGAATTATTAAATTACCACCTTCAACCATTATTCATCACCCCAGATCCTATCTGGCACAAACCGCAACCAGAATTATTATTGATCAGGCACGACGCAAACAAGTGGAACAAGCCTATCTAGACTACCTATCTGCACAAGATGCACAATATAACCTCGAAACACCTGAAAATATTTTATTAGCAGTTGAATTACTGGATCGTATTGCTACCATGCTCGATGGCATGGATGAAAAAATACGTCAGATTTTTCTGTTACGTTATCTGGAAGACTTAAATCAACTGGAAATTGCCGAGCAATTACAATTATCACGCCGCCAGGTGCAATTGGCATTAATTAAAGCCATTCAGCACTGTGATTATATTTTACAAACTGCCTAATATATGACTCATTTAACCTCTTCCACGGATGACGATATTTCTGCTCAAGCAGCAGAATGGCTGGTTTTGCTCGATGATGATCCCAATGAACAAACCCAACAACAATTTGCATTATGGTTAGCACAAGATCCACGTCACGTTGAAGCAATCGAACGGATGCAAAATTTATTGGGCGAGGTCGAACAATTTAAACGGCATTATCAACAACATCAAATCAGTAAAAAAATTCTCAATGACACCCTAAATAATACCCGACACTATCGTCTGCATTTTGCTTATAAAAGCGTTTTGGCATTGTTTATGGTCAGTGCCTTAATTGTTTTCTTCAGTTTGCAATATGCGCCTTTGGATTACTGGACAGCGGATAAACGCAATACCAGTCAGTCATGGCAACAACAACAATTACCGGATCACAGCCAAATTAAAATGAGTGGAAAAACTGCCTACAATATTGATTATGATCAACATCATCGTCAAATTGAATTATTGCAAGGCAACATTTTGGTCGATGTGGCCAAAGATCCATCCCGGCCATTTCTGGTTAAAACAACTCATGGAACAGTCCGTGCATTGGGAACACGTTTTATTGTCACACAGGATGGACAACACACCATTGTAACCATGCTGGAATCCAAAACACTGGTCTGGTCAACCACAGCACAGCAACAGCCTGTATCTCTAATTGCAGGCCAACGCATTGAAATTGGCGCTCAGGGTTTATTATCCCGTAAGCCTATACAAATTAATTCACAATTATTTGAAAATGCATGGCAATCCCAAATGCTGGTTGCCAATGGTGAATCCCTGACTGACGTACTAGATTATCTTGCCATGTATTATCCGGGCAAAATTTTATTTGATCGTCAGAAGTTGGCAAAGATTCAGGTGACTGCCACTTTACCACTTAATCATATTGATCAGGCATTACAGCAATTGGCAAAAGAACTACACTTAAACGTACAAAACGATCTACCCTATCGTATTCAGATCACCCGACAATAATTATTTTATTGAAAAAGGTGCAAAAACAAATTTGCTTCGTCTCTTTTAGGTACCACCAATCATGGATATAGGGTCCTTTTATGACAATTTTAGCAAAATCAAACCGGATGATCGTCAAACCTTTAAGTTTAGCCATTCAAATTAGTCTTTTTGCAGGCAGTACATTTTTGATCTGTCATCCGGCTTATGCACAAAGCAATGCCTCACAATTTTATAATATTCCAGCAGGCCAGCTTAGTGATGCTCTGGTAAGTTTCTCCTTACAATCAGGTACAACACTTACCGTAGATCATCAAAAGCTTAAAGGGTTTAGCAGTCAGGCATTAAAAGGCTCTTATACAATTGAAGATGGTTTCAATCAATTATTACAACAAACACCCTACCAAATTCAGAAGAATGCCGCAGGATACGGACTGGTTGAAAAACCGCGAAAAACCGCCTCACCCCAACATTATGTAGGACAGCTTAAACAACTTGATATCCAAGCCAAAGGCTCAAATCCTTCTGGTGAAGTTGCCCAACTTCCTGCCATTACTGTGAATGCCAGTGACAACACTCCATTAAATCGACAAACCACAATCGGTGTATTAGGCAATAAAAAAGTTCTGGACACACCATATTCAGTCAATGTTAAAACAGCCGAAGAAATCGAAGAACGTCAAACCAATTCTCTGGGAAAAATATTTGTAGGTGATCCAAGTATTGTTACTCAAGTCAACTCTTATAGCAGCGGCTGGAGTACACCGGTATCCATTCGTGGCTTACAACTGGATGTTTCCAATAGTTATAAGGTCAATGGCCATACTGTCAGCGCATGGGGTGGAGAATTTCCTGTTGAAGTCACAGAAAGTGTAACAGCCATAAAAGGTTTATCTGGATTAATGTATGGCTTTGCATCCCCCGGCGGAACGATTGATTATCAAACCAAACAACCAACAGAAAATGATCTTCTTACCACTACTGTGGGTTATCGTAGTGCTGGCATCTTTTCTGCTCACCTAGATGCTGGTGGACGCATTGGAGAAGACAAACAGTTTGGCTATCGCTTCAATATCGCTAAGGAAAAAGGCGAAACCTATAATGGCTCTGATGCTGATAATCTGGTCACTGGTCTGGCTCTGGATTACCGCATTACTCCTGATCTGGTCTGGAAAGGTGAAGTGATTTATCAGGATCGCCATCTGGATAATGAAGCAACCATGTTTATGTTCGGCTCATATACAGGCACGGCTTTGCCAAAAGCCATCAGTGGTAGTAAAAAACATATTGTTAATGGTGCATTTTATACCATACACACTGCCTTGGCAGATACAGGATTATATTGGCAAATTAATGATGACTGGAAAGCTCAATTAAGTTATGCCTATGCCAGACAACGCAATTATGTAAACAAAACCTTTGGCTATATTCTTAATCAGACGGGAGACTACAGCATCAATATGTATGAGTTGGGTGGTGTTGATATTCGTCAACAAACTCAGGCAATATTAACAGGGCAATTTGATACTGGTTTCTTAAAGCACGAACTGGTTACAGGTGCATCTTATCGCAAGAACTCAGGTAGTTACTCGAGTTATGATTGGTATGCAAATGTGGGTTCAGGCAATATCTATCAGGAAAATAGCACTTCCTATGCCAATAAGAACTCGTTTACTTTGACTGACTCAGGAAATCTATATCAAAAAGAACTTTTTGCCAGCGATACCATTCATTTTAATGAACACTGGCAAGCGCTACTTGGTGCAAGATTTACCCAATACAATGACCAAAGCTCAGATTACCGTAAAGATGTTACCACACCAACCTATGCATTAATTTACAAACCAGTAGAAAACCTTGCCATCTATGCCAGTTATGTCGAAGCATTACAAGCAGGTAAAGAAGTAAGTGCCAGTGCCAGTAAACCCTATGCCAATGCAGGACAAACGCTGGATCCAACCATCAGTGAACAGTACGAAATCGGGGCAAAATATGATCATTCCAAATGGAATGCCTCCATCGCTTTTTATCGTCTGGAAAAAGCCGCACAAATTGATGAATATCGTGGTTCATTACTGTACCTGACTCAAAATGGTATTACTCGCTATCAGGGAATTGAGTTAATCGGAGGTTATAAATTTAGTCCAGATCTCAATATTAATGCCGGATTATTACTGGCAGATCCAACACTGGAAAAATTAACTTCTGGGAATGAAGCTTTACAGGGTAATCGCCCAGCAGGTACCTCCAAAATACAGGCTGTTTTACAAACCAACTGGACTGTACCTTATTGGCAAGGGGTGAGCATACACAGTGACATCCGATATTTTGGCAATAATTATTATAATGATAAGAACAGCCTACTTCTTCCAAGTTACACACTGGTTAATCTCGGAGGTGCCTATAAAACCCGGATATCCAACACTCCTGTAACCTTCCGTGCCGATATTAACAACTTGTTCAATAAAAAATACTGGATGAACTCCGGTGTTGGTGAACCTCTAACCTTAGCACTCAGTGCAAAAATAGACTGGTAAAATTTGGGGGCAAATATAAGTATTATATTTGCCCTATTTATTGATAAAAAGTACATATCTAAGAAACCAGAAAAATCTTTAATTCACACATAACCATTAATCAAATAAAAAAATTACCTCGAAAAATAAAACAGCGCTTAATAATTTTCCCAAATCAACCGTTAGGATGATTTTTTTAAAAGATAAATTAAATATTCTAAATTCAGATCGATACTTATGCGTCAAGTGTCTTAAAAATTTTATGTATTCACAGAGATAGATCAATTGATCTATCTCTGTCTGAAGATAACAGCTTGACGTAAGCTCACACTGATTTGAGGTTTTGAACATGCAACACAATACAAAAATTGACTTTCTCTATCTTTCAGAACAAGACATGATTCAGGCTGGAGTCACTGATATGCCGAGCTGCGTTGATACAATGGAAGAAATGTTTGCACTGTTATATCAGGGTGATTATCGTATGGCTGGACCAAATAGCGATTCCCATGGTGCCATGGTTATTTTTCCAGAAAGCTCTCCATTTCCAACCATGCCAAAACCCACTGCCGATCGGCGATTCATGGCTATGCCAGCCTATCTTGGTGGGAGATTTCAGACAGCAGGTGTAAAATGGTATGGATCAAATATTGATAATCGTAATAAAGGCTTACCCCGGTCCATCTTAATGTTTACACTTAATGACGTAGATACTGGTGCACCCCTAGCCTATATGTCTGCAAACCTGTTATCTGCCTATCGTACTGGTGCAATTCCCGGCGTAGGTGCTCGTCATCTGGCACGCAAGGATTCACGTGTCATTGGTCTGGTTGGCCCTGGCGTAATGGGTAAAACTTCTATTTCCGCTTTCGTTGCCGTATGTCCAAAAATTAATACTATCAAAATCAAGGGACGTAGTGCAGCCAGTATTCAGGAATTTATAAACTGGTTAAAAGAAAACCATCCACAAATTAAATCTATTCAAGTTGTAGATTCGATTGAAGAAGTTGTTCGAGATTCGGACATTATCACTTACTGTAATTCAGGAGAAACAGGAAATCCAGACTTGTATCCTCTGGTGAAACATGAATGGATTAAACCAGGTGCCTACCTTGCCATGCCAGCCTATTGCAATATTGATGAGGCCATGCAGCAAAAATCAGTCCGCAAAGTACTGGATAATCCCGGAATGTATGAGGCTTGGTTTGAAGAAGTACCAAAACCAGCACATGTACATATTCCACTGATTGGAGTTAAATTCTTGGACATGATTGCAGAAGGAAAAATGACATATGATGATGTAGAAGATCTAGGAAAAATTGTCTCAGGAAATGCTCCTGGACGTCGAAATGATGAGGAAATCATCATCATGTCTGTAGGTGGTATGCCAGTTGAAGATGTGGCATGGGGAACAGTCATTTATCACAATGCACTTGCCAAAGGAATCGGTACGAAACTGAATCTATGGGAAACTCCGGCATTACGTTAATTATTAATCTAAAAAAATCAATATTTTTCATTACTCATTAGCATAGAAGGTAACGCAATCATGACCAAAATCATCAAGGTAAAAACTGGCTCAAAATTTGAAGAAAAAGGTAGTTATTCACGCATCGTTGCAGTAGATAACTGGATTTTTGTTTCCAATACCGCAGGTCGCCATCCTGAAACTAAAATTATCCCTGAAGATATTGCAGCACAAACACAACAGGTTTTTGCCAATATTGAAAGTGCCTTGCATGCTGTTGAATCAAATTTGGCAGATGTGGTGTTTTCTCGAGTCTTTATTCAGGATCCTACAGATACAGAAATCGTTATGGGAATTGTCGGAGAAAAATTTCGTGGCATTAATCCAGCAACCACAGTGACCTGCCCACCACTTGGCTCTACAGTTTATAAAGTTGAATTGGAAGTTACTGCATTTAGAGGTGCATCAAATGCAGATGTAGAAGAAATTACCCTTAACATTTAACCAATATTTTAAGCGATACAAAGTATTACTTTAAAAGAGGCTTGCACCATGAGACCCACGATTGCTCCCGTACAGACATCTTCATCATTTCCATCCTCTACAACAGTTATTATTATTGGTGGTGGAATTGTAGGTCTAACAGCAGCATTGACACTTGCCGAACGAAATATCCCTGTTGTAGTACTAGAAAAAGGTAAAATTGCCGCCGAACAGTCTTCCAGAAATTTGGGCTGGATTCGTAAAACCAGTCGTCTTGCAGAAGATCTCCCACTTGCCCAGGCATCTGATCGATTATGGGCAAACATGTCCTCACGGGTAGGTGCCGATGTTGGTTATCGGCAGGCAGGAATTCTGTTTGTTGCTCGTACAGAAGCACAAATGGCCATACATGAAAACTGGTTAAAATCTGTAGCGCAACACTCAGTTGATTCGCAATTATTATCGGCAAAAGGCATTCAACAGCGTGTTCCCGGAAGCCAGACTCAATGGCATGGAGGAATTTTTACACCATCTGACGGCCGTGCTGAACCCACTTTGGCATCCAGTGCTATTGCTAAAGCAGCTATGGCAAAAAACGCTATCATTCTTGAAAATTGTGCTGTACGTACACTTAATTTTACCGCTGGTAAAGTCAGCGGTGTTATCACCGAGCATGGCGAAATTCAATGTGACCAAGTGCTACTTGCTGGAGGTCTTTGGTCAAGACGGTTTCTAGGTAATCTTGGCATTAATTTACCCACTTTACCTCTTATTTGCTCAGTATTACGAACTAAACCTATGCAAGGGCCAACGGATATTGCTGTTGGTGCTCCAGATTTTTCTTTTCGCAAACACAAAGATGGTGGTTTTATCATTACTCAACGCGGTGCTTTGGATGCACCAATTACACTGGATCATCTATTGATTGGTACACGATATTTATCACAATTGAAAGGCCAGCGGGATTTTTTACGCATTTCGTTGTTTAGCCAATATGGATTAAATGACCTTAAACTCGCACGTCAATGGTCTGCGGATAAAGTCTCACCTTTTGAACAATGCAGAATTATGGATCCTGATAGTAACCCATTACTCAATCATGAAGCAGTACATCACTTAAAAACTGCATGGCCAGTTTTTTCACATGCTGAAATTGCCAACGCATGGGCAGGCGTGATTGATGTAACACCTGATTCCAATCCCGTTATTGATAACATGCAGAGTATTCCAGGACTTACGCTAGCCACAGGTTTTTCTGGACATGGTTTTGGCACGTCTCCTGCTGCGGGTCAACTGGCTGCAGATCTGATTTCTGGACATACACCAATCGTGGATCCATATCCGTACCGCTTTGCACGATTTCAATAAAAATGAATGAGCAATGTTCAATTATTAAGGAAAACTATTGTGAACCTAGCAGGACAATGTTTTTAAAATTAATTCCTGTTTACTGTTTACCATAGTTTTTTGAAAAATATGCTGAAGATGCGTTTTAACTGTAGCCAAACTAACAAACAATTCATCAGCAATATCTTGATTTTTCTTGCCTTGTAAAATCAAGGTCATCACTTTTTGTTCTCTAGCAGTTAAATGTTCTATATGATTATATACAGGCAATATTTCGGTATCCTGCTGTATCATTTGCATTTGAAATTTTGCCATAGAATAACAACTATCAATAATTGTAATTTCCTGATCAGAAAATACACCTTCATCTGAGGATCGAATCAAACTAATGCCACAAATGGAATTTTGGTCTTTCTTAAAAAATAATTCGATGTTATCGACGACAGAATTTTCATATAAAAAATCCTGATAAGGTTCAGGAATAGATCTATCCTGCAAACGGGCCATTTCCATCGTGTTATGTTTATTATTTTTTACATAAATTGGGTCATAATCACACATATTTTTCAGATAATAGTCGATGGCATTTTCACTGAGATTTTTGGCATGATAAGCGTGAATATTTGCCGTATCCAACGTCACATCATAGGAAAAAAAACGGGTAAAAGGGACAGCCTTGGTAATTGAAAAAATGAAATGATCTACAAAAGTTACCCAGCCTCTACATTCCATCACTATACCTTCAATATAAAAATATTCTGTATGAGATAAAGCAGAAAACATGCCACTATTATAAAAATCTAATAAAAAATAGAATCAAGCAAGCCCACAACCTGATTCTCTGATTAACATTAATTAAATAAATTTAAAAAGAGTAACTCAAAATAATTGAATAATAAAAATTTAATTTATGGTTACCATTTTGCAATCCATTATTAGTATCATCATCTTCAGGTTTATAAAAAGCCAAAACAGGAGATAACATGAGTTTTTCATTAATATTCCACACCCCATAAATATCCAACTCTTTTCCAGATAAATTAGGTGCATCCACCTTATTTAAGGTGTCAAATTTATAGAAAATTGCTCCAAAACTCAGATTTTCTTTAGGAGAAAAATTTAAACCTACTGTAGAAATCTGGGTATTATTATTAAAAGGTCCTGAATAATTATAAGCAACCTCACCTTGAAACCAAGTCCCATACTCTGCTGCGCCTACAAATAAATTATCCCAATTTTCAGAAAATCTTGAATATCTTACAAAAATGGAAGGCTCCCATTTTAGATTAGAAAATATATAACCTGTTTTTATATACCAGGCATTGGCAGTATCGCTATTTTTCTTATTCTGATATGCATATTCAAAAGAGAATAGTGCATTTTGAAGATTTAAATTACTTGTACCATGCAAGCTATAAACTTTCATTTTTTCACGAAATGCATTTGTACCTAAAGTTTCAGGAGTTGCCAGATAATGATCTAAAGAATTATTTTGTAAATAAGTAAATTCTAAATGATGCTTATTATACTGGTAATTAAGATTTGTACCTGTAAAACGTGCATACATTTGAATTGGATTATTAGATTTAAAAGTAAATAGACTCAGGGAGATAGGTTTGTTTTTAGCCAACTTAAGTATTGCAGTATCCTTAAAATTACGATGCCCTGCCAAATAGTATGTTCCACCACCATCATGATGATATTGTTTTGGAAAGGCAGGGGCATTTCCTAAATTAGGCGCGTCTGCACAAATGAGAAAACCATCTCCCAAACATAAATTTTGCCGACCATAAGAAATATCCAAACCATCTTCACCCAGTATAGGAAAAATATTTCCAGATTTCCATCCAATATAGGCATCCTCTATTTTTGTAGCAGATTCTGAACCATCAGTATATCCGCCAGCATCTCCATCACCCAAAGTTACTGCTGTCACTAAACTTGTTTTAGCATATACAGTTCCTTCATTAGCTATTTTTTTATTTATTCCCAAACCATATTGAACATAGCCTTCCTGCCAATTATATTTTTGATTTTCTGTTTCTGGAATATATCCTTTATTACTATGAAACATCCCCAAAGTTCCATTAACGGTTGCATAAATTTCTGTGTTTTTTTGCTGATACAATGAAATTTCTGCATATACAGCAGAAGCACTCAAGGCACTAAAATTAATTAAATTTCCATAAAAAAACCAATATAATTTGTTTTTCATTTACTTTTCCTTTTTAGTTAAAACAGTAATAGATTTTTGAGTAAAATTCACAGTCAAAGTTAAGCTTTTTATAAAATTATTAATTACTTCATTAAAAATAGAAATACATCAAATTTTTCAAGCTTTTCTCAAACCACTAAAATTTCAACAATGTCTATTTTTTATTCTTAATTTATTTTTTGCTATCAAAAAAAGGCAATTTTTTATTTTAAATTTTAATATTTAACGAAATTTGCCCAATTTTGATAACACTTCTCCTTGTGCAATTCCTAAACTGAAATTCAATTAACTATGGAGAACAACATGTCAAATGAAAATCAGCTTAAAAAAGGAAGCCTTGGTCTTCTTGCTATTGTATTTTTTGTAGTTGCAGCGGCTTCTCCATTAACTGGAGCTGTTGGTGGTTTACCGATTGCCTTTTTTATTGGCAATGGTGCTGGTGTACCAGGTGTGTATCTTCTTGCTGGTTTATTACTATTTTTATTTAGTTTTGGTTTTGTGGCCATGAGCCGTTACGTCATTAATTCCGGCGCTTTTTATGCATACATTATTCAGGGACTTGGGATTACCTGTGGTTTGTCTGGTTTAAATCTGGCATTGTTAGGTTATACCTGTATGCAACTCGCTGTCAGCTCAAT
Organism: Acinetobacter qingfengensis; assembly: GCF_008693185.1. Lineage (GTDB taxonomy): Bacteria > Pseudomonadota > Gammaproteobacteria > Pseudomonadales > Moraxellaceae > Acinetobacter > Acinetobacter qingfengensis. Next base: position 26,905 of record NZ_VXKN01000007.1, read on the forward strand.
GTTTGGTTTTTTTACCGATCAATTAATTCAATCATTTGATTTACATTCTCCATTGAGTTGGTGGATGTATGCCATTATTATGCAAGTGATCGTTGTGATCTTGGGCATTGCCAAAGTAGAAATTGGCGGAAAAATTCTAGGTATTTTATTGTTATGCGAAATCGGGATTATTTTTCTACTTGATCTGTTTATTTTAAAACAACCTTTGTCTTTTGAATTTAGTTCATTTACACCTTCAATTTTTTTTGCTGGAAATTTTGGAATTTCCATGGTCTTTGCAATTTGTTCATTTATTGGTTTTGAAGCAACCGCAATTTACGCTGAAGAATGCAAACATCCTCAAACAACCATTCCTCGTGCTACATTTATTGCTGTTACCATAATCACCTTATTTTTTGCGTTCAGCGCTTGGGCTTTAGTACAATTTATTGGTGCACAGAATATTGCTCAAATTGCAGCAGCCGACCCAAACTTATTTATATTTAATATTGCAGAACAACTATTAGGCAGTTGGTCTATTCAAGTCATGTCTATTTTATTGGTGACAAGCTTATTTGCAGCATCGCAAGCTTTTCATAATTCATTATCTCGTTATCTTTTTACAATGGGGAGAGATAAATTATTTTGGTCAAAAATTGCAAAAACACACCCAATACACCAGACACCTTATGTTGCAAGTATAATTCAGGGTGTTTTTATGATCATCATGCTTTTGGTCTTCGGTATTTCACAACTTGATCCAATGACCGATGTATTCGCATGGTCATCTTTACTGGGTAGCATGACCGTATTAATTTTACAAATTGGCGTATCTATTGCAGCAATTCGGTTCTTTCAACGTAATCATCATTTGCCTGTATCATTATGGAGCAGAATGATTGCACCATTTTTGGCAACACTGGGCATGCTCTTTGTTCTATTTAACGTCTTAGAAAATATTAAGGTATTAAGTGGCTCATCTTCTTCAATAATTTTAATTTTGCCATTTTTCATTATCTTATGCTTTGCTGTTGCAGTCCTAACTTCACAATATTTAAAAAGAAAAGATCCTAGCCTCTATGCAAAGTTAGGGCAATTAATTAAGCTCGTTTAATAAAATATGGGTCCACTTTCATAATTAGTGGACTTACTATTATCAAATCATAATAGATAAGGGAAATAAGCTATATAATTTATATATTGGAATTATTTTAAGAACTTTAATTAACCATATTGGTATATATTTTGCTTATACAACATTATTGATTTAATTGCGAAATAATAAAATGCCATGCAATGAATATGATAAATTTTATCGAGCATCTAATATTCAGGAAGCTTCTTATCACACTATGCTGCTTGATAGTTGGGATCTATCATATAATCAAACTACTTCAGGACGATTCCAAAGTTGCTTAAATGAAATTAATTTTGAAGGCATTCAATTATATGAAGAAAGTTTTATTCCTTCTATCTTTCAAAAAGGATCTGCCAAACCGTTATGTATTAGTTTAGGCATGTTCATGCATTTGGACGAACCTGCTGTATGGAAAGGGAAACAAATCAAAGATAAACACATTCTTTCCATAATTTCAGGTGAAGAAATTATGTTACATACTCCGCAAAATAGTACATTTTTTGCATTAAGTGCACCTTTAGAGTTATTTGAAACTCAATATGATGAAATATTACATCATTCTTCTAAAGTTCTGACTAATCTTGAAATTATTCAACAACTACATCCAAAGTTTTGCTCACTTTTTCATGCACTTTTGAATCAACCCATGTTGATTGCAACAAAAAAATCACGCTCTCAAATTAAACTGGAAATGATTGAGTTAATTAAAACTTATCTTGATCATTTAACTGATCATCCAAATAAATTCAAAGTTTCCACAAAAAAAGCGCATCAAATTGTTAAACAAGCCATCGAAGCTGTACAAAACACTGATGAGTACAATTTGTCTATTAATGATTTATGCTCATTGACCTATACATGCCGAAGAACTTTACAAAATTCTTTTGAGCAGGTGACTGGCCTGAGTCCAGCACTATTTTTTAAATATATGCGACTTAATGCTGTAAGAAAAGTTTTAGCTCAATCAGAAGAAATCATTTCAATTAGTGAAGTCGCCATGAATTTTGGATTTTGGCATTTATCTCAATTTTCGTCAGATTATAAACGGCTTTTTGCTGAATCTCCATCAGAAACCCTCAGAATTAACCGTAGAATTAAACATTTATTTCACTAAACATGATATAATACTCAGTCGGCGAACATAGTCACAGCTTCAATAGTTCAAAGTGCTATGTATTAAAAATTTAGATACTTATTTCAATAATTTTCGCTTGTACGAAAGATACTAAAGCAAGGACGAAATTTTGCTCTAGGAGTTCGATACCAGTTTTAATTATTAGAGCTATCAATAAGATATATATAGTGGAAGATGTACAAACTGAGTGCTAAGTGCAACATCTAAAATCGTTGTTGCACTTGACCTTCGAGACTACCCTTTACTAGTGAGAAAAAAATCCAGAAACATTTAATACCATCACGTTCCTATACATGCTAAACACAGGATCATTCCCACTCAATTGTTGCTGGCGGTTTAGACGATACATCATATACAACACGCGACACATCTTTAATCTCATTCATGATTCGAGTTGAGATTTTATCCACCAGCTCATAAGGTAAATGTGCAAAACGTGCTGTCATAAAATCTACAGTTTCAACTGCACGCAAGGCAATCACCCATGCGTAACGGCGACCATCCCCCACAACACCTACAGATTTAACTGGTTGAAAAACAGCAAATGCTTGTGCAGTTTTATTATACCAACCACTGGCATGAAGCTCCTGCATAAAGATATCATCTGCAAGGCGCAGGATATCTGCATATTCTTTTTTCACTTCACCCAAAATACGGACACCTAAACCTGGTCCCGGAAATGGATGACGATAAATCATGCCATGTGGCAAACCTAAGGTTGTGCCTAATTTACGCACCTCATCTTTAAATAAATCACGTAATGGTTCAACCAGATCAAATGCCAGATCCTCAGGTAAGCCACCTACATTATGATGCGACTTAATGACATGTGCCTTGCCTTGTTTACTTGCAGCAGATTCAATCACATCAGGATAAATTGTACCTTGCGCAAGAAAGCGTACACCATCAAGTTTACGGGCTTCTTCTGCAAAAACTTCGATAAATTCACGGCCGATAATTTTCCGTTTGGCTTCAGGATCAGCCACACCAGCAAGTGCAGACAAGAATCGTTGTTCGGCATCAGCACGAATCACACGAATCCCCATGTTTTCTGCAAACATTTGCATCACTTGATCACCTTCATGCAAGCGAAGCAATCCATTGTCTACGAATACACAGGTAAGTTGATCACCAATTGCTTTATGCAATAAGGCAGCAACGACAGAAGAATCAACGCCACCAGATAATCCAAGCAAGACTTTTTCATCACCAATCTGTTGACGCAGTTGTTCTACACGTAGATCAATAATGTTTTCTGATGTCCATAACCCGCCACATTCACAAATTTTATGAACAAAATTAGATAATAATTCTGCACCTTTTGCTGTATGTGTCACTTCCGGGTGGAATTGTACACCATAAAAACTACGAGCTTGGTCAGATGCCGCAGCAAATGGGCAGCTTGATGTGCTGGCAGTGGTACTAAAACCTTCTGGTAAACGACTTACTTTATCGCCATGACTCATCCAGACATGTAACTGGTTATCCTGATCCTGTAAATCAGCAATCAGTTGGTCACGTTGTTGAATGTCCACTTCTGCATAACCAAATTCATGGACATGGCCTGCTTCTACTTTGCCACCAAGCTGTTCTGCCATGGTTTGAAAACCATAACAAATACCCAGTACTGGTACGCCAAGTTCAAATACAATCTGTGGCGCACGTGGACTACCTTCTTCATGCACACTTTCTGGACCACCAGACAAAATAATACCCTTTGGATTAAAGGCGCGAATATCTTCCTCTGATAGATCAAAGGCATACATTTCAGAATATACGCCTGCTTCACGGACGCGGCGTGCAATGAGTTGGCTATATTGGGAACCGAAATCCAAAATCAGGATGCGATCTTCAGTAATTTGAGTATTGGTAGACATGAGCAATTACTATGCAAGGCTAATAAAGAATAAGCGCAGCATTCTAGCATTTTTATTATTCAGGCGCACTTATTCTTCATCAGCATTTTATTGATAAGAGATTATGGCAAAATTTCAACATGTAATACTTCGATATCCGTTGGTTTATAGCGATGTGTATCTACTTCACCCACAATTTTGACTTTGGTATTTGCTTTAAATTCATGTGGATTTAAAAGCTTATCATCAATTTCGACCTTAATACTGCCTGTCTGATCACGAAATTCATATTCTTCATGGTCATCGGCGTATTGGCGAACTAAGGTTCCGGTTAAAGTCACCCGCGTTTCATCCTGTAATTTTGCTACTTGTGCAGCAGTAACTGGATTTTTTTGACCTTGGGCAATTGCCTGTGCATCATTTCCTGCAAATGCAGCGGATGTAGAAAGAACCATAACGGTTGTCAAAAATGCTGGGATCAATTTTTTCATGTTTTACCTCATTTATGATTTTATGGAAAATTATTGGATCAAACGAACTTACAAAAATTTCGGCACTTTTTCTCCATACTAAGAATAAAAATGAAATACTTTATGTTTTCGTAAGATGTTTTTAGTCTAAACCAGTTGTTTCTGTATAAATATTAAGATTTGTTATGAATAGTCATTGTTTACATGAAAAAATGTAGAAGTCATCTTGAAATATAAAGTTTTTTTAATCCTATACCCTTGCAGAATATATGATTTTTGTGCTTATTGCATATTTAGAACAAAGTAAACAAAAATAAAATTGTTGTTGTATAAAATTAACTTTATCCACTTCTATCTGCTTATTTAGCACACTTTATGCAAAGATTAGTTGTTCTTATATCGAGCATAGTTCATAATTTGCTATTGTCATTATTGTATTTTTCTGCTGTGATGACATCTACGCATTTATTTATTCAAGATTAATTCCGTCTATGCCATTTACTATTGATTTGTAGTATCGGGGTTAGATGGCAAATAAAGGATTGTGTTTTAAAATGACTCAGCATGCAACGTCCATTCACGGTTCAATTGTCGCGATTATCACACCTATGTATGAAGATGGCAGCGTAGACTGGGATGGCCTAAAGAAGCTTGTGGAATGGCATATTGAACAAGGAACAAATAGTATTGTTGCCGTTGGTACTACAGGTGAAGCATCTACATTAAGCATGGATGAACATGCCAAAGTCATTGCAGAAATGGTACGCATTGCAGACAAACGTATCCCAATTATCGCTGGTACTGGCGCAAACTCCACAACCGAAGCCATTGAGTTAACACAGGAAGCCAAAGAAATTGGTGCAGATGCTGCCTTGTTGGTCACACCTTATTATAATAAACCGACACAAGAAGGCCTCTATCAACACTACAAAAAGATTGCTGGATCAGTTGATATTCCACAAATTCTTTACAATGTTCCTGGTCGCACGGGTGTAGACATGCTCAATGATACCGTGATTCGTCTGTCCCAGATCGATAACATTGTTGGAATTAAGGACGCAACTGGTAATGTTGCTCGTGGCACAGAATTAATCCAAAACCTTCGTTCACAGGATATGGTGGTGTTTTCTGGAGATGATGCAACCGCATGGAAATTGATCATGGCAGGCGCAAGAGGCAATATCTCTGTCACTGCCAATGTTGCACCAAATGCTATGAGCCAAATTTGTGCTGCAGCGCTTGCAGGTAATCAGTCACTGACTGAACAATTAAATACACAAGTTGCACAATTACATGAAATTTTGTTCTGTGAATCCAACCCAATCCCTGTAAAATGGGCGCTACATGAAATGGGTAAAACCACATCAGGTATCCGTTTACCATTAACGCCACTTGCAGAACAGTTCCGTGCTCCATTACGTGAAGCACTCAAAGCAACAGGCATTATTTAAAACTTAACAAGAGCTATAAAGTATGCAGTTACGTCTAAGTCTAACCCTTGGTATGATCGCATTCAGTTTGGTCGGTTGTGCGCGCTTTAGTATCAGTAATCATTCGTTAGATTATAAAAAGACGCAAGCTGTAGCCCCTCTTAATGTGCCTGCCGATGTACAAATGCGTCCACAACAGGCACTTTATCCTGCCCCGGTTATTAATCCTCAGGCATTGCAACAAGCACCAAACTTTAGTAATGCCAAAGGTAACCGCTTTGAAATGCCTCGCCCTGATGCTAATACTGCACCTGTTTCAAATGCTGCGACTGGCGTTGCAAACACACAACCTCAATTCGTCACTGATGGCAACAACGTACCGCTATTAAAAATTGATGGTAATGCAGAAACTGTTTGGAAATATGTTGTTGCTGCGGCAAGTACAGCAAATTTAAATGCGACAGACGGCAAAACACCTTATCAATTAAGCGTACAATATGAAGGTAAAACTTATATCTTGCGTTTATCACCAACAGGTACAAGTAACGTATTGGGCGTTTATCAAGGTAATAGCAATTTCGCACCTACCGAAACTGCACACGAATTGTTAAATCTGATTGCTCAGAATTGGCCAGCCTAACCGATTTAGGCATATCTCTTCATCGAAGGTTCTCTCATGTTAAAACAAGCCTTGCTCTATACTGGAAAAGCGAAATCTGTTTATGAAACAGATGATCCTGATCACCTAATTCTGGTGTTCCGTGATGATGCATCTGCATTCAACGGTGAAAAAATCGCTCAGCTTGACCGTAAAGGCAAAGTCAATAACCGTTTCAATGCATTTATTATGCAAAAACTTGCTGATGCAGGTATTGAAACGCATTTTGAAAAATTGCTTACACCAACAGAAGTTCTGGTGAAAAAGCTAAAAATGATCCCTGTAGAATGTGTGGTTCGCAATTATGCAGCAGGTTCTTTGTGTCGCCGTCTTGGGGTAGAAGAAGGTAAAGAACTTAATCCACCAACTTTTGAATTGTTCTTTAAAGATGATGCCCTTGGCGATCCAATGGTCAATGAATCCCAAGCAATTGCTTTGGACTGGGCGACTGCGGAACAATTGGCACAAATGAAAGAACTCACTTATAAAGTGAATGATGTTCTTTCTAAAATTTTTGCAGATGGCAATATGATGTTGGTCGACTTCAAACTTGAGTTTGGTGTATTCCATGATCGTATTGTACTTGGCGATGAATTTTCTCCAGATGGCTGCCGTCTATGGGATAAAGACACCAAGAAAAAATTGGATAAAGACCGTTTCCGTCAGGGCTTGGGCGGTGTAGTTGAAGCTTATGAAGAAGTCGCTGCACGCATTGGTGTAGATTTATCTGATATCTGATTATATTAATCAGTACAAAAAATCAGCCGATTTTCTTTAAACCTTTCAGATTTTCTTTTAAAGTCTGAAAGGTTTTTATTTTTTAGCTTAAAATCTTTTTAATTATTCATAAAATATTAAATCACTTTTTAATATAGTCATATCTCACAATATTATTTTTGATTTTCTCCACAAATCATTAACATGAATTAACAAAATTTTAAAACAATGGAGAAAATATGAAACCGGTTGTTAATCTTGCCACGGTTATTATTTTATCAGCACTCTATCAACATGCAAATGCCGACAATTCTAATATAAATGAAAATACACAAGCACCACAAAATACAGAAGTCAAAACACTAGCCCCTTTAATTGTGACCGGAACCAGAACTAAAAATCGCTCTCTCACCGATTCTTTACAACCTATTGATGTAATCAGTGCCGAAGATCTGGTACAGCGTACCGGTAGTCAGGAATTGGCAACCGCATTATCTCGTCTGGTACCCTCTATTAATTTTCCGCGCCCTACGGTGGTCGATGGTACAGAAATTGTCCGGCCTGCTCAGCTTAAAGGCTTATCTCCAGATCAAGTGCTGGTATTGGTGAATGGCAAACGCCGACATAACAGTGCTTTTATTAATCTTGGCGGAACAATTGGTCGTGGTTCTGCGCCAGCAGATCTTAATGCAATTCCTATTTCGGCGATCAATCGTATTGAAGTATTACGTGATGGTGCATCGGCACGTTACGGTTCTGATGCAATTGCCGGTGTTATCAATATCATTTTAAAATCTGACCCATCTCATGGTGAGGTTGGCGTGAAATATGGTCAATATAAAGAAGGAGATGGCGAGCAAAAACAATCTTTTGCTTCCGGTGGATTTGATCTTAATCATGGACAAGGTTTTTTAAATTTTGCTGCGGAATGGCAAGATAGTGCTGCAACCAATCGAGCCGGACAAGATTATCGTAATGCAGCCTCAACCACTTATGGTCAACAAACATTTCGTTTTGGCGATCCAGATTCACAAGACGTTAAACTGGCATTAAATAGCGGATACTATTTGACAGACAGTGCCGAATTATATGGCTTTGCCACATATAGCCATCGAAAAGCAGAAACCGGCGCATTCTATCGTTTAAGTAATGCCAGCAATAATATTCCGGCATTATTTCCAAATGGTTATTTACCTTTAATTAATGCAACTGTAGAAGATATTGCAGCTGTTGCCGGAATTAAAGGACAAATTGGTACTTGGGATTATGATGCCTCTATTAATTTTGGTCAAAATCAATATCAGGTTGATACTCGAACAGTTAACGTAGATTTATATAATGATACAGGTTCCACTCCTTTATATTTCCATAATGGGGAATTATCTTATCAACAGCAATTAGTTAATTTAGATTTTAACCGTGAATTTAATCTGTCTGCACTTCAGCATCCTTTAAATGTTGCTTTTGGCGCGCAATATTTTAACCAGGAATATGAAATCAAGGCTGGTGATCCCGAATCTTATTATAAAGGTGGATCTTCTGGATTAGCCGGTTTTCGGAATGCTGATGCAGGAAAATGGTCACGTGATAGTTATGCAGGTTATCTGGATCTTGAAACCAATTTAACCGATAAATTATCTACCTCTCTGGCTTATCGTTATGAACATTACGATGATTTTGGTGATAGTAATAACGGTTCTCTGGCCTTTCGTTACGCATTTACGCCAAGTGTCGCTTTCAGAGCAAATGCTTCCACAGGTTTTCGGGCGCCTGGACTGGCGCAACTGTATTATACTCAAACCAGTTCTCAATTGATCAATGGTAATCTTGTAGAGGCTGGGACTTTTCCTGCAAGTTCCCGGATCGCACACTTACTTGGTGCTGAAGATTTAAAACCGGAGAAGTCAAAGAGCTTTAGTGCAGGCATCGTCTTCACCCCGAACGATCAATTTTATTTAACGCTAGATGCCTATCAAATTGATATTAAGGATCGCATTAGTTTATCTTCCAGCATCAGCGCCAACAGTGCTGCTGTACAACAATATCTGGCCGAAAATGGGATTACTGATACAAGTTTTTCAACAGTGCGTTACTTTAATAATGCCAGTGATACTCAAACACGTGGTGTAGATCTGGTTGCCAGTTATAAATGGGATCAACTGCCACACGGCAAGCTAAACACCTCACTAGCATATAATTATAATCGCAATAAAGTTACTCATGTAGATGGTAACCCTGAAGTATTAAATGCGCTAGGTTTAACTCTAGCCCGTCTGGATCGCCGTGAACAGTTTGGTCTTTTAGCCGGTAGTATTCCTGAACATAAATTGAGTTTAAATACGGATTATCAACTGGGTAATTTTGGTATTAATACCACATTAACCCGTTATGGCAGTTTCAGAACCTATAGCAATTCAGGCCCAGAAAAAGATCAATACTTTTCTGCAAAATGGCTGCTAGATCTGTCATTATCATATCAATATAACAATTGGAATTTTATTGTCGGTGGTGACAATATTACTGATGTTTATCCTGATAAAGATGTCTATGACATTAATCAGCCAACCGGTGGTAGTTTACAATATAGTCAGTTTTCACCCTTTGGCTTTAATGGTGCATTTTATTATGCAAAAGCCAGTTATCGCTGGTAAACCTCTAATTATTTAAGGCCATAAAAAAGGTTGCTGCTTCTACGCATCGAAGCAGCAACCTTTGTAATAATAATTAAATTAGTATTTAAAGTTTAAAGTCAGACGGAAAGTCCGTGGTTCACCCCAACTGACAAGTTGTGCATTGGGTGTCGTACCAACCAAATATTCCTTATCAAACATATTTTTAATACTAAAGTTTGCTCCCCAATGTTTTGCTTCATATCCTGCTTTTACATCATATAAAGTATAACTAGACAGTGGAACATAATAAGTTGTACGTTGTGCTGTACGTGCGCCCTGATAAGTGATACCCGCACCAATATTCCAGCCTAACTGATCCGGACTAAAGAAATATTGCGTAGATAATGACGCTGCATTTTTAGGTACATGGTTAATACGCTTACCAATATCACTGGCTGTTGTACTTTCCGTTGTTTCTGCTGTAGGAATATAGCTATAGGTCGCAGTTACATTCCATTGCGGTGTTAATGCTGCTGCAAGTTCAGCCTCAAAACCTTTGGTTTTTTGCTCGCCAATCTGGACTGAATATCCTAAAGTAGAGTCGGATTCAGTCACATTTTTACGAGTTAAATCATAATAAGCGAGATAGCCTTGTAGTTTTTGGTTGAAAGCCTGAAATTTTACCCCTGCTTCAAATTGTTTACCTTCTTCAGGATCTAATAAAACCCCGCCTTCACCTGTATCACTTACCGGAAAGAATGATGTTGAATAACTCAAATAAGGTGCAAACATATCATTCATTTGATACATCAATGATGCACTACCGGTAAAGGCACTATCTGAATTTTTAAGCTTGCTATCATTAAACAAATCATCAACTTTGACCTGAGTCCAGTCATGACGACCTGATAATCCAATGATCCAGTGATCATCAATCTTGAAATTATTACGTAAATACAAACCCATATACTGTGTATCAGTAATTTGATGAGCAATTGTCGCTGTTGCAGCTTCAATCGCTGTATATACAGGATTATTCGCATTAAATGCAGTGAGTGTACGTCTACGACGTTCGTAATCACTACGTTCATGCGCCATATCCAAACCAATCATCAAATCATATTGTGTTTTCCCCCAATCAAAATGGCGAGAAACATTGTTATCCCATGTAAAATTTAAATCATCTTTAATTTGCCTTTCTACAGTTCGTTTGATTGTTGGTAGGGTATTATTACTACCAGCCAATACCGGATTATTATCAGCTTCTGTTTTTATGACTGCAAAATTTGATTTAAACGTCCAGTCATGATCAAAATAATGTGTGTAGTTTGCACCAAAACGATAACTATCCACGGTATTACTTAAGTTTGTTGCACCAAAATACAGGCTGTGTGGGTAATTTTTATATGCACCATCACTATATGGAATCCCTTGCTGACGAATAAATTCTCGATGTTGATAACTGGCGATTACCGATAATTCGTCTTTATCACCTAAATCAAAATTATAAGATGGTGCAATATAATAATTTTTAAAGTAAACATAATCAGTGGCATCATTCTGGTCAGAAACATGCCCCACAACTCGGAATGCACCTTTAGCACTGTGATTAGGTGCATAATTGATGTCAAATGTTCCATCTTTGAGCGCATAACTACCATAGCTTAGACTGCCACGATAAAAGGTTTCAGCTTGAGGGCGTTTAGTGGTTAAATTCACTAAACCGCCAGGTAAAGCAAAACCAAAACCTGTCGATGTCGGCCCTTTGACCACTTCAATAGATTGTAAGCCGCTAATATCTTCCGAACGCAATGCATTATCTGAAGTTTGCACTCGTAAACCATCAATATAGGTTTGTGAACTTGCTACCTGCCCACGAATGATAAAATCATCCCAGCCTCGGCGACCATACTGTCCTGATGTTACACCGGCAACCCCTTCAATTGCTTCAGATAAAGTTTTAGCTTGTTTTTGTTGTAATTGTTTTTCGGTAATGACGCTAATAGATTGTGCAGTTTCAAATAATGGTTGATCCGATCGCAAAACTGCGCTGGCTTTTGTTGCCGCATATTTATGCTGATCCGATTCGGCATCCACATTTAAGATTGGCAATACAGTAGGTGTTGTTGTATCTGTGTCAGTATTTGCAAAGACAGCACTGCTTAAAAGAGATAAAATTGAAAAAGAAAGTACTTTAAATTTAAAGTCAGCCATGTGATCAGTACTCATACAAAAAAGGTGAGGTATTTAATAAAACTTTATACCAATTTTCAACAATAATTTAAAATAATATTATAATTGTTTTCATTCTCAACTATATCTAAAGCATGACAAATAAAATTTACTCATCTAGAAATCACTAGATACCTGTAGCGATTAATTTTTTATTTTAAAATACAATAACCTGAAATGGTTGGTCTGGATAATGATAAAGAAGCTTGGAATGTTCAAGATTAATCAACGACCCTGTACGCACATTAAATGCATTCGAAGTCAAAACACGAGAATTATCATTAATAATGACGGCTGTTTCCTTAATTGCTTTTAGACAAGGCAAAAAAAGCTTTTCCAAAGAAGATACCAGTAAGTCTATAGCAATCACCCCAATAAATTGCCCCTGTACAATGACAGGATAAGCAGTAGTGATGGTGTATGCACCATTACAAATATAATCGACATACGGTCCTTGAATATATAATTTTTTATTGATTTCTGGTTGCTGAAACCAGTCAAAATATCGAAAATCCAGAAATCGTTGTGCGTTTTGATAATTTTCTAAATTTGCTTGTTGCAGGATATTATCTTTTTTAAACCACCATTCTAAAGTCCAATAATCCCCTTCCTCATCCATAGCAGGCCGATAACTGGCAAATCCCATACCATAACTGTAATGGCTTTTACAAAGTGACTGCTTAATTTCTAGTTGTAATTCATGTCGTTGTTGATCTGATAGCTTAATACCTGAATATTGTTCAGTACTTTGTTTAGATATAATATGACTTGCTTTCATCGCAAGACTTTGTGCAATCGAGATTGTTTCCTGAAATACCTGTTTGACTAAAAAATCTAATTTTTCGAGATTTAAGTTTTTTATCATCATTTTCTAAACTCCTCATATTGTTTATCTGTACTGGAGTTAACCAGAATCTAAACTATTCATCTTCCATGGACAATTTATATCTTAACATTTGGTCTATGCCAATCGAGATAAGATGTTTCATTTGTTGTTCTGACCGAATAATATCTCTGTGCTTTAAAATATCGATAAGAATATGATATTGTTCAACAATATTTATATGAAACAAAGAATCCTGATATAATCTCGAAATCAATGGTGCCCATTCTGCCTGTATTGCCAACTCCTGATTGGCTAACCGAGCGGACTGCGATAAAGAGCATAAAGACAACAGGCAACGCATATCCATCTGAACACGAAGTTCTGCCGTATCTGCCTGAGTAAATAGCCCAATCAAATCATTTAATTTCATCCAATCCTGTTCTGTTGCCCGTTGTACTGCCAAAACAGCACTATGTCCTAAAATTGCACAGTGAAACTCACCCAAATCTGCCAGATATTCATGACTTGCTTGGTGCAAAGGATGCTGCTTAAAAATGCGCTCAATGGATAATTCACATACAAAACTTCCACCATTACGTCCACGCCGGGTATCAATCAAACCTTTACCACGTAAAGTATTTAATGCATCCCTTACCGTAATGGGAGAAACACCCATCAAACGTGCCAAATCAGTTTCGTTTGGAAGTTGCTCATTATGTTTTAATAAACCTGAAATGATGGCATTTTCAAGCCGTTCCACAACTTGTTCCGAACGTGTTGACTGCTCAATAGGTGAGAAAATAATAGTATGTGCTGTCATTAAAAATCTGATCTCTATGCGGCTGAATCATAAAATATTCAGCCTTTTCCAGCAAACAGGTTAAAAAACACCATAAGCATGAACTGCATTCTGATCTTCTGGTACAGCAGGAATTGCATCCCAGAGCTCTACAATTTGCCCATTCTCTATACGCCATAATTCAAAATAGGCATGTCGGGAATTGGCAATACTGCCTTCAGAATGGGTTAGAACAAATTGCCCTTCTGCTATGATACGATGAATTTTCAAGTATACCAGACCTTCTCCCTGATCACGGATTTTGTTGAGAAAATCAATCACAGCCTGAGCGCCATCTCCAATATCAGGGCTATGTAAATGGAACTGTGCCCCGTTGGTATATTGTTTAAAACCTTCATAATCACCATCAATCAGTGTTTTAGTAAAAAACTCCGTGATGAAATGACGATTTTGAGCTTCCTGTCCTGTAACACCAATATCTGTTGGGCCATCAAGCTGAGTACGTCCACTGGAATTTGCGGATGCTTCTGCAACCAGACCATCCCAGTGTTCAACAATTTTACCCTCTTTGACCCGATAAATATCAAAGCCAACCAGTGGTTGTTCATCCAGCCCTTCAAAGCGTCCATGTATGGCAACCAGATCGCCATCAGCTAATACCCGAACAGCTTCATGTTTAATATCAGGATAATCCTTTACCAGTTGTTTTAAGCCTGCCAAGCCATCCTCAACCAGTGGTGAATGTTCAATGAAATCACTGGAAAAATATCGTTCCAGAGCACTCACATCATGCAAAGTAAATAATTCATGATGCGCCGTGACGACTAAATCTTTTATTTGCTGTTTATTCATCATCATTCTCCAGATCAGTCTTGATTAGAACTCATGACATGCTTGATTCTGGTATATTCTTCAAAACCATAAGCAGATAAATCTTTACCATAACCTGATTTTTTGAAACCACCATGAGGCATTTCTGCGGTTAATGGGATGTGTGTATTAATCCAGACTGTACCAAAATCCAGTTCTCTTGATAATCTCAGGGCACGAGCATGATTCCTTGTCCAGACACTGGAAGCCAGACCATATTCCACATCATTTGCCTTATCTATGGCATCGGCTTCATCTACAAATTTTTGTACTGTGACCACAGGGCCAAAAATTTCATTTTGAATGGCATCATCATGTTGCAACAAACCTGTAATCACGGTAGGTTCAAAATAAAACCCTTCTCTATCTGCCTGCTGTCCGCCTGTTTCAACTTTGGCATGTGCAGGTAAACCCTTAATAAAATTCTGTACATTTCTAAGCTGATTGGCATTATTTAATGGGCCGTATAATGCATCGGTATCATCTGGATCGCCAAAACGGGTATTTTTGGCAGCCTCAACCAGTTTTTCCACAAACTGATCATGAATGGACTCAGCAACTATGACTCGGGTTGCAGCCGTACAATCCTGACCTGCATTAAAATAACCAGTTACAGCAATCATTTCGACAGCTTTATCTAGATCTGCATCATCAAAAACGACAACAGGTGCTTTTCCACCCAATTCAAGGTGAGCTTTTGCCAGATTTGCTGCGGCTGATGCTGCAACCTGTAATCCTGCCCGTACCGAACCTGTAATCGAAACCAGTGCTGGTGTTTTATGGGAAACAACTTTGGCTCCTACATTTGCATTTCCTAATACCACGTTAAATGTCCCTTTTGGAAAGAAAGGGGCAGCCAGTTCTGCCAGTAACAAGGTACTTTCAGGCGTGGTATCACTTGGTTTTAAGACTACGGTATTGCCTGCTGCCAACGCAGGTGCAATTTTCCATACTGCCATCATCAATGGATAATTCCAGGGTGTTACCTGTCCAACCACGCCAAGAGGTTCACGGCGAATACTGGATGTCAGTCCTTCCAGATATTCGCCTGTTGCCTTGCCATCCAAAAATCTGGCAGCTCCTGCAAAAAATCGGATTTGATCTGCGGAAGTACCTATTTCTTCTGATGCAATTAGATGTTTTAGTTGTCCGGTATTACGACTTTGTGCTTCGATTAAACGTTCTGCATTTTCCTCAATAGCATCAGCCAGTTGTAATAATGCCTTCTGACGAACCGATGGTGTAGTTCGACCCCAGATTTTAAATGCTGCTTTGGCTGCTGCATAAGCGGCATCTACATCAGCATCCGTGGCATTCGGTGACTGGGCATAAATCTGTCCAGTAACAGGTGAAACCAGATCAAAAAACTCTGTTCCTGTACCATCAACATATTCACCATTAATAAAATGTTTTAACTTGTTCATCATGATCGTCCTGTGACTTTGAATAAATATAACCTATAACTTTATATGTATTGTTTTTATTTTCTAATGTCAATAATTTTTTAGCTTGAATATTAAAATTTAGCAGCTATTCTCTATCTGAAACTCACGCATAGTTTTGTGTTCTTACTTTCAATTCTTCAGATTAATGTATTAATATTTATACACTTTTTATTTCAAATTTTATTTTTTTATTCCAGCTAAAATTTAGCATCATTTAAATACAATTTTTTAAATTTAACAATAAACACTATACTTAAATATTGATTGTTTTTTTGTCATTAGATTTTCCCAAATTAAAGCTAAAATCGCTACACTGATATATACATAACGATTAAAACAGGGGTGATTTATGGGATTTAAACCAATACCGACCATTATTGCGATATTACTTGCCAGTTTAATCTGGTGGATTGTGCCTATTCCCCAAGGGGTTGAACCTGCTGCATGGCATTTACTGGCAATGTTTGTTGGTGTCATCGCTGCGATTATCGGTAAAGCCATGCCAATTGGAGCGATCGCCATTATTGCCATTATGCTGGTCGGAATTACAGGGGTCACCAATGATAACCCTGCAAAAGCCATGCAAGATGCTTTAAGTAGCTTTTCCAGCCCTTTAATCTGGTTGATCGGTATTTCTATCATGATTTCCAAAGGATTACAAAAAACCGGATTGGGTGCACGACTGGGTTATCTGTTTATTGCAGTATGGGGAAAACGTACCATTGGTATTGGTTACAGTATGGTGTTATCTGAATTATTGCTTGCTCCAGTAACACCAAGTAATACTGCTCGAGGTGGTGGAATCATTCACCCAATCGTCCGTGCGATTTCCAGTAGTTATGATTCCGATCCTGAAAAAGGCACACAAGCACGGATGGGTAAATATCTGTCTTTGGTAAATTATCATTCCAATCCCATTACTTCAGCCATGTTTATTACTGCCACTGCGCCTAATCCTCTCGTGGTGGATTTAATTGCCAAAGCAACAGGTGCAGAAATTTCTTTATCATGGACAACATGGGCGATTGCCATGCTGATTCCAGGGCTAATTGCACTGGTTGTCATGCCTATTATTCTGTACTGGATGTATCCTCCTGAGGTCAAACAAACCCCGAATGCTGCACAATTTGCCAAAGATAAATTAAAAGAAATGGGGAAAGTGTCCCTACACGAACTCATTATGCTGGGAACTTTCGGTGTGTTATTGTTGCTATGGGCAGGCATTCCCGCCATGTTATTAGGTGATGCTTATGCAGTAGATGCCACAACCACAGCGTTTTTGGGATTATGTATTTTGCTGGTGACTGGTGTACTGACATGGGAAGATATTCTTCAACAAAAAAATGCATGGGATACCATTACATGGTTTGCTGCATTGGTAATGATGGCTACTTTTTTAAATAAACTCGGTTTAATCGACTGGTTTTCTGGAGTACTCGAAACTCAAATTGGTCATTTGGGCTGGGGCTGGATTCCATCCTGTTTATTATTAATGTTAGCCTATTTATACACCCATTATATCTTTGCCAGTACCACTGCCCACATTACAGCCATGTTTGCCGCCTTCTACACTGCTGGTTTGGCACTAGGCGCACCACCAATGTTTTTTGCCCTGATCATGGCCGCAGCATCTAGCATCATGATGACACTTACCCATTATGCAACCGGAACCTCACCGATCATTTTTGGTTCAGGTTATACAACTTTAAGCGAATGGTGGAAAGCCGGTTTTATTATGAGTGTGGTTAATATTGTAATTTTTGTAGTCATCGGTGGATTGTGGTGGAAAATGCTAGGCTACTGGTAAAACAACATTTGAATATCATGGCAGTATCACTGACTGCCATGATTTTTCATATTATCTATTGTTGCTGGTTTTGTTGCTGCCAGCGCCGTTGCTGTAACTTTTCTGCCTCTACCTCTCGTTTATTTAAGGCACGTTCATATAAAGTTGTGCCTTTTAATTCAGATGGTAAATAATCCTGCGTTACAAAATGTTCTGGATAATCATGTGGATATAAATAATCTACCCCATAACCCTGTTGCTTCATGAGTTTGGTCGGTGCATTACGTAAATGTAACGGCACAGATAAGTGTGCTGTTTTTTCAGCCAGTGCCATGGCACGATTAATTGCAAGATAAGTACTATTACTTTTTGCGCTAGTGGCCAGATAAACAACACACTGCCCCAAAATAATTCGTGCTTCAGGCATACCGATCACCTGCACAGAACGGAAACATTCACCTGCCAATAACAAGGCATTAGGGTTAGAATTTCCAATATCTTCCGATGCAGCAATCAACATACGTCGTGCAATAAAAATTGGATCTTCTCCACCTTTAAGCATTCGTGCCATCCAGTATAATGCGGCATCAGGATCACTCCCTCGAATCGATTTGATAAAAGCGGACACCAGATCGTAATGCTGCTCGCCAGATTTGTCATAACGGGCAATATTTTGCTGGGCGACTTTGACTACCAATGCATCATTTAAAATATTTTCCTGTTCCGGTTCAAAGGTACTCGCCACCAGATCCAGCAAATTAAGTGCCTTGCGGGCATCACCCGCAGCAAATTGATACAGCGCATCAAATTCTTCCAGCTGAATGTGCCTAGCCTGTAAGAACTTATCACTTTTCACCGCTCTTTTTAACAGGATTTCAATCGCATTTTCATCTAATGCTTTTAAGGTATACACCTGACAACGTGACAACAAAGCACTGTTGACTTCAAAGGAAGGATTTTCCGTAGTTGCACCGATCAAGGTGATTTTACCCTTCTCAACTGCACCCAGTAATGCATCCTGCTGAGATTTATTAAATCGATGAATTTCATCAATAAATACCACAGGTGTTAGTAGATCACCACTTTCGGCAATAACTTCCCGTAATTCTTTTACCCCTGTATTCAATGCAGACAAACTGATAAATGGACGATCCACCGCCTGTGCCAATAATAAAGCAATGGTGGTTTTACCAACTCCCGGAGGTCCCCAAAAAATAATTGAAGGTAAATGCCCCTGATCAATCATTTGCCTTAATGGCGCATCTTCCCCCAGTAAATGATCCTGCCCGATAATTTCGGACAGACTTCTTGGACGTAGACGTTCGGGTAATGGGATTTGTGTTTCACTCATAAGTCTTGATCAGCAGCAGCACGGTTTTATCCTATAATGCCAATTCATATCGTAAAAGTAAAAAACAGAATGCTGTTATTTGGCATGAAGTCTGAGCAAATTGGCTTTTTCTCCATCTTCAAGTACCCAGATGGCACCATCTGGTGCTTCCAATAAGCCACGAATCCGTGCTTTCATATCAATTCTTTGTATTTCACGTGCGGGTTGCTGTTGAATATCTACGACAATAATGGCTTGTGAAGATAAGCCACCAATAATGGCTTTTCCTGTCCAGTACTCAAGCTGGTCTCCCCGATAAATCATCAGACTGGATGGTGAAATTACCGGTGTCCAACTTATTTTTGGTGCCTCAAATTCAGGTCGTGTTGCATGATCTGGAATCAATTGCCCATTGTAATGATCACCATTGGAAACCAACGGATAGCCATAATTTTGCCCTTTTTCAATCAAATTTAATTCATCCCCCCCCTGAGGCCCCATTTCCACCACCCAAAGTTGCCCCTGCTGATCAAAATCCATCCCTAAAGGATTACGATGCCCCAAAGACCAGATTTGTGCAGCAATGCCACCTTGAGAGGCAAAAGGATTACCATCTGCTGCTGTGCCATCATCGTTTAGACGTAAAATTTTTCCTAAATTAGATTGCATATCTTGTGCTGGATCAAATTTTTGTCGCTCGCCGGAACTGATCCACAATTTACCTTGCTGATCAAAACGCATTCGATGTGCGTAATGCCCCTGACCTGAAGTTTTAGGCACTTGTTGCCAGACAACTTTTTGATCCAGCAATTTGGGTTTTGCCGGTAAACTTAAATCCAGTCTGGCACGAATCACTTCTGCACCATAACCACCGTTTCCACGTGTCGCATAACTTAGATAAATCCAGCCATTATGGCTAAAATCAGGATGCAAGATCACATCACCTAAACCACCTTGTCCACCATAAGCAACACTTGGTACAGCAAAAACATCAATGCTTTGTTGGCTGAGTGGATCAAATATTTTCAATACTCCCTTACGCTCTGTAATCAATAATCGTCCATCTGGTAATTGTGTCAAAGCCCATGGCTCATCAAAACTAGCAATTTTATCTATCTGAAAATTTTGTTGAAATTTCGGGACATGGGCTTCTGTAGACGTTGCCATATCATGACTTGCTGCTTCTGGAGTCGATGTACCACAAGCTGTCAATCCAACCAAAATGCCCGATAAGGCTAAAAATAAACATAAATTTTTCAACATGATCCTTGCCTGTTTTTGCTGTTATTAAAATTTAGCCTACCCAATTCTGGTGACCAGATATAGCCAAGATCCATTTTGTTCTTTTCAAGATGTAAATGCTTTTGTTTTTTCTACTCGCCAAAAGATAAATGCTGCTGTATGGTATTTCCCATAATTTTTAAGCTCAAAATGTATAAAATGATCAAAAATCTTTTATTCAGTTGCATGATGTGTACTGTTACTTTTCAGGCTGCAACAACACAAGCCGAGGAAATCAAATTGCAACAGGGCGTGACCTTAGTTGGTGGACATCAAAATCAGCAATTTGAACTCAATTCAAAATTTCATGCTCAAAAATATGTTATTCAGGTATACCAACCTAAAACACCTGCGCCTAAATCTGGTTATCCAGTGATTTATCTGTTAGATGGCAATGCAACTTTTCCCTATGCCTCAATCATGGCTCAGGCGATCGACAACACTGCTTTTCGCTCACATAAAACACCGCCTTTGATTGTTGCCATTGCTTATCCTACTGATCAAAGTTTTGATTTAAAAGCACGTAGCTTCGACTATACGCCGCCTTATCAGGGTAAATTAAAACAACCTGCACACCGAGGCAGTTCAGATTATACTCAAGGTGGTGCAGAACAGTTTTTTCAATTTATTCAACAACAATTAAAACCAGCAATTGCAGCACATTATACAATTAATGCAAAACAACAAATTTTATTTGGGCATTCTTATGGGGGACTGTTTACGTTATATACTTTTTTAAATCATCCGGATTCTTTTCAATTTTATCTGGCTGCCAGTCCATCAATCTGGTGGAATGATTATGCACTTTTAAGACAATTATCAAGTATGCCACAGCAATTCAAGCAACCAACGACTTTATGGCTATCCGTTGGAGAAACAGAAAATAGGGAAAAGCGTCAAGCCCATCCTCTGGTACAGCAGGATTCTGATATTGCACAATTTTCCCATGATTTAATGCAACACAAAAATTTAAATGTAAAAACTTTTGAGCTTGCCAATGCCAGCCATATTGAAGCATTATTTGCTGCATTAAATCTGGTATTTAAAATTAATCAACCTTAACGAACCCAACGAATGATATATTCTTCAATATCATCCTCTTGCACTTGAGTTTCAGAAATACAGCGTTTTGCCGCTGATTTTTTTGCTTTGATGATGCTGTTGCGATCCCCTGTCAATAAATAATGCCAGTTGGGTAATGGCTTACCTTCTGCAACTCTGCGATAAGCACATGACGAAGGTAACCAATGAATTTGTTGTAGTAATTCCGGAGTAAGCTGGATACAGTCAGGGACATATTGGTGTCGATCAGGATAATCTGAACAAGCCGCACTTTGGCAATCCAGTAACTTACACGCCACTTTGGTATAGGCAACTTCCTGTGTTTCATCGTCTTCCAATTTAATGAGACAACATAAACCACAACCATCACATAATGCTTCCCACTCTGCATGTGTCAGGGCATCAATCGAGTAATGTTGCCAAAATTGCGGGCGTAAATCAGAATCCATAACGAATAGATAAAACCGAAGATAAGCTATTTTAACAGCATAAATAACAGGATCCGCAGCTTTTTCTGCATTGCAGTGATACACATTTGGCATAAACCCTACAAAAACTGTGCTTAAATTCACAAAATATTTACACTATAGGCTCAATTTTATGATTACCATGAGCAAATAATAAACAAATATATTGAGGAGAATATTATGTTTCGTTGGGCAATTATTTTTGCAGTGATTGCATTAATTGCAAGTTTTCTGGGTTTTGGTGGCGTTGCAGGGCTTTCAAAAGACTTTGCCGTGATCTTCCTTGTGGTTGCTGTCATTTTGTTTGTGATCGGCTTCCTATCTAGAGGTAAATAGTTGCTTGAAATAGTATTAGGTTGTGAAGCAGTTTTCTCAGCTTCCAGCCATAATATTTTGTGCAAAAAATTATACAAAAGGCAATCCTATGATTGCCTTTTGTCATATTTATTCGCTATAACCAATAGACTTAATGAAATAAAGGATATGATGATATGACTCAGCTCATTCAAACCAAGGAAATTCAATACAAGGACAGTACCGGTCAAACCTTGATTGGCTATCTGGCTTATCCTGAAAATACTTCTCAGGCACCCGGTATACTGGTATGTCCTGAATGGTGGGGGCGTAATGATTATATCGAACGTCGTGCTCGCGAACTTGCCGAACAAGGCTATGTGGCACTGGCGATTGATATGTATGGCGATAAAAAACTTGCGGTAGATGCAGATACTGCAGGCAAATATATGATGTCAACATTTGAAAATCCTGCCACGATCGTTGATCGTGCAACTGCAGCTTATCAAACATTAGTTGCTCAAAATAATGTAAATGCCGATAAGGTTGCTGCCATCGGTTTCTGTTACGGTGGGAAAGTAGCATTAGATTTGGCGCGGTCCGGTGCCAATTTAAAAGTTGTAGCAACTTTTCATGCCAATTTAAGTGCTCAACAACCGGCGCAGGCAGGGAAATTTACCGCAGAAGTTCTTGTCGCTCATGGTGCAGATGACAGTATGGTTTCTCTAAATGATGTCGAAAATTTTAAACAGGAAATGACTGCAGCCCAGGTTAAATATTCTGTAGATATTTATCCAAACACTAAACATGGTTTTACCAATCCTGTAGCGGATGAAAAAGCAGCAAAATACGGGACAGACCTTGCATATAATCCCGAATCAGAAAAACAAGCCATTGCAAAATTATACGACTTGCTTAAGCGTACGTTTGCCTGACTTAACCTCAACACATTTAGACCGGAAGCACTATTCCGGTCTTGTGCTAAAAATGGCTATTGGGCTGGGTTAAAAATTCCTGTTCTTCAGTCGTTGAAATTCGCCCTAAAATATCATTACGATGCGGATAACGTCCAAAACGATCAATAATTCGCTGATGTTTTTTTTCAAAATCTAGTGTGAGTTGATCTCCCAAACGCTGAAATAATTGCAAAGCAATATCATGAATGTAGCCTGACTCACTATGCATAAATGGCATATATAAAAATTTGCGCTGTACAGGATCAAGCTGCTGATCGAGTTTTAGGGAAATCGCTTCCTGCGCCAGTGCCAATGCCATCGAATCCTGTGCAAACGCTTGTGGCTGTTCACGAAATAAATTACGTGAGAACTGATCAAGAATAATAATCTCTGCCAGACGACCTTCCGGTGTCACACGCCATGACCATAATTCACCCTGCTTTGCACGATGATGAATCGTCATAAAATGTGTGACAATTTTCTGATCAAATTCACCAGATTTTTCAAACCAGAAGGGCTGATTCTCTGCTGCAAACCAAAAATTCAAAACAAATGCTGCATCCATAAATTTCTCTGCCTTATTTTTAATTAATTGTATAAAATCACATAATTCTAATGTGTGATCACATGGGTTTGTGTTAAAACACTGTCTGATTTATGCATGATCCAAGCAATACTTGTATCATATATAAATTATTGCTGTTGTTTATAACAGCAAATCAATAACGGATTGAGCAACTTTATATGACAGAATCTTTGAATGCCTCTTCTATTGTTCCTACCTGGTTAACACCAAACCACTTACAGGGAATGTTACGTGGGATAGAACGTGAAAGCCTCCGCATGCAATCCAACGGTTTTCTGTCACAACAGCCACATCCAAAAACTTTAGGTGCTGCACTGACCCATCCATTTATTACGACAGATTATTCTGAAGCATTAATGGAATTCATTACACCACCACAACCCGATATCGCTAAGGCACTGGAATTTCTGGAAAATATCCATGCTTACGCCGCAAAACATTTACCAGAAGGCGAATCACTGTGGCCTTTATCCATGCCGTGTATGCTAGATGAACAGGAAGAAAATATTCCTCTGGCACAATATGGCCATTCTAATATTGGTCGTTTTAAAACCTTATATCGCAGGGGTTTAGGTGTACGTTATGGTCGCAGAATGCAGACCATTTCAGGTGTACATTATAATCTTTCTTTTCCGGATCAACTGTTTGCCTCATTACAACAACAAGAACAAAATCCATTATTAAAAAAACTGAATTTACAGGATTATCGCAGCCACCGTTATTTTGGACTCATTCGTAATTTTCTCCGCTTAATCCCGATGGTCATGTATTTATTAGGTGCTAGTCCAACAGTTTGCCGTTGTTTTGTGACAGGCCGAAAACACCAATTACAACCTTTGGTTGGCGGTACACTTTATTTACCAGATGCGACTGCTTTGCGTATGGGACGTTTGGGTTATCAAAACTCGGCCCAACGCCAACTCGGGATTCATTACAATCATTTACCGGATTATCTGACTGGAATGCGTAAAGCCATTCGCACCCCTTATCCGGCTTTTCAGTCTTTGGGATTGAATGATGCTAATGGTGAACCTATTCAGATCAACGATCATGTTCTACAAATTGAAAATGAATATTACAGTTTGATTCGTCCAAAGCAGACACCGCAAGGGCAAGAAACACCTTCTCAGGCACTTGAAGCACGTGGTGTTGCCTATGTTGAATTACGTGCAGTCGATGTAAATCCATTTAGTCCAATTGGTATAAATACAGATAGTGCTGCATTTCTGGAAATTTTGGCATTATATTGTTTACTTGATGAAAGTCCGAAAATTACCGAAAATGAACAAGATTTACTGGATAAGAATCAGGCAATCACTGTCACCAATGGTCGTGATCCACAACTAGAGCTGCATACTCTTTCTGGTACGGTCAAATTACAACAATGGATGCGACAACACTTTGCACAAATGCAAGGTTTGGCAGAATTACTGGATCAGAATGAACATGATCAGATTTATCAAAATGCATTCAGGTGTATGCAACAACGTTGTGATGATGTGTCACAAACACTTTCATCACAAATACTGGACCAAACTAAAGCCAGCTCAGGTACATGGAGTTTTGGTGCCAATACTGCCAAACAACATCAGACCCATTACCAGCAATACGCCTTGTCTGACCAGCTAGAACAATACTTTAATGAGGTTGCGCTACAATCGATCACACAGCAACAACATCTCGAATCGCAACCACAACCAGACTTTTGCGACTACATCAAACCTTACCGTAATCTGCTGGAGAATTAACTTATGCGGCCAAGCTATCGTATCGTAAATACCTTACTCGTCCTGATCAGCTTTATTGGAATTGGTTTTGCACTTTATCTGGAGCATGTTAAAGGCTTAAATCCTTGTCCTTTATGTATCTTTCAGCGTGTAGGTCTATTGGCAATGGGCTTTTTTGCATTGATCGCACTAATTCATCATCCACGCCAACGCTGGTTACGCCGTTTTTATAGTTTACTCAGTACATTGGCAATTGGCTGGTCTGTTGCTGTTGCTGCCCGTCAAGTTTGGATTCAACATCTGCCACCAGATCAGGTACCTTCTTGTGGTCCGGGTCTAAACTATTTAATGGATGCTCTGCCATTTCAATCGGTTGTGAAAGAAGTATTATCAGGTTCTGGCGAATGTGCGGTGATTGACTGGACATTTCTCGGACAATCGTTAGCTGTCTGGTCACTGGTATTTTTTACCTTCCTGCTTATCCTGAATCTCTGGCAACTATTACGTCGATCATAATAATGTAATGATAGCTTTTTATCCAAACTGAATGCTCAGTAAAGTACTAGAGAGAAAATCATCAGATGGCAGACATTGAAACCCTACAACAGATTGCTGCACAATTAAGACAACCACAAGGGGAAAAAGGGTTGGAAATGGCTGCCATGATGCATCAAAGCAATTGGCCCATGACAAAACATTGCATTGATTTATTGCAACTTGATGCAAAACAGCACATCCTTGAATTAGGACATGGCAATGCTGCACATCTGGATTATTTACTGAAACAGCAAGCACATTTGTATTATGAAGGACTAGAAATTTCCGAATTAATGTATGAAGAAGCGCAGCATCTTAATCATACTGCCATCATGAAACAACAAGCGCATTTCCAATGCTATGACGGCTTCACACTACCTTTTACTAGCGCTACTTTTGATCGTATTTTTAGTGTCAATAGTATTTATTTCTGGCAGCAGCCTAAAGCTTTTTTGCAGGCATTGGGAGATCTGCTTAAACCACAAGGATTGATCAACCTGACCTTTGCCGATAAAACTTTTATGCAAACTCTGCCATTTACTCAGTTTAATTTTGAATTATACGATCTTGAGCAACTCCAGACCCTCGCGGAAAGTAGCAATTTATTTATACAACAACATACCGCGGCACAGGATCAGGTCAAAAGTAAAGCTGGCGATTGGGTAAACCGTCATTTTCTCACCGTGACACTCTACAAAAAATAAGCCGATCAATGCATGATCGATCTACAAAAACTACATACATTTTTCACGAATTGGCGTTATGCTGAAAGTCTGTGTTCATCCAACCAAGCAGACAATATAAAAATAGATCAAACGGGGAGAAATTCCATGAATAACATCGTAATAAGCCTTTTGCTTTGTAGTACGGTTGTATTCACTGGCTGTGCAACTACACAACAACCCAAAACTTTCGATCAACTGGGGCATTACCAGATTATTCCGCTTAATGATTCCACCGCACGAATCAGTTTTAAAGCAGATAACAATAGATCCTATGGTTCTGCCGAGGAAATTACGTTACTTAAATCGGCTCAGATTACAGTCCAACAAGGTTTTGATTTTTTTAAAGTTTTGAATGATCCAAGTAATCAATTAAATCAGCAACAACCTCGTCGTGTTGTGGTATATCCAAATCGACCACTGCATCCTTATGTCGGACCTTACGGTCGGTTTTATGGTCCATTCTGGGACGATCCATTTTATGATATGCCTTATAGCGTTGATGTCGATCCTGTAGAAGTTTCATATAGTATTCAAATGTTTAAAAAAGCCCAGGCACCTGCCGATGCTTTTGATGCGCATCGTATTCTACAAAGCTTAGGCACAAAATATGGACTTCGCCCTGATGGAAGTGTCATTATTCCTCAACCCATCAATAAAACGCCATAAACTGCTCTATGTCTACTGATACAGAAATTTCCAGTCTGCAACACTCCAAACGCCTTGCTGGGATTGCTCTTGCAATTGCCGCAGGTTGTTGGATTGCCTTAATGGTTCTGGCCAAAATTTTTCCACAATATAGCTGGCTTATTCATATTCTCATGCTTTCGGCTGAAGCGGGTGTGGTTGGCGGATTAGCCGATTGGTATGCCATTACTGTACTATTTCGCAACCCCTTTGGAAAATTTCCACTTCCCAAACTTCTACGGGATCACACCGAAATTATTCCACGTAACAAAGCACGTATTGCTGAGTCCATGGGTCGTTTTGTTCAGGAAAATTTTCTTTCACCAACTGTAGTACAAAACACTCTAGCCAAAACAGACATTAGTCTGGCTGCCGGAAACTGGCTAAGACAACCTGAAAATAGTCAGAAAATCGTTGAAGTGATTCAATTTGGTGTTCCCAAGTTTTTTGAATTTTTTGGTCAACAGCAGATCAGCCAATTTATTCAGGATAATAGTGTTCAATGGGTCAAAAATACTCGAATCAACCGTCTGGCCAGTGAAATGCTGCGTGCCATTCTGGACAATGATTTTCATCAGGATGTATTACAACGTGGATTGGATGCAGCACATCACTGGCTACAGACCCACCCTCACGAAACAGAACAATTAACCAAACGTTTATTTGAAGAAATGGGCGTAGCCAAGCTGGCCAAAGGCGTCAGTTTTTTGGGAATTGATGTACAGCAACGCAGTATTAAGGCCTTTATTAAAAAGATTGAACAAATGTTAGCGGATCCAGACCATCCATGGCGTCAACATATTGAAGATTATGGTCGTGAGCTTATGCACGACTTAATGCATGATGGCAGCAAGGCCAGTCTACGTCTTAATCAAACCAAAGATGCTTTTCTGGAAAGCCCACAACTTTTAAATTTTATTAGTAGTGCAGTGACGATTTTATGTCAGGCGATCACCAAGGATTTACAACGCAATGACTCGGGACTTGCCACCAATTTACGTGCAGTCATCATGCAGGTCGGTGAGAGTATTCGTGACAATATCGAAGTACGGGAAGTATTTAATCAGCGTTTTTCAGGGATTGCGACACAATTGAGTGCGCAATATAGCGATAAGGTAATTCGTTTTATCAGCCAGCAAATACATGCATGGGACTCCAGAGAAATGATTGCCAAAATTGAAAATGAGGTTGGTGGTGATCTGCACATGATTCGAGTCAATGGTGTTGTGGTCGGTGGATTTATCGGTTTATTGCTGGGAATTTTTCGTGCCGGATTCGATTATTTATTTTGAAAAATAGTGTAGAAACCAAATGGGTCTTTGCTTAAATCCTCACTTGTATTTTATGACAGTGCAGTCCATGATAATGCCTTTTTGATCAGCACAGATAAATTGCCATGATTCAGATTGACAGCAAATTTCCTCAGGCAGGCACAACCATTTTCACTGTCATGTCAGAACTTGCAGAACGCTTGCAAGCGCTCAATCTGTCACAAGGTTTTCCAGATTTTGCTCCACCCAAAGCCTTACTTGATGCATTTCATCAAGTGTCAGATTTTGCCCATCAATATCCTGCCGGTCATGGTATTCTGGCATTAAGACAACTGATCAGTGAACAATATCAGCAGCAACATCAAATTCATTTTGATCCAGTCAATGAAGTGACGATTACTGCCGGCGCTACTATTGCAATTTATTCTGCAATTCAAGCGTTAATTCATCCACAGGATGAGGTCATTGTTTTTGATCCGGCGTATGATAGTTACGCCCCGGCTATTCATCTGGCAGGTGGGAAAACTGTACATATTGCCTTACAGGCACCTGACTTTCAGGTGGACTGGAATCAAGTACACGCTGCGATTACTTCTCGTACACGCATGATTATTGTCAATACACCGCATAATCCAACAGGCAGTATCTGGTGCAAAGAAGACTGGCTAAATTTAATTCAATTAATCGAAAATAAAAATATTATTGTATTATCTGATGAAGTATATGAGCATCTGGTTTTTGATGGACAACGTCATTATTCAGTGATGGATTTTCCTGAATTACAAGATCGAGCGTTGGCAATTGGTTCATTTGGTAAAAGCTTTCATGTTACAGGCTGGCGGACAGGTTATTGCGTTGCCAAAGCAGCATTGATGCGTGAATTACGTCAGGTTTATCAATTTGCCAATTTCTGTGGTGTACAGCCTTGTCAAATTGCTCTTGCACAGTTTATGCAACAATCTCCGGAACATCTCAAAACACTTGCAAATTTTTATCAACAAAAACGTGACTTTTTTCTGGAAGGTATTCAGCACAGTCGTTTTTCTGCACAACCCAGTCAAGGTACGTATTTTCAGTTACTAGATTATTCCGCAATTCGGGATGATTTAAATGACGTTGAAATGTGCCAATGGCTTGCTGAGCAGCATCGTATTGTCAGTATTCCAATTTCTGTATTTTATCAGCAGCCACCTCAACATTTACCTTATTTACGTTTCTGTTTTGCCAAAAAAACTGAAACACTACAACAGGCACTGGATATTCTGTCAAATTGTTAAACAGTCAAGCAATTCATCAATACCCTTGCTAGAATAGCCGCTATTTTCACCAATTTTTGGATGATTTATGGCAGCACAGGCATCTTCGATACAACAACGTAAGTTATGGAAAGTTTTTCTGATTTTCCTGTTACCGTTGATTGCCACCAACATTCTGCAAAGCCTCTCCGGCACCATCAATACCATTTTTGTCGGGCAAATGATGGGAGTAGAAGCAATTGCTGCTGTTTCGGTTTTTTTTCCAATATTATTTTGCCTGATGGCTTTTATTATCGGGTTATCCGCAGGTTGTACCGTACTCATTGGCCAGGCATGGGGTGCACGTAATACCGAAAAGCTACATAGTATTGTTGGCTCAACTCTGTTTATGACATTGACTGGAGGCACAATTATTGCGGCTCTCGGAGCATTGTTTACACCCGCAATTTTACGATTACTTGGTACGGATCAATCGGTGATGCATCTGGCTGTGCCCTATACTCGCTGGATGCTTGCAGGCAGTCCATTGTTATTTATCTATATTATATATACTTCTATTTTACGTGGTGTCGGTGACAGTATAACGCCATTGGTTGCACTAGGCATGACCAGTGCAATTGGTATGATCATTACGCCAGTGTTAATTAAAGGCATGTTCGGCTTCCCTAGTTTGGGGATTATTTCTCCAGCTATTGCAACGTATATCAGTTATTGCTGTGTACTGGGCTTTTTATATCTTTACCTCAAATTCCGTAATCATCCACTTAAACTGGACCAGCAACTCAGACAACATATCCGCTTTGATCGTCAAATGTGTAAACTAATTCTCAAATTGGGGATACCAACCGGCATACAAATGGTCACGACTTCACTTGCAGGTCTGGTCATTATTGGCATGGTCAATCGCTTTGGTGCGCATGCAACTGCTGCTTACGGTGCAGTAAATCAAGTATTAAATTATGTACAATTTCCTGCGCTATCAATTGGTATTGCAGCATCTATTTTTGCTGCTCAGGCCATTGGCGCTGATCAAATAGGCTTAGTACGCAAAGTCACCCGCACCGCATTGTGGTTTAATCTGATTCTGACCGGTGGACTTATCAGTCTGGCATATTTAGGATCGAAAGCCTTGATGTCCCTCTTCATTACTGAACCCACAGTGGTAGAACTTGGTGAGAGCCTGTTACACATCGTTCTTTGGTCTTTACTCTTTTTTGGTGCAGCAGGAATCTTTGCGGGGATTATGCGTGCCAGTGGTACAGTAATTGCACCAATGGTCATTAATATTCTCTGTATTGTCAGTATTGAAATTCCACTGGCATGGTGGTTTAGTCATCTCTGGGGGTTACAGGGTATCTGGTATGGTTATGCAACTGCTTTTGTCGCCACGTTCTTTTTACAAATGGCTTATTATTTATTGGTCTGGAAAAAGAAATCTATTAGCCGTCTGGTTTAAACTCACTATTTTAATTTTTTTGGAGAACAATTTTGCGTGCCCTGATTCAGCGTAGTAAAGCAGCAAGCGTGACTGTCGATCAACAAATTGTGGGTCAAATTCAACATGGCTTGGTGGTATTTCTTGGATTGGGACAAGATGATAATTTAGAAAAAGGGCAAAAATTACTGGATAAAATTCTTAAATACCGAGTATTTGATGACGAAAAAGGCAAAATGGGTCTGAATATCCAACAAGCACAAGGTGAAATTCTTTTGGTTTCACAATTCACTCTTTATGCAAATACACAAAAAGGTCTACGCCCAGATTTTGCTCCAGCCATGCCTCCTCAACAGGCCAAAGCGTTATATGAGCAACTAGTCGCTTATATAAACTCGCAATATACTCATGTTGCTACCGGAATTTTTGCAGCGGATATGCAAGTGCAACTCATTAATGATGGTCCGGTAACATTTATGCTAGAAGTTGAGTAAAAATGGGCGTCCCTATTGTGTCCATTTTTACTCAATAAGTAAATGTCACTTATTTCCCTGTTTTTTGCTTAATTAATTGACGCACTTGCTGATATTTTTGTGTTAAAGGCTTAGGCAATTTAGGCACAATAAGTTTAGCCGCTTTATTAAACCAGACCAGTAAAGTAAAATCGCCTTCCATTTTGATGTCGCCACTTTGCATTCCACTCATAAATGCGCTTGGATTACCTTTTAAAATGGTTTTTACTGCATAATCACTGTCCACAAAATGGATACTAAAGTCGGCAGCCTGACCTTTTGCAGGTTCATTACTGACCTGACCATGATCAATCACCAAATGGCGGGCAACGCCATTTTCGGCAGCAATTTCTATACGAAACTTACGATCATAAATTAGCTCGATAAACTTTGGGCTGGTACGTGCCAACTGCTTCATACGTAGCGTTAAACCCGCCAGTAATAAATCCAAAGGATCAGTTGTAACATCCACGACCGGAAGTTTAATCACAGGCAAAATTGATAATTTCATGAGTTGTCCTAAAAGGTTATCCAGCATCAGGCGATATAAAATATTATCCTAACATATCCGCTTTTTAAAATTTAAATTCTGTTTTGTGTTGCAACAAATCTATATTTTTTATCTATGTAGAAACCGTTGACATTCTATTTATACTGGCCGTCCATACTGATTTAATCATGATTCTTCTTGTCAATCTAACGTAGATAATGATGCTGATCATCCTCATAAACTGGCGTATGTTCTATACATTTGACCTTTTTAATCACTTTCGAATGTTGCCGATCGTACCAGATAATCAGTCCAGTTATTCCCAGTAAACTGAGCATAAAAGCTGTGATATAACCGTACAATAAGGGCATATCAATGAGACTTTGAATAATCACACGCAGCAGTTCAAGTCCACCCCAGAACACCATACCTGCCCCCATGAACAATAACCAATGGCGATAGCGTGAAAATGCGATCAAACAAATTGCCAGAGCAACACAACTTAGCCCTAACACTGTTGCCATACTCATTGTAGTCATGCATTTCCTCCTTCACCATCTGGAATCTTTATTTATCACGACCTTGATCTACCCAACGCATTTCAAAATAAAGTACTTAAGCTTTAACCGACTAAAAAACAACCTTAAAAGCATTTCGGTAAAATCATTATGCAAGTTTTTAACGCTGAGAAAAGCCCCTACATGCGAATTAACGACACAGGATGTCGTTTAATATTACACTCGACTTTATTTAGCAAATAACAAGCTGTAACAAAGCCTGATAAATTAAGGATTCTTGCAAAAAAATAGAATTTTTATTTACGATCAAAAAATTTTTTTAAATATTTTTTTAAGCCATATTGATTTTAATAAGTCATTGTTTTTTATTAAATTTTAAACAAAATAACATTGTCATTACATCAACACTACATCCAACACGCAACTGCCAGATGTAGCATTTTTTGTGGATATCTTAGGCTTATAAATGAGGCCTATACTCGGTGAATATCTTTATCATGTACTCCTAAAAGATACAGAATACCATCCAGTCCTACGGTAGAAATTGCCTGACGTGCATTCTGGCGTACCAATGGTTTTGCTCTAAATGCGATGCCTAAACCAGCCAGTGATAACATAGGTAAGTCATTGGCTCCATCACCTACGGCAATTACTTGAGCAGTCGAAATCCCATATTTGGCTGCCAATTCCTGTAATAATTGTGCCTTGCGTGCACCATCAACAATCTGGCCTTTCACTTCACCTGTCACCAAACCATCCTGTATATCCAGAATATTGGCATGCACCTCGTCAATACCTAATTTTTGCTGTAAATATTCCGCAAAATACTGAAAACCACCAGATAAAATCGCTGTTTTATATCCCAATGATTTCAAAGTTGAAATTAGATTTTCTGCGCCTTGCGTAATGATCAATCGCTGTGCAACACTGGCTAAAACCTTACTATCCAAACCTTTTAATAAAGCAACACGTGCCCGAAAACTTTGCTGAAAATCTAGCTCGCCCAGCATGGCACGTTCAGTAATTTCTGCAACCTGTACACCAACACCTGCTTCACGTGCCAACTCATCAATCACTTCCTGTTCAATCAGGGTAGAATCCATATCAAAGCATACAAGACGATGATTACGGCGATATACATTGTCTTCCTGAACTGCAATATCAATATTATGATTGCTACTTAAACCCAGACATGCGTTACGCATGGCTTGTGCATCCAGCATTTTTCCACTTAATCCAAACTGAATACACGCAGGTGCCGATTGTTGGTGATGATCTAATACTAATCGATCTGAAAGACGTGTGATGCGATCAATATGAAACCCTTGACTAGACACCAACTGACTCACAGCTTCTAAATGGGTTGCGTTGAGTGCAGGTGCCAGAACCGTTACCAGATATTTAACCTGTCCACCATCTTTGACCCACTGTTGATATTCTGCTTCAGAAATAGTTTTAAAATGCACAGTCGCATTGGTTTCTTCAGCCAGACTTAAAATTTCTTTCATTGCAAGTGCTGTTGCTGTCTGATCTTCAGAGTGAATGATCATTCCCAGTGTGGATTGATGATGAATAACTGCCTGTCCAACATCCAGAATCTGCAAAGAATGTACAGACAATACTTGCATAAGTCGGGTAAACTGATTAGGTTGGTCTGGTCCCAGAAAGGAAATAAGAATGATTTCTCGCATGAGTATAACTCTGACCTGAGTAGTTGCTGTTTATAAAATTAATAGCATGATAATCGATCTTGAAACTATTTGCCTTGGAAGTTTAAGTTGAACGCACCTCGTCAAGGGCTTTTTGCAAGCCTGCTTATTGTTAGTTTTGCCTTGCACAGTGTTTTGATTGTGCTTGCTACTAATTATTATTTAAAAGATAACCGTATCATTCAGGGTGAATTACTCACTCGCCAACTGGTGGCAGATAGTCTAGCTGAGTTGAACCCACCCAATACCGTTTCTCTGGCATTATTAACTTCTCGTTACGCAACCAATCCAAGTATTGCATCATTACGTATCCTAGACCCAAATAATCAGGTTTTAGCTACCGCTGGTGCCAATAAAACCCGTGATGGGGATATTTTTGTAAGAGATGCCATTGCCAATGAACAAAAAGTAGGACGAGTAGAAGTTACCCTGATTAAACCAAGTCTAGGAGAAACACTACGCAATAACTGGCTTCCTCTTGTCGCCTCACTCATTATTCATATTTTATTATGGATTGGCTATCGTACAATTGCTCGCCCAACACGTTCTGAATTCTTGGCAAAAATGAAACGTGAAGCTCAACTTAAACATGAAATCCAGCGTTTAGCCGAAGCACTCGAACAAGAGAAACATCAAGCAACACTTACTCTTGCCAAAGCTCAGCAGCTTTATCAAAATCAACGTCCTAAAGCCAATCTTGATGTTGAGGATCTGCTTAACAAAACCGAACATTCAGATCATCTTTATCTCAGTATTCAGTTTTATGACCCAAAACAATTGTTAGGGTCAGTTAACCAGCGTACCGCACAGGCCTACTTTAATCTGGCACAATTATTTTTAAACAAAACCATTAAGTTATGTCTTGAACATTTTGAATTACATGAGAATCAACTTGAAGTGATTCAACCATTCTTTGACGATGGTGCACTAATTCGTATTGATAAAACTGCACCACAAGCGATTCCAACAATTATTCTGGTGGCCACAGTTTTTCAATCGCTGTCTGATGCTATGTATAAACGCTATCGTGAGGATAAACGTTTTGCATTACAAACTCGTAGTGCCATTGCAGAAGAACTGCCAAGCATGCAGCTTAATGCAGAAAAATCTGCAATTCGTTTGGCACAATATTTACACGCCAAAGAACTCGCAATTTATTTGAGTAAACCAAGTTTTAAACATGATCGTCATTGCTACGAATTAATAAATTTGCCAAATCCGTCTAACGCTTTGACACGTGAAGCATTACTCATTCAGGGTTTAAATACGGAATGTGCCCATGCCGCAGAACAAATGCGAGATGAGATTTTACTTGGGAAAAAACTACAAAACGACTCAGCACAGGATGATTCTTGAAGGATTTATTCTGGTTTAACAGGGTCATGAATATGATTGACCCTCATTTATTGATGTTTAAGTCGCAAATAAAATCAAGCAAATCACCACAAAAAACGCTAGACTATACGGCGTTGAATTCACAGGGCAACCCGAATGATTTGTCCTTAAATAGCAAAAGGTGAAAGCAGATGTCACTAAATAGCATCGAAGAATTGGTAGCCGATATCCGTGCAGGAAAAATGGTCATTCTCATGGATGACGAAGATCGTGAAAATGAAGGCGATCTCATTATTGCTGCCACACATGTTCGTCCAGAAGACATTAACTTTATGATCACTCATGCTCGTGGTTTGGTTTGTTTGACTTTAAGTAAAGAGCGTTGTCAACAATTAAACTTACCCTTAATGGTCGATCATAACGGCGCACAGCACGGCACCAATTTCACCTTGTCTATTGAAGCTGCTGATGGAATTTCGACCGGAATTTCTGCGGCTGAGCGGGCACATACCATTCGTACAGCAGTTGCTGCACATGCCAGACCAGACGATATCGTACAGCCTGGACATATTTTTCCGCTCATGGCACAACCCGGTGGCGTATTACACCGTGCCGGACATACCGAAGCAGGTTCTGATCTGGCTCGCCTTGCAGGTCTAGAGCCTGCCTCTGTTATCTGTGAAATTATCAAGGAAAATGGCGAAATGGCTCGCCGTCCTGATCTGGAAATTTTTGCAGAAAAACATGGTTTAAAAATTGGTACTATTGCCGACCTTATCCATTATCGAATGATGAATGAACAAACCGTAGAACGTATAGAAAACTCAACTATCGATACAGAATATGGTGAATTTCAACTCTATTATTATCATGAAGTTGGCAATCCTGCCGTTCATTTGGCATTGGTCAAAGGCAATCCAGCAGAAGGTGTCACCACAGTTCGTGTACATGGTTTTAATCCAGCCCGTGATCTTTTAAAATTAAATAAGGCCGATGGCGAACCTGCATGGAACATTGACAATGCCTTACAGGAAATTGCTGCCAGCGAACGCGGTGTTTTGGTATGGATTGGACAAAATCATCTGGAAGATCTGGGATCTGCATTAAAGAGCCTTAAACAGCCAAAAACCGGTAAATCAAATGCAGCCTTATCTCGTCAGTATCAAACTATTGGGGTTGGCGCACAGATTTTAAGAGATGTGGGAGTAGAACAGATGCGCCTGCTCAGTTCACCATTACGCTTTAACGCATTATCCGGATTTAATCTGGAAGTTGTAGAATACATTACACCAACTCAGGTTTAAGATTTTACCGCTTGAGTTGCAATAATTTTAAAAATACTATCGTATGATTTTTCAACGATATTTTGAGGACAAACAATGACTATCCAAAAAATTGAAGGTCAACTTCATCTCGCAGCACAAGACCATTACGCAATTGTTGTTGGTCGTTTTAACAGCTTTGTGGTTGAGCATTTGCTTGAAGGTGCCATTGATACGCTAAAACGTCATGGTGTTGCAGAAGAAAATATCACTGTAGCTTATGCCCCTGGTGCATGGGAACTTCCAATTGTGGCTAAAAAACTGGCTACAACACAGAAATTTGATGCCATTATCGCTTTAGGTGCAGTTATTCGTGGTAGCACACCTCATTTTGATTTTGTCGCTGGAGAATGTGCCAAAGGGTTAGGCGTTGTCGGACTAGAAAGTACTTTGCCAGTTATTAATGGTGTATTAACCACAGATAGTATTGAACAGGCCATTGAGCGTTCAGGTACCAAAGCTGGAAATAAAGGCTCTGAAGCAGCATTAACCGCCATTGAAATGGTTAATCTGTTAAAAGCGATTTAATTTGTAAGGCAAATAGAAAATATGAATCAAAGCTATCCAACCACATACGCAGCAAAACGCAAAGCACGCCGTTTTGCTGTTCAAGGGATTTATGAGTGGCAAATGACCCATAATCCTGTTCATGAGATTGAAGCACGTACCCGTGCCGAAAATGCCATGCACAAAGTCGATATTGGCTATTATCATGAATTATTAAGCCAGATCGTTGCTGAACATGAGGCAATTGATGCTGTATTAATTCCTGCTCTGGATCGTGAACTCAACGCACTGGATGGTGTGGAGCTTGCAACCTTGCGATTAGGCGTTTATGAGCTAAAATATCATCTGGAAATTCCCTATCGTGTGGTTCTGGACGAAGCCATTGAACTGGCCAAACACTTTGGTGGTGCAGATAGCCATAAATATATTAATGGTGTATTGGATCGTGTGGCGCAAAAACTTCGCCAAGCCGAAAAACAATAAACTGAATGACTAGGCCAAACGACATGATGTGGCTTATATGACTGAATTTTCGATCATTTCCCGCTACTTTCAATCTCTGACTACACAAGATATTAGTGTAGGCATTGGCGATGATTGTGCAGTGTTTAGCCCTCCAGAAAATCAACAATTGGTCAGTTGTATTGATACTTTGGTTGCCGGTCGGCATTTTTTACCAGATGCGCCTGCACATGCAATTGGCTGGAAAAGTGTTGCTGTTAATCTGTCAGATCTTGCTGCCATGGGTGCCACACCTCACAGTGTTTTACTGGCATTAAGCTTACCTACACTTAATGAAGATTGGTTAGCGGAATTTAGTCGTGGTATTGCCGATTGCTGCCAGCAATATGGTGTACAACTCATTGGTGGTGACACGACACAAAACCCAACACTTACCATTTCAATTACGGCACTTGGCTGGGTTGCACCACATCAGGCAATTTTACGCTCAGGCGCTCAAGTTGGTGATTTTATCGCTGTAACTGGTCAAATTGGTAGTGCAGCATACGCTTTACGCTATCCAGATTCTGCACTACAGAATACACTGGATTATCCCATTCCTCAGGTTGAATTTGGGCTGGCATTACGTGGTTATGCCTCCAGTATGTTAGATGTTTCCGATGGTCTGGCTCAGGATCTTGGACATATTCTGCACGCCAGTCAGGTTGGCGCACGAATTCAATTTGAACAGATTCCTATGGCTGATGAAATTAAAACATTAGCTTTAGATACACAAAAAGCATTGGTACTGGCAGGTGGAGATGATTATCAGCTTTGCTTCACAATTTCCGCAGAAAATTTAAATAAATTCACACAAAAATTTGACTTTAAACCTTATATTATTGGGCAAATTGAGTCAGGTTCTGTCTGTCATTTTTTTAATCAGCAACAGGCGTTTACGCTAAAGCAATCAGGATATCAACATTTTGCCACAACCTCCCATTGATTTAAGCCGTCATTCAGGCTTTGACAAGTTTATCTGGTTTCTGGGTGTTGGGCTCGGCTCAGGTTTATTGTCCAAAGCACCCGGTACCATGGGATCACTGGCAATTCTAGTTCTATATCCGCTCTGGATCGTATTAGGACTATTTTCATCAATTGTAATCATTATTCTGATGTCGATTGTCGGTATCTATATTTGTGGTCGCAGTGCAGAAATCATGCAGGTGCATGATGATGGTCGCATTGTCTGGGATGAGTTTGCTGGGCAATCTATCACCCTGCTCCCACTGATCTACTTTGCGCAATCTAGCTGGTGGCTCTGGTTAGGTTTTGCTCTTTTTCGTTTGTTTGATATCTGGAAACCGTTTCCAATTGGCTGGGCTGATCGGCATATTTCCGGAGGTTTAGGCATTATGCTTGATGATCTACTGGCAGGGATCATGGCAGCATGTGTTTTTGGCGCAATCTTATTTTTTGTTTCATGAGGAATGTCAATTATGGCAACTTCAGTCATTATTCTTGCGGCAGGCAAAGGCACCCGCATGAAATCAGCGTTACCCAAAGTATTACAACCATTAGCCAATACACCTTTATTGGGTCATGTTCTAAATACAGCCAGACAATTACAAGCTGAACGAATCATCACCATTTATGGTCATGGTGGCGAACTGGTCAAACAGACGTTTTCCAAACAAAACATCGACTGGGTAGAACAAGCCGAACAACTTGGCACAGGCCATGCTGTACAAATGACTTTACCTATTTTGCCACAAGAGGGTTTATCACTCATTTTATATGGTGATGTACCATTGGTGTCCAAAAATACCCTGCAACGTTTATTGGATGCATCAACTGCCTCAGGCATCGGCATGATCACGCTGAATGTGGAAAATCCAACGGGTTATGGACGTATTATTCGTAAGGATGGGAAAATTCAGGCCATCATTGAACACAAGGATGCTTCTGAGCAACAGCGTCAGATTACAGAAATCAATACTGGTATTTATTGCGTCAGTAATCAAAAATTACATGAATGGCTACCTAAACTTTCCAATAATAATGTACAGGGTGAATATTATTTGACGGATATTGTGGCTATGGCTGTCGCAGATGGATTAGAAATTGCATCCATTGCACCTGAATTTAACTTTGAAGTTGAAGGTATCAATGATCGCTTACAATTAGCAGCCCTTGAATGTCAGTGGCAAAATTATCAAGCTGAAACATTAATGCGTCAGGGCGTACACATCATTGATCCACATCGTTTTGATTTGCGGGGTACTTTAAATTGTGGTCAAGATGTGCAAATTGATATCAATGTGATTATTGAAGGTGAATGTGAACTGGGTGACAACGTAAAGATTGGTGCGGGTTGTATTTTAAAAAATACCAAAATTGCTGCTAATACCGTTGTACAACCTTATAGCGTGTTTGACTCGGCGATTGTCGGTGAAAATAATCAGATCGGACCATTCGCCCGTCTACGCCCAAATGCAGTTCTAGCCAATGATGTTCATATTGGTAATTTTGTGGAAGTGAAAAATTCCAGTGTGGGTTATGCCAGTAAAGCCAATCATTTTACCTATCTTGGTGATGCGCAGGTCGGTGCAGAAAGTAATATTGGTGCCGGTACAATCACCTGTAATTATGATGGTGCCAATAAACATAAAACAGTTATTGGTAATCAGGCCTTTATTGGTTCAAATAGCTCACTGGTTGCACCTGTTCAAATTGGTGATGGGGCGACTGTTGGCGCAGGCTCAGTGATTACCCGTGATGTTGCAGCACATAGTTTAGCTGTTGAACGTGCTGAAGTACGTCACAAAGCGAACTATCAACGTCCACAAAAACAGAAATCATGATTTGAGGAAAAATTTATGTGCGGTATTGTTGGTGGCATCGCTGAACGTAATATCTCAGAAATTTTAATTGAAGGGCTCAAACGCCTTGAATATCGGGGGTATGACTCCGCCGGACTGGCATTAATTGACCATCATCACGTGGTTCGTGAGCGTCAGGTAGGAAAAGTTGCAAACCTAGTGGAAGCTGTTACCAGTCGACATTTACATGGTAATCTAGGAATTGCCCATACACGCTGGGCCACACATGGTAAACCCACTCAAAATAATGCACACCCTCATGCTTCCGGTGAAGTTGCCGTGGTACATAACGGTATTATTGAAAATTATCAGGAATTAAAACAGGAACTACAACAACTGGGTTACGTTTTTAGTTCTGAAACAGACACCGAGGTTGTTGCACATTTAGTCAACCATGCTTTAAAAAGCACACCTGATTTATTAACAGCAGTGCAAACTATCGTACCACGTCTTAAAGGCGCTTATGCACTGGGCATCATCTGGGCACAACAACCAGATGAACTGATTGCAGTGCGTGAAGGTTCTCCATTAGTAGTCGGTGTTGGTATTGGTGAACACTTTATCAGTTCGGATCAACTGGCATTACTCCCTGTCACCAATCGTTTTATCTACCTGGAAGAAGGCGATATTGTGCGCCTGAAACGCAATAGTATTGAAATTTTTGTTAATACTGTCCTCACCCATCGTCCGGTGAAGGAACTTGATGCAACAGTAATGAGCAGCAGTAAAGGCGAATACAAGCACTTCATGCTTAAAGAAATTTTTGAGCAACCAGAAGCTGTGCAACAAACGATTGCCCAAGCACTGGATGCCGAGCATTTAAAAGCTGGTTTTCTGGAAAAAGCCGATGGTGCGTTTGATACCATACAGCAGATCCAAATCATTGCCTGTGGTACCAGCTACCATGCTGGAATGGTTGCAAAATACTGGTTTGAACAAATCATTGGCTTGCCTTGCCAAGTCGAAATTGCCAGTGAATACCGTTATCGTCACCCTGTAATTGTCGCCAATACCCTGTATCTGTGCATTTCACAATCTGGTGAAACCGCTGATAGTCTGGCAGCTCTACGTGATGTACAACGTCACGCCAAACAGCAGCACAAAACTATTTTTACTATGGCCATTTGTAATGTCGCTACCTCATCTATGGTACGTGAAACCGATTTTCATCTGCTTACTTTAGCCGGTCCGGAAATTGGTGTTGCTTCAACCAAAGCGTTTACCACACAATTAGCAGCCTTGATGCTTTTGGTCTTGAAAGTGGGGGAAATCAAAAACAGTATTGCTGCTGATTTAAAACAATCTGTGATTCAAGCCTTATGGCATACGCCAAAAGTCTTAAATGAAACCCTCAAAAATGATGCCGAAATTTTGCGTTTATCGGAATTATTTGTTGAAAAACAACATTGTTTATTCTTGGGTCGTGGTACACATTTCCCAATTGCACTAGAAGGTGCCTTAAAACTCAAAGAAATTTCCTATATCCATGCCGAAGGTTATGCGGCTGGTGAATTAAAACATGGGCCACTGGCACTGGTAGACAATGACATGCCTGTGGTAATTCTGGCACCAAAGGATGAAATGCTGGATAAACTTAAATCCAATATGGAAGAAGTTCAGGCGCGTGGTGGTGAATTATTTGTTTTTGCTGATGAGCATAGCGATATTCATGCTAAAGACCGCCAACATGTGGTTCACATTCCAGCAGTATCGGAATGGTTAGCGCCAATTATTTATAGTATTCCGGTACAATTGTTGTCTTATCATGTGGCAGTATTGCGTGGTACAGATGTCGATCAACCACGTAATTTGGCCAAATCGGTTACTGTAGAATAACTTTCTTGTTAAGTTTAGTTGTTTTTGTGTGAGAGTATTAATAATGATTAATAACTCTCATACATTAAATTTCAGTCCCAAAAATTATTCGTAATTTTTATATTACGTATAACTCTGAATTTTTTATTATACGAAAGATCAGCCACTTGTGTACATTATTCACTTTCATTACTCGCAATATGTTTCAGCTTCATTGACTTTAATTTTTTCGATTTAAAAATATATGCCAAACTCAACAAAATCAACCAAACAGGTAACAAAATAACTGCAAGGCGCATTTCCTCCGTTAAGCTCATAATCAATAAAATCCCCATAACAAAAGCAATAGTTAAATAATTACTCCACGGCGCAGCTAAACTTGGAAAACGCGTTGTTTGTTTTTGTTGCAACATAAATTTACGAAATTTCAAATGTGTAATTGAGATCATCAACCAGTTAATGACAAGCGCAGCAATCACCAACATCATTAAAATTTCAAAGGCATTTTTAGGAGCAACATAATTAATTACCACACAAAATGCTGTGACCACAGCAGACACCAATAATGCCGCAACAGGAATTCCGCGACCATTAACTTTTTTTAGGAACTTTGGTGCATTGCCCTGCTCTGCCAAACCCAATAACATACGACTATTACTATAAACACAACTGTTATATACCGAGACCGCAGCAACCAATACCACAACATTTAATACATTTGCCACGCCTGTACTATTTAATGATTGGAAAATCATCACAAATGGACTTCCCCCTTTTGCGACCTGATCCCAAGGATATAAACTCAGTAATACCCCAATTGCGCCAATATAAAAAATAAGAATACGATAAACAATCTGATTGGTGGCCTTAGGAATGGTATATCCCGGATTTTTTGTTTCTGCTGCGGCAATCCCCACCAATTCCAGTCCACCAAAAGCAAACATGATAAATGCCATTGCCTGAATTAGACCGGTCCAGCCATGTGGTAAAAATCCGCCATGTTGCCATAAATTACTAACTCCGGCTGATGGTCCCGCTCCGCCTGTGACCAAAAGATATATTCCAAAGCCAATCATACTGATAATTGCCAAAATTTTAATACATGAAAATGCAAATTCCAGCTCACCAAAAAACCTTACATTAATCAGGTTAATAAGGTTAATTGCAATAAAGAATACCAGTGCAGTAATCCATGTTGGCATGTCAGGCCACCAGAACTGCACAAAAACACCAATTGCACTTAGTTCTGCCATGCTCACCAAAACATACAATACCCAATAGTTCCAGCCAGACATAAAGCCTGCCATTTGCCCCCAATATTTGTAGGCAAAATGACTAAATGATCCACTTACTGGCTCTTCTACCACCATTTCTCCCAACTGACGCATGATTAAAAATGCCACAAATCCTGCAATTGCATAGCCTAATAATACAGCAGGTCCTGCCAGTTGAATGGTATGAGATAATCCCAAAAATAGTCCCGTACCAATTGCACCACCCAGTGCAATTAATTGAACATGCCGATTCGAGAGACCTTGTTTAAGATTTTTAGAGCGTTGATCCGACATCACAATGACTCATTTTAAATAATAGAATAAATTTGCAATTGT
Organism: Acinetobacter qingfengensis; assembly: GCF_008693185.1. Lineage (GTDB taxonomy): Bacteria > Pseudomonadota > Gammaproteobacteria > Pseudomonadales > Moraxellaceae > Acinetobacter > Acinetobacter qingfengensis. The sequence goes on from NZ_VXKN01000007.1 coordinate 71,610, forward strand.
TATGCCATATTAGGGATATTGATGTGAAAATTTAATTTAAATGAATTTTTATTGCATTTGTTATCATTTCAGTCTTTAAGTTGCACCAAATATAAGCTTATATTAATCAAAAAGAACTTTTTTAGCGCATAGACTATAAATTTGAGAAAGCTTTTAAAATTGTAAAATATGAGGAGATAAAAAATTAAATTTAATGAATCGAATAGTAATAAATATCTAATATTTAAATAAAATCTTATAAATTAAAGCAAAATAAGCTGATAATTTTTTCTGTAAAAATCTATCTACATTTTGGCTTTGCCTATGTTAAGCTAAATCCAGCTTGACGGAGCGCAGTTAACAAACTGCTGAGATCATTTTAATCACAGGTGTTTTTACGGCCTGATTTAAGAATGAGTACCGTTGAACCTGATCAGGTTAAAACCTGCGTAGGAATCAAGCCAGCTAAAAACGTCTTATTCATCCTGTAATAAGGATAAATCTATTCATGTTTTTGGTCATGCTTGATTCGTAATTGTTCAGCCAAAGGATTAAGCCATGAACCAATTCACGAATCTCAATTCATCCCAAAATCCAGCCGATATTGCGGCACAACACGAGCAAGATGCTCAAGACCTAACCCGAATTTTACCGGCATCACAAAAAACTTATGTTCAGGGTTCACGTCCTGATATTCAGGTGCCTTTTCGTGAAATTACCCTCAGCGATACACCAACCGGATTAGGTGGTGAAAAGAACTTACCACTACGTGTCTATGATACTTCCGGTGCCTATACTGATCCGAACGTAACTATTGATCTAAATAAAGGTTTACCTTTTGTCCGCCAAAACTGGATTGAGGAGCGGCAGGATACCGAAAAACTTGCCGGACTAACATCAAGTTTTGGACAAGAACGGTTAAGAGATATTCGCACTGCCGAGATTCGTTTTGCTCATATTCAAAATCCAAGACGAGCTAAGACCGGGAAAAACGTCACCCAAATGCATTATGCCAAACAAGGCATCATTACACCTGAAATGGAATATATTGCTATTCGGGAAAATCAACGCCAGCGTGAAGGGGTAGATATGCGCCAACATGCAGGACAAAATTTTGGTGCAAAAAACTTAACCGAAATTACGCCGGAATTTGTACGACAGGAAATTGCTTCTGGTCGAGCTATTATTCCTGCAAACATCAACCATCCTGAATGTGAGCCAATGATTATCGGGCGGAATTTCCTGGTCAAAATCAATGCCAATATCGGGAATTCAGCACTTGGTTCATCGATTGATGAAGAAGTAGCAAAAATGACTTGGGCCACCCGTTGGGGTGCCGATACTATTATGGATTTATCCACCGGTAAAAATATTCACGAAACTCGTGAATGGATTATCCGAAACTCGCCTGTGCCGATTGGTACTGTACCGATTTATCAGGCTCTGGAAAAAGTGAATGGTGTTGCCGAAGATTTAAACTGGGAAATTTTTAAAGACACCTTAATTGAACAAGCCGAGCAAGGTGTAGATTATTTTACCATTCATGCCGGAGTCTTGTTACGCTATGTACCATTAACTGCCGGTCGCTTAACAGGAATTGTATCACGTGGTGGTTCAATTATGGCACAGTGGTGTCTGGCACATCATCAAGAAAATTTTCTCTACACGCATTTTGATGAAATCTGCGAGATCATGAAAGCCTATGACGTGTCATTTAGTCTGGGAGATGGATTACGTCCCGGCTGTATTCAGGATGCCAATGATGAAGCACAATTTTCCGAGCTTAAAACACTAGGCGAACTCACCCATAAAGCGTGGCAACATGATGTACAAGTCATGATTGAAGGTCCAGGGCATGTGCCAATGCACATGATCAAAGAAAATATGGATTTACAACTTGAAGTCTGTAAGGAAGCACCATTTTATACCTTAGGGCCGCTCACAACAGATATTTCACCGGGCTATGATCATATTACCTCTGCCATTGGTGCTGCAATGATTGGCTGGTATGGTACAGCCATGCTGTGTTACGTCACCCCGAAAGAACATTTGGGTCTGCCAAATAAAAAAGACGTGAAAGATGGCATTATTACCTACAAAATTGCTGCCCATGCCGCAGATCTTGCCAAAGGACATCCCGGCGCACAGGCACGTGATAATGCCCTTTCTAAAGCACGTTTTGAATTCCGTTGGGAAGACCAGTTCAATCTCGCATTGGATCCGGATACCGCACGCAGCATGCATGATGAAACCATGCCAAAGGAAGCACATAAATCTGCACATTTTTGTTCAATGTGTGGGCCAAAATTTTGCTCCATGAAAATCACCCAAAATGTACGGGACTATGCGCAAAATCAAGCAGCGCAGCAACAACTTGAAGGAATGAAACACATGCAGGAAGAATATCAAAAACACGGCAATACACTTTATCAAAAGGTTTAATCTTTACAGTACTTCCTGTATCCATGTAGACTGCTAGCCTATATAGAAAGATGAATTCTTAAGGTGATCATATATGATGCAGGAATTAGGCTTTAAGCTACAATTCAAGCAAGAAGATGTTGAGATTATCCGGACGCAAACACGTTACAAAGGCTTTGTCCAAGTAGAAGTTTTGAACTTAAAACATCGCTTATTTGCTTCAAAACAATTTGGTCCAGAAATTTCACGGGAAATCGTCCGCCGCCGACAAGCTGCGGGCGTTTTTGTTTATGATCCCTATTTAGAAAAATTCCTGCTTATTGAGCAATTTCGTGCAGGAGCACTCAATGCTGGAGATACACCATGGCAACTGGAAATTATTGCTGGCTTGATTGATGAAGGCGAAGATGGCATACAATGTGTGACGCGAGAAGCACTGGAAGAAGCAAACTGCCAGCTTCAGAATGTTCATTTTATTCAGCGTTACCATACTTCCACAGGAGCCAGTAATGAAATCTTTTATTTTTATGCTGCAACAGCTGATCTAAGTCAAGCTGGCGGTATTCATGGTGAAGCTTCTGAAGGGGAAGATATTCGTGTACACCTTTTCCGTTACACTGATATTGATGCATTACTTCAACATGACCTTATTCGTAATGCGGAACTTCTTGTTGCCATACAATGGTTCCAGTTATTTTTAGCAAAAAACAAAAAATAGGATAAGAAGATGGCAAAACATCTTTCAAAATCTCATACATCTCTTGCGCAACAACCAATTCGTATATTACAAATCAGTGATGCGCATTTACTCAATGACAAACAGGGGATATTTATTGGTGTCAATCCGTATTTATCATTGCAACATGTCCTTCGAGATGCACAGCAATATGCACCTTATGACTGCATTTTATCTACAGGTGATCTAACACAGGAACCTAGTCCGAGAAGTTATCAAATCTATCTGGACGAAGTTGCTCAATTCAATACACCACATATCTTTATTCGGGGTAATCATGATGATAATCAGGCATTCCCGGAAACTTATGATACAGAAAATCCGGATATCCAAACCATCATTATTGATCACTGGTGTCTAATCCTGCTCAATAGTCAAACACTAGAAGGCAGTCATGGTTATTTAAAAGCCGAAACATTACATCAATTACAGGAAGTACTGACGCAATATCATGAATACCACACCCTGATAGCAATGCATCATCATAGTCTTCCTGTAGGCTGCGCATGGCTGGATCAGCAAAATCTGCGTAATGCAGCAGAATTTTTACAATGTATTCATGCCAATCCACAGATTAAAGCCGTGATTAATGGTCATGTACATCAGGCAACAGAGCAAACAATTTCAGGAGTTGCATTTATGTCCTGTCCCTCAACCTGTGTACAGTTTAGCCCTCACAGTCAGGACTTTAGTCTAGATATTCAACCTCCTGGTTATCGCATTCTGGAGCTGTATTCTGACGGTAAAATTATTACGAAAATCAATCGAATAAATAAAATTTTGGGGGAAATTGATCATCAATTGACGCATTACTAAATCGAGATCAAAAATGCTTGCCACAATTGTTCACGATTTAACACTATCTTATTCAACCAAAAATATATATGATGTGCGACCCTAGGGGAAAACAGCATTGATTTTGACTTTAGATGTCTGTTTTTATCCTGAGTATTGCGTATAGATAAATACTTGTACGATGAGGAATGCCCTATATGGCGAATGACAATCAAACACAACTGGATGATGTAAAAGACGTTGCTGCCGACAAGCCAGTAAAACGCACACGCAAGCCTAAGGCAACCACGACAGAAATGGGAACCACCGCAAGCTTATTCGGTTTTGCACCTTATCTAGAAAAGAAAAATGAAGAATATATGTCCGAAGGACAATTAGAACATTTTCGTAAAATTCTGGAAGCTTGGAAAACCGAACTAATGTCAGAAGTGGATCGTACATTAACGTCCATGCAGGATGAATCCTCAGCCTTGCCTGATGTCAACGACCGTGCAACACAGGAAGAAGAATTTGCCATTGAACTCCGTACACGAGATCGTGAACGTAAACTCATTCGCAAAATCGAACAATCACTACAAGCCATTAAAGATGAAGACTATGGCTACTGTGAAACCTGTGGTATCGAAATTGGTTTGCGCCGTCTGGAAGCCCGTCCAACTGCGACACTTTGTATTGACTGCAAGACGCTTGCAGAAATCAAAGAGAAACAAAATAACGGTTGATCATGAGCTGTTCACCTGATAGATATCAACAAAGCTCTTAGTCGATGCTCATGTCAGAGATACAGCAAAAAACCGTTTTGGATACATCGTTACGAGAGAAGTCAGACTTCTCACCTGTGCGATGGCCAAATCATGCATACATTGGTCGGTTTGCGCCCTCGCCAACCGGCCCTTTGCATTTTGGTTCATTGATTACCGCAGTAGCCAGTTATTGCGAAGCCAAATCACAACATGGTAAGTGGCTGGTGCGTATTGAAGATACTGATATTCCGCGAATTTATCCAGGAAGTGAATCACATATTTTACGCTGTCTGGATACTTTTGCTTTTGAACCAGATGCACCTATTATTTTTCAAAAAGATCATCTCGCTCGCTATGAAGCCGTCATTGATCAACTCAAACACTGCAATTTAGTCTATGCCTGCCAATGTACAAGAAAAATATTAGGTAGTAATGCGATTTATGCAGGAACTTGTCGTAATTTAAAGCTTGATTTTAAGCATCAAGCTATTCGTTTAAAAGTCACAGATCAACAAATTTGCTTTGAAGATGCATTACAAGGCCAGCAATGCAGTAATTTACAGCAGGATTTGGGGGATTTTGTTTTAAAACGCCGTGATGGGATTATTAATTATCAACTGGCTGTAGTTGTTGATGATCATTTACAAGGAGTCACGCACGTAGTTCGTGGAGCAGATTTACTGGATAATACTGTACGCCAGATCTGGCTTGGCCATTGTCTGGGCTATTCTCAAATACAATATATGCATTTACCTCTCGCCATGAATGCACAGGGACAAAAACTTTCCAAACAAAATCTGGCACAAGCACTGGATCTCTCTCAGGCACCGCAATTACTGGCACAAGCAGTCCTTGCACTGCACCAAGAGCCTATAGAGATTGATCAACCTGCAATCATGCTAAAACAGGCTGTTACACAGTGGGATCGCTCTCGTATCCCACAACATCAAATCCACTTATCAGGAATTTATCAATAAACTCAGAACATCTGCTTCTGACTTATTCGTCCTGAATCTTACCTTGAACTTGTTCTTGTACTTTATCCACGCTGGTATGACGCACATCCATACCCTTAACCATGTAAATGATTTGCTCACTAATATTACGCGCATGATCGCCGATACGCTCCAGTGATCGCAACACCCACATTACATTCATAACACGGCTGATATGACGTGGATCTTCAATCATATAAGTCATCAAGGTTCGCATGGCTGAAGAATATTCACGATCGATATCGGCATCCGCACGCATCACATGCACTGCCTGTTCAGCATCAAGACGTGCAAAAGCATCCAACGCCTCACGCATCATAATACGCACCTGACTACCAATATGACGCGTTTCCATATAACCACGTGGAGATTCACCTTCTTCACATAAATTTTGTGCAATTCTGGCAATCTTGGCAGCTTCATCACCAATACGCTCTAAATCGGTATTGGCTTTACTCATGGCGATCACCATTCGCAAATCGCTGGCTGCCGGCTGCCGGCGAGCCAAAATTAGTGTCAAAGCTTCATCAATCTCACGTTCCAGTTGATTGACAGCATCATCTTCCATTTGCACTTTTAATGCCATATCCAGATCAGTGTCCAGTAAAGCATGAATTGCATTTGCCACTTGCTGCTCAACCAATCCACCCATCAACATAAATTTATTATTGACGTCCTGAAGATTTTCATTAAATTGAGAAGAGATATGATGGTTAAACACGGGGGTATTCGACTCCAAGATCGGCGCTCCTAAAAAGTGAAACTTTTTAGAACACATTACAAATGATTTTAATGAAACTTAAATGACGGTTTAATGACAAAATGATGTCAATAGCAGAGAAGTTTTCATTCAAGAATCACGTCTATTCTAACCATGCATTAAATGCTTTAAGGTCGGCTTCTGTTAGTTGACCACTGCTTGCACGTAATTGTAATACATTTAGCAAATAATCGTATTGTGCATTGACGTAATCCTGAGTTGCTGAAAAAGCATTACGCTGTGCCAGTAAAACATCCACCATAGTTTTTAGCCCTTCTTGATAACTTGCCTGCGATGCATCTGCTACCAATTGTGCCGATTCCTGAGCAGCCTTATAGGCATTTAATTGCCGAGAGGCGGTAACCACCTGTAAAAAATTTCGTTTTACTTCAGTTTGAATTTGGTTTTGACTCTGAGCAATATCAACTCGTGCAGCTTCTGCGCTGATTTGAGATTTTTTTAGTGTTGCTTGTCGTGTACCCAAAAAAGGCGTCCAATTTAATTCTACACCGACTTTATCCACACGACCATTCTGGCTCAAAATGTTTTCAGGAGATTGTTTGTTCCAGCCACTGCTGGCAACCATTTCAACCTGAGGGTATGCATCCGCTTGATCAACTTTGACCTGCTGTAATGCAACCTGATACGCAAGACGTGTTTGATTTAATTCCAAATTATTACGTAAAGCCATATTCTGCCAGTCCTCTATTTGATTAGGAATAGGCAACTGATACTGAAAGCTCGAACTCAACTGTGACAAATCATCATATATTTTCCCTGTATAATGTTGTAACTGTTCAAGTGCCAGTTGTGATTGAACTTCACCTGAAGTCCGTTTTGCCACAGCACTTTGATACTGAGCATTAGCTTCACTCACATCGATTCGGGCAATCAGACCTTCTTTATATTTGGCCTGCATCATTTGTAATTGTTTAAATAATGCCTGTTCCTCTTGTCGATATACAGCTAACAATTGTTGCTGACGTAAAACATCAAAATAAGCTGTGGCAACATTAAGCATCAATTGTTGTTGTTGATACTGTAATTTTAACTCTGCCAAATCGGTAGAAATTTTGACCTGTTTATACTTTTGCCACACATCGAGACGGAAAATGGGCTGCCGAATACTGGCAGAAACTTGACGGGTTGTCACATCAGAATTCACCAAATGGTAGCGTTGTCCGTTAATTTCAAAACTTTGTGCACTATTTTCGTTTTGATATTGCTTATCTATAGACGCATTTACACTCACAGTAGGTAATACTGCTGCCTGAGCAATACCCAGATTTTGTTGCTCCACACGATACCTTAATTGATTAGCCTGCCATGATGCATCATAGGCCAGAGCACGTTGATACGCCTCTATTAAATCCATGGCCTGTAAATGACCCAAAGGTAAATAACAAATTAAGCCAAGCCAGCAAAATTTCCGCATTGTTCTATTCAATTTTCGTGATTTCGCTCAAGCCTAACAATTTTTAAGTGAAATACAAGTATCTTTTTAATGTTAATAACTGAAAGCCAATATAAATTTCCATCAAAACCATTTTCGTATATGCTGTCATAAATAGCTAAAAAATGGATAAACAAACTCAATGAAAATATTTTATAAAATTAGCCAGCTAATGTTATGCATGGGATTAGCCAGCACAAATACATTTGCTCAGGATGATGCAACTGTTCATCAAGTAGATGCAACACAACCAACCGGAACTTTACTGGATGTAATTCCCGAAACCATTGATCGCTTGCCAACCGTATTACCCGAACAATCAGATCAACGTATTGTGCCACAAACCCAACAAACCAAGGACAATAGTTGGGTTGATCAAAAACAATATAAATTTACCAATAAATTACAGCAATATGCTCATAAAATTGATAACTGGTTTGGTGAAACAGATCCGAATGATCCAGCTTCTGCCAATTTACGAATCATGATGGACACACGCTGGAACCGTTATGATGATTTTTCAGTAAAACCTCGTATTCGTGGGCGTATCAAACTACCAACATTAGAAAATCGTTTTAGTGTGGTCTTTGGTGATGACTCACTAGACAACGAAATTCGAGGTAATGTCGGAATTGATAATGAAAATCCGCAAGGTAATCCCGATAAAACTCTGGATCGTCGCCAGACACGAGATGATAATGCTTCGATTGCCTTACGCTGGTCACGACTTTCAAAATCATTGGGAATTGATACTGATGCCGATCTGGGGGTTCGTTCAGGAGATGATGTTTACCTTCGCTTAAAAGCACAAAAAGACTGGGAATTGAACAATCACTTTAGCACACATGCCGAACAAATTTATCGTTATGGACTAGACAGTAAACACTATCTCAGAACAAATCTGGAATTACGTCATGCTCGTCCAAATGAAGCCTTTTTATCAGATCAACTGAGTTTTACTTATACTGATGATAGCGATGAATCAAACTTCATTTGGGAAAACCGAATCTTCCGGCAACATCAATTTTTTCATAATAACTGGTTTAACTACGGTATTTATACTACTGGTAATCTGGATGATGGCGGCTCTAAATTTAACAGTTATGGTCCATTTGTATCATGGCGCCAACCGGTCTGGCGAGAATGGTTTTTTGTGCAAAGCGAATTAAATTATTACAATAATAAAGATCTTGACCGCAGTCATTATCTCAGTGCGTTATTACGCCTGGAAGCGTGGTTTTAATATATTATTCTAAATAAGAATTTGGGCATTTCAGTAATGCTGAAATGCCCAGTTGATGCTGAAATTCAATAACAACTAAGCCCAACAATTAAAATTTTCCTAATGTAAGACGTTGCTGCATGGTATGTTTCAATACTATGCGTGGATACACAAACCATAGACCAATCAAAATCATACAGGTCCATACAAATGTTGAGATGTGAAAATAGATATAAAGAAACCTGACCAACTCTATAATAAAGAAAAAACTAAACATGAGTAACATAGAGACTGCTGAAGCTACTGTTCCTTTACCGATACTCGAAGACATCAGCGCAAAACGATAAAGTACAGAAAAACTAATTCCTTCACCAAAGCTAATCAAAGTCATGCCGATTAACAAACACGGGACCAGATAACTGCTCCAGATTATTCCTAGCAGTAAAATGAATGTGCCCAAAAGCATAATTGGTAATCCAACTAAGGCGGTTTTTCCCAAAGCAAACCGATCAATAATCTTGATTAAAACAAGGTTACCAGCAATCAAAGCAAAAAATATCGGTAGTTGTGCTAATCCATATTGAACACTCGTAAAACCCAGCTTTTCTACCAACATAACTGGTGATAACGCAATCCATAGCATCAATGGCATAGTAACCATTGGTAAAGCAAGACTCAAACCAAGAAATTTGGCATTAGTGTATATCGTCTTAAAATCTCTAAACAAATAAATAAAGGGTTGCTGAATCGGTTTTTGCAATGGCTCAGGCATTTTTCTTTTTAATGCAAACCAACTTAAAAAAGATAATCCAGCAATTGCAACAAAACCCCAATGCCAAGATACAGCATCAATTAAAAACGCTCCAAGTAGTGGTCCAAGTAACGGTGCCAAAAGAGAAATGTTCGCCATCAATGCCATTACCTTGATCGCATCACGTTCTGCAAAACTTTCCTGAATGGCGGCATAACCTACTGCACTAATAACTGATAAACCAAATCCTTGTAAGAAACGCAAAACCAAAAACTGGTATATGTTGTGCGTCAACAAAATCAATAAACAGCACAAAGTAAAAAACATTACTCCAGCCAGCAAGATTTTTTTACGTCCCAAACGATCAGATAAAGGTCCCAATAACCATGCAATACAGGCACCGCCTAATAAATAGAAAGACATGGAGGAAGGTGCCCAATTGGCACTTACACCAAAATCCTGAGTAATGGATAACATGGCAGGCTGAATTAAATCGTTACCAATATAGACAGCAAACTCAAAAACCACCAATGCCAGTGGAAATAATAATGTTGAACGAGTTAATCGTTGCGTATGAATCGGTTGCATGAATTCTCAAACTGTAAAATAAATGCTACGCCAGCAGCATAGTCATATTTTTTGCAACAAATATGACTATTCCCAGCATAACACTGTGTCATCAATTAATAAGCTTTGAAAATTTACCCGGAAATGGGTAGAACAAACACCGTATTCACAAGATGCTTTAATAGAATCATCATAAAAGAGATAATGAGATCAAAATTAGATACGCCAAAAGCGTTTCAAAAATGTTAGCAGCTTTATTTGGAAATGCAAGATTTTGTGCTAAAAAAACATACCATCACAGCATCAACTTCTGATTCAATTCATTGCGCTACCGTTATTTCCCATTTTTCAGGGAAAATAACGGATTTCGCAAAAATTTTAAATATGCTGTATTGATGAGTAATTCAACGAACAAGCTTTTATTTTAATAGTAAGCTATTAATCCGTTTTACATAAGCAGCTGGATCATCTGGTAAGCCGCCTTCAGCAATAACCGCCTGATCAAAAATCACATTGGCAAGATCATCAAACTGACCACTTGCTTCAAGCTTTTTCACCAGTGGATGCTCAGGATTAATTTCCAGAATTGGTTTACTTTCTGGTACAGGTTGTCCAGCTTGTTTTAACATACGAATCAATTGCGGTGATAATTCGCCTTCACTAGTCACTAGACAAGCCGGAGAATCAACCAGACGAGTTGTTACACGCACTTCTTTAGTTTTATCTTTAAGTGAATCAGAAAGTTTTTCCACTACCGGTTTAAAAGCTTCTGCCGCTTGCTCCAGCGCTTTTTTCTCTTCTGCATCCTGAAGGTCGCCTAAATCCACTGCACCTTTAGCAATGCTTTGCATTGGTGTGCCATCAAATTCATTCACAAAATTCATGGCCCATTCATCTACACGATCAGCCATCAATAAGACTTCAATACCTTTTTTCCTAAAGACTTCAAGTTGTGGCGAATTTTTAGCAGCATTTAAACTGTCAGCGGTCACATAATAAATGGCTTTTTGTCCTTCTTTCATGCGGGCTTTATAATCCGTTAAAGAAGTATTCACCTCATCATGAGTTGATGTGGCAAAACGCAATAATTTTAAAATTCGCTCACGATTACCAAAATCTTCACCTAAACCTTCTTTTAATACTGAACCAAATTCAGCATAGAATTTTTTGAATTTTTCCTGATCAGCTTGATCTTCAGATTTTGCCAAACCGTCTAGTAAAGTGAGGATACGGCGAGTATTCCCTTCACGAATAATTTTGACATCACGACTTTCTTGCAATAATTCCCGGCTAACGTTCAGTGGCAAATCAGCACTGTCTACAACACCTTGCACAAAACGCAAATAATTTGGCATTAAATTATCTGCATCATCCATGATGAATACACGTTTCACATAAAGTTTAATGCCTGCTTTTGCTTCACGAGTAAATAAATCATGTGGTGCTTTGCTTGGAATGTAAAGTAATTGGGTATATTCGGTATTGCCTTCCACACGATTATGTGACCATGCCAATGGCGGTTCAAAATCATGGCTTAAATTCTTATAAAACTCGATGTATTGCTCATCACTAATTTCATTTTTGTTACGCGTCCATAATGCACTGGCGGAATTAATCGTTTCCCATTCATCCGTTTTTACATATTGACCACCTTTAGGTTCTTCACCTTCAGCAACTTCTTCTTCCTGCCAAACTTCTTTTTGAATTTGGATTGGCAAGCTAATGTGATCAGAGTATTTATTGACAATTTGCTTAACTTTATAGCTTTCCAGATAATCCAGCGCATCATCACGTAAATGTAAAATAATGTCCGTACCACGACTGACTTTATTGATTTGTTCGACTTCAAAGTCGCCTGTACCACCACTGATCCAACGCACACCTTCTACAGCATCCAAGCCTGCACGGCGAGATTCTACGGTAATTTTATCTGCAACAATAAAGCCGGAATAAAAACCTACCCCAAATTGACCAATTAATTGTGCATCTGATTTTTGATCACCTGTTAATTTAGACATAAAATCTTTGGTACCAGATTTGGCAATGGTTCCCAAATTATCTATGGCTTCCTGCTGACTTAATCCAATACCATTATCAGAAATAGTAAGCGTTTTTTGGTCTTTATCCAAAATGATTCGCACATGTAAATCCGGATCATTTTCATAATATTCAGGATGATTAATCCCTTCAAAACGTAGTTTGTCACAGGCATCTGATGCGTTAGAAATCAATTCCCGCAAGAAAATTTCTGGATTCGAATATAAAGAGTGGGTAACTAAATGCAAGAGCTGGGCAACTTCTGCCTGAAAGCTATGTTTTTGCAATTCAGGGGTTTGCGTAGTATTTTGTTCGCTCATTGAGGACTCCTTATTTTATGTATACAACAATATTTTCAAGACTATTCATCAATGGCGATTCGTGATTATTTTTCAATATCAAATCATAAAATTTTTCTACTCACTTGTTGCGAAAATATGAAACATCATCATCTATGCCACGCCTACACATTCGTGTTCACAATTCAGAAAATAAAGTTTAAAGCGCATTTATCTTCAAAATGGTCCTTGGCTTAAAATACGTTGCTCAATCACTGTATCCAATTCATGTTGCCTATTTTGATATTGAGCTTGCAAACATTGAATGGTTTTACCACAACGATTCCTCTGTTTTAACCACTGCCATTGTCGATCTTTTTGTGCATCTCGACTGCCCATCGGTACGGCTTTTAAAATCAGTTGATAGGTAGTTGCCAACTTAACATCAGCATCATTTAAACTACGTACAGCACAAATCTGTTTTTCTGTAATACTTTGGGCCTGATTACAATTAAAACTTGCTGCAAAAACACTTGTTCCCGGAGTTACCATCATCAATGCAAATAAAGTTAAAAGACATTTTTTCATAAGATTACGTTTTCTTCTTAAAATGATTTAAATGGTATAAATTATAAGCAAAATAATCTGTTATTTTTTTCAGTAATGTTTGTAATAAAAATACCTCACAGATGGTGAGGCATTTCGGGTATGAATATCACTTCAGCTTAGAAGTTATAGCTGTAGCCTAATGTATAAACCATTGGGTTCACTACAACATGACCAGCATCTACACCATTCACTTTCACTTTACTGTCTACATAAGCGTAACGAGCATCAAAGTATACGCCCCAGTTTTTGGCATCGGCAGGTTTAAAGTTAAAACCAACCTGAGCAGCACCGCCAACATTACCTTTAAGATCTACATCAGCACCTTTGTTTTCTTCGTCAAATGGAATAAAACCAATGATACCTGCACCTACATAAGGAGTGAAACCTTTGTATTCATTAAAGTTGTATTTTAAAGTTAAAGTTGGTGGAAGTTCTTTAACTGTTGCAACCGTACCTAAACCTTTTACATTTACATCATGTTCAATTGGGTTAGCCAATAACAATTCAGCAGAAAAAGGCGTTTGACCAAAACGGTATTCAATCGATGGTGTAAATGCTGCTTCAGTTGAAGCTTTTGCTTCAAGACCACCTGCCAATTGGCTAGTTTTAGTTGATTGAACAACACTACCACCGACTTTAACAGTCCAAGGACCAGCCAAAGCAACGGAAGACACACCAGCAATAAGAGATGCAATCGCAATTTGTTTTAACATTTTAATCACCTTGCGTTAAACAATTTTAAATATGATTTCTAACCTTGTATTAATGATAAACCCTGATATTTATGTTATGCAAGCAGATTAATTAATATTTTTTTACATTTAATTTAAGTTATTGTTTTTAATTAATTTAAATATTAATCCGATTAATTTAGTCAATATTAAAACCTAGTAAATTAATCGGATTTTAGATTAACAAAAATATAAAAAATGTCCTAATTAATATTAAGATACATTTACATTTTTATAAAATCATGGCTGCAATCCAGCCAAAGATCAGTAAAGGAATATTGAAATGAATAAAAGTCGGAACCACGGTATCCCAAATATGATCATGTTGTCCGTCAACGCCTAAACCTGCGGTTGGCCCCAGTGTTGAATCAGATGCCGGAGAACCTGCATCACCCAGTGCCGCTGCTGTACCAATTAATGCAACAGTTGCCAAGGGAGAGAAACCAAACTGTACACATAAAGGCACATAAATCACTGCAAGAACCGGAACACTGGAAAAAGACGAACCAATACCAATGGTGACAAATAGCCCAATAAACAACATTAAAAAAGCAGCAAGTGCATGATTATCGCCAATAATTGAAACGACACTATTCACCAGATGATTAATATCTCCTGTATGTGTCATTACCGATGCAAAACCTGCTGCTGAAATCATGATAAAGCCAACCAATGCCATCATACGCATTCCCTGAACAAACACATCATCCGCATCTTGCCATTTAAAGATTCCTGATGCAGACAAAACAGCAAAACCAACCAGCCCACCTAAAATCATGGATCCTGAATACAACTGTGCTGCAAGTGTTAGTATCACTGCCAACACCGACATCAATAAAGTTTTTTTGGAAATTTGTGGAACATTTTTTGCTTCTGTGCGTAACAACTGCGCATCATTTTCAATGATTTCTTCCTGACTGGTTGCACGCAACGGTTTATCCAGATCAATTGTGGTCACTGCTTTAACTTCTCGATCCTGATACATTCGTGGTTTACGATAACTTATAAAAACTGCAACCAGTGTACCAATGACCATTCCCAAAACTGGAATAGCCATACCTGCTGGCATCATCCAGCGATCTACATGTAAGCCATAAGGCGCACCAATTTTGTTAATATTTCCCATCAAAATTTGTTCAAGAAAAATGGCACCAAAACCAACAGGTAGAAAAATATAAGTTCCAACCAAACCTAAAGTTAATACGCAGGCTGCGGCTCGGCGGTCAAGTTGTAAATGATTCATAACCTTTAACAAAGGCGGTACTAACACAGGAATAAAGGCAATATGAACAGGAATAAGGTTTTGAGAAAAAATTGCAGAAATCAATAAGATACTAAGCAACACATATTTTACTTTGCGTGTCTGACTGTGAGAGGCCTCCATTCCCAGAATACCGATTAATTTATGTGCCAGTAAATCCGGTAATCCTGATTTGGACAGTGCTAGAGCAAATGCACCCAATACTGCATAAGCCAATGCAACTTCTGCACCATCACCCAATCCGGCATTAAATGCAGTAACAGTATCCGACAAAGTCAATCCGGCAACCAAGCCACCCACAATTGCCGAAATAACCAACGTTAAAACGACGGAAACTCTTGCCAGTGATAGGGCGAACATCACGGCAATCGCAATTACAACTGCATTCATATTTGTTAAGGTTCAGTATAAAAAAGCGCTATTTTAACAGCACATTGATTTTCCAGCTTCATTATTTATGCACTTCAGATTATTAAGCAATCATCAGCTCAAAGTGATTTTTATATTAATTTCAAAATAAAACTTTTTCTTTTTAACAATTCAACAAATTTAATGTCCATGATACGGACACAAAACGACAAGCTATTTTTTATTATAACTCATTTAATTCATTAATTTTTTAAAAATACACAGATAAATAAAGATAAGCCATAAGACTTATCTTTACAAATAATTATTTAACGATTACGTTCTTCAATTGCAGCACCTGCACCCCCACCAATTGCTCCACCAATCGCAGCCCCAGAATCTCCACCTAAAATACTCTCACCAACAATTGCACCTATGCCAGCACCAACAGCACTTTTAGTGGTACTGGATCGAGAACTTCCCTGACTATTGGAACCCACACCTGCACCGGCGGCTGCACCTGCTACTGCACCAACCCGGCCACCAGCATGATTACCCACACCTCCACCCAAGGCACCACCTAATGCTGCTGCACCAATTCGGTTTTGACCAGGAGTGGCACTTGCACAGCCTACCAATAAGCTTGTACTACAGACCATGACACTTATTAATGCCAATATTTTTGTGTTCATTTTATCTTCTCTCCCTACACTGTCTTCTTCCAAGTATGCGCATTTACCCATACATCAAAGGTGCAAATTTTGTTATCAATTTGTTGGTATATTTACTTTTATTCCGATCTTTTAAATTGCTTTCTGTAACAATGTTACATATTTTTTTGTAAAAATTTCTCAAATAGCTACGATTCTTATTATATACTTATGCCGATTTATCAATTTTATTAGGTAATAAAAAGAGATATTTTATCTATTAAATATTGATTTTTATCATGTTTAAAAGGATTACATCACTTGAGCCAAAATTTCAGATACAATGACAATATACCATTTAATCTGAAGATAAAATTTGTGATCTTCTTTAAAGTATAGTAATTTAGTAAGGTATTTTTAGTGTTTTGATTCTTAATGTTTAAAAGCATTAAAAAACACACAAAACAAAAACTGGAGGGTCAAATGCAAGTAAAATACTTTCTACTCGTGTTAAGCCTAGCTTTAGGCTCAACGTCAATCGTAAACGCTGCGCAGTTAAGCAATTCTAAAACTACAATGCAAAAAGAAACATCGATTGTTAAAAATGTTGCAGCATCACTGAAACCTATTGATAAAAAAACGGTCTTATCAAAACAGACAAATCTGGATCAGTTATTGCGTAATCCTCAACAACTGAAAATACAGCCCAGTTCCAGTGAAGAAGTTCGTGCTCTAGCAAGTATTAATAATAAATTTCAAAGTTATTTTCCTACTCCGAATAAGCACTTTGGAAGTTTTTTACAAAGTCTATTTGGTGGATAATCAACCTCTTGAAACAAAAACAGGATAACTTGCGTTATCCTGTTTTTGTTTATGCATTCTTCAATTGCAGACTTGCTTTGCAAGCTTTTTTGCTATAATGCTTATTATTTTTAAATCTTCAGATAATTTAACATGACTGTACGTACCCGTATTGCACCTTCTCCTACAGGTTTTCCGCATGTAGGAACAGCGTATATTGCCCTATTTAATATGTGTTTTGCCAAACAACATGGCGGTGAGTTTATTCTACGAATTGAAGATACCGACCAATTACGCTCAACACCCGAATCTGAACAAATGATTCTCGATTCATTACGCTGGTTAGGTCTAAACTGGGTTGAAGGACCAGATATTGGTGGACCACATGCACCTTATCGTCAATCAGAACGGATGCATATTTACAAACAATACGCACTGGAACTGGTTGAAAAAGGTCATGCCTTTTATTGTTTTGCTACCCCCCAAGAATTGGATCAAATGCGGGCTGAACAGCAGGCACGTGGTGAAACACCCAAATATGATGGACGGGGTTTAAAACTTTCTCAAGAAGAAGTAGAACGCCGCCTTGCTGCTGGTGAACCACACGTCATTCGCATGAAAATTCCTGAGGAAGGAATCTGTAAAGTCAATGACTTACTACGTGGTGAAGTCGATATCCCATGGGCACAAGTCGATATGCAGGTTTTATTAAAAACTGATGGCTTACCCACTTATCATCTGGCCAATGTAGTTGATGATCATTTAATGCAAATTACCCATGTGTTCCGTGGGGAAGAATGGCTACCTTCTGCCCCTAAACATCAATTGCTGTATCAATATTTTGGTTGGGAAATGCCGGTTTTGGGGCACATGCCGTTATTAAGAAATCCTGATAAATCGAAATTATCCAAACGCAAAAATCCGACTTCCATTAACTATTATCGGGATATTGGCGTACTTCCTGAAGCATTACTAAATTATTTGGGACGTATGGGCTGGTCAATGCCTGATGAGCGTGAAATTTTTAGCTTACAAGACATGATTTCGCATTTTGATATTCAACGTGTATCTCTAGGTGGACCAATTTTTGATGTTGAAAAATTGCACTGGTTAAATGGACAATACCTCAAAGCCATGACACCGGCACAATTGCTGGAAACCTTACTTGCTTGGCAAGGCAATCGCCAGAAACTTGAAGACATTGCCGCTGCAATTCAACCACGTATCCATTTACTTTCTGAAGCAGTAGACTGGGCGGGTTTTTATTTCAACCACATGCCTAAAATTACCGCTGAACAATTTGAAAGTAAAAAATTGTCACCAGAACAAGTCCGTCAAAGCCTACAATTTGCCATCTGGCGCCTCGAAGGGATGTTTAGCTGGAATAATGACAGTGTAAGCCAAACGCTGATGGATCTTGCCAACCAAATGGAAATTAAATTACGTGATTTTATGCCAGCATTTTTTGTGGCAATTGCAGGTTCCACCAGCTCAACGCCAGTAATGCAATCCATGGTTACTATCGGCCCTGATCTGACTTTTGCACGTTTACGCCATGCATTAAAAATTATCGGTGAACCTAGCAAAAAAGAAGAAAAAATATGGCAAAAGTTGAATGAACAACTAAAATTGCCTAAAAATAACACAGTTGAGTCATCAGAATAATTCTATTGAATTGACACAGACTCGCCATCTGCATAAGATGGCGAGGCAATTCAAATAGATTGCTAAAATGGGGTCATAGCTCAGTTGGTAGAGCGCTACAATGGCATTGTAGAGGTCAGCGGTTCGATCCCGCTTGACTCCACCAGATTTGAAAAGGCTTAAATTTTTTTGTTTAAGCCTTTTTTATTTTTCAGTAATTTATCTTCAATACATTATAAATACCAATACTTATATCCACATCTATTGTTTTAAAACAAATTAAGCAATTAGTCCTTAAGTCATATTAATGGCTCTAAGCCTATCCAATATACTGCGTTTAATATCAAAACACCTTAATTTACTGAAATAGAAAGTTTAGAAAACTCTAAACTAATTTTTTTATTTTTATGATTTTTATTTGAATAAAGTCTTGGCATTCTGAATTTAGCCTATTTTTATCATTGATGTAGGCATCATGCATGGAAGCATGCTGCATCAGATGTTTTAAGCCAAAACAAGGATTGAACCTATGAAAATTTCTGAAATATCCAGTATAGAACGTAATGGAATTGATATTATTCCAGAACAGGATCGTACATCTTCTCCTAAAGATTTATTTCGCTTAATTTTTGGCGGTGCCAATACTTTTGCAACAGTGGTTTTAGGAAGTTTTCCGATTTTATTTGGCTTATCGTTATCAGCAGGAATGTGTGCCATTCTTTTAGGTGTGTTTATTGGCTCAATAATTCTGGCACCTATGGGATTATTTGGGCCCATTAATGGCACCAATAATGCTGTATCTTCTGGTGCACATTTTGGCATTCATGGTCGTATTGTTGGTTCATTTTTATCCTTACTGACTGCGATTACTTTTTTTGCACTTTCTGTATGGAGTTCAGGAGATGCTTTAATCGGTGGATTACGCCGTACTATTGGTTTAGAAAATAGTCATGTTAATTTAAGTATTGCGTATGCATGTTTTGCTTTTGTGGTTTTATTAATTTCTATTTATGGCTATAAATGGTTACTACTGGTTAGTAAATTTGCAGTATTTACTGCAACTGCCATGTTTGTTTTAGGTTTTTTCGCATTTTTTCCTGAAATTGATTTTGCTTATCAAGGTCATACCACCTTAGGGCAACCGGGATTCTGGGCAGTATTTATTGGTGCCACACTTATTGCCATGAGTAATCCAATTTCTTTTGGAGCTTTTTTAGGAGATTGGGCACGTTATATTCCAACAAAAACGTCAAAAATCAGCATTATGATGGCAGTTATTTTTGCTCAAATGGCAACATTACTACCTTTCTTTTTTGGTTTATTTACCGCAGCAATTATTGCAATTAAAGCGCCTTTTTATCTGGAGGAAAATAATTACATTGGTGGATTACTGGCGTTGGCACCTGACTGGTATTATATACCATTATGTATTATCGCTATTATTGGTGGTTTATCTACAGGAACCACTGCACTATATGGCACTGGGTTAGATATCTCTAGTATTTTTCCAAAACTTTTAAATCGTATTCAAGCAACAATATTGACTGGAATTTTGTCTGTACTCCTGATTTTTATTGGCCGTTTTGTTTTTAATCTCACATTGGCTGTTTCAACGTTTGCCTGCCTGATTATTGTTTGTACAACACCGTGGATCATGATTATGGTGATCGGCTTTATTCAGCGTAAAGGTTATTACAACGCACAAGATTTACAGGTATTTAATCGCGGAGAACACGGTGGTGTGTATTGGTTTCATCATGGTTGGAACTGGCGTGGCATGATCGCATGGATTCCAAGTGCCATAATTGGTGTCATGTTTGTGAATATCCCCGGACAATTTGTCGGTGTACTTGGCAATATTTTTAGCGGTATTGATATGAGTCTTATCATCACAATTGCCCTATCTACTGCAATTTATCTATTTTTATTGAAATTATTTCCTGAGCCAGCAGAAGTCTATGCTCCAGCTTTCCCTACAATAATGACGGAGAATAACCCAGATGACACATGGACAACATCCAGCCTTGATGGTCGCAAATGAGATTATTACAGCTTTTGGTCAACATCAAACTGCTCAATATTTTGCTCTGTTTGAGCCAGAAGCCCAGTTTATATTTTATACCCATCACGAGAAATTAAACTCACGTATGGCGTATGAAATGCTTTGGACACAATGGGAAGAGCAACATCGTTTTAAAATCTTAAATTGTGAAAGTTTACATCAAGCGATTACTTTACATGAAAATATTGCTGTATTTACACATGAAGTACGTACAACTGTTCAATGGGAAAATGCCATTAACAGCATAAATGAAGCCGAAACTATTATCTTAAAACGTAATGCACAAGGTTTATGGCGAGCTATACACGAGCATCTATCTCCCAAAGCAACATCAGGTCTATAAAAATGAGTCATAATTATATTAATGGCCACTGGCAACCAGTAACAGGTCAACAAACTATTGATATTCATAATCCGGCAACCACACATCTTCTCGCAAAATTTACCTTGGCATCCACTGATGATGTGGATCAAGCTGTACATGCTGCGAAATTTGCTTTAAACAACTGGAAAGATACAGCAATACAACAACGTGCTGATTATCTGAATAAAATTGCTGAACTAATTACGGCAAAACAACAGCAGCTCATTGAACTTTCACACCAGAATAATGGCAAACCTTATTATGAAGCAGAAATAGATGTTGTGGACTGTATCGCATGTTTTCGATACTACGCCAAACTGATTCAGGACTATTCTTTTTCCGAATTAAAACAACATGATGACAATATCAATACCTATCTGGAAAAACGCCCGATTGGTGTAGTCGCTTTAATCACGCCATGGAATTTTCCCTTGGTCACCAGTGCATGGAAAATTGCACCCGCTTTGGCAGCAGGCTGCACCATTGTCTTTAAGCCTTCTGAAATTGTGCCTTTACCTGAACTTGAACTGGCTAAAATTATTGATGAAGCACAACTCCCCAATGGTGTATTTAACCTGATTTTGGGCCAGGCTGATACTGCACAATATCTGGTAAAACATCCCGACGTACAAAAAATTTCTTTTACAGGAAGTACACAAGTAGGAATTCAGGTAATGCAACAAGCTGCCATCACAATGAAAAGAACCACATTGGAACTGGGCGGAAAATCTCCTATTTTGATTTTTGCAGATGCCAATATTGATGATGCCGTAGATAAAATTATTGGTGGTGTATTTTTTAATGCTGGGCAAATGTGTTCTGCAACAACACGACTTCTAGTGGATAAAAGTATTGCTGATCAATTATTTAATAAATTAAAAACGGCGGCCGAAACCTTACAATTAGGTGAGTCTCCAGATCACACCTACCCAATGGGACCAATTACGACGCAAAAACAATATCAAAAAATTCACGACTATCTTACGATTGCAAAGCAAGAAGGTTTACAAGCACTACTTGATCAATCTGTGTTCCAAAAACCAGCTCAAGGCTATTTCATCACACCACATATTTTTATTAATGTTCCATCCACCAGTCGATTATGGAACGAGGAGATTTTTGGTCCGGTATTATGCTGTCAAACATTTGAAGATGAAGCACATGCCATTCAAATTGCCAATGATAATGCCTATGGTTTAGCTGCAACAATTATGATTGGTGACATTGAACATGGACATCAGATTGCAAAATATTTAAATGCAGGTCATATCTGGATCAATTCCATGCAAATTATTTTGCCTGCGTCATCATGGGGTGGTTTTAAAATGAGTGGTATTGGACGTGAACTGGGTGAATCAGGTTTAGAAAATTATCTGGAAAATACCATAACCAGCTATCTGCGTAATTAGTTTATGATGTGTTGCAGAAATCATGAAAATAAAAAAAGAAGGTAAAACTACCCTGTTTACCTTCTTTTATTGAAGTTTTACTTATTATGATCATCAAAAAAAGTAATCTTAAATTGATATTTAAATAGCACAGCACATCCTAAAAAGCATAATCCAATCACAATAAAAATCACTGAAAATGTAAAGAAATAACACACCATACTTGCAACCGCAAATAGAATAAACAGAATAAATATTAACTTTAAACCCCAGTCTATCCATGGGTCGTCATGATCTCTGTACATTGTCATCCTGCATATTGTGAAAAATACGTTCGTGTACTATAACGACATCACTTATACACAAAATACCTACAGAAAAGCAATGATATTCATCTAATTAATGATAATTATTTTCAATATAAGTGATGAATTTGGCTTTTTTAATCGTATTGTGTAATTACAACAAATTAAATATTTAAATCAAAAAACGTACCAATCCAACTGGTAAATAGCATTGCTGCAGCACCCCATAAACTAATGCGTAATGCTCCTTTTAGTATTGATGTTCCTGCCAGATAACTAGAAATGATACCAAGTATTGCCAAAGCAATAATTCCAACCACAATCATTGCCTGATGCAGAATATGTTCTGGCAATAATAAAATTGAAAGCACAGGTAAAATTGCACCTAATGAAAATGCCGTCGCAGAAGATAAAGCTGCCTGTACCGGTTTAGCCAGAGTATGTTCATTAATACCAATTTCATCGCGGGCATGTGCAGCCAGAGCATTATGTTCTGTCAACTGTACAGCAACTTGATGTGCTAATTCAGCATCCAATCCTCTGTGAATATAAATCTGGGTTAACTCTTTTAATTCTGCTTCTGGATTATGGTGTAACTCTCTTTGTTCAAGTGCCAGATCTGTTTTTTCAATATCTTCTTGAGATTTAACTGACACGTACTCCCCTGCTGCCATGGATACTGCTCCAGAAATCCAGCCGGCCAGACAGGCAACCAGTAAAACTTCTTGATCAGCCCCACTTGCAGCAATTCCAGCAACAAGACTAGTCACCGAAATGATGCCATCATTTGCACCCAATACAGCAGCTCTGAGCCATCCTAGTCTTTCAATGTAATGTTTTTCGTGGTGATGTGAAATTGTCATGTGATGCTGTACCTATTCTCATTTATCTAAAAATGCAAAATAACGATCTAATATTTATTCTGTATTATGATCAATTACTCATAGAAATCTAAGCGATTATCTGATTTTTAGCTGATTAGCAGTACTCAAATTACCAGTACTTTGCATTTACGTCTATAACATTGATGTTTCAACATGATTTCATAAGATTAAGATATTTTTTGAGCAAAATGGCATTAATATTGCTTTAATTAGTAATACTATTTTTTAAAAAAGTAATACTAAAGCGGTAGTGCCTATGTCAAATACTCACCTATCCAAAAATTGTACGCTGCTCCTCAGTATGGCATCTTTTTTGATTCCTCTTTTGATCTGGTGTGCAGTTAGCTATTTACCTTTTATCTGGCATCCACAGGTGCAAATCACCAACTCAGGCAGTGTCACATATTTTCAGGTCAATAGTCGTGTAGAAAAAACTATGTTCTATCAGGAAGCTCAAAATGCTATTAATCATCATCAAACCCTACCTGAAGGTAAATTGGTCAATCCGATTTATCTTCCCGCTCCGCATGAAGTTGCCAAAGCACTGGTAACAGCATTTACCACACCACCTGCTCAGGCTGATGCACCGTGGTTACATCAAAGTTTATGGCATAGTATCAAAATCGTATTTACTGCATTTTTGTTTTCTACGCTGATTGGTGTGCCACTTGGCATTTTATGTGGATTTTCCAGCATTATTTCCCATTTAACCGAACCCTTTGTTGAGTTTTTCCGATATCTACCAGCTCCTGCATTTGGCGCACTAGCTGTTGCCATATTGGGAATTAATGATGCACCGAAAATTGCCATTATTGTTATTGGTGCCTTATTTCAGCAAATTTTGATTATTGCCAATACTACCCGCATGGTGGATCGTGGTCTGATTGAAGCCGGCTACACACTTGGTACAAATCGTTTAAAAAGTCTATTTCATGTTGTCATTCCGGCAGCATTACCGGATATTTACCGTGATCAACGAGTATTGTTAGGCTGGGCATGGACTTATTTGATTGTTTCCGAGTTGATCGGTGCGACTTCTGGTATTACCTGGTTCATTACGCAACAAGCACGCTATCAACATTTTGACAATGTTTATGCCGCTATTTTGATTATTGGCATGATTGGTCTGGTTTGCGATTTTCTTCTCATGAAATTAGGTGAGCATTTATTTAAATGGAAAAAAGGAGCATAAACATGAATGAAATTTTTGATGCAACCGCATATTTCGATAATATTTATGCTCGCCCTGTGATGCTGGAAACCAGATCACTTACTCAGATTTTTCGGCATGGTAAATTACAACGCACAGTTTTGAATCAAATTGATTTACAAGTACACAAACGCGAATTTATTTGTGTCATTGGACCATCAGGTTGTGGTAAATCAACACTAAGTCGTATTGTAGCCGGATTGGATAGTTTTCATAGTGGTGAAGTTCTGGTTGATGGACAGCCTATTCAAGGTACCAGTGCCGAACGGGGCATGGTATTTCAAGGTTATACATTATTTCCATGGAAAACCGTCAAGCAAAATGTCATGTTCGGTCCATTGATGAAAGGTTTGAGTCAGACCCGTGCCGAAGAAATGGCGAGGGAGTGGATCAATATTATTGGTTTGGAAAAATATGAAAATCAATATCCACATGAGCTTTCGGGTGGAATGAAACAACGGGTTGCTATTGCTCGAGCATTGGTCAACGAACCTAAATTATTACTCATGGATGAACCTTTTGGTGCGCTTGATCCACACACCCGTCAAAAAATGCAAAAGCATTTGATGGATTTATGGCAAAACATTGACCTGACCATTTTATTTGTCACACATGACATGGATGAAGCAATTCTATTGGCAGACCGAATAGTTGTTTTAAAAAGTAATCCTGGGGAAATTAAAGAAATTATTGAAGTTAATTTACCTCGTCCCCGTTACAGCGATTTAATCCATAGTACCGAGTTCAAACAACTCCGGGCACATATCGATGTATTGGTACATGCACAAGAAGATTCTCTTGATCCTGCTTTACAGAATTTACCTAAAATCCCCCGTATGCGTCATATAGACACATCTGAATAAGATTTAAATATCACCTTTGGGACGACCTAAAGTGTGTCTTTATCATGCTGGACGACCAGCATTCTGGAGTGAAATTCATGACTTCAAAAAACCCTAAAGCGTTTGATCATATTCCTGTCATTGATATTTGTGGACTTTACAGCAATGATCTGGAACAACAAAAACTTGTTGCAACACAACTCGGCCATGCAGCAGAAAATGTGGGATTTTTTTATATTACTGGGCACAAAATACCCCCTCAAATTTTTGAAAAACTACTTAATCAGGCGAAAGCTTTTTTTGCCTTACCACTTGATGAAAAAATGAAATATTATGCCGAGCTGCACGGCATTAAACATCGTGGTTATGTTCCTGTTGGTGAAGAAGGTTATGGAAGTGCTGACGAAGACAGTCCAGATGATAACAAAGAGGCTTTCGATTTAAGTTGGGATTTACCAGAAAATGATCCTGATGTCCTTGCAAACAAACCAATGCATGGTTCAAATGTCTGGGCAGATCTACCCGAATTTCAGCAAGATGTCAGTGATTATTATCAGGAAGTAATTGCATTAGGTCGGGTATTATTACGTGGTTTTGAACTAGCATTAGGTTTAAAATTAAATGATTTAAATCAATTGGTGAATAAGCCAACCTCTCAACTGCGATTGTTACATTATGCTTATAACCCAAATATAGAAGACAAACTCGGTTTTGGTGCGCACACGGATATGGAATTATTTACCATATTAAAACCAACAACTTCGGGTCTGGAGGTGATGAATTCTGAAGGTGTTTGGATTGATGCACCACCCATTGAAAATGCTTATGTGATCAATATCGGTGATATGACAGAGGCATTAAGTGGCGGACGTTTTATCGCAACTTCTCATCGTGTACGGAAAGTCAAAGAAGAACGTTACTCGTTTCCACTTTTCTTTGCGTGTGACTATGACGTTATTATTGAGCCTTTACCCCAGTTTTCCACAATCGAAAGTCGCCAAAAATATCCGCCATTAAAAGCAGGCCAACATCTTTTTGAGGTTAGTGCAAAAGGATTTCGTTATATGAAACGCATGGTCAGAAATGGAGAAATTATATTGAGTGGCAATGATGTAACCTTTGGAAAACATCGTACCGACATATCATCAGAAACAGAATAATTCAGGCATACTATGAATTTTAATCCAATAACAGTCAATATAGAGCAAATTGCAGTTTGCTCTTATTCCATTCCGGGATTTGTTGACTTTATGACTTCAAATGAAAATTATATCTGGATCACTAATCCTAGCCAAAACACAGTTCAATGTTTTAATCGATCTCAGCCTACGCCATTCTATGAAACTCACGTTCCACAGGCTGTAGGCGTTCCTGTTTATGCTTTTTCTGCGGTATGGGTGGCCAGTTTACAACAACGGGCAATTTATAAAATAGCACCAGAAACGGGAGCAGTTCTAGCCATCATCGCTACAGGTTTGGGAGATTTAAGTGGAGAGTTTAGTTTGGCTGCATCACCTGAAGGAATTTGGGTTGTGTGTGGCGAAGGTCAGCTCTGCATGATTGAACCTGCTAGCTGTGAAATCACTCATACATTACAAATTGCACCTCATTCGTACAATTTAAGTTATGGTGATGATGCATTATGGCTAAGTAATCAGTACCATGATTCTGTGCAACGTATCAATCCTCTGACTTTGCGTATCACACATCAAATTCAAGTTGATAAAAAACCAGTATTTCTGGCTTTTGGTGAACATGCAATTTGGACACTAAATCAGACCCACGGAACAGTCAGTAAAATTGATCCTGTTTTAAAATGCGTTGTTGCCACGATCCAATTGCCAGAACAGGCAAAAGGCGATGGTGGAGATATTTGTGTGAGTCATGGAAAAGTTTGGATTAGAACCACTCATATGTTACTGATTCAGGTCGATTGCCAAACGTTGAAAATAGAAAAAGTGTATCAGCATGATATACCGGCTGGCAGTGGTGCGGTTTGTCCGCAGCATAATTTGTTGTGGATTTCGGCACATGACATTGATAAATTATGGGCAGTCCCGTTATCCCACGATGTAAACTAAAAAACTCAGAGCAAATTAAATCAAATCACATTCCAAAAACAGTGTGCCCAACTGTTTTTGGACGTATATCTTATCTGTCTGTTTTTAAATGCCTTAAATGAACTTAATATCAAATTAAGGCAGCTATGAATTTAGGGTAATTCATTTACTATATCTGGGTAAATTGCCCCATCCACATTTACAGATTTACTATAAATACCATTTTTTAAATTGAATTCATTGACATTATAAGAAGATCCATACAAGGAACTTAATTCTTTATTTTTTTGCATAACTTTTTTATTTTCTTGCAAGCTCAATATATGTACACCATCTATCATTTCGCTAAATTCTGTGGTGGAAATCCCCGCTTTCTTTGCCATAATATTGATGGCATCATCTCTGGTCTTTGGATCATTTAAATAATTAACTGCTTTATCCCAAGCAATAATCAGTTTCTTCCAGTCTTCTCTTCTTGTTTCAAGACTTTGTGCATTAACTGATAAGGTGTCGTAAATTAAACCAGGTTTATCTTTTGATGAATAAATCACCTTAGAACCGGGAACAGCTTTTAATGCCTGATTTGCCATAGGTTGCCATAATACAACCGCAGAAACATCAGGGCTGGTAAACACCTGTGATAATTGTGAGGTAGAGGCATTAAGCACTTTAAAATCTTTTGGATCGAGATGATGATCTGCAAGTGCAGTATTAAAAAGTAAATCACTGACCAAACCTTTTTCAAAGGCAACGGTTTTACCTTTTAAATCTTGTAATGAATGAATATCCGGTTTTGCAAGAATAACATCTGTTCCATTGGAATAATCAACGGCCAAAATAATTACACCTTTGGTACCGCCTGAGGAAAGCATAAAATTATCCCCATTCGTCACTATGTTCGCATCAAGTTTCCTTGCTAAAAATGCATCAATTGAAGATGCATAATCAGCAAAATATTCAAATTTTACATTAACGCCACTTTCTTTGATCCAGCCTTTTTCAAGGGCAAGTTGCCAAACCATCGAACTTGGAAATTCATTATAAGGAATAACTAAAGGGGTTGATGTCGCTGCTGTTGTGGTTGAGTCAGTTTTTGCTTGAGGTACTTTCGCTGTATTATCGCAGGCAACAAGCATCAAACTTAATGTAATTGAAGCAGATAAAGTCAAAACACGCATCATATTTATTTCCATCCAAAAATAGATAAAAGCATTACCACGATAAAATCTTTTTAATGACTTAATTTGATCCTTGTACTATTGTTGGATCAATCAAGCTATCTACATCAACAAGAGTTTGATAAATTCCATTCTTCACATTAAATTCATTGACGTGATAGCTTGAACCATAAATGGAGTCCAGCGCTGCTCCTTTGGCAAAGACTTTTTTGTTTTCCTGCAAACTTAAAAAATGTGTACCATCAATCATTTTTGCATATTGGCTAGGATCCACACCTACTCGATTGGCCATAATTTTTACCGCATCATCATGTGTTTTAGGATCTTGAATATAATTCACTACCTTATCCCACACCTGAACAAATTTCGTCCATTGTTCCTTATTCTGCGTCAAACTATTCATATTGACGGATACCGTGTCGTAAATTAACCCCGGTTTATCTTTGGAAGTATAAATAATTTTTGAACCAGCAACAGATTTCAGTGCCTGACTTGCAACAGGTTGCCATACTGCAATTGCCGAAATATCTTTACTGGCAAAAACCTGTGGTAATTCATTGGTCACAGAATTCACCAATTTAATATCAGACAAAGGAATTTTGGCATCATCCAGTGCAGTGGATAACAGTAAATGATCGACCAGACCTTTTTCTGTTGCAATCCACTTACCTTTTAGATCAGCAATATTATTAATGCCATCTTTAGCAATAATCACATCATTACCAGCAGAATAATCGGTTGCCATGATGATGATACCTTTGGTACCACCACTAGAAGTGATTAAATTATCACCATTGGTCACCATCACAGCATCTAGTTGATTGGCAGAAAAAGCATTTAGTGAAGAAGAATAATCAAACCATTTAAAATCAACATTTAGACCGGCTTCTTTGAGCCAACCTTTATCGATGGCAATTTGCCATGCTACCCAACCCGGCCAGTCACTATAGCCAATGGTGATGGGTTTACTATTTGTCGTGCTTGATTGTTCAGATTTTGTTTGAGTATCTGGGGTCTTGGCAGTATTGTCACAAGCTGTGAGCAACATACCCAAAATTACTGATAAAGTAAGTGTTGCTGTACGATTAATCATGTCATTTCTCCCAAAAATGGAAATTCAGCGACTTGCTTGAGAAGAAGATTGGCTTGCAGCGATATAATTTCGCCACCCACCGAAATGGCTGATATTGATAGCATCCTGAAGTGCATAAGCCTCACAAATAAAGCCTTTTACCCATGAGCCATCTTGTAATTGCACATTGCCGATGCCTAATGGTGCTGGCACTTCGGCAACAATTGCACCAAATAGTGCATTTGGAATTTCCCATACTTCTACCGCAATACAATCTCCTTGCTCGACATATTGCAAACCGGGTTTGGGTGGTGTGGTATTATTTAAGGCATACAATTGATAATGTGCCGAGGTCTGTGTTTTTTGCAGTAATACCCCTTGTCGTGTGGTCAGTTGAAAATTAAGTGGCATACCACTTAAATGTGCGCCTACCACTGCCAAACGAACATAATGTGAAGACTCAATCGGCAAACTTGGCTGATAAAATTTAGCATTTGTTTGTACTGAACAACCGACTGCTAAATTACTTAGTTCCTGCCACTGTTGTCCCAAACGAGCCAATGCCTGATCTTGCCAAGCTGGTGCAATAAAGGTAACACCAGAGGGTAAACCATCCGCACGAATAACATTAGGTAAAGCCAAAGCACTTAAATCTGCCAAATTGACAAAATTGGTATAAGCCCCCATCTGACTATTCTTATTGATTGGATCAGCTTCAACCGCCTCAATGGTATAAATAGTCGGTGCAGTTGGCACCATTAAAGCATCATAATTTGCCAATACAGTTTGTATCTGGCGTTGTAAATGAGCACGATCATATTCTGCCTGCATCACATCAGTGGCTTTAAACTGGTCTGCCTGTGCAATGATTTGTGCAATTACTGGATGACATTGTTCACGTGTCACCAATCGCTCTACCGCAACTGTACGTTCTGCTACCCAAGCCTTGTTATATAATGATGCTGCTAATTCATTAAAAATTGAAAAATCAATCGCCTCTACTTTATAACCCAGTTGCTTAATTTTCAGAATTGCCTGTTGGAAAGCATAATGACTTTCTACATCATCATAAAACTGTAACTGCTTTGGAATGGCAATTTTATATTTAGAAAAAGAGGCTGCTACATTTTCCGGGTGATGACGAGAATAATCATCTCCTGCATCATAACCCTGCATGATTTGTGCAACTTCCCAAGCATCATCTACATTAAGGGCAAAAATTGAAATCACATCAATTAAACGACAAGCCGGAATCAAACCTTGACTGGAAAACCACCCTTTAGTCGGTTTCAATCCCACAATATTATTATGTCCAGCCGGCACACGACCCGAGCCTGCGGTATCGGTACCCAAAGCAAAAGGCACCTGCCCTTTCGCCACTGCAACCGATGAACCGGAACTGGAACCACCACTGATATACTCTGGATTAAAACTATTTTGCACTGCACCGTAAGGAGAACGTATGCCAACCAATCCTGTGGCAAACTGATCCAAATTAGTTTTGCCAATTACAATTGCACCAGCCTGCTTTAATTTCGCCACCACCGTTGCATCTTGCTCAGCCATGTAAGCAGCATCAGGACAGGCCGCAGTAGTATAGAATCCTGCAACATCAATATTGTCCTTCACCGCAAATGGTATGCCGTATAAAGGTAATACTTTAGAATCTTGATGATTTAAGACGTCAATCTGCTGTTGTAACTGCTCCCGACTTGCCAGAGAAATCCATGCATGGTTATGATTATCGATACTTGTGACATAAGCATATAAATCATCAAGTTCGAAGTATTTCTCCTGATAGGCAGTACGCCAATCCTGTAGTGTCCAAAATTCTTGCACGGTTTAATCCTACTGGTTTTGTTGTAATGGCGGCATAACGGCCTCCATTAATTCAAGATGCCCTTTTACCACACCCTTTATTGCAATAAATTGCTGGCTTATTTGTTGTAAATCACTACTTACGCCTTGTAACAGCATGACTTCCAAAATTTTATTTTGATCTAGTTGCACCGTGAGGGAACTAATCACTTGTTCCAGATATTCATGTTGTAGATCTGCAACCTGCAAACGAATATTGGTAAAGTTACGATCGTATAATAAGGTTAATGTTCCAGCCATGACCGCATTGGTGACAGCCTGTTGCTCCACTAAACGATGATTAATCATATCGACCAATGCCTGAGAACGACTATCAAAACCCTGCTGAATAATCATCTGATCCAGTGCCTCTAAAGTATCTTCTGGAACAGTAATACTAATTCGGGTAAGTTTTTGTTTTGCCATTGATTTGTACCTTAACGTCTATTTAAATCATCATAGTATGTCTGATAAAAACGGGCGCGTGCAGTAAAAATCCGAGCTAATCGCTGTAAAAGCCATATTACAAACCGACGATTGTGACTGAGGAAACGGCTCATATTCTCTCCTTAATATTACTTTTTGTAGATTTCGTAATACTTATCTTATTAAGCATGATTTATGCCAGTTTTAGAAAAGCAAATCATTTAAAAATTAAAGAAAATTGCACTATATTTGATCAGAACAAAGGTTATGATGAGATAGATGCTTTTAAAAAGCTCTATTTTTTATGATTGATACCATAAGCATCATCAAATTTAAGGAATACCCTCTGTATGCAACAGGAAAAAATTATTTTATATTCGACACCATTGTCTGGACACTGTCATAAAGTTGAACAATTCCTGTTATTTCTCGATTTGCCTTATGAAATTATTCATGCACCAAGTGAAATACGAACAACAGAAACGTTTAGGCATTTAAATCCCTTGCAACAAATTCCACTGTTAATTGATGACCAAAAAATTATTACTGACAGTAATGCAATTTTAATTTATCTAGCAAAACAGTATGCACCCAACAGCCACTGGTTACCTGACAATCCAGTAGATGCCGCAGAAGTTCAACGATGGCTGTCCATTGCCGCAGGTGAAATAAAGTATGGTTGTGCAATTGCGCGAGCAGTGAAGCAATGGGATTATCAGGAAAATTTAGAACATGCGCAAACAATTGCAAAAAGAATATTGGTATTTATTGAACAGCACTTACAACAACGAAAATGGTTAGCAACTGCAAACATAACCATTGCCGATCTATCTTGTTATGCTTATATTGCACATATCCCTGAAGGGGGAATTTCTTTGGTACCTTACCCTACGATTTGCCACTGGCTTAAACGAATTGAACTATTACCGAAATTTAAGACAATGCCAAAACTACAGCATTATAGCAATGACTAGGCTTTGTTAAAATTTTATCTTTAAAATGAAAAATGAGTCATATTAAAATATGACTCATCGCATGCTCAATCCATTAAGGATAAAGTAAACAACACCTGTCCGGTCTTCACAGTATGACCTTTTTCTGCCAGCACTTCATGTACTTTCATTTTTTCTGGTGCAACAATTGGAATTTCAATTTTCATAGCTTCAATCACCGCCAAGATCTGCCCTTCCTCAACAATATCACCGACTGCACATTCAACTTTCCAGATTGAACCCGGCATGTGTGACTCTACCGCCAAACCATTTTCCGGAATAATCACTGCGCTATCATCTTCGACTTCATCCAGCGAATCCGACACATATTCTGCCAAACCTGCTTCATGCCAGCGACGACGTTCCGCTTCAAAATTTTGCTGTTGCACCTGTTTAAAGGCATGAATACTGTCTTGATGCTCGGTCAAAAAGTCATTGTATTGTTTTAGGTTGAGTACACCTTCTTCAATGCGAATGCTTAAGCGTCCAGCCTTGAAGTCTTCGCGCATACTGAGTAATTCTGCTTCACTGACTTCATAAAATTTAATCTGATCAAAGAAACGTAATAACCACGGCTTATCGGCTGCAAAGTTGGCGTTTTTACGGTAACGGCTCCACATTTGCGTGGTACGTCCAACAAACTGATAGCCACCCGGTCCTTCCATACCATAAACACACATATAAGCACCCCCGATACCGACTGCATTTTCAGGTGTCCATGTGCGTGCCGGATTATATTTGGTGGTCACCAGACGATGCCGTGGATCAAGTGGTGTCGCCACTGGCGCACCAAGATATACGTCACCCAAGCCCATCACCAGATAATTGGTGTTATAGACAATATCCTTAACTTCCTGTTTCGATACCAACCCATTAATACGACGAATAAATTCGACATTATCGGGGCACCACGGCGCATCAGCTCGAACCAGTTGGGTATATTTTTCGGTGGCAAGCTGAGTTTGTGAATCTTCCCACGCTAATGGTAAATAAACAGTTCGTGACGGCACCTGCATATTTTTTACATCAGGTAATTGCGTTTCTGCCTGCTGCAATAAATCCAGCAACTGTTTTTGATCTAAAATAGTTGAATCAAAATGAATTTGCAGCGAACGAATCCCCGGCGTGAGATCAATAATGCCTTCAATCTGTTGATCCTTAACCCATTGCATCAGAGCATGAATTCTAAATCTAAGATTAAGATCCAGTACCAAATCACCATATTCAACCAAGAGATAATGGTTGCCTGCCGGACGATACACCACTTGAGGGGCATCACCCTGTCCGTCCAAAGTAGCCAGTACCGCATCTTTTAAGGTAGCTGTTTCAATCTCAATCTTCGGTAATTGGGCTATATCAGCGACATCTTTGCTTTGTATCAGATCACGATAAGCAAAGTTTAATGTTTGCGCCTGTGCATAACTAATCGGAATAAATTTGACTTTATCACCGGCTTTGAGTTGTCCAAGTTTCCATAATTCAGAATGCACCACTACAGCAGGACAGACAAAACCACCCAGACTTGGACCATCAGGCCCCAGAATAATCGGCATATCACCGGTAAAATCTATCGCACCAATCGCATAGGCATTGTCATGAATATTTGATGGGTGCAAACCAGCTTCCCCACCATCGGTTCTTGCCCATTGCGGTTTTGGACCGATTAAACGAATTCCGGTACGACTGGAGTTGTAATGAATTTCAAATTCATGCGCAAAGAAAGTATCAATATCCTCAGGGGTAAAGAAATCCGGTGCTCCATGTGGGCCATACATCACTGCAATTTGCCAATGCTGAGCAAATTGCGGTATCTGTTGTGCAGGCAGACCGTTTTGTTGTTGCTGTACTACAGGCATTTCCGTGATCGGTAACATATCACCGATCAATACATTACGCCCGGCATGACCACCAAATTGCCCCAGTGTAAACGTCGCCTGACTGCCTAGGTATTCAGGTAATTTCAAACCACCTTTAATTCCGATATAACTACGGCAGCCTGTAATAACTTTGCCACATTTCAGCACTTGCCCTTTTTTCACGGCAATCGTGCTATACATGGCAAGTTTTTCACCATCCAGCGTGGCCTGCATCTCACCACCAGTCAGGACAATCTGGCTATCACAATGAAATTTTAAGGTCGGCCCTTGCAAGGTACATTCCAGACCAGCAGTATTAAACGGATTGCCAAGTAACTGATTGGCCATATTTAGACTTAAAGGGTCCATCGCACCTGATGGTGGTACGCCTACATCCCAATACCCCAGACGTCCTGTAACATCCTGCACCGCAGTTTGAATCCCGGCCTGTAACACTTCGATTTTTTGGGTTTTCCAAACAAAGTCATTTAAAAAGCGTGTGGTTTGTCTGCCACTTTTAAACACCTCACCAGCCACGATTTCCTGTAAATATTCCAGATTGGTTTCAATCCCAGCAATGCTGGTATTTGCCAGTGTATCGGACATTGCCTGAATTGCTTGCTCACGATCAGCAGTCGTGACAATGATTTTGGCAATCATTGGATCGTAAAAAGACGACACAGAAGAACCAGTTTCAACCCAAGTTTCGATCCGTGCATTCGGGTCAAACTCTACTTCTGTCAATAAACCTGCGCTAGGCTGAAAATTTTTAATCGGGTCTTCGGCATATAAGCGTACCTGAATCGAATGTCCTTGTGGTGAATCCAATTGCTCAGGTAACACTAAATCACCACTGGCTAAATTCACCATCCATTCAACCAGATCAACCCCAAACACCTGTTCGGTCACACCATGTTCAACCTGCAAACGTGTATTCACCTCTAAAAAGTAAAATTCCTGTGTCTGTGTATCCATCACAAATTCAACTGTACCAGCCGAACGATAATTTACCGATTGCATTAGTTGAATGGCAATTTTTTGCAGCACATGACGCTGTGTATCGCTTAAATGCGGTGCCGGTGTTTCTTCAATTACTTTTTGATTACGGCGTTGAACTGAACAATCCCGTTCGCCGAGTGCCAGCACATTGCCCTGACCATCACCAAAAATTTGCACCTCGATATGACGGGCATGCTGAACAAATTTTTCCAGATAAAGTCCAGCATCCTTAAAGTTGGCTTGTGCCAGATAGGACACGGTGGCATAAGCTTCTTTTAATTCAGCCTCACTCCAGACCAGACGCATACCAATGCCACCACCACCTGCAGTACTTTTCAGCATCACTGGATAACCAATTCTTGCAGCTTCGGTTAAGGCTTCGGCTTCATCTGCCAATAAAGCACTACCCGGTAATAATGGTACCTGACTTTGGATTGCCAGTTCACGGGCAGTATGTTTTAAACCAAACTCTCGCATTTGCTGAGAAGTTGGCCCGATAAAGGCAATGCCACGCTGTTCACACAAATCACAAAATTCGGCATTTTCCGATAAAAAACCATAGCCGGGGTGAATGGCATTGGCACCACTATCCAGTGCCACTTGCAGAATTTTTTCTACATTCAGATAACTTTGGCTGGCTGGTGCTGCACCAATACAAAATGCTTCATCAGCCAGACTAACATGCAGCGAATCCCGATCTGCTTCAGAATATACCGCAACCGACTGAATCCCAAGATGTTTTAGAGTACGAATAATTCGGCAGGCAATCGCCCCACGATTGGAAATCAGAACTTTATTAAACATGGATTTACCCCTTATTCTGCATCACGCACGATCAGTTGAATCCGTGTCGGGTTATAGGCATTACAGGGATTGTTCAATTGTGGACAATTTGAAATTAAAACGATCAAATCCATCTCAGCCTGAATTTCTACATATTTACCCGGTGCAGAAATCCCGTCATCAAATTTCAGATGACCATCGGCAGTCACAGGAACATTCATAAAAAAGTTAATATTGGGTCCAATATGGCGCACATTTAAAGCATATTTTTTGGCGACTGGGTGCGTTGCCAAAGCAAACATAAAATTATTGCGGCAACTGTGCATCGGATATTTATCATGTGAATAACGCACGGTATTACTTTCACAGGAACAGGCACCACCCAGCGTATCGTGCCGCCCACAATTATCATCGACAATGGTGGCAATCGGATTGGCAAAGTTAGTATAGAGCGTGGTGTCCTTTTCCAGATAAATTTGCTGGTTTTGTGCAATAGTATCAGTTGCGCTATATCGCTCTTGCGGATTGGTTGCACTGATAAACAAGGTGTCCACTGCCTGATTGCCTTCCAGATCAACAATACGGAAATATTGTCCTTTTTTGACTTCACACATCCATGCTTCGCCAGCCGGACAGATTTCACTCAATTGTGCATGGTCAAAATGTTGTAATGCCAAATTTGTCATTGTTATTCTCCTGATATTAATAATTGTCTAATGCAAAATAACGCTGATTATTGGCAAAACCATTCTGATTTTGCCGGCATGAATCCCGACAAATATCCTGTTGTTGTAATGGCCAGGCTTTAAATAAACGCAGTTGAATATCGGCAGGCTGATAACTACCCGAAACGTCCAAAGCATGTGGTGCAGCAGATAAAAACAGCAGACAATCCATTTCAAAACGCAATTCGATGATTTGCCCTGAATTATCCGAATCACAATAAGACAATGCACCTGAATCATTGGGTGCAACTTTGGAGAATAAATTCAGCGTAGCGGTCAAATCCTGAATGCCTAAAGAAAATTTCGTCATCTCGACCAGCAAACTGTCCAAGCCATTTTGATACATGGCATTACGTGCATCCTGAAAAGTCTGCTTGCCATAATGTGCTGCAATCTGTCCGGCGGTACTTGGTCCACACATCGCATCATTCCAGCCATGATCATCACGGACAATTGATGCCATCACATGACCAAGATCGGAATACAACACATTGCCCGTGCTTAAATATGCCGTATGCTGTGCCTTTAAACTGTCCGGCATATTAAACCGTTCCAGTTTTTCCTGTGCATTGACACAATATAAAGACACATTGGCATTGGCACCCAATGCTTCAAATTGTAAAACCGTGCCTTTTGGTATTCGTCCTGACCAGTGATGACCACCGGGTAATACTTCTTGCCAGATTGCCTTTTGCTCATGATAGCTTGATGTGTTCATAACAACTCCTTGCGGATAAATCGTTTCAGTTTTAGAGATAAATCAATCAACATTTATCTCCTGACCTCCCGGGCTTTTATCCCTCCGTGTAGTTCTTACGAACCGTCATCTCTCGGTCCAGTCATGCTACTTGTGGCAACATCGGAACCCTAGATCACTTTTTGCTGTTAAATAATGAAAAGCAAAGCTTATGCCAATTTAGTATTACTATTTCTTTAAAAAGTAATACTAAATTGGTGCAGAAAGCTTTTATCCCTTGTTTTTATGCACTACTATTTGGCAAATAAGGTATTTTTATCTCAAAAAGTATTATTTCTTTTTTACGCATATCAGTTTTAAATAAATTAACGAGTCATCATTTCGCTATTCACGATTTCTTCATACTATTCACATAGCGATAAACTTATATTCATTACGCATTCTTGTGTGTTTTTTAGTATGATTCACACGCAATGAAATTTTATTAGGTTTCAAATGATCAAATTTATGGCTTATACAATTGTTACAGGTTTATCCATTTTAGTGATACAACCGACCTTTGCTAGGCCTGAAGATTTTGGACCCAATGTATCTCCCCATCCTCATGCCGAACGATTTAGAGATACAAGACCACAGCGTCCAATGGATCGTGATTATCGTCATTCGAATAACTTTCGTGATCATCCAAACCCGCAACAAGGATCAAATGCATGGCGAGTGGGTAAAACGCTACCGGATCAATATAAATTTAACGCTGCTCAGGTAGATTACACACAGAATAACAGACTATCTCAGCCCACACGTTATCAACAATGGATTAAGGTCAATGATCGTTATATGTTGATTAACGTCATGACCAATACCATTTTAAAAATTGTTCATGAATAATTTATTAATTTTTAGGCATTCTGACTTTGCTGATTAAGTGTCTGCAATGTCACAGGATCAACGACCGGAATATCATCTGCAATCATGTATTGTGAACCACCATTTTTTTTGGCCTGATACATGGCAACATCGGCTAATCCCAGCAGTTTTTCTGGCGATTCAGGCCATTTATTTTTACCCGCAGTTGCAATACCAATACTCATGGAGATGCCATAATGATCGTGGTCAATCCAATTCAACATTCTTTGTGCTATTTCTACTGTTTGTTCTGTTTGTAATCCGGGCAATAAGATCACAAATTCATCTCCACCCATGCGGGCTACAGTATCTTCTTCACGACAAATGCTCATCAGCATTTTGCCAAAAATAATCAGTAATTCATCACCAGCCGAATGACCTTTGGAATCATTTAATTTTTTAAAGCCATCCAGATCAATATAAATGACGCTAAGATATTTTTCATCTCGTTTGGATTTAACAATTTCACAAAATAATTCTTCAATGAAATGGCGTCGATTCCATAATCCAGTCAATGCATCTTTGCGAACCAGATCTTCAAGTTCACGGGTACGATCTGCGACAATAGTTTCTAGTTCCATTTCATGTTTTTCTGCACGATCCCGAGCCACTTCAACTTCCAGTAACATGCTCCGAAAATAAGCATCAAAAACCAGTTGGCAGTCATACATCAAGACTTTATCCAGTGAGTATTTTGTCTGCTGACAGGTATGAGGATCTGTAACACATTCATCCAGCATGCTAAATAAATGCTGTTTGAGGGAAAGTAATGAGGAAAGATAATACTTGGGAGAAACACCAATCCGTTTGTGAATTAATCCAATTCTTAATCGGTTATTGGTATATTCTGTTTCATATTTTCCAAGAAAAACTTCCTGAACATAGCGATTCATGGCTGTTGTCAAACGAGCCAATGTATCAGCATCACCAATAATTACAGCAATATCATCTATTTCTATTTGTTTTTCATAAAAATGTGCAACAGTTTTGGCAATGGCATGTTCTACATTGGGATAAACACTAAATAATATTTTTTCATCCATAGAGTTTAAGCCCAGTAACATTTTACGTTGCCGGATCTCACTTTCATTAATATTAAGTTGTTCACCTAATGTTTGGTATACAGAGTTAATTTTCATTTGATTTGAAACAGGCTCAAAACCGTATCTGTTAAAAATATGACAAAATTATACCTGATTTCGCTTAAATCTTTAGCACTAACCAAGGATAAATCTTTTGTCAGTCAAGAAACTTGTTTGGCCTGAATAACTTGTGAGTAAATTTAAATTGAAGAATTTTTATCGTGAGACAAAATTGATATGATTACCACATCGATACTGATCCTTTGATCATATTTTATATTTATTTTTCACTTTACAATACAAATGCTTGATTAATAATTTACCCCTTTTGGGTTAACGCCAAAAACTTAATATTTGTTTTACAATCATTATATTCCTGTACTTGGTCGATTTTTATGTCT
Organism: Acinetobacter qingfengensis; assembly: GCF_008693185.1. Taxonomy (GTDB): domain Bacteria; phylum Pseudomonadota; class Gammaproteobacteria; order Pseudomonadales; family Moraxellaceae; genus Acinetobacter; species Acinetobacter qingfengensis. Next base: position 112,480 of record NZ_VXKN01000007.1, read on the forward strand.
TATTTATATTTGGTCATTGCAATTATTGCTGAAGTGATTGCAACTTCTGCACTCAAAGCATCCAATGGCTTTAGCATTCTGATACCTTCATTAGTGACAATTATTGGCTATAGTATTGCATTGTTTTGCTTATCCTTAACTTTAAAAACTATTCCAGTTGGTATTGCTTATGCGATTTGGTCTGGTGCAGGCATTATTTTAATTTCCACCATTGGTTGGATTTTCTTTAAACAGCACCTTGATTTACCTGCATTTATTGGACTGGGATTAATGATTACTGGCATTATTGTGATTAATGTATTTTCAAAAAGTACGCATTTATAAAATTAATAATGCTCATCATCATTGACCAGATGATTCATTGCTGTGGTGATATATTTGAGCATGACTTGTGCCGCACGTGAAAGCTGTCGTTTGGAAGCCGTACACAATGCCAATGTGATGGGTTGTAAATTTTTATTTTTTATCGGAATAAAGATTAATTGATTGGCTTTAACCGTATTAATCACATCCAGATAACTGACAATAGAAATACCCAATCCACGCTTTAACAATGATCGAATCATCTCGATATCATTACACACCAGAGTATGTAATGGACTGAGCTGATGATGTCGATAGATGGCATCCACACGATCCTGAATGACCAGCGGTGCATCAGCAATAATATGTTTATAGTCCAGTGTGTCAGATAGTTTGGGATTTTTTTTACTTGCCAATTCGTGTGTCGGCGCAAATGCAATCCCAATTGGAATTTCTACAAAAGCCAATACATCCAGATGGGCATGCTGTTTCGGATCCAGCACCAGACCAAAATCCACCTCTGTATTGGCAATAGACTGTGCTACTCGCTCACTGGTATTGACATTAATCTGAAAATTAATCCATGGAAATTCTTCAGACATGGCTGCAATACAATCTACCAGTATGCCTTCTGCCAAAGCCTCCACCGTACCAATTTCTATGGTGCCACGCTTTAAGCCCTGAATTTCATCAAAGCGAATACAGGTTTGCCGAAAATCTTTTTGCCATTTGCGTAAATCTGAATATAACAACTCACCTGCCAGGGTCAGTTTCATACCATTTGGAAAACGTTCAAACAATTCCACACCCAGTTCTTCTTCTGCCAGTACAATTTGCCGATGCACAGCAGAAACCGAGATATACAAACTATCTGCGGCTTTACGCAAACTGCCCGTTCGTGCAACTGCTAGAAAATATTCAGAAAATCTGGAAAAAGGTGCATGCATAACTGTTCTAAAAAACCGAATGAGAACTTCAAATCATTATAATAGACGAAACTCTTATATTTACATAATAATATTTTTAGCCAAATTCGCCATTGAGATATTAAGCCATGAATGCTCCCACAGCCGCCATTCCACATCATTCTTTAACACTTCCAAGTCATTGTACATTTTCTGCCGATGACTGGTTTAAACTGGCCAAATACTGGTATCCGATCGCAAGAATTCAGGATATTGATGCTCAACCCGTCAAAGCCACTTTACTGGATGAAAATCTGGTGATTTATAAAATTAACCACGAAATTGTTGTAGCAAAAGATGTCTGCCCGCATCGTGGTGTGCCACTGACGTTAGGTCATCATGATGGTGAAGGCATTGTCTGTCCCTATCATGGTTTACGCTTTGGTGAAGCAGGACATTGTAACCGCATACCCTCCAGCCCGGATCAGGCAATTCCTGCCAAACTGAATTTAATCACTTATCCGACCCAGCTTAAATATGGTCTGGTCTGGACCTGCCTGACTCCAGAAAATCAGGTCATACCGTTTATGCCGCTCTGGGATGAAACAGGTGTCCAGCAAGTGGTGTGTCCTCCTGTCGATATTGAAGCCTTTGCTGGTCGTCAGGTCGAAGGCTTTCTGGATGTGGCACATTTTGCCTGGGTACATTCAGGCACATTCGCTGATCCAGACAATCAGGTGGTACCGGATTATTCACCCAAGGAAACCGAGTTTGGCTTTATGGCAGATTACTGGAGTACTGTAGGTGATTATCCAGCCAGTGATGATTTCAAAAAGACTGAAGATTTTCGGGTTCTACGTCATTTTGAACTACACGTACCATTTACTGCCACACTGACCATTCATTTAAGACAAGATGCCAAACAGGTCATCATGAATGCTGCCTGTCCTGTGTCTGCCAGAAAAACCCGCTTATTTGCACCCATCGCCAAAAATTATGATCTGGATGATTATGTTAATGACATCATTGAGTACAACCTAAAAATTTTTGAAGAAGACCGTTTAATGGTTGAAACCCAAAAACCTGAACGCCTGCCTCTTGATCTGGCACTTGAAGCCCACATTCCTGCTGATCGAAGCTCGATTTTGTTACGACGCTGCCTTAAAAAAGCCGGTTTTGGTGATTTTTTCATTGTTTAATAGATATTGATGAACAGATAAAAATTTATATTTTTTATTGGCTTAGATTATATCATTCTTTTATTTAGAACATTATATTCAAATCATTCCAATAGACTGTATTCATAAATGTTCACATAATTAAATTCAATCAAATGTCGTATGTATCTATGCGAAGCAGCAAGATCAAGGGTGAAGTCAATGAATAAAATCAGGGTTATTGTAGACAGCATGTCATTACAGGGGGATGGCAATATTGCTGTGTCACTGACTGCAACCAACAATCAGCCTTTACCAGCCTGGGAAGCTGGTGCGCATATTGATGTTTATCTTCCCAATCACATCATTCGTCAATATTCTCTGGTTGGTGATTGTCATGATCTTTTCACGTATACCGTTTGCATTAAAAAAGATCTGCAATCCCGTGGTGGTTCCAGATTTATTCACGAACAACTTAGAGTCGGACATGAACTTGATATTTCTCAACCACGCAATATTTTTCGGTTACAAGATGCTGCCGAATATTATTTGATTGCCGGCGGTATTGGCATTACGCCTATTCTGGCGATGGCAGAACATCTGGAACAGCAACAGAAACCGTTTCATGTCTTGTATTACATCAAACATCAGGCACAAATCGCATTTAAAAAACGGCTACAACAACAATTTCAGCATGGTGATGTACAAATTCTATGTAGTGATGCCGGACAAAGTCTGCGTGAGGACATCGCAGAAATATTAAAAGCTTTTCATAAAAATCAGCAGGTTTATTTATGTGGCCCGCAGGGCTTTATGGACAGTTGTATCAAAAAATTATTAGCACATGGCTGGACAAGAGAAAATATTTTTCTGGAAGCATTTGCACCAGTTGCGCCTGCGCATCTGGAGCATTCAGGCATAGAAAATGCAGAAACCTTTCAGGTTAAACTCAATTCTACCGGACAGATATTTACAGTTCCGCAAGAAAAAAGCATCGCTACAGTATTGATCGACAATCAGATCAATGTGCCGTTGTCCTGTGAAATGGGCATGTGTGGTGCATGTTTAACCCGTGTGATTGATGGGGAGGTTGATCATCAGGATACGGTACAAACTGAAGATGAAAAATCAGCCAGTCAGCAATACATTGCGCTGTGTTGTTCACGAGCCAAAAGCCCAATGCTTGAGATCGATTTATAAATTCAACCCAATCCCCTACGAGGCGCAAGAGATGAATGCAATCCCAGTAGTCAATTTAGTGAATAAACCCTGCTATAGCCAGTTTGAAGAGCGTGACTGGGAAATTCTTTCTCAGCACTGGTATCCTGTGGCGCGTATTGATGAATTATCGACACAGCCCAGACAGATCACTTTACTGGATGTAAAAATCGCTGCCTACCGTACAGAAAGTGGTGACATTCATCTGGTACGGGATATTTGTCCACATCGGGGCGTACCGTTAACCAAAGGCTGGGTCGAGGGTGAAGAAATCATTTGCCCTTATCACGGTTTACGGTATAACGCCGAAGGTAAATGTACCAAAATTCCTGCACAACCGGAATTAACCAAAATTTCGGATCGTTTCTCACTGACCAAATTTCCTGTGGTACTGAAATACGGTTTGGTCTGGACCAGTATTCAAAGTCGTGATCCTGCAACTGCCAATTTTCCTGAACTTGATACGTGGGAGCATGTAGATCATCAGGCGATTTTACCGCCGTATGTAGACATTGCCGGTTCCAGTGGACGGCAACTGGAAGGCTTTATTGATGTTGCACATTTCGCCTGGGTACATCATCAGGCATTCGCTGATCGGGATAATCCGGTCGTGCCCAAATATGCCACTGAACGTACCAATTATGGCCTGCATACAGAATATATCAGCGATGTCAGTAATTATCCGCATGGCATGCAACATCTGGCACCAGAGGGGTTTTTATGGAAACGGGTATTTGACGTTTATCCACCTTTTTCGGCCGTATTAACTGTGTATTTTCCCAATGACGGTATATTGAAAATTTTAAATGCCTGCTGTCCGGTTTCGCACAACCAGACTCGCCTGTTTGTACCTTTAACCCGCAATTTTGATACCACAGGTGATTTGCAGGCAGTTTATGATTTTAATGCACAAATTTTCGCCGAAGATCAGGATATGGTTGAAACCCAGAAACCAGAGGAATTACCACTGGATTTAACGTCTGAAGCACATTTTGAAGCAGATCGCTCATCCACCACCTACCGCCGTATTCTTGCTGAATGGGGCTTGAGTAAAAAATATACCATTTAAATCCGCTCTATTCATCACCGCAGACTCATTACGCAAATGCAATGGGTCGGGGATGCTTTGACCTGTAAAAGGACAAATATTATGCAAAAAACTGATCCACCGGAACACTGGTTAGAACGCCAATTTCATTTAAAAGCCCTAAAAACCAGTTTTCGGGATGAAATTATCGCTGGTATTACCATATTTTTGGCCATGTGTTACATCATTATTGTCAATCCCAATATTTTAGCACTGGCAAATATGGATCAAGGTTCGGTGTTTGTGGCGACCTGTATTTCCGCAGCAATCGGCTGTCTGGTGATGGGGATCATTGCCAATTATCCAATTGCACTGGCACCGGGCATGGGACTTAATGCATTCTTTACTTTTTCGGTCTGTCTGGGCATGGGTGTGCCATGGCAAACTGCATTGGCCGCAGTGTTTATTTCAGGATGTTTATTTCTCCTGACCAGCCTATTTAAATTTCGTGAAGCATTAATCAACGCTATTCCGATGAGTTTAAAAATGTCTATTGCCGGTGGCGTGGGTTTATTTTTATCGTTTATTGCACTCAAATCCGCAGGCATCGTAGTTGCCAGTGAAGCCACACTGGTCAAAATGGGCGATATTACTCAGCCTTCGGTGTTATATGCCGGTCTGGGATTAACCATCATACTGATTTTACATCATTTTCATGTACGTGGTGCCATGATCATCAGTATTTTAAGTATTACGCTCTTATCTACCCTGCTTGGCCATAACCAGTTTCATGGTGTGATTGGTGCAATACCCTCCATTGAACCGACCCTTTTTAAACTGGATTTTTCCGGATTGATGAACGCCAGCATGGTCGGGGTGATTTTTGTATTTTTTCTGGTGGATCTATTTGATAGTACAGGCACACTGATTGGGGTTACACAACGTGCCGGCCTGTTAAAAAATGGTAAATTACCACGACTTAAACGGGCATTACTGGCCGATTCGGTTGCCATTATTGCAGGCGCAACTTTGGGGACTTCTTCTACCACCCCTTATATTGAGTCTGCTTCCGGCGCGGCATCAGGCGGAAGAACCGGGTTAACGGCTGTCACCGTAGGCATATTATTTTTACTGGCTTTATTTTTATTTCCGTTGGCATCCAGCGTTCCGGCTTTTGCCACTGCACCGGTATTATTTTTTATTGGGGCTTTAATGATTCAAAGTATTTTGAACATTGAATGGAATGATATGACGGAAGCTGTTCCTGCATTTATCACACTGGTTTTTATGCCGTTTACTTATTCAATTGCCGATGGTATTGCGCTTGGTTTTATCAGTTATGCTGTATTAAAACTTGGAACAGGACAAGCTAAAAAAGTTCCTTATATGGTCTGGATTGTGGCGATTTTGTGGGTGATTAAGTTTATTACATTCGGTGGTTAATCCTTTCCATGGCATGTCTGCAACTTGCATAATCAGCATTCAAATTGTAGCAGACTACAAATGTCAGCAGAACAATCCCTACATATCGACATGCCCATTCTGCCAATTAAAAATACCAACAAAAGCAGAAAAAATATTCGAATAAATCCACTGCCATATCTCAAAGCCAAAAAACTGCCGGTCAATGAGCCGGCAATATTGCATAGCGCTACAATCATCCCAACCGACCACAATACATGTCCTGAAGGAACAAAGAATAATAATGCCGCACTAAACGTTCCTAAATTCACAATCTTTGCCGAGGCAGAAGCATTTAAAAAATCAAACCCAAAAACCCGAATAAACAAAAAAATTAAAAAACTACCACTACCTGGGCCAAAAAAACCATCATAAAACCCAATTAAACCACCCAATAAAATACCCAATAAAATTTCTTTAAAGCCACATTGAAGCCTAGTATGAGTGGTGCCTAAATCTTTTTTTATGAAAGTATAAATCGCCATCACAATAAGCAGAAAAAAAACAAGATAATTCATACCTTCTTTAGGCAGATAAGCGACAGAATTTGCTCCTGCAAATGCAAAAATAAATGCTGAAACCATAATGGGCAACATCAATTTCCATATAATTCTAACTTTGTTTAAATACTGAAATATTACCGAAACATTTCCTGCCAAGACAGCCAATTTATGCGTTCCAAATACTGTGGCTAAAGGATATTGCGAAAATGTATGTAATAGTGCCGGTAACTGGATTAAGCCTCCTCCACCGACTGCAGCATCAATCAGGCCACCACAAAATGCAAAAAATCCCAGCGTTATCATCATCTGATCAAAAGTCACTTTTATTCCGTATTCCTTTTCTAATGCTGTAATCTGGCTTTAGATTAGAAAAATTGATACTTAAAAACAAATGACTTATATTTACTTAACTCTTCATTTAAAATGAATGATTATGGAACTGACTCAACTCAAAATGTTTAAAATGATTGTCGATCAAGGCAGCATAATACGCGCATCAGAATCTATGCATTGTGTCCCATCAAATATCACTACAAGAATAAAAACTCTCGAACAAGAATTGGGTACGCCTCTGTTTATTCGTCAGGGACGAGGTCTGGTGATTAGTCCAACTGGCAAGATTTTTTATGATTATGTGAATAAGATTCTTTCTTTATGCGATGAAGCATATAGAGCAGTACAACCCACATCAATACCAACCGGCCCATTAAAAATCGGTGCAATTGAATCATCTGCTACCAGCAGATTGCCGCAAATTCTGGCGCAATATCATCAACAATATCCAGATGTACAGCTTCAATTTAATACCGGAACTTGGGACCAATTATTACACGATGTCATTCAGCATAAACTGGATGGTGCAATCATTGCGGTAGATCAGCAACATCAAGATATCCATCGTTTGGCAATCTACAAGGAAGAACTGGTTTTAATTGCATCATCCTCCCTTGGAGAATTTAATCAGGCTCAGGATTTATTTAATCAGAATATTTTTATGTGGCCGGAAGGCTGTCCTTATAGAAAAATATTTTGCGAATGGCTCAATCAGCATCATATCACTGCACCGATTATCAGTATAGCCAGTTATAGCACGATTCTAGGTTGTGTTAGTGCCGGAGCCGGCGTTTCATTGCTACCACGTGCCATGTATGAGCAATTCAAAGCTATTGGGAATATAAACGCATATCCCCTTGAACAATTAAATGCTGTACAAAATTATTTGGTCTGGAATAAAAATACTGGTGTTCATTGTGCAAGAAATGCTTTTATTGATCTTTTAAAACAGCAATTTCTTTAAGACAATTCAGATTGCAGACTCTAATATTTTATAGGCAATCTACTGAAATACGTTTTTATCTTGAATACAAATATAAGATTAATACATATGATCAATTGGTCACTGATACCACTCATTGTTAAGCAAGTTATCTGCATAATTTGTTCACGCATTAAATGATTACTGGCAGAAAATGCCTTTCTATTGAACTTTTATAGGTTGCATACAAACAAATTTTGTAACTATTATTTAAAAATATTGGTATTTTTGCAGATAAAATCATAAATTATTAAAAACTCATCAATTTCTATAATGGTAGAATTGGTCTATCACTTATTTGCAAATTTATTATAAAGTGACAAAGTGACAGCCACATCACCATGGGATCATCATCATGCAACGCAATGACTGGACTCGGCAAGAAATAGAAGCAATCTATCAACAACCTTTTATGGACTTGTTATTTCAGGCACAACAGGTTCATCGTCAATACTTTGAAAAAAATACTGTTCAGGTCAGTACTTTATTATCCATCAAAACCGGAAAATGTCCTGAGGATTGTAAATATTGTTCACAATCTGCCCGTTATGATTCTAAACTGGAAGCAGAAAAACGTATTGCCGTTGAAAAAGTTATTCGTGAGGCACAAGCAGCCCAACAATCCGGATCATCACGCTTTTGTATGGGTGCAGCATGGCGTAATCCACATGAACGTGATATGCCTTATGTTCTGGAAATGGTAAAAGAAGTCAAAGCGCTTGGGCTGGAAACCTGTATGACATTGGGAATGCTCAATGCTTCTCAAGCAGAACGCCTTAAAGATGCTGGACTAGATTATTACAATCACAATCTGGATACCTCTCGGGAATATTACAGCAATATCATTAGTACCCGTAGCTTTGATGATCGGCTGGACACGCTGGATCATGTCCGCAATGCTGGTTTAAAAGTATGTAGTGGTGGCATTGTTGGCTTGGGAGAGTCACAGAATGACCGTATCGGCTTATTATTTGAACTGGCGACTTTACCCATACATCCGGAATCTGTACCCATCAATATGCTGGTTCCAATCGAAGGCACTCCTCTAGCAGATGTTGAAAAACTTGATGTTATTGAATGGATTAGAACCATTGCCACTGCACGTTTAATTATGCCAACCAGTTATATTCGATTATCTGCTGGTCGTGAAGCATTGAGTGATGCTGATCAGGCCCTGGCCTTTATGGCAGGCGCCAATTCGATTTTTTCAGGTGAAAAACTGCTAACCACACCCAATGCTGGTCAGGGTAAAGATCAAGCCTTATTTGCTAAACTTGGCTTACAGGCAGAACAGGTCAAAATTAATGTGAGAGAAACTGCTGTGGATGCCATGGCAGTTTAATGAAATTAATAAATGGCTATTTGATCTCAAGAATATTCTACCTCAAATCGCTATCGGCATTTTTTGCTTGATCAAGCATCCAACTCTAGTAAAGCCTGCTATCAATTCAAAAATCTTGTTCTAGAACAATTCGATAGCGCGCTTTGCCAGATTTTAGATGCGTAATCGCCTGATTAACCTGTGACATTGGAAAAATCTCAACTTGAGGTTGGATCTGGTGTCGGGCTGCAAATATTAGTAATTGTTTTAATGTTGCAGGTGTTCCTGTGTCAGATCCAGTAACATTTATGGCTTTGGCAATTAAAGTAGCTGGTTGTATTTGTGCAGGTGTCATGACTGCCCCCACAAAATGAAATGCACCCCGTGGCGCCAGTAATTTTAAAAATTCATTCCAATTCAAATCAATATTCACTGTACTTAAAATCAAATCAAATGTTTGATGATTATCTTGCATAGATGCGTAATCCTGAGTCTGAAGAACATGATCTGCCCCCATTTTGATTAAGTCATCTTTCTTATTTAAATTTGAGGTAAATGCTGTAATTTCACATCCCCATGATTTCAATAACTTTAACGCAATATGTCCCAGACCACCAATACCAATCACCCCAACCCGATGTATTGCCTGGATTTTATGTTGTAATAAAGGATGAAAAACCGTCACACCGCCACAAAGTAACGGCCCTGCACTCACAGGATCTAGCTGTTCAGGTAAAGGAATGACCCATTGCCAACCAGCACGAACTTTATCTGCAAACCCGCCTGCATGCCCCACAATCGTTGGGATTAAGTCGGGGCAAAATACCCGTTCGCCCTGTAGACAAGCATTACAATGCTCACAGGTTTCAGCCGTCCAACCCAATCCAACCCATTGCCCAACCTCAAGACCTTTAGCTTGTGAACCCAAACGCAATATTTGCCCAATCACTTCATGTCCGGGGATAACGGGGTATTGTGATACATGCCAGTCATCCTCAATAATAGAAAGATCGGAATGACATAGACCACAATATTTAACTTGTATTTCAACCTCGTGTGACAATAACTCACCTGCATTAAACTGATATTCAGTCAATTGCTGTCCTGCCTGCATAGCTGCATAAGCACGAATGACATTTTCACTCATATTTTATCCTTTTCAATTATGAAAATTATATTCAGGAATTCATCAATGGTTATAAAGCGTTTTTAGGTCTGGTTACTATCACAAAATGGCAAAAAGAATCTGCTGAATATTCTTGCCATTTTGTGATATTCATCGGTGAAGTTTGTACCTATTTTAAATTTAAGCCATGTAATGGAAGCGACATCGATTTGTTGTTTCTGTCTTGATGTTGAAATTTTTAATCGGGAGCATTCGTCATGAGTACATCAATTCAACCTGCCAAGCATCCGCTGGATTTACTCACTCAAGAAGAGTTAACACTTGCCAGTGATATTTTAAAAATACAAAAGAATCTAGGTAAATATCATCGTTTTCCACTTCTATACTTAAATGAACCCTCCAAACATGCAGTGACAGCCTTTGAACAGGAAGGGGAATATTGCCCACGAGAAGCATTTGCTTTAATTCTGGATAAAAGTACAGGAGATACATTTGAAGCTATCGTCAATTTAGACAATCAAAATATTACAAGCTGGGTGCAACTCGATACGGATAAAAATGGACAAGCGCCTTTAATGATTGAGGAATTTGATGATCTTGTTAAAGTCGTTCAGGAAGATCCAGACTGGATTGCTGCCGTGAAAAAACGTGGCTTGAGTGATGAAGATATCCAGAATATTCAGATTGATCCATGGTCATTTGGCCATTGGGGCGATGATGAAAAATATAAAGGGCGTCGCTTGATGCGTGGCGTTGCTTTTTATCGAAAAAAATTGACGGACAACGGCTATGCACATCCACTAGAAGGTCTAGTTGCAATTGTAGACATCAACGAGCGTAAAATCATTGAATTAGTTGATGATGGTAGTCATGTGCCAATTCCTCAAGCAGAACTGAACTATGACACGCCATCTCTAGGTGAGCCACGTAAGGATCTAAAACCTTTACATATCGTACAACCTGAAGGTGTCAGCTTCACTGTAGATGATGACTGGAAAGTATCATGGCAAAATTGGGAATTTCGGGTTGGTTTTACTCCACGTGAAGGTTTAGTTATTCACCAGTTAGGCTATAACGATAAAGGTAAAATTCGACCAATCCTCTACCGTGCCAGTGTGACGGATATGGGTGTACCTTATTCTGATGATGTTGCTAATCATTATTGGAAATGTGCTTTTGATGGTGGTGAGTATGGTTTGGGACGCCTTGCCAATCAATTAGAACTAGGCTGTGATTGTTTGGGTGCAATCCGTTATTTTGACATTCCAACCAGTGATGACTTCGGCAATACCTTTGTCATGAAAAATGCCATTTGTATGCATGAAGAAGATTACGGCACCATGTGGAAACACTATGAATTCCGAACAGGTGTATTTGAAGTTCGCCGTTCCCGCCGTCTGGTGATTAGCTTTTTCTGTACTGTTGCAAACTATGATTATGGTTTTTATTGGTATTTATATCAGGATGGCACCATTCAACTTGAGGCAAAACTTACAGGAATCATTCAAACTTCGGCAATCACACCGGGACAAACACCAAATGGTGGTAAAGTCACACCTGAAATTTATGGACCGACGCACCAGCATTTCTTTAGCGCACGTTTACACATGCAAGTGGATGGTAATCAGAATTCAGTCACTGAAACTGAAGCATCAGCACTTCCTATGGATGAGAATAATCCTAAAGGTATTTTATTTAAAACAACAACTCAAACATTCAAAACTGAACTGGAAGCCTGTCGGGAAGCCAATGGTGCAACGGGTCGTTTCTGGAAAATTATCAACCCAAATGTAAAAAATCATGTGGGTAATCATCCAGGTTACAAATTGGTTGCTGAACATAATCCAATTATTTTGGCAAATCCGCAAAGTTCCACAGGTCGCCGTGCTGGTTTTGCACAAAAACACCTTTGGGTGACACCTTATGCTGAAAAAGAACGTTATGGTTCAGGTGAATATCCAAATCAAAATTATGGCGATGGTTTACCGGTTTGGGTACAACAAAATCGCCTGATTGAAAATACGGACCTTGTTGTCTGGCATACCTTTGGGCATACCCATATCTGTAAACCAGAGGATTTTCCTGTAATGCCAGTACAGTATGTTGGCTTCAGACTTCAGCCCAATAATTTCTTTGAACTGAACCCAGCAATGGATTTACCTGCTGGTAAGGATCATGCCAGTGTTCAGGATGGGGCTTCTCATTGCCGCCATAAAAACACCTAAGCCATAACCATCAAAACGGTAATGAGCATGATCATTACCGTTTTTTAGGAGGTGCCATGAGTCATTCAGAGATGCCACACCAGCACACGGGTTTGGCACAACATCACAGCACTATGACCGAGGTCAGCACAGGGTTAACCATACAACAGCATACTCATACATTTTGGACCATATCAAACAGTATTGAAATTATTATAATTTTTATTGTTATCGGAGTGTGGATGGTTCGGGCTAAAGTCTGGCGACAACATCCCTATATATTTGTCACGATTACATTCTTATTTGTTATCAGCATGCATCCTGTTACAGACAGTATTGCTCGTCATTCGGTTTGGTTACATTGTTTACAAAGTAGTTTGATTCATCATTTGATTCCACTTTTATTGTTATTATCGCAAACGCCTAAAGCAACCGTAATTTCAAATCGGCCTGCCAGTAAAACAATGGTCGGCCTGCTTATTTTTAGTCTGGTTACGTTTAATTTAATGACTTTGATGTGGCTACTACCATCACTACATGTACGTCTGATGCAGGATGCCCTGCTATATAGCATGATGAAGTGGGCAATGGTCATTACTGGAATTTTACTCTGTAAAAGTATGCAGTTATTTAATCAGAACTTATATATCGCCAGACTAAATTACAACCAGTTCAATGCATTAATGTTAATGCCTCAGGTATTCATTGGTATTGCACTGATGATATTGCCACCACTCTATGCAATGCCTGAAAGCATCATGCAACATGATGCGCACAGCATCATCTCTTATTTACCACAGCTTTCCCTACAAATGGATCAAGTGTTTGGTGGTCTATTGTTATTACTGGCAATTATCTTATTCCTTTTAATAGACATTAAACGACGACGTAATGACTTGAATTTATCCACCTCAATGCATATTCACAAGGAGATCATATGAGTTTGATCGTAAAATACGGTTTATTTCTGTTTTTGATGCCCAGCTTTCTTTTGACATCACACGCATATGCCACAACATATGAACTGGATAAAGGTAATACAACATGGGTCATGGTTGCCGGCATGTTTGTCACACTCATGTGTATTCCCGGGTTGGCAATGTTTTATGGTGGTTTTATTCGCAGTAAAAATGTATTGTCCATCTTTGCTCAGATGTTTATCAGTGCAGGTGTTATCGGTGTATTATGGGTAATTTATGGTTATAGTCTTGCCGTTAATACCACCGGAATGGTTGAAGGAGAATATAATCTGCATAGCTTTATTGGCACGCTGGATAACGTATTTTTAAATGGAATTAATCTTGCCAATGTCAATGAACTTGCAATTCCAGATGGCATACTGATCTTTTTCCTGATGACCTTTGCCATTATTACACCGGCAATCATTATTGGCGGTTTCGCCGAAAGAATGAAATTCTCTGCCAGCCTACTCTTTCTAATCATCTGGTTCACCCTATGTTTTCTACCCATGTTTCATATGGTTTGGGGTGGGCCTGGTGCGCTTATGCACAATTGGGGTACGCTGGACTTCGCAGGTGGAACAGCTGTACACATGAATGCAGGATTGGCTGCATTGATTGCATCGATTATGGTTGGTAAGCGCAAAGGTTATCTTAAAGTTGCCATGCCTCCACATAATGTTACGCTGGCATTAACTGGCGCAGGAATTTTATGGGTATGCTGGTTTGGTTTTAATGTTGGTTCTGGCCTGGCAGTGAATGAGAATGTTGGCACCATCATGCTGTGTACCCAAATTGCTGCCTGTTCAGGAATTCTCGGTTGGGTTATGGTCGAAATGATCTACCGTAAAAAACCGAGTGCATTGGGTGCTGCATCAGGAGCATTGGCCGGTTTAGTCGGTATTACTCCTGCATGTGCTTTTGTCGGGCCTATAGGTGCAATCTGCATCGGTTTTGTCACTGCAATTTGTTGTTATTATGCAGTGACAACCATTAAACATCGTTTTGAATATGATGATAGTGTTGATGTATTTGGTTTACATGGCATAGGTGGGATAGTTGGTGCGTTGCTTACAGGTATTTTTGCATCGCCTTTATTGGGTGGAAATGTTGCCGATCTTAATATTATTCAACAACTTTGGATACAATTGATCAGTGTTGTGTTTACCATTGTATACTGTGGTGGTATGAGCTGGATGATTCTCAAAATACTGGATAAAACCATCGGCTTGCGTGCAAGTGAAAATGATGAGGAAATCGGTCTGGATATTGCACACTATAACGAAAATGCATATAACAAATAAATATTTCAGCCGTCAGAAAAGGCGGCTCTTTTACTCAATCTGCCAATTCATGATATTCACCAACACCATAAACGCATAAGGTATCTCTTTGTCATAAGCGAAAGGATAACTTAATGAAATCACTAAAAGTACATTATTTTCAACATATTGAAAATGAAGGTCTGGGTAGTTGTGAAGCCTATTTAATTCAGCATTATCATGCCGACATAACCACTACAGCCTTCTATGCACTCCCACCAAAAATCGAATTAGGTCTAAATGCACTCCCTGCTATTGAAGATGTCGACTTATTGATTGTAATGGGTGGAACCATGAGTGCCAACGATACAAATCGTTATGCATGGCTTCATGCCGAAATCACATGGATCAGGCAATATATCCTTTCCGGAAAACCGGTCATTGGCCTTTGTCTGGGTGCACAACTTATTGCTAGAGCATTGGATGCAAAGGTTTTCAAAAATCCAGAAAAAGAGCGTGGCTGGCGTGAAGTTTATGCAACTCAGCCTATCACATCAACACACTTTCATATACCACCCGTCATCACGGTTCTGGAATGGCATTCCGAAACGTTTGAATTGCCTAAACATGCCATACAGCTTGCAAAAAATGATGTCTGTCACAATCAAATATTTCAATATCAACATAATGTGATTGGTTTCCAATTTCATCCGGAAGTGACAATAAAAACTTTAACTATGTTTTTTGAAACGCTTATTGAGGATATTAATAACTATCAGGGACCATTTGTTGCCCCGATTGCAGATACATTAAATGCTCCTCCTGAACAATATCACGCTGGTCAAAATCTATTAAATCAAGCAATTGATTATGTCATTAAACACAGACATTAATGTACTTTTAACAGTAGGCATATTACATACACAATTTTTTGGTTGAAAAAGTTATTCGAATAATTCAATGACTATTATCGTTAAAATACATTTAAGAAAATAAGATTATGGTACAAAACTTGCTCTTGCTTTAATTAGAAAATTGCAAGGATCGAAACCCTGCCATGTACGTCAAGGATCAACCATTTGAGGACATTATCTATCATGCCCAGGCACTTGATTTCTGGGAGCAAGAATATAATCAACTCTCCGAATCAGCTTTTAAAAGTCGCTTACAGGATCTAACTTTCAATGGCTTACGTATTTTTAGAGAACAAATGAACTGCCGTGTAGCACAATGCACAAAAACACCACCTGATACAATCAATATCCTTATCCCAATTCAACTCATTCCTGAAAAAAATCATCTCCCAACCCATACTTTATGTGTCAATGGTGCAACTTTATTACCTTCCGAACATGAATTTTTCTTTTGTACTCCACCTGATACAGATTATATTGTCGTTTCATTACATAAATCCGTTTTGGAAAAGCGTTTAATCCATCCAGATATGCAGCAAATACTAAAACAGCGTTTTGGGTGTGGTATTCTTTTTAACAATCAAATTTCCGCATTACTTATCCAAAAATGTACCGCTATTCTAGATCAATATACCAAATCCCTGACATTACCGAAAATTGAGTTATGCCAGCAAATTTATGACGATATTATTGATCTGGTTTTGCATTATTTTGATATAGACGATAATACTGCACAGCCTAAAACGTTAGGCAGTAATCATCATCATATTATTCAATACGTGTATGAAAGAGTCCTCGAAAGCGACCAATATTTAAGCATTTTAGATATTTGTCAGGAACTACAAATTCCCCACCGCTCCTTGCATTATGCATTTGAAAAAACGACAGGAATATCCCCTAATAAATATATTCGAGCCATTCGTTTAAATGCAGCAAATCGTATTCTTCATAAGTCCAAAAACACACTCTCTTTAACAGCACTTGCACATCAATATGGTTTTTCACATAGTAGCCATTTTGGCAGAGAGTATAAAAAATTATTTGGTAAATCACCGACCAGAAATTTAATTCAGAATATCCAGTGATCCATAAGAATTAATGGGTCAAAATAATCATATATTCTTTATGATCAAATATAAAAACCATGATCCAACCCACAAAAATATGGTTGCATCATGGTTTTTGGTCATCAGATAAAATCTTTATGAAATTTTTCGTTTATCCAGATGACGTGACAATGCATCTCCGCCAGCCTGTACCAGCATCACCAAAATTACCAGAACAACAATCACCGCCAACATAATTTGCATATCAAAACGTTGATAGCCATAGCGATAAGCAATATCTCCCAATCCACCTGCACCAATTGCACCAGCAATCGCAGAAGAATTGATCATGGTCACCAAGGTTACGGTAAAACCGGCAATAATTCCCGGTAAAGCTTCTGGTAATAACACGTGCCAGACAATTTGCTTACGGTTACATCCCATAGCCTGCGCTGCCTCAATCAGACCATGATCCACTTCACGTAGACTAACTTCTGCAATACGGGCAAAAAATGGCGTAGCCGCGATAGTAAGAGGAACAACCGCAGCCCAAACACCATAACTGGTACCGACAATCCAGCGGGTGATTGGAATCAATGCCACCATCAAAATCAAAAAAGGTACTGAACGGGTAATATTGACGATCCAACCCAAGGCTTGATTAATACTTTTGGACGGATAAATGCCATTTTCCGAAGTATTAACCAAAATCACCGCCATCGGCAAACCAATCAGAAAAGCCACAAACGCTGATACACCGACCATGATTAAGGTATCCGTCAAACCCGTCAATAATAAATCAAGCAGTTGGTCGTACATAACCTAATACCTCAATTGCAAAAAAGTGTTGCTGTAACGTAGCAATGACTTGTTGATTCTGATGGGGAATCGCCACCACAAAAGTTCCAATGAGATGTTGTTGAATACTATCAATATGACTTTGATAAAGCTTAATAGGTTGAACATCATCACTAAACAATTGCTTGATATCCGGCGCATGTTTCAATTCAGATTGATATCTTAATTTTAAAATGGTGTGCGTAAACTGCTCATCAGGGGTATCACGTAATTCAAAAGGTAAATCCAGTTGTTCCAGATTTAATAATTCCTGAGTAATGTGCTGCTGCGGATCAGAAAAAACTGACCAAACTTGCCCTGATTCAATAATTTCACCATGATCAATCACAACAACTTGATCACAAATTTCACGAATAACCTGCATTTCATGTGTAATTAAAACAATAGTAATGCCAAGCTTTTGATTAATTTCTTTTAATAAAGACAATACCACTGACGTGCTTTCAGGATCTAGCGCTGATGTTGCTTCATCACACAATAAAATTTCAGGATGGTGAACCAGTGCCCGAGCAATACCGACACGTTGTTTTTGTCCACCGGAAAGCTGGGATGGATAATGATGTGCTTTATCGCTTAAACCAACCAATTGTAAAACCTCATTTACCCGTTGTTCGATTTCAGCCGGTTTAAAATTTGCTACCTTAAGCGGTAGCGCCACATTATCCCAGACAGTTTTGGCAGACATCAGATTAAAATGCTGAAAAATCATACCAATACGTTGTCGCAATTGAATCAATTCTGCATGATTCAATTTTGATAAATCGTGCTGATGAATCAAGATTTGACCGTCACTTGGTTTTTCAAGTCCATTGAGTGTACGAATCAGTGATGATTTTCCTGCACCACTTTTCCCAATAATGCCAAAGATTTTACCTTGTGGAATATCTAACTGAATATTTTTGAGGGCGTGAACACGATGGCCCTGAACATCATAATATTTATTCAGATTACGGATTTTAATATGCGTTACACTAAAATCTACGGGGGCACCAAAACTCACCATCATGTTCTCCTTATTTCCAGCCTTCAAACCATAGACCTTGTCCAAAATCCTTATCCAGAATCGCACGGGCAGATTTAGAATTTTGAAAGGCGGTTACAAATTTTTCAAGCTTTTGATTTTTATCCTGATAATCATTGCGTGTCACAAACAAAATGGCATATTTCTTATCAATCGGATCTAAAAATAATGCGTCGTGCGGATCTGCAACTTTTGCCATATTCAAATAATGTGGAAAGCCAAAAATTAGATCTGCTTCATTGTATGCACGTGCTGTCTGAGGTCCTTCAACTTCAAGAAAACGTAATTGTTTGGGATTACTGACAATATCCTGTGTCGTTAGCAAATCATTTTGAGCATTATCCTTTAGGCTGATCAGTTTTGCGCGTTGCAATAAAGTCAAGGCACGAGACAAATTCACAGGATCACTTGGAATAACCACACTGGCACTCTGAGGTAACGCTTGCAAAGATTTATATTTTTTTGAATATAATCCCACATGGCTTCCTGTACCAATTGCAAAGGATTTCAAATCGTATCCAGTTTCCTGAATTGCATTACGCAAAAAGACACTTTGCTGGAAAAAATTGGCATCAATATCTCCATTTTGAACAGCAACATTGGGCGCATTCCAGTCGGAAAATTCAATGAGTTTCACTTGAATACCCTGTTGTTTTACCTCCTCCGCAACAGTCTGTAATAGTTCTGCATACGGTGGACTGATACCGATAGTTAATACATCATCCTGCTGATGTTGTGTGCTATACCAGCGATAACCAATCAATACTGCAAGGGTTAAAACAACCAGACCACCAATCAAGGCATACTTTTTATTTTTGCTACGATGCTGTGCCATGAACTGCTCCAGTTATTTCCAACCAGGAAACCATAATTTTGCACCGAAATCCTGATCCAATGCCTGTTTTACCTCTGGTGAATTTTGATAGATTTCAACGAATTTTTTAAGCTTGTCATTTTTATCCTGATAATCCTCACGTACGACAAATAAAATCGCATAACGTGTATTGGTATTATCATCAAGTAATAACGCAGAATTCGGATCGGCAGTTTTTGCCAAACGTAAATAATGTGGGTATCCAAATGCTAAATCAGCATCATCAATGGCACGAGCTGTTTGTGGGCCTTCTACTTCAACAAACTGTAGTTGTTTTGGATTTTCAGCTATATCTTTAAGACCAGATAAGTGATTGTTGGGATCTTTCAGTGTGATTAATTTCGCCTGTTGCAATAACAATAAAGCACGACCCTGATTGACTGGATCGTTTGGAATGACAACTTTTGCATTTTGAGGCAAAGCATCCAGACTGGTATATTTTTTTGAATATAACCCTACATGCGATGCCACACCTGTAGCAAAGGCTTTTAATTTAAAATCCGGATTTTCTTTTTTTGCATTGTCCAAAAATGGTTGGTGTTGAAAAAAGTTGGCATCAATATCCCCATGACTCAAGGTAATATTTGGAGTATTCCAGTCAGAAAATTCAACCAGCTTGACATTAACACCCTGTTTTTTAGCTTCATCTGCGGCAACCTGTAATGGTTTGGCAAAAGATGGGCTAATACCGATCACCAGCTCGCTATCACCAGATTTTTTTTGATAGTTCCAGTAAGCCAGAGCTGCAATAACTGCAATGATCACGCCAGCGATCACTACAAATTTCAATTTTGATTGTTGTTGTGCCATAAGTTTTTCCTGATCCTCTACCCTATTGCCTACTGGGTTACTATAGATTGTTGTCTGCTTGCTTGTTGTTTAGTCGATTTTGGTGTCGTGGTTAATGACGATATTCGAAATTGTTGAACAGGATGTGATTCCGGTAAGCGATCCCCCTGTCCTGCCAGTTTTTGCCGTAAACTACCTGTTTCATAAGCTGTTTTATAACGTTGCCGCTGTTGTAATTCGGGAATGACATACTCAATAAAATCTTGATGTGATTCTGGTGCGACTGTACGCGTCAGATTAAAACCATCAATTCCAGTAAAATCCAGCCATTCAATGAGTTGTTCTGCAACACTGGCTCCACTACCGACAAATAATGGATAGCGACCACCTAGAATATGTTGATCTTTCAAATCCTTGATAGTGATTTGTTGCTGCTTAAATTTTTCGTTTACCGACACAATGCTGTTACTCTGGCGGTATGGAATCACTTCATCATCTGTAAACTGTGAAAGATCAATGCCTACCGAACTTGAGTAATGTGCCAATCCTGCCTCAGGGCTGGCATATTGACGATATTCTGCAAGTTTTTCCTGTGCCTGCTGGTCAGTTGCACCCGTAACAACCGTAATACCTACAAAAATTTTAATTTCATCCGCAGATCGCCCCTGCTGTTGCGCCAGATGACGAATTTTTTCTACTTGCACTTTCACTTTTTCTGGATGATCAGCACCAATGAACATCGCTTCGGCATGCCGTGTGGCAAATTGTAGACCACGAGGTGATGTTCCTGCCTGAAATAATACAGGTGTACGCTGTTTTGACGGTGCAACCTGAAATACGCCTTCACTTTGATAAAATTGACCATGATGCCGGATACTGTGGACTTTTTGAGGATCAGTAAATATACGTCTGCTTTTATCCTTAATCACTGCATCATCCTGCCATGAACCTTCCCAGAATTTATAGCAAAGTTGCAAAAACTCTTCGGCCTGATCGTAACGCAAGTCATGCGCTTTTAAACCTTGATTACCAATTAAACGTTCTGCACTATCCAGATAGCCAGTCACAATATTCCAGCCAATACGTCCTTCAGTGAGATGATCCAATGTGGCAAAACGCCTTGCCAATTGATAAGGTGTCTCATAACTCAAGTTAACCGTTAAGCCAAAACCCAAATGTTCAGTCACAGCAGCCATCGCAGAAATTAAAGTTGCGGGATCATGACTAGGTAATTGCACAGATTCTTTTAATGTAACATCCAGATTATTTTGATAAACATCATAGACACCGGTAATATCTGCAATAAATAGTCCATCGAACAGGCCTTTTTCCAGTGTTTTTGCTAGATCTGTCCAATAACTTAGCGAATTAAACCGATGCGATTCATCACGAGGGTGCGCCCATAAGCCATGATTAATATGTCCAACTGAATGCATATCAAAAGCATTGAGCAAGATTTTCTTGGGAGGAAGATGCGATGTTATCGTCATTACAAAGTTCCTCGTCTTGGTGGTAAAATACCGTTTAATACATATTGACCAATAAAATAATATTTCCAGCGAGCAGCATCATGTAATGTATGCACCCGCGCATTACGCCAGAAACGATCTAATCCATCCTTACGTTGACTGCCACGGCTACCTGCCAGTTCAATTAATTTCGATGCTGCTTTTAATGCCGTTTCACTGCTATGCGCACGTACCTTAGCGACATCAATCGAAGCTCTGGCAATATTGTCGGCATCTGGTTGTGGTCGGGCCAAATCAATGGATTGTGCAGCCTGTTTTAATAGCACCTCACTGGCACGCACATCAGCAGCCACTCGACCAAGTTCATACAGTGTTAATGGATCCTGTGTCGCTGAATCAACGCCGGAATCAATCCATGGACGAGCCTGACGTACCCGAATTAATGTTTCTTCAAAAGCTGCACGCGCAATACCAACTTCAATGGCGGCATGCATCAACTGTGCAAATGGGCCAACCAGCGTAGGCTGTAAGAATGCCTGATCAAACGGAATAACATCTTCTGATACAACTTTTACCTGATGAAATTTGACCGTGCCACTACCCGTTGTTTTTTGTCCAAATCCATACCAGTCATCAATTTTTTCCACACCTTTGCTGTCACTTGGAATAAACGCCAGAAATTCATGTTCTTGCTCATCTGTAACCAGCGTAGGAATCCTGTGCGCAAAAAGACTGCCTGTGCAATAAAATTTTTCCCCATTAACAATAGATACACCCTGATCCGTTTTGCGAATTGATGCAGTTTTTTGTGCAGCACTTTTGGTTTTAAATTCAGCCAGTGCATTGCCTAATCGAGCACCTGCAAGAATTTCGGCATATAAACGTTGCTTTTGTTGTTCTGTTCCAGTATTTCGTAGAACTTCAAGTGCATAAAAATGATTTTGAGGAATTTGTCCAATTGAACCATCCACACCGCTCATCAAAGCAATGATTTTTGCAATAGTTAAACTGGAAACTTCTGCACCGCCATATATTTTCGGTACGGTAATCGCCCATAAACCTGACTGACTGTAGGCCTCAATTTCTTCAAATGGTAAAATACGCTCTCTATCACGCTGTACTGCGTTTTGCTCAAATTGTGCTGCAAGTTGTGAGGCAATCTGTAATGCCTCGGCATCTGATTGAATCACATGCGCCTTTTGCCGGGAAAGTGATTTCACGTGTTGTAAAGTCTGATAAGAGGTCATGTTCATACTCCCTATACCCAGGCATGACGATTTGGTAAATGTTGATTGAGGTAATAATCACCCAGAATATGAAACTTCCAGCGCACAGGATCATGCAAAGTATGTACACGGGCATTACGCCAATGCTGATCCAGATCGTATTGTTGTAAACTGGAACGGCTACCACCTAATTCAAATAATTTTTCTGAGATTTGTAAGGCAGCATCATTGGCATAGATTTTGGCCTGTGCCACGAGGATTGACGCTTCAGCAGATTGCTGCTCACTGACTTGGGCTAAGGCGTCCAATTCATCCAGATATTCCGCTGCTTCATCTAGTAATAAAATAGCCGCATCCAGCAAAATCTGAAGTTTTCCAACCTCTTGTAAAGTAAAATGTTCAAAACTGGCTTTTTCCACATTGGCATCAATAATTGGACGAGCCTTATAAATTGCACTTAACGTGTCAGAAAAAGCAGCTTCAGCAATTCCGACATCAATGGCCACCTGAAGCAATTGCGAATAAGCGCCTCGATATGTAACAGTATGCGTTAAAGAACGTTCATCAAAAATTAAAAATGGATCAATCTCCACCTGGTTTAAACGTACCGTGCCGCTTGATGTTGTGCGTTGACCAAATCCATCCCAATCATCAATAACTTCTACACCGGCTGCATGACGATCTACAACAATCAGCACCACATAACCTTCTGGATGTAAAGCTTTTACCGCCAGCCAATCAGCAAAACTACTGCCTGTAGAATAGAATTTTTCTCCATCAATGACATAACGCCCCTGATCAATACTCAAAGTTGTTGTTAATGTTTTGGTATCTTTGGTAAACCGTTCTGGACCACCATTTGCCAGACGCTTACCTTGTAAAATTTGTTGATAAATAAATTGTTTTTGTTGTTCAGAGCCAACCAGATCAATGATATTTAAAACACCGAACTGATTCTGTGGAATCTGTCCGACACTGGCATCCGCCTTATTTAGAATTCGAAATACTTGTGCAAGTGTCTTATTGGAAACAAAAGCACCACCATATTTTTTTGGAATACGAATTCCTCCCAGTCCCCTTTGACTAAATTTCTCAATCTCTGCAAAAGGTAATTGTCGTTGCTGATCCCGCTGATTTCTTCCTTCCAGAGCAAAATCAGCAACCTGATAAGCCGCATTTAGCGCTTCTTGATCATTTTCAATGATATATACACTTGGAGAAACTAAATTAGCCATAATGACACCTCAATAGAATGTGCAAACACTAACTAGTCTGATCAAAAAACTTAAATCACGGATTATTAGATCATTATCTAATTTTTTGCATAACAGAAAAATTGCTTAACTTTTCTATTTTTCTTATTTAAAAAATATATAAATTTCAATGTCTTAAAATTTTATTTTAATAAGTTTTAGTAAAATAAAGAAAATCTTTTATCAATAAAAAGAATAAATAAGGCGTAAATTTGTATAACTGTTCATATAGAGTGAGCAAAAACATCGTTACGTATTTGCTGTCACTTATTTTCAGAATTAATGTTATGTTTATTCAAATTCTTTCCAAAATATCATCAAGGACCAATTTATGCGTCATACTTTGCTCAGCCTTGGATTGATTGTTTGCGCATCATCCAGCCATGCAGAACTTATCATTAATGGTCAGTCTTCTTCTCCTACCATAGCATCAGCAGCAACAAGCAGTTATAGCTCCAATAATAATTTCCAGAACTGCCTTGCTAATCTTCGTTCAAATGCCATAGCTTCAGGGGTAAGTGCCACTGTTTATGATCATTACACTCAAAATCTTAGTCCAGATTATTCAGTGATTGACAAGCTCAACTATCAACCGGAATTTAAAACAGATCTATGGGACTATCTATCTGGTTTGGTCGATGAAGAACGTGTACAGGATGGTCAACAAAAACTTGCACAATATCAAAGCATCCTCAACCGTGTTGCAGCACAATACGGCGTACCTGCTGAAACTGTCGTTGCAGTCTGGGGAGTCGAAAGTAATTATGGCAATATTTCCGGAAAATATCCTTTATTACAGGCGTTAGGCACATTAAGCTGTGAAGGTCGTCGACAATCCTATTTTCAAGGTGAATTTTTTACCACCTTAAAAATTTTACAACGTGGCGATCTCACTCAAGATCAGCTTAAAGGCTCATGGGCAGGTGCATTTGGTCATACCCAGTTTATGCCATCAACCTATGATCGCCTAGCTGTCGATTTTGATGGAGATGGCCGCCGTGATTTAGTTTCCAGTGTTCCTGATGCATTAGCATCTACTGCAAACTTTCTCAAACGGGCTGGCTGGCAAACCGGCATACCGTGGGGCTTTGAAGTTCAGGCCAATGGTGTTCCTGCCTCTGGTCGCACCAATAAAACAGCCCTTAGCAACTGGGTCGCCCGTGGTGTTACCCGTATGGATGGTTCGCCAATTATTCAAGGCAATCTATCTGCATCTACACCTGCTGCACTGCTGGCACCTGCCGGAAATAATGGTCCTAAATTTCTAGTTTTCAAGAACTTTGATGCGATTTATGGCTATAACGCAGCCGAAAGCTATGCACTGGCTATTGCATTACTTTCCGATCGTTTACAAGGTAAATCAGGTATCATTTCAGCATGGCCAACTGATGATGCAGGTACCTCTCGTGCAGAGCGGCGAGAAATCCAAAAACTTTTAATCCAGCGTGGACATGATATTGGTGATGTTGACGGGTTAATCGGTGATAAAAGTCGTGAAGCCATACAAATCGAACAGCGTCGTCTGGGGCTTGCCACAACAGGTCGTGCAGGTCAGAATATTTTGCGCGCCTTACGTGCAGAACGTATCATGCAATAAGTTTCACGTGAAACATAATGGTCAGGAATTAACCCTATTTTTTTAATACCTGACCGAACTATTTAATCTAGCTTTCAGGAAAAGGTATGTATACCGGTATCGTGATGGGCGTTGAAAATATATACGCCGTTGAACAAAAAAATGGCTATTGCACCATTCATGTGAGCAATCAGCAGCATTTTTTTGATGATGTATCCATTGGTGCCAGTGTAGCAATAAACGGTGTATGTCTAACCGTAACACAAATCTTCAAAGAAGATCATTTAGTCAGTTTTGATATTGGTCCGGTCAGCCTAGAACTTACCACATTACAATTTCTGCAAACTGGTGATCAAGTCAATATCGAACGCTCATTTAAAATGGGCATGGAAAATGGCGGTCATCAACTCTATGGTCACATCGAAGGCATGGCACAAATTGCCGGACTGGAAAAAACTGGAGACACTCTGCATCTCGACATCAATATTCCAGCCGAAAAAATGAAGTATTTTTTTCATAAAGGTTTTATCGGACTGCATGGCTGTAGTTTAACTGTGAATCGTGTAGACAAAACGCTGAATCAAATTTCAGTTGATTTAATCCCCGAAACATTACGTTTAACCAATTTAAAATCTGTCCAACAAGGTGATTTCTTAAATTTTGAAATTGACCAGACTACTCGTACATTGGTCGATACAATTGAAGGCATTTATGCCAATCGTGGATAAATAAACAGGATAAAAAAATGCCTGATTTGAGATCAGGCATTTGATGATTTCAAGGCAAATTATTCTGACAGATGATCCTGTTTTTTACTGTAGCGAATGGATAGATACGCAGTGATGGCAAGAACTATCGCAATAAAGCCCAAAGATATCCAGATCGGCATGTGGAACACATCAAGCAATAGCATTTTCGCACCGATAAACAGTAAAATTACCCCTAGACCATAGGGTAAATAATGCATTTTTGATGCTGCGCCAGACAATAAGAAGAACATAGCACGCAAGCCCAAAATCGCCATTAAATTCGCACTTAATACAATAAATGGGTCGGTGGTTACAGCAAAAATCGCAGGGATTGAATCTACAGCAAAAATCACATCGGAAAATTCAACCAGAATCAGTACAATAAATAGTGGTGTAACCCAAAGTTTACCCTGTTCCCTGACAAAGAATTTATCCCCTTGTAAGGTCTTGGTAATGGGTAAATGGCCACGTAACCATTTTAGCAATTTCATATCTTCAATATTCGGATCTTCATCTTGCCCTTTTAAGAACTTAAATCCGGTATAAACCAAAAATGCTCCGAAAATATATAAAATCCAAGAGAATTCCTGTACCAGCCATGCACCGATAAAAATAAAGATGGTTCTTAAAACAATTGCGCCAATTACACCATACAATAAAATTTGGCGTTGTAATGCTGGAGGAATGGCAAATGCCGAGAAAATCATTAGCCAGACAAAGACATTATCAATTGCCAAGGATTTTTCCAGTAAATAACCGGTAAAATATTCCAGTGTTTTTTGATTGGCAATGCTTAGCCCGACAGTTTGTTGCAGGTAGAGCCAAAGTCCTCCTGCGAACAGTACCGCAACCGAAACCCATGCAGCACTCCAGATCGCAGCCTGTTTAATGCCGACTTGTTGCCCTTTTTTTTGCTTAAATCCAAAAAAATCAATGGCAAGCATGACAATCACGATGCCAAAAAATGCCAGATACAGCCAAATATTCCCAATGGAATCCATGTATTACCTCCTGTTCTGGACAAACAGTCAGGTACAAAAAAACCTTGACCAGTTGCCAGACGATATTCATCTGTTTCAACTTGATCAAGGTCTTGCCTACACCATCTCAAAGATGATGCTCAGATACCGACTTTTTTTATCAGCATTGCTGATTAAAAAAGTGTATTGACGATATCTGACACATAGCGATTTACCGCTATGCTTGAGGAGGCTACTCCCCTTGTCGTTTCATTTTGCTTTGGATTGTAATCCAGAAGTGCATATAGCATGCCATAGCTTTCGATTTTGTGCAAATTTTAGTTATTCCATGTTTAATATTTCGCACGTAAAGTCAGCATAAAATTACGAGGTTCGCCGTACATCCATCGGTTTGCTGCATAACCCATGCCCGCAAAATAAGATTTATCAAATAAGTTATTTACATTTAATGCAATATCAATTTGTGGATTAACTTTATATCCAACATGCGTATTGAATATTGTAAATCCGCCATTATGCTGTCCTGTTGTCGAGTCATATAAACTCGATTGCGCATTTACTCCACCGCCGACACTTAGACCATTTTCAAAATCATAGGTAGACCATAATTTGAATGCATGCTTAGGTGTATAGGCAGCAAAGTTTGAACCCACTGCATATTCCCACCAATCCGTCGCATTGGTACTAATGACTTCTGCATCCGTCAATACATAGCTCATGATGACATTCCACTGATCCGTTAATTTACCTACTAACTCAAGTTCAATACCTTGTGTCTGATTTTCACCACCAGCTATAGAGCAGCCAAAGGTCGAGCTATCCGTTGGATCACCTTCACAGTTACCGTTTGGATAATGTGTAACATTACGATCTACAGTTGCTCGGTTTTCATCACGCAGACGGAACAATGACAATGAAGCAAGTAAATCACCATCAAGAAATTCACCTTTTATACCCGTTTCAACTTGCCATCCTACGCGAGGTTTAATGGTTTTACCTTGCCAATCTTTTTCAGATTGTGGACTAAAAATATCTGTATAGCTTAGATACCAAGATAAATCTTTAGAAAAATTCCAAACTAGACCACCATATGGCGTGAACTCCATATTTGCGTTTGCATCAGATTTTTCCCAAGCACTCTGGTTTTCACTTCCAATTCCACGGCTTTTTTCATCATAATTGCTAAAACGACCACCCACAGTCAGAATTAAATCATCAAGTAGTTTGTATTTTAATGCGCCATACAAACTAGATTTTATAACTTCTGTTTCTTGCGTATTAAGATTTGGACTAGGAATATCATTTAAATTTATACGTGGATGAACTAAATAATCTGAACTCCAATAGCTCGATCGATCATCATTATCATAACTCGTACTAGAACCAATCTTTGTCGTATTGTTTGACCATGTAGCACCCACAATCACATCATGATCACGTTCAAATAAATTAAATTTACCCCTTAAACTTAATTCACCACCATATAAGGCTTGTTTACTTTGTTTTTTGTAGCCGTAATAACTTGTGGTTTGCGTACTAAAATTTGGCGTTGTTGCAATCCCCATCTGAGTATTTAACTCTTGGTTTTGGTAGATTGTGGCAAACTTGAGCTTCCATTCATTATCAAACGCATGTTCTAAATCCAGCCGGCCTTCAAATGCTTGTGGTACTTCAGTTTTATTCCAATCTGCACCAAAATAACTTGACCGACTAAAGCCGCCACCATGAGGAGGCCAACCATAAAATGGTATACTGTCAGACTGACTATAATTAATTGCAGTAGTTAATAAAGTTTTATCAGAAACATCAGCTTCTACAATAGCATACGCTGAACTTCGATTTTCCTCTGCGTAATCATAAAAAAAATCTTTTTCCTGATGGGTCAGTATCATGCGTCCTCTGATACTGCCATCGTTATTCAAACTGTTATTGGCACCGACACTTACTCTTTTATTATTCCAAGAACCGTAGGATAAATTCACAAATCCTTCGGCGTCTGCCGTTGGACGACGACGAACCATATTGATAATTCCGCTTGGATCACCACTACCTTCAAGCAAGCCTGCTGGTCCACGCAATATTTCGACACGATCATAGATTTCCATATCTCTTGCAGGAGCAATACTATATGAATCATCTGAACCTACAGATAACCCATCCTGTTGTTGTGCAGCGCGATAGCCACGCATAAGATAACCTGTTTCAGCAAAAGCTCCATTGCTGGTCACTGTAACGCCTGTCGCTTGTACCATTGCCTCTTTTAACGTACTGATGTTCTGATCATCAAGCTGCTTTCTTGTCATAACAGAAATAGACTGTGGTGTTTCTCTCAACGACTGTTCAAACTTTCCTGTCGTTGCTTTACGTGTAGTATAGGCATTATTGCCTTCTGTTCTTGTTTCATCAACAGTAGATACAGTAATTGCTGGCAATTGCGCTACGCTACCATTCGTTGACGTACCTCTAGCCTGTACATCAATTGGTTTTAATTGACCCACATACTGTGGTTGCACAGCCAACTTCACAATGGAAAATTTATTTTCACCGATTTTTTTAATTTGTAAATTTTTACCTTTTAATAATTCTTGTAAGGCTTGCTCTACGGTTAAATCACCGCTTAAGGATTCTGACTGATAATTAATTACTACATTGGTCACAAATAAAATCTGGGCGCCACTTTGTTGTGCCAGATTTTGCAATGCCAAATCCAGACGCTGTGCTGGAATCTGTACATGATGTGCTGTATCAGCAAATACTGCCCCTGCGTATAATACTGTTGCCAGTACCAAGCTGATTTTTGTTAATCTTAAATTCGGTTTGTTATTGGTCATTTGCCTTTTCCCAAAAATATCTTGAATAATGACATCGCAATTGATGCACTTACATAAGGTATGTCGTTTGGGCAACCCCATTTGTACACCTGACAAATAAAATATTTTTATTTTTTTGCTTTAATCCAGAAAATTCCTTGTTCATCCTGCACTATGCTTACAGCTGAAAATGTTGGTAAAGCGTGTATTAGCTGCATTCTATGAGCCAAATTGGCTTGTCCAGAAATTCTTAATTGCCCCAATTGCCCCTGTTGAATTTTTACTGGTAGTTCACCATAACGATTTAATTCTGCTAAAACTTCTGCGAGTGATTGATTATTAAAATAATAATGACCTTTCTGCCATGCAATTAATTGTTGTACGTCCACTGATTGCTGCAATGTGTTCAATTGTCCAATAGAAGTCATCAGACTTTCACCGGTTTTTAACAACATAGTTTGCTGTTGATCTGCTGACCATACTTGGACTTGTCCTTGTAAAACAGCTACTTGTGTATGATCTGCTGTAAATTGACGAACATTAAACACCGTACCAATATCTTCAATACGGATATTTCCACTACGTACTTCAAAACGGCGTTCTGCCCATGGTAACCAGGCATGCCAAAATGCATGTTTTACATGGAAGGTTGCTTCACCATGTTCAAGTTGAATATTTCTGGAACGCAGATGGTAAGCAATTTGTAATTGTGTTGCTGTATTCAGTTTAATCTGGCTACCATCCGATAAAATATAATCTTTTTGTTCGCCAATTCCAGTACTTAAATAATGCTGATCATATACAGGATTCCACCACCATATCCCGCCAAGTGTCGCCAAAAATAATAATGATAAAATATTCTTTTGACGTCGACGCTGCTTTTGTTGCCGTTGTAAAGCAGCCTGAATAATCTCTTCTGGTTTGGGTAATTGCGCAATTAATGCATCTTCAAAAGGTATGAGTGCCTGCTGTACTTGCTTTTGTGTTTTTAATTGTTTTTGATCATCTTGGCGTGGCATGTACTAACCTTCACTCATCGTGAGTCAAAATAATCGGTTGCATTAATTTGAATGCCTTGGCTAAATATCTTGCCACCATTCCACGTGATAATTGTAATTGTTGAGCAACCTCATATTGGGAATAGTGATAAAGTTGCGTCAAAATAAAAACATCCCTACAACTGTCGGGCAGTTGCTGAATGGTTTTTAGCAAAATTTGTTCTCGTTGTTGTTTAGCAAATTGTAGTTCCGGGAAGGTTAATCTTCGATAATGAGATATTTCTATTTCTTGCGGTATTTCACAAAAATCTAGCCATTCGTTTACTGATTTTTCTTTACGATAGCAATCAATAGCAACACGCATACAAACCGTACGTAAAAAAGCCATAGGACTTTGAATATCTTCAGGCTGTATGGTTTTTTGTAATACCCGAATACAGGTTTCCTGTACCACTTCCTGAGCAAATTGGCGATCACCAAAACGATAGCTAATATAGTTGACCAGCTCATCATTATGTATGACCAGAGTATCGATCAAAGAATTATTTGCCATATACAGGATGGATATAGAATGTAATGAGAATTATATGCAATTATGTACAGACTGACAATGCTGTTTTTGGGCATCGAATCGCACAAAATACCGATAAATATATTATAAAATATATAGTAATATAAAATCTACAAGATCAGTTAATCATTACTTCGTCTTAAAGATTTTGAAAATTTTAAGTACTTATTTATTTACATTCAATTCATATACATTCCTCCTTATATCAGAATTTAAACCCTAAAAAATTGTGCCAGATCTTGGTGTACCATATACACTTAACCTAGAGAATTAGATTTATATTTTTTATCAAACAGGTTGGTAATATTTAAACCCAAATTTATATATTCATTAATCTGATAACGTGCCCTTAAATCCACCACAGCAAAACTACCTTGTGAACGGGCAACTTGATTAACAGTCGTTGTTATGTCGAAAAATATCCTGTATCTGTACAGATTATAAGTTCTCTACCAGAACATAACCCTGATTATTATTTTTGAGGCTGTAATAGATTTCAAAATCTGCTCGAACCCCTGTGCAATACTATATTGTCCTGTTATGTACTCTTTTTTCCTGCAGTTAATCGCCCATCAATAC
The DNA here is from genome assembly GCF_008693185.1 of Acinetobacter qingfengensis. Lineage (GTDB taxonomy): Bacteria > Pseudomonadota > Gammaproteobacteria > Pseudomonadales > Moraxellaceae > Acinetobacter > Acinetobacter qingfengensis. Next base: position 144,954 of record NZ_VXKN01000007.1, read on the forward strand.
TGAGATCAATCTGATTTTAAGCTGCAAAACGATTAAGTACATTATCCAGGCTATCTGCCGGAATCGCATAATTCTGACTTACGGTCGCAGCAACCACTTGTGTACTTAGTTTTGACAATGCCATCACACCACTAAAATGTTATGCCAATATCAATTGCTGACAAGCTAAAACCTATCTCTACCATACCTTAAAAGACCATATAGCTAAGCATAAATACTGATGAATCCATCCTGAGAGCTGAAAACATGCTTTCCATACAAAGCTATGTAATTTTTTTGTAAAATCAATGTTAAATCACTTACTGCGTTGATCAAAAAATCAAGCCTTATTTATTCACAATTGCTTAACAAATGAATTCTTTACTCAGAAAACCTTTAAAATATCAAACTAATGCAACAATAAAAATTTAAAAATAAAATATTACTTATCATAGCCTTAAGTTAATTTACAAGATATTTTTAATACTGAATCTCAAAAAACACCCTGTCATTTTGAATTACTTAGTGTGTACCAATTTACTTACAAATTGGATACATTGTTGCATTGATCTTTACCTAATGCAGGTCGATAGTAGTCTGGAAATTCAAACAAAATCTGAGCTTCATTAGTATTTACATGTGTACTGTGAATAAAGTTTTGTAAGTCAAATGACCATACTGAGGATATTTAATAGTCTGAAGATATGGAGTATATAAGCGATAACATCATAAATTACTTTCTAAATATTCTGGCTAAATGATGGCAACTTTTGCTCTTCTCTTACTATTCAATATCTAATAAATGATCAAAGTTTGTAAAAACAATAGGCAAAAATTTTTACCTATTGTCACATAAAAGGACAAGATTATGGCATGGTTACAAAGTCAGCTTAGTCATTCTCCCGAAATACTCATTTTTTTATCATTGGCAATTGGCTTCTGGATCGGTCAATTCCAGATTGGAAAATTTCAACTTGGTGGCGTGGCAGGTTCCTTAATTGTTGGCGTAGCACTGAGCTTACTTAATGTTCCAATTGATAATGGGGTGAAATCGATTTTATTTGCCTTGTTTATTTATGCAGTAGGTTTTGAAAGTGGTCCTCAATTTTTCAAATCACTAGGGCCTAATTCTATTAGAGAAATCATTCTTGCAACATTTATGGCTGTTATTGGACTACTCACCATTTTACTAATGGCAAAATTATTTCATCTGGACAAGGGTTTGGCTGCTGGTCTGGCCGCAGGTGGGATGACACAGTCAGCAATTATTGGTACTGCCAGTGATGCGATTGCACGACTAGATTTACCTCTGGATGAAATACATAAATTACAATCGAATGTTGCTGTAGGATATGCAGTTACTTATGTATTTGGTTCTCTTGGTGCAATCATTGTTTGTGTCAATATTTTACCTAAATTCATGGGGAAGGATATTCATGATGATGCTATCAAAGCTCAGAATCAGCAATTGAAAGGCGCCTTTGTCCTTACGTCCGGACAATCACTGGCAACACCCGACATCGTTGGCCGGATTTACCAAGTTGAGAAAATTAATCGGCAAACAGTTGCCCAATTGGAAACATTTGGACAAAATATCACTGTCGAACGGATCAAGCGTAAAAATCGCCTAATAGATATTACTCCTGATACCATAATTCAAACCAATGATATCGTTCTCATTGTAGGGCACCGGACTAATGTGGTTGCTATTTCTGAAAAAATTGGCAAGGAATTACAGTCGGTTGATGGTTTTGATCTGGTCATGTCTACCATAGATATTGTCTTAAAAAATCAAGCCTATATTGGTCGGACTTTAGGTGATATCAAATCTTCAACTGCTGCAATTGTGAAACACGGAATTTATATCATCAGTATTAAACGTGATGATGAACCGATCAGTTTAAGTAACGATACCAAAGTCTTAGCAGGCGATGTCATCACCGCTTATGGTGCAGAACAGGATCTTAAACGCTTTGCACACGAAGGTGGAACGCCAATTCCTAATAGCCTAAAAACCGACTGGATTTTTCATGGTGCCGGTTTGTTTGTGGGACTGTTAATTGGTTTGATTGTCATTCGAATTGGCAGCATTCCCATTACATTAGGTGCCGGCGGTGGTGCATTGTTATCAGGACTATTGTTTGGCTGGTTAAGAACCCGTCACCAAACTCGGGGAGCAATGTCCCCTGCTGCTTCACAAATTTTAAAAGATCTGGGACTGGCCGGTTTTGTTGCTGTAGTTGGTTTAAATTCAGGCTTACAAGCCATACAAACCATCAAACAAAGTGGCCTATCCCTGTTTCTGATTGGTGTAGTAGTCACTTTAGTTCCCTTACTTTTTTCCATGCTTTTTGCACGTTACATATTGCGTTATGACAATGCAGCAATCTTGGCAGGCGCTCTTTCCGGTGCTCGCAGCGCCAATCCTGCATTCGGTGCAATCCTCGATAAAGCAGGCAACACTATTCCTACCGTACCTTTTGCAATCACCTATGCACTGGCCAATGTATTTCTGACCCTACTTGGGCCATTAATCGTAGCATTTGTATAAATCTTTCTTTCAAATTCGGAAAATGATATTGGAGAAAAACATGTCAACTACCGATTATTCTAAATATGCAAAACTTAGCCCATTTGAACTAAAAGATAACCTCATGGCACTGGCACAAAGTCGTACTGATCGACTGATGTTAAATGCTGGTCGTGGTAATCCAAATTTTATGGCAACCATTCCACGCCGAGCTTTTTTTCAATTGGGTCTATTCGCAGCCACTGAATCCGAATTCTCCTTTGCTTATATGTCGGAAGGTATTGGTGGCTTTCCACGTAGTCAGGGCTTAATGGCACGTTTTGATGACTTTATTTTAGAAAACAAAGATAAAACCGGCGTACTTTTTTTAAATAAAGCCATTTCCTATATTCGCGATCAATTGGGATTGGATGCCGATCAGTTTTTATTGGAAATGGTTGAAGGTGTTCTGGGTTGTAACTATCCTGTACCAGATCGAATGCTGCGTATATCTGAAGAAATCATTAAAGAATATATTATTCGTGAAATGGGCATTAAAAACCTAAATAGTGATGGATTTGATTTATTTGCAGTTGAAGGCGGTACAGCTGCAATGGCTTATATTTTCAATTCCCTTAAAGAAAATAAAATTTTAAATCCCGGTGATAAAATTGCGATTGGTTCACCCATATTCACGCCATATCTGGAAATTCCAAAACTTAATGATTACCAGCTTGAACAGGTTCATATTGCTGCTGATCCTGCCCTTGACTGGCAATATCCAGAATCCGAATTGCGTAAACTTGAAGATCCATCGATTAAAGCCTTTTTCTTGGTCAATCCAAGCAATCCACCTTCTGTCAAAATCAGTGATGAGAGCCTCGATATTATCGCAGACATTATCACCAAACGCCCTGACCTCATCTTGTTAACCGATGATGTGTATGGAACATTTGCTGATAATTTTCAATCTTTATTTTCAATTTGTCCTGATAACACCATACTGGTGTATTCTTTCTCAAAATACTTTGGTGCCACAGGTTGGCGTTTAGGCGTCATTGCTTTGAGCCATAATAATATTCTGGATCAGAAAATTCAGCAGCTTGCAGCAAAGGATCAACAGATACTTACCGAACGTTATTCATCTTTAACGGCTGAACCTGCACAATTGAAAATGATTGATCGTATGGTCGCTGATAGCAGAACTGTTGCACTTAATCACACTGCCGGATTATCCACACCACAACAAGTACAAATGGTTTTATTTGCCTTGTTTAACATGATGGATGCAGCAGAAAGCTATAAAAAAGCCCTAAAAACTGTAATTCGTAATCGTGATGCAGCCCTATACCGACAACTTGGTGTCCAGCATCAGGACAATGACAACAGTGTTGATTATTATACCTTGATTGATCTGGATCAGACTTGTCGTTCGCTATATGGTGATGATTTTGCAGACTGGATGAATAGAATCAAAAATCCAACTGATCTGTTATTTAAAGTTGCCGATGAAACAGGTGTGGTTTTATTACCGGCATCAGGTTTTGGGGTAACACATGCTGGTGCCAGAGCATCATTGGCTAATTTAAATGAATATCAATATGCAGCAATTGGTAAATCCTTAAGAGCTTTTGCCGAAGCTTACTATCAAGAATATCAAAATGAACATTCTTGATCATAAATATCAACTTTAAATAAGCTCAAAAAAATGCTCAATTATTTTGAATATTGTGCAACAACATCGCCTCAACAGTCATACTGTTTGAGGCTTTAATTCAAATTTACTTTTATAGAGAAAAATAGAAAACTGATTTTCAAATCAACTGATTTGATTCAAATATGTGAGTTATACACTATCCTCTCATAAATTATGTTTTACTCTTTTTATAAAATAGAAATCAGAAGGTAATAATCATGGAAATTCAACATAAAAATACCGCTCAACGAGGTGAGTTCTTTATTCACAATAATTCAAGACAAAAAATTGCCGAACTTACCTATTTCTGGAATACAACACATCAATTTAGTATTGATCATACTTGGGTCGATCCATCCCTGCGTGGACAAGGCGTGGCCAAACAATTATTTGATGCTGCTATTGCCTTTGCCCGAAACAGCCATGCAACCATTATTCCGATATGTTCATACGCTGTCATCATGTTTCAGCGTGATCAACAACTTGGAGATGTGCTGGCTAAAGCAATTTGACCGTTCCACGTGAAACAAAAATGGGATGGTCCTTTCAACTATCCCATTTTCCGTCCTTACATATTATACATTTAGAGCAGCAAGTAATTTTTGATGTAAACCTCCAAAACCACCATTGGACATAATCACCACAGCGTCACCAGATTTTGCTTCATTTTTTACACGCTGAATAATTTCATCCAGAGATTGACTAACCTGTGCATGATTAGGTGCTGCATACACTACAGATTGCAAATCCCAATCCAACCCTTCAGGTTGATACCAGATAACCTCATCTGCAACACATGCAGAATTTGCCAAACTTTCTTTAAGATTACCCATACGCATGGTATTAGAACGTGGCTCGATAATTGCCCATAAACGGCGTTTACCAAGACGTTTACGTGCTCCATCCAAAGTAGTTGCTATGGCTGTTGGATGATGGGCAAAATCATCATAAACTTCGATACCACGAATTGTGCCAAGTAATTCCATGCGACGTTTTACACCACCAAAGCAAGATAATGCTTCACATGCTGTATGAATTGCCACACCTATATGTTCAGCAGCGGCAATCGTTGCCAAAGCATTTGCGACACTATGCTGTCCTGTCATCTGCCATTGTACTTCACCTTGTACAATTCCATTTTTCAAGACTTTAAAGTGGCTACCATCATCAGCAATCAATTCAGCATAAATCGCTGCCTGATCGTTGCTTGTCAAACTGGTACGTATCACCGGTGTCCAGCACCCCATTTTTAAAACTTCATCAATATTGCCTTCGGTAATTGGTGCAATGATACGTCCACTACCTGGAATGGTTCGTACCAGATGGTGGAATTGCTTTTGAATCGCAGCTAAATCATCAAAAATATCAGCATGATCAAATTCCAAATTATTTAAAATTGCTGTACGTGGATGATAATGGACAAACTTGGAGCGTTTATCAAAAAATGCAGAATCATATTCATCTGCTTCAACAACAAAATATTGACTACCTAAACGAGCACTATAACTAAACCCTAAAGGCACACCACCAATGAGAAATCCCGGATTTAATCCGGCCTGATCAAGCACCCATGCCAACATGGTCGTTGTGGTCGTTTTTCCATGTGTACCTGCAACTGCTAAAACATGTTTTCCCTGTAAAACATGATCAGCCAAAAATTGTGGACCAGAAGTATATGCCAGCCCAACATCCAGCATGTATTCTACCGCATCAATTCCTCGTACCATGGCATTCCCTACAATTACCAGATCAGGATGAGGTTGTAGATGACTCCGATCATACCCTTGCATCAATTGAATGCCCGCATTTTCAAGCTGTGTAGACATCGGCGGATAAACATTCTGATCACTTCCGGTAACCGTATAACCCAGCTCTCTTGCCAACAACGCCAATGACCCCATAAAGGTGCCACAAATACCCAGAATATGCAGATGCATGTGATGTTCTCTCTTATTCATAAATCACGTTTTAATGTGAGTTTTTGACCATAAAATTTTCATAGCACGATAGCAAGGCACATCAAGAAAAGATAGCGTCCTTACTAAAATTTCTGTTGCGATTTTATAGCTGAACACTTAAATCATCAAAATTAGTTTGATTAATCACATCAGATTTTCCCTGATTTAAAAATCAGTTTAGAATAAAAAATATTTAAAATTGAGCATTGCCATGAGTTTGCCTTTTATTTTTTTAATCATTTCCAACTGTTTTATGACACTGGCATGGTATGGGCATTTGAAATACTTACATGATGCGCCACTTTGGCAAGCGATTTTATTTAGCTGGATCATCGCATTACTGGAATATTCATTTATGATTCCGGCAACACGTATACTAGATGCACATGGTTGGTCACTTGGACAGATGAAAATTACTCAGGAAGCAATGACATTAATTGTTTTTGTGCCTTTCATGTTGCTACTTTTTAAGCAACCTTTGAAATTAGATTATCTATGGGCAGGATTCTGTTTACTAGGTTGTGTTTACTTTGTATTTAGAAGTCAAAATTAACTTTAAATATTTTAAAAATCTTTACAGGATGATAAAGCGCTTGCGTATTTAAAGATTATTGCGCATAGTGAATGTTAAATTTTCTGCAATATAGGGGTTAATCACCATGACATATTATCATGTCGTCATTGAGGCACGTGAAAATCTAGGTAAACATGATGAATCCCGTGAAATCACTCTATTCGATATCACTGATTTACAGTCCTTGATTCCAGAAGTGATTCGTCCATATTTAAGTAAAGCACCGTTAGTCATTGAAGATGAAATCATTCCATTTGAAAATATTGACTTATTTTCTATAAAGCAAACTGTATTACCCATTCAACAATTAATTGAAGAAGAACAACGTGAATTACCTTCCAATACCGATATCACCATCACTGCTTTTGAAATTTTCAATGATCGCGAACTAAGCCAGGATGTTACACAAGTTATTATCGATCTATTAGATCACTAAAATATAAGCAAACAGCCCATCTGTATCTTATGAACTGTTTCAGTTGATCACTCCAACTTTTTATTTATTGCAACTGGATACTGCCATTGGCAATCACACGAAGCGTACTCTCCCCTCCTTCTAGTTGTGGTGTTGTAACATCTGCCGATTTCATACTATAAGCTGCCATTTCAAGCATGGGTCTAGGTGAATAACCACCACTGATATTTAAATTCAAATTAACCAATTCATAACGAGTTGCACTCCACGGCGCCAGTAAGGATTGCGCTCGTTGTTGAAATGCACGCGAAGCTTCTACATATAATTCTGTTTCAACTTTTTGTTTTTGTACATCAGAAACATTAAAACTAATTCCTTGTAATTTCATACTAGATTGTAACTTTGCAATTAAATCGCCCATTTGTTTAAAATCTTGCCCAGTCAACACAATCTGACTTCGACCTCGCCATCCTGTAAGTACTTGTTTATCATTATAGATAGGGTATGTATTTTGATTACCTGAACGAACTTTAATCTGAGGATAAGCTTTCGCAAGCTGTAATGCATGGTTAGTTGTAAGATTTAATTTATTTGCCAGAGCCGCAGTATCTTTTTCACTTAGCTCTGAATAGAGAATAGCTTGCATTTCATCATTTTCTACCTGACGGATTGCTTCAGCCTGTAAATTAATAATACGATGATTATTTTCTGCAAAAACTTGCGAAACAGGTATAAAACTTCCTATTCCTGCGATCAGCATCACAGCCATCTTATGATTTAACGATATCATGATTGTACGATTCCCATTAAAATGAAAGGCATTTCCTAATTATTTAAATTATAGTTTTAATTTCTTTCATACTATGTAGCAACTTGGTGTACTGTATATTTCATCATTGAAATGTAAATCTAACAATAAAAAAAAGCCTAGATTTCTTGGGGGGAATCTAGGCCAGAAAAACGAGGATAATTTAATATCCTCAAGGGTTGTTTAACTCTATGTTGGTTAATATAAACTAATGATATGGATTAATTATGAAGACAATGTTATTGATCTTTTAGTTTTAGAACAAAGTATAGTCCCAACAAGAGAACTATTGAAATCGCAACTGTCAGACCAAACCAGCCATAATCTTCCCATACCAGCCCACCACCACTTCCTAACACACTTGAACCTAAATAATAACAAAATAAATATAATGAAGCTGCTACAGCACGCTGTTGTGCAACAGTTTTAGAAATCCAACTGCTTACCGTTGAGTGTGCTGCAAAAAATGCCAGCGTAAAACCCACTAATGCCACATACAAAATGAAAAAGTTTTGAACACTGGCCATCCACCACAAACATAACAACATTAAAAATAACATGGCTAATAATACACGTTTAGATCCATATTTTTCACCCCAGATTGCAGCACGAGGTGAGCTATAAATTCCTGCCAAATAAGCACTAGCCAACAATCCCAAAGTGCTCTGACTTACAGAAAATGGGGATTGCAAAAGATAATAATTCAAATAGTTATATACCGTGACAAAACAGCCCATCAGAATAAAACCTTGTAAAAATAAAATTCTTAATTGAGCTTTCTTTAAATGTAACTTAAAACCTTTTAATAATTGTGTCAAAGCAAAAGGGGTATGCGTAAAATTTTTAGAATTTGGTAGTAAAAAAAGAAAACAGATGGATAAAACTAAATTTAATATTCCTAAAAATAAAATTACGAAATGCCAATTAAAGTATTCCAGCATAACACCTGAAATCAGCCGACCACTCATCCCTCCAATAGCAGTTCCAGAAATATACAAACCCATTGTAAAACCAATATCTAATGGTCTTACTTCTTCGGCAACATAAGTCATTGCTACAGCAGCTACACCACTTACGGCTAAACCTATTGCAATACGACTAAGCAGAAAAAAATGCCAAAAATGAATAAAACTGCTAAAAATTGTAAAAAACGATGCACTTAATAATGAAATTACCATTACGGGCTTTCTTCCCAGTGCATCAGAGACAAAACCAGTAATTAACAATCCAAATGCCAATGCAATCGTAGAGAATGAAAGAGAAAAACTCGTTTGTGTTGCACTCTTAGCAAAAAATTGTGCCAACTCCGGCATCATGGGTTGCACACAATACAGTAAAGAAAAAGAATTAAAGCCAGCAATAAATAATGCAAATAGCACAGCATAATAGGCTTTCGTACCACGACTTAACTGTGACGCAGAAATATCCATCAAATACTCCAAATTTGTTCACAGTATACGTTAAATAAACACTTATCTGGAATCATATGCAAGGCTGAGGGAGTATTTAAAATATGGATTTTATTTGGATAAAAGAAGAACCCCCGGCAGGATGACTACCGGGGGTTAGAATAATGAGCTGGCGATGACTTACTCTCAC
>NZ_VXKN01000008.1 GCF_008693185.1 Acinetobacter qingfengensis
TTTCTAATCGTTTTGCTAGTGTAGACCCTGCTTTTGCTGCATCTGTTGCCGCTGTAGTAGATGCTTTTCCAAATACTTTACCGCCTGTTGTTTTTGATGTTGCTGAATCTGATATAGATGAGTTAACAGAAGAGTTGTTTTTAGCCTGTGAAAAAATTTTTCTAGCAACTTCATCTCGATTTGCATTAATAGAAGAAGCATAATCAGAACGGGCTTGCTGCGTTTGCTGAACTTTATTTGTATTAGGCACATCATCGGCATACGCAAATGATGTAATCAAAATAGCAAATAAAATTACAAATACTTTATAAGAACCCATGTCACAGCAACCATTATCAGAATTGGAATCCAATTTAATACCGAAGCATTTTCAATCATTTTTTTATTACTCAAAATTGAAGAAAGCCCCGAAGGGCTTTGCATTACGCAGAGTTAGCACCACGTTTGGTATAACGCCAAGCGACAAACAAACCTAGAATTACCAATGCAGCAGCAAAGATAATTTTCACGTTTGAAGAAACGGTCGTTAAGCCAGAGGTAAATGCTGTAACATCAAGATCACCATCGGCAGCATGTGCCGAACTTACTGTTAAAGCTGTTACAGTTGCAGCAGCGCCCCAACTCGCATATTTGTTTTGACAATACGACTTGATACGATCAAGACGAGATTTTTTAGATTCATAAACAACAATGCTATTCATGTTTTTACTCCTTTATTTACAAAAGTTTTGCAGCTTTCGCCACAACGACAAAGCCGACAAATAGCAGATCTATCTTTAAAAATTGCTTATAAATTTCTCTGGCTTGTTCACCATTAATTTCTATAGATCTAAAAAGATTAGGTTCTACAAATGCGACCCAAGATACACACGTTTGCACGTTGTCAATTAGTTGCAATGTTTCACAAACGTATGCCATTACTTAAATTCCTATTTCTCTAATTCAGCAATAATTTAAATTTTTTCAATTTATCAAATTCTACAAAATGAAATGGAGCGCCAAACTGTATTGCTAGCATTCTCATATATTGCAAATCTTTTTTATGCTTAAAGTATTTGTAAACATGCGATGTATATTTATCTTTCATTGTGCACACTCTACTTAAATCTATTTCTGATAAATTGGTTTTAGATCAACAATAACCAATGTTGATGCTTTACCATTGGTTACTTGTTCCAATGTCGCTTCTGCATTGAATGGAAATTGAATATCCATTGCTTTTAAACGATCAAAATTGATCGATGTACCCCATTTGATTTCTTCAGTAGCAGCACCTAAAAAATCCTCACCCTGGCGAAGGCTGACTTGTTGATACAAAATTGTGGAATCATACGGACGACCGTTAAAATCGCCTTTTGATTTTTTTGCACCCAAAATCGTTAATGTTGCTTTCATTTGCATTTTTTTATGCTCCTAACATGGTTTGATTTACGCCATGCACACCAGTAAATAATGGAAATTCTTGGCAAAGTGCTGGCTTGATAATTTCATTGTTACGGACATACTGCATTGCAGCTGTCATTGAGAAGTTAAGACGTTGTGGTACGTCATCGTTTGATGCTGAAATCATTTCAATGACTTGATCATCATTAAAGATTTTTCTAAAAAACTTGATATATTTGCCGAATTGATGTTTTGTAATCTCAATTGCTTTATCAAGATTGATTTGTGACTGCTTTTTAATAGTTTTGATTTTTTCAGGATTTACAAATTCTTGTTTCAATATCTTAGCAAGCCATTCAAAGCACGGATATGCACCCACAAAATATTGAGAAGGGCTTAAAAGTACATCAAACGGGATGTGACGATCACATGCTTTAAACTCAACCTCTGCACGTGTCCATAAACTTAATTGATCGCCTTCTTTTTTACCTCGTTCATAGATACGACAATATTTACCACTATCACGATTCCCAACACACAAAGTTCTACCTTTGCCGTTTATACGTTTCCAGTTGCCTTTATGCTCAATGTTTGGAGAACGACCACCGCACCAAAAGCCATCGTTATCATCCCAAGCATTAGCTAAATCTACTGTAATGTATTGACCTTCAAAATCATCATGTGCCAAATCTATTCGAGAAATTTTTGCACGTTGAAATTCGTTGTTTAGATATTGGTATAAACGACTTTCCCAACCTTTTCTTGCTAATGCACAGCCAGTACCATTAATTTGCACAGCAATAGATTTAGAATTATGGCCATATAAAACCATGCCCATGCCATCTTGTAATTCATAAGCGAATTTATAGAAGTGCATGCCACGGTCACGTTTTTTGCCTAGACCAAAGCCAAATATTTCAAACAGCCATTGATCCAAAGTTGTTTCTATTGCGTAAGTTAAGCCGTCATGTTCATATTCTGGAGAGATATGCAAATATTGATTACCCAGTGTTTCAACACCAAATGCGAAAGTCACCCAATCCACTGCGGCTATTTGTAGATCATCACAACTAACAGCATGAATAACAGGTAATGTACCTTTTTCTGTTTTGATTAATTGTACATTGTCTAATTTACGTGGAAAGTCATAAGCTGCACTTTGCGTATCCACTGCCGTTACCCCCATCTTATAAAAGGGGGTATTTAAGCTTTCCCCCGTATTTTTTAATAGATCGCTCATTTTTTATACTCATCCATGCAATCAAGAAATTCAGCGTTTGTTTTTTTATAAACATCTACATGCGCATCAATAATTGAATAGTCATAAGAATATTCAGCAGCGACATACGCCAAATGTTCTAAACATTGTTGTGTATTTAATGCAGGTGAAAGACAATCCAAAATCTGTTGACCCTGTTGTGATACAATTCTGGCAACTTCATTGAATGCAGCTTGTGTAAAATCTATTTTTGTTTTGAATTTGATTTCTTTTTCTGATGAAGACATAAGATCATCTCAACACTATTTGAATAGTGCCAAGATACAAGCTATTATCTAATCGATATTAATATAGATAATCTATTGGAGTGTGACGTGAAACCAGTTCGTCTGGCTATACTCGGTTTAGGAACCGTAGGTGGTGGTATTCTCAAGCTATTACAAGAAAATGCAGCAGAAATTAAACGCCGAACCGGTCGGGAAATTCAAATTACCCATGTTGGTACACGCCGTCCACGTCCAGATTTGAATTTAGATCAAAAAATCAAACAAAGTGCTGATTTATTAAATATTGTTGCTCAGGACGATGTTGATGTTGTGATTGAAGTTATGGGCGGAATTCATCCTGCCTATGAAGTATTGCTGGAAGCCATCAAACATGGCAAACACATTATTACTGCCAATAAAGCACTCTTGGCTGAACATGGCAACGAATTGTTTAAAGCTGCTGAAGACCATAGTGTACAAATTGTTTATGAAGCCGCAGTAGCCGGCGGTATTCCAATCATCAAAGTCATTCGTGAAGGTTTGGCCGCCAATAAAATTGACTGGTTAGCAGGCATCATCAATGGTACTGGTAACTTTATCCTGACAGAAATGCGTGACAAAGGCCGTGCATTTGATGATGTATTGAAAGAAGCTCAGGAATTAGGCTATGCCGAAGCCGATCCAACTTTTGATGTTGAAGGTATTGATGCAGCCCATAAATTAACACTGCTTGCATCGAATGCCTTCGGTATTCCACTACAATTTAGTAAAGTTTATACTGAAGGTATTAGCAAAATTACGGCACAGGATGTTAAATATGCCGAAGAGCTTGGCTATCGTATCAAACACCTAGGTATTGCCCGCCGTACAGCAAATGGGATTGAGCTACGCGTGCACCCAACTTTAATTCCTCAGGAAGAATTACTGGCCAATGTCAATGGTGTCAAAAATGCCATTTTGGTACAAGCCAATGCCGTTGGTCCAACACTTTACTATGGCGCAGGCGCAGGCGCAGGCCCGACAGCATCTGCAATTGTTGCCGATGTTGTCGATTTGGTTCGTGATATCAGCTATACCGAAGATGGTGCAGGTACTGTACCGCAACTGGCATTTGAAGCACTCACAGATTTACCAATCCTAAACCGTGAAGAAATGACCACAGGCTATTATTTACGTGTAAATGCCGAAGATCAAACCGGAGTATTGGCGGATATCACAACCATATTAAGTCGTGCAGGGATCAGTATTGATGCCATCATGCAACAAACTCGCCTGAAAGATTCCATTCCAATTGTGATTCTTACTGATCCAATTCAAGAATCCATTATGGATGAAGCACTAGCCAAAATTCAGGCGCTACCAGCGATTCATGGCGAAACTATCCGAATTCGTTTAGAATCTCTGGATCAATAATTTTTGACCAAAGTAGAGTTGTCTCTACTTTGCCTTTGTACATAAGCGGAACATCATCATGTCGAACGCCAATCGTTATACTGGTCTAGTTGATCGCTATCGTGATCGTTTACCTGTAACAGCTACAACTCGTGCTATTTCTTTAGGTGAAGGGAATACACCTCTGATTAAACTTGAGAATATTCCTCGTATTATTGGCAAAGATGTCGAAATTTATGTGAAATATGAAGGGCTTAATCCTACCGGTTCTTTTAAGGATCGTGGTATGACCATGGCTGTGACCAAAGCTGTTGAAGAAGGTTCACAAGCGATTATTTGTGCATCTACAGGAAATACTTCAGCGGCTGCGGCTGCATACGCTGCTCGTGCTGGCATTAAAGCATTTGTACTAATTCCCGAAGGCAAAATTGCCATGGGTAAAATGGCACAAGCCATGATGTACGGTGCAATCACTATGCAGATTCGTGGTAACTTTGACGATGGCATGCGTCTGGTTAAAGAAGTTGCTGATCAGGCACCTGTAACCATTGTAAACTCCATTAATCCATACCGTTTACAAGGTCAAAAAACTGCGGCATTTGAAATTGTCGAAGCACTAGGACAAGCCCCTGATTATCATGCATTACCCGTTGGTAATGCAGGAAATATTACAGCACACTGGATGGGTTACAGCGAACAAGCCGTTGATCCGGCATTATACGCAAGCAACCGTGCAGTTTATCAACCAGAAACACATTCATTTTCTGGTGAAGCTGCCATTGCGAAACGCCCAACCATGCTAGGTTATCAAGCTGCTGGCGCTGCACCATTTTTACGTGGTGCACCAGTAGATCATCCCGAAACTGTTGCAACTGCAATTCGTATCGGCAATCCACAAAGCTGGAACCATGCCCATGCGGTTATGAAAGAATCCGGTGGTTGGTTTGATGAACTTCAGGATCAAGAAATTCTGGAAGCACAACGCCTATTAACCATGTACGAAGGTGTATTTGTGGAACCTGCCTCAGCCGCTTCGGTTGGTGGTGTGATCCGTGATGTAAAAAATGGTAAAATTCCGGAAGGTTCTGTGATTGTTTGTACTGTGACAGGCAATGGTTTAAAAGATCCAGATACTGCCATTAAACAATGCTCTGATGCCGTGATGTTAACAATTGATGCCACCATGAATGATGTTAAATGCTCTATTCTTTCTAATATGGAAAAATAAACACTTGCATCAAAAAAACCCCAAATGATTAAATTTGGGGTTTTTTATTACTTAATACTAAAAAAATTTAGAATTAAAGTTGTTGATCCAATAAAATTTGTGCTTCACGCAAATTTAAAGAACCCTCATAAATTGCACGCCCTGTAATGGCACCTAAAATACCTTTGTGACCTTTTAACAAACGCACATCTTCAAGGTTAGTTACTCCACCTGATGCAATAACTGGCAATCCACAATGTTCAGCCAAATGGACAGTTTGCTCAATATTAACACCCTGCATCATGCCATCACGGGCAATATCTGTATAAACGATACTGGAAACACCTGCATCAGCAAAGCGTTTTGCCAGATCAACAGCCTTAACATCCGTCACATTAGCCCAACCATCTGTTGCGACCAAACCATCTTTCGCATCAATACCAACAATAATATGTCCTGCAAATTGCTTACAAGCTTGCTCAACAAATTTCGGTTCTTGTACAGCTTTTGTGCCAATGATGACAAAAGATACGCCTGCATCAAGATAATGCTCAATGGTTTCAAGTGAACGAATACCACCGCCAATCTGAATCGGTAATTCAGGTTGAGCCTTGGTAATTGCTTCGACCACTGGCTTATGAATCGGTGTTCCAGCAAAGGCACCATTTAAATCTACTAGATGTAAACGACGAGCACCTTCATTGACCCAATGTTGTGCTGTAGCCACCGGATCATCAGAGAATACGGTATCATCTTCCATGCGACCCTGTTTTAACCGTACACATTTACCATCTTTAAGATCAATTGCCGGAATAATTAGCATCCCTTCGCTCCTCAAAATTTTCTATAGATTATTGCAGGTATCTTAACAAACTATTATCACATCGCTAAATTTCAGCGATAAAAAAACCTCCATAAATCCTCTGTTCATGAAGGTTTTCTACCAAAATATCAGTGTTATTTACCCAATAAAACTTTATCTAGTGCAAATTCCAATCCAACTGATGCACCAGTATCACGGCCATGTAAATCAGAATCTGTTAACCAGCCATTAATTTTAAGTGATAAATCAGGTCTAAAGGTATTGGTCCATGTCAAATCCAGTGCCTTGATTTTGTCTTGTTCAGGATATACTGTGTTAATAAATCTTTTGGCAGAAGCATATGTTTCCAACCATACAACACGGCCCGAAATTTTATTCATTGGGTCAATACGCATATTACCGCCTAAACTATACATTTGACCATCTCCCCCAATACTATGTCCCAAAGGATAGCCATTTTGATAATAACCATCAGTATATACACCATGCCAATATGAATATCCCCAAACTTTTCCACTAGTTCGAGTATCAGCCCATTCTGCATAAATTTGATAAGGCATTTTTTTAAAGCTGGATGAATAATCAATACCAACTAAATACATATTCCTTGAAGGAAGTTTTCCCGCCTCATCCTCTCCATCCAATTCCCCATAAATACTTACAGGTAAATTAAACCAATGATATAAACTTAATTTTGCATCAAAACTCGCATGCTGATTAGATTTATCTATAGATGTATCATCAACATTATCATTACCCTTAATTGCATCCCAAAGAGTACTTAGACTTTGAGAACGCCCTTTACCACCCCATTGTAAGGTTCTGGAAGCCCCCAGTTCAAGAT
This sequence comes from Acinetobacter qingfengensis, assembly GCF_008693185.1. Taxonomy (GTDB): domain Bacteria; phylum Pseudomonadota; class Gammaproteobacteria; order Pseudomonadales; family Moraxellaceae; genus Acinetobacter; species Acinetobacter qingfengensis. The sequence continues at coordinate 7,135 of NZ_VXKN01000008.1, forward strand.
AAGGCAAAGGCTGTACAGTTAAACGCATACCCAGTAATTTAGCATCGGGAACAGCCTGATAATCCTGTAATTGACCTGCAAACAGTTGATATTGCCAAGGCCCAATCCACGATAACCATTTATTTTCAAAGGCTTTTTGCTCAGCACGTTGTAAAGTAAAACCTGTTACAGGTCGACTGGCGTCACCACGAATCAGACTGCCATCATGCCCCGGACCCCACCATGTTGGAATTTGACCAAATGCCAACCATTGATTCCATAACTTTCCGGCAATGTAAGAACCTTCAACATTAACTTTATCACCATTGTCAATGATCTGATTACTTTCTGCATTCACTCGTAATTTAACATCCCAGTTTTCAGCACCTGAATTGAATTCGACGGCTGCCTTATATTCTGCATCACGATCTTCTGCAAAAGCTTGTGGTACGGCCTTGGAATCAGATTGAGCCTGTAAATCAAGTTTTAGCGTACTATTTTTAAGTTTTAAATTTTTCTCAATCGCTGTAATAACATGCTGTTGCTCCGAAGTGCTCACTTTTGCATTTGCCAAAGCTCTAGTAACTTCTTCACCACTTAACGGCCAAGTTGAAGTACTGATTTGAATAACACCCTGTTGATTCAACCAGTTTAAATCGTCACGTAAATTTGCATCATTCTCAATTAATCCCTGTGCCAAAGCCAGTGAACTTGAGCAACTTAGTAACGTGATACACAACACTTTTTTACGAAAAGTCATCATTTAAATCTCAAATACTTATGGTGATCAGGATAACAAAAAATAATCCAATATCACCATAATGATTAAAAAATAGTGAATTTCAAGTCTTATTTTCAGGTATTTTTGTAGCTTACTAAATTCCATATTGTGTACGATAAGCTTGCATATTCGCCAAAGCCTGTATTTCGCCTTTACTTTCCAGATAATCCATCAGATCTTTCATGGTGATTAATGCATGCACTGGAATATTAAGTTGTTTTTGAACTTCCTGTATAGCAGAAAGTTCACTTTGACCACGCTCCTGACGATCAAGAGCAACCAACACCCCTGCTACTTCTGCACCAGCTTGTTGTAATATGCTCACCACCTCCCTGATTGCTGTTCCTGCCGTAATCACATCATCGATGATCCAGACTTTTTTACCTTGTACATCTGCCCCGACAAGAACACCGCCTTCACCATGATCCTTGGCTTCCTTGCGATTGAATCCCCAAGGCACACTTTTTTGATGATGTTGTGCCAAGGCAACCGCCGTTGCAGCAACAAATGGAATCCCTTTATATGCTGGCCCAAAAATTACATCAACGTGCTCGCAATGCATCAGTTGATCTGCATAACCCATTGCCAATAAATTTAACGCTTCACCATCATTGAGCAAACCTGCATTAAAAAAATATGGACTCACCCGACCTGATTTTAAAGTAAACTCTCCGAACTTGAGCACACCACGAGATAGGGCTAAATCAATAAAGGCTTGCGGATTAAACGTTTTGGTGGTGCTCATGTGTTATGCTCCAAATTTTTAAAATACAACTGAGGTCAAACCTGTATATGATACCAAAGGATCGCTACCCAAGTGATGTAAAAATTCTTCGTGTCGTTTCAATTAACGTCAATGGCTTACGTTCTGCCCATAAAAAAGGTTTTTTTGACTGGCTGGAACAGTCTGATGCAGATGTGATATGTATGCAGGAAACCCGTATCAGCGAACACCAATGGACAGATACATTTAAACCTGAAGGCTGGCATGCACATTTATTTGAAGCGCAACGTGCTGGTTATGCCGGAACAGCAATTTATAGCCGCCTACCATTTTTACATATTCAAGATGGATTAGGTTTCGAACTGGCCGACACTCAGGGACGTTTTACTGTCGCCACATTGGATGTTGGTTTAGAAAAACCAGTCGATATTGCCTCGCTCTATTTACCTTCCGGATCTTCTGGTGAAGAAGCACAGTTACGCAAGGATCATTTTTTGGCACAATATAAACAATTATTACAACAATGGCGTCAACAACAACGCTCCATTATTGTTTGTGGCGATTATAATATTGTGCACAAACGTATTGATATTAAAAACTGGTCCGGTAATCAAAAAGCATCCGGTTGCTTACCCCATGAACGCGCATGGCTAGATCATATCTATGATGAATTGGGCTATGTGGACACCTTTCGAACAGTACGCCAGGAAGCTGAATTATATTCATGGTGGTCAAACAGAGGACAAGCTCGTGCCAAGAATGTAGGCTGGCGTATTGATTATCAGGCCTGTTCACCTGACTGGAAAGAACGCACACTCAATGCATGGGTTTATAAAGAACAGTGGTTTAGTGATCATGCGCCAGTAATCATTGATTATAAAATTGCTTAATGATCAACATTACTGGTTAACTTTCTGTCTAAAAAGATAGATTTTTCCAGCAAAAAGCGTACACTGATGAACAGCTATACTCTATCCGAGTACAGTTCTGCATCTAAATATACGATCCATAATTTAGGTGATTGATTGTCCTGTAAAGCTAAAAAGCACAACTTTATTGTTTTACAGGGCACCTTGATTGATCAGATCATTTCGCTCATTAGCTGGTTTGCGTATGACGTTTCTCGCCACACACTCAATTTCATTATTGCTTCTATTATTTATCGCACTAGGATTATTAGGCAATAATCAATCTGTGACTATTTCTGCCTGTATTTTACTGTTGATCCAGCAAACACCTCTGGTGAAATATGCACCATTATTAGAACAACACGGTTTAAAACTTGGTATTATTATTTTAACAATTGCCGTTCTTTCTCCGTTAATTAGCGGAAAAATCAAAACAGAAGATTTAATAGATGTTTTTAGTCATTGGCGAACCCTGCTGGCTGTTGCCGTTGGTCTATTGGTTGCATGGTTAGGTGGCCGTGGTGCAAATTTAATGACTGCCCAACCTATGATTGTGACAGGCTTATTGGTTGGAACCATTTTAGGTGTGGCTTTTTTACGTGGTGTTCCGGTTGGACCACTCATTGCAGCCGGAATTTTATCTTTAATTTTATGGAAATAAATACACTTCAAACCTGTACTGTAGACATCAATTAAGTTATCCACAATTTTGTTCAGTATTGCAGCAACTGTATATTTTACTTACTATAATGTTACCTCTATTTTTATTTGTAAATTCGTCCATGAATATTCAACATTTACATACATCCTCCCGTTTCAGTGAAATTACAATTCATCAGGGAACCGTCTATCTTGCTGGTCAATTGGCTACAGATTTATCTGGTGATATCATTCAACAAAGCAAAGAAACTTTTGCTGCTATTGATCAATTTTTAAAAGATGCAGGAAGTGATAAATCACAAATTCTCAGCACCACAATTTATCTTAAACATATTGATCGTGACTATGCTGCCTTTAATGCAGTTTGGGATGAATGGGTTAAAGACATTAAAGCGCCGCCTCGTGCCTGTGTAGAAGCCAAGATGTACAAGCCTGAAGTACTGGTCGAAATTAGCATTATCGCTGCGCAAAACAATTCCTGACCTATAAACTACAGCTAAAGTTACTTCTCAGACTTTAGCTGTAGTTGTTCTAGGCGTTGTAATAATTGTGTTAGCTTAAACTCACCAGTTAAACGTAAACTTCGCTGCTCTTCAACTTGAGCATTTAAAAATAATACTGTTGGTGGCCCCAGCATTTGCCATCGATTAAGAATTTCTTGTTGGCTGGCATCATATTGACTCAAATCGAGTTTAATTTTATAAATAGACGTTGATGCTACTTGTACTTCTGCACTGTTCCAAAGTTTATGTTCTATTGGCTGGCAAGCAACACACCAATCTGCATAAACGTCAACCACCACAGGTAAATGTTGTTTTTTTGCCTGTTGCAAGGCTATTTCAAATTGTTGAGCCGTCTGCACTACGTTCCATGCCAACTGAGTCTGTTGTTGCTGTTGCTGCCAATCTTGTCGAACCTGCCAGACTACCGTAGCCGCCAACCCTAAAATAAGCAGCATGGCAAAATAACGCAACCAGCCATTCAACCTGTTTATTTTAGACAATAGATAAATTGCACAACTTAATGCCAGAAGCAAAGAAATAATATTAAACCAGAATAATGGAAGTAATGGACGGATAAAATATAAACTCAAACCCAGCATAAGAAAACCAAAAATATGCCGAACCTGATGCATCCATATTCCCGGTTTAGGTAGCATCCGACTACCCAGTACACTGAGCAGAAGCAAAGGTATTCCCATACCAAAACCTAGACAAAACAATAGAATTGTACCTGTCAGAAGATTCTGGCTCTGGGAAATATATAATAATGTTCCCGCCAATGGTGCAGTCATACAAGGGCCAACCAATAAGGCTGATAAAATCCCCATCAACGCAGCACCCAATAAAGTCCCACCTTGTTGTCGTGTCTGTAAGACATTCAGATGATTGACCCAGCGCTGAGGTAATTTTAATTCAAATAAACCAAATAAATTAAGTGAAAAAAGGACAAAAACCAGACTAAATCCTATCAATACCATGGGTTGCTGTAACCAGCGCTGAAAGTTACTACCTGCACTTGCTGCCAATAATCCCAATGCAGCATATACAGTCGCCATCGACAACACAAATATCAAACTCATTGACCATGCTCTAACACCAGTATGTTTACGAATCAACACACTGGATAAAATAGGTAACATGGGTAACGAGCATGGTGTAAAGGCCAATAAACAACCAAGACCTAAAAACAGCAACATACTCCACATTAAAGATTGCTGATGCAATCGAGCCGACCAAAGTTGATCCGATGCAGATTGTGTAGCATGGATAGATGTTGGCAAAGTTGAAACTGTATCTTGTAATAAATGATCTTTGGATGGTTGATCTTCAGGTGAGTGATCACCAGTAGATAAAACTGATGCTGTATCTTCATGGCTTACAAATAAGCCACTTGAGGATTGTGCTGGCTTAGCCTGTGATTCAATTACCAAACCATCCGTATCAGTTGTAAATGTCACATGCTGAATGGGATAACATAAACCTTTCTCTGCACAACCTTGAAATAACACGGTATAAGTTTGTCGTGGCTTCACATCAATATTAATTTGAACCTGCTGAAAATAAACTTGAGTTTCGCCAAAATAAGCATCGTGTTTATTTTGTGCAGCAGGTAAATCTAATTTTATTTTTTGTTGCCCGGCTGTCACAGCAAATTTATGTTGATATAGATAATAATCCGGTGCAATTTTCCAACTTAATTGTGCCTGCTGTGAACTCATCGACTGCACATTAAATGCAAAAGCCTGATCCGCAGGTAAAAACTGTTCGGCAGCATTCGCTGTTGGCAATAGCAAAATAAAAATGGTGGCTAAACAGCTTAACCACCATTTCAATACATACTGATACGTTGAATACATCATCAAAATCTTATCAAGACTTAAAACAAATAAGCTGCGCCCAGTCCAGCTTTAAAACGTGGATTACTGTCATTAAAACTGTAGCCAATTGAAGCATCGAGTTGCAAATTATCCCGTAAAGCCCAAATCAAACCATTATTTACCACAGATTCTTTCTTCAGACTTTCCTGTTTACGGTATCTATATTCAGCAAAACCACTTAATTTTTCAGTGATTTTATATTGTATATTCGGAATTGCAGACCAAGCCAGATCACCATCCTGATAATCATATAGCATGGTAATACCTGTTTTAATCAAATCATTATACTGATACTGCATGGACGAGCCCACGGTATAGATATTTTTATTGCTATCTGCCAAACCTAAATCATGATTAACCAAAACATCATCTGCTGTTGCCAGTTTAGCTTGTGCCAGCAATGCCCATTTTAATTGATCATCATGGGTATTAATGGCTCTTTTTAAACCGACAGTCATATCACCATTACCATGAATTTCCTGCTGATCTGCACCTATCTTGCTTTTTTGCCAAGTTGGGCCATCCCAGCCTAAGCGCAACTCAAAATCAGAACCTAAACCAACACGAAATAGCATGTCACCTTGTACAGTCAACTGACTATATTTTTCACCCGCATGATAACCATCATCATAACTCAGTGTAGGTAATGCCTGCTCCCATGCAACATGACCTTTAGGCACAATTTCAGGCGAAAAACCATCACCTGGACGATCAAATCCAAATGCTTCAGCATTGGCTAAATTACAAAACAGGCCGAGAGCAACACATGCAGACAACTGGCTAAAGGTCTTGATTTTCATGATTAAGTCACATTTTCATTACAATTCTTTTGACATTTTAGCATCATTTTCCCTTAACAAGGTTAATGTTGCCTGTTCTTCTGGTAAAGCATTGTTCCAGTCAATTTCATCAAAATCACAATCAAACCATAAATCACTGATTGAACTTAAAATTGTCAAATCCTGATCATCTTTAGTATTGGGATCTACACCTGCCTGCAATAAACGTTGTACAGCTGGCACACAAGCTGCACTTGCTGCATCCCACAATGGACCATAAAATTCTTCACTATCCCAAAGATGTAAATTGGCATCTGCTTGAATCAGCGTCTCTAAAATATCCAGATAAACTTGTAAACCAGCCGTTTTTTCTTCTTCAGTTAAAGGTTGGCCCGCTTCATAAGCATCACAAATTTCCTCCCACCAAACAAATAGCCGATCACAGATAATCGATACCGGTGGTCCTTTCTCTGCATCAATAAAATTTGGATCTAACCCTTTTGCCAAAATAGCTTGTACTGCTGGCAAATCCAGTTGCTCAATCGCATGAATAAGTTGTTTTTGTTCGGCAGTTAGCATAATAAATTCCTGAGTTTAATCAGATTGCAGTCTAATCGAAGCATGTATAAAAGCCCAGCGTATTATTGCAACCCAGACAAAAAAGCCCTTTTATTTTAAAAGGGCTTTTACAATTATTCTGTGGCTTCTGTCCATTCTGGTTTGCCACCTCGTGCTGGTTCACGTTTAGCAAAGGTTTGCTCAAGGGTTCGTTTTAATTTATCAATAGCACCTGTAATTGCTGCATCAATATTACCAGCTCGATGATTTACAACCACTGGTTTTAAACCTGCTGGACGTGCTTCTATCATGCAACGTTTATCTTCTTCTCCACCACGGTCCCCATTTTCATCACTTAAATGCACTTCAAAATGTGTGATTTTTTCGCTAAAGCGCTGAAATTCATTTTTCAGTTCTGTGCGTACATAGTCGATTAATCGATCACTACTATTGATGTTTTTATCGGTGCGGATTTCAATATTCATAAACTTGTCACCTCTTGATCTTTTTCAGTTTGTGCCTTGACACAATTTCAGCTTGCGGTAAATCCCTGTATTTGTATATCTGTAAAATGTAATTAAGTTGTAACCTCTTTAATGTTTTATCTCTCTTTTATACATTAACCATTTATCTTGTCAATACACCTCTCGCCAAATCCCATAATCTATTTATGTATTTAAATTAGTGCTAAATTCAGTTTTGATCGCCTGCTTTAACATACCAAAATCACCAATACTATTAAGCACAATATCAATCAATTATTTTTTATACATACCCATCTCGTTCAATAATCCTCAAATATCATTCATCTGCTTCAATCATGCAAATCAATATGCTATGAATCAATTTTCTAAAATTCTTGACAGTGTATTAACAATAGAATTTGTCTTATCAATGTTATGGAAATAGATTAATATGTCTGGAAACTCATCATGTTTAAGCCAAGAAACTGTTATGAAACAATCAATTCTGGTAACAGGCGGTGCAGGATTTATCGGATCACATTGCTGCGTGGAACTTCTAGATCATAATTTTAATGTGATTGTGCTGGATAATTTAAGTAACAGTTCAATCAAAGTACTAGATCGCATCAAAAAAATTACTGGCAAAGAACTTCATTTTATACAGGGTGATATCCGCGATAAAGTGTTACTTGACCAAGTATTTACCCAACATCATATTGATGCGGTGATCCATTTTGCTGGATTAAAAGCCGTGGGCGAAAGTATGCAGGTTCCATTAACTTATTTTGATAACAATATCAGTGGCTCAATCACGCTACTACAAGCCATGCAGCAACATCGAATTGGTCATCTGGTATTCAGCTCCTCTGCAACTGTTTATGGTGAAAATTATCCTTCACCTTTACATGAAGATTTACCAACTGCACAACCCACAAATAATTATGGTTATTCCAAATTAGCCGTAGAACAAATTCTACAAGCCACAGCAAAAGCCAATGATTTATGGTCATTTGCACTATTACGTTATTTTAATCCAATTGGTGCGCATCAAAGTGGTCTAATTGGCGAAGATCCGAATGGGATTCCCAATAATTTACTACCTTATGTGACTCAAACAGCCATGGGCAAACGTGAAGTATTAAGTATTTATGGCCATGATTACCCTACCCAAGATGGCACAGGCGTCCGTGATTTTATCCATGTTGTGGATTTGGCTCACGCTCATGTAAAAGCCTTGCAATATTTATTTACACACAAACCTTCGGTAGGTATCTGGAATATCGGCACAGGAACTGGTTACAGTGTCCTTGAAGTGGTAAAACGCTTTGAGCAGGTTAACCAATTAAAGCTAAACTATCAGTTTGTTGAACGCCGTGCTGGCGATGTCGCGGTATGTTTTGCTGATGCAAATAAAGCCAAACAGGATTTGGGATTTGTCGCTGAACATAATCTAGATGATATGCTTCGGGATGTCTGGCACTGGCAAAGTCAAAATCCAGATGGATACGCATAATCACATATAAGGTTAGGCAGTAATTTGTCTAACCAAAATCAGGGATAGTTTTTTTCTAGTTTCTGGTTAATCTAAATAAATATGGTTACAAAATTTAAACTATCTATTTATTTTTGATTACTCAAGATAACGTAATATCAGAAAAATTATACACCTGAACTAATCCTGTATAATTTAAGCTATATTTAACAATTAATGTATTATTGATTGCATTAGGATAAACATGTCAACCAAGCTAAATGCCACCAATATTTCAATTTTTTATCGAATATTTGATTTTTTATCTCTTTTTATTGGTTTATATCTTTCTTGCTATTTCTTGGATATTCATGTCAGTAGCAAAGATATTACTTTTATTTGTTTAATCCAATTTCTATTTTTTTTATTTATTTGTGAAATTACTGATTTCTATCGTTCCAGTAAAGGCATGCGCCTTAGAAATCAGATAGAAATTTTATTTACCAACATTTTTTTTAGCAGTTTAATTACTTTTTTCGTCTTCATTGTTAATGACCTTAAAGATTTTGATTATAGATTAGCTATTTTAACATTTATTGTAACTTGCTTATCTGCTTTTAGCTTCCGCATTTTATTACGCATCAGTTATCGCAAACTGATTATTGTTGGAACAAACTTACAAAATACCCTTGTAATTGGCGATACCAAAAGAGCAGCCAAAGTTTTAAAAGAAATTGAATATTCTAAATGGCGTGGTTACAACAGTCTTGGTTTGTATAGCTTTCAAAATGAAGTATCTTCTGAATCTGTATTTTCCGGTACTTTTGATGATGTCAAAACCATGCTCCAGGACAATAAGATTGATAAAATTTATGTCATTATTGATAAACACAATCTCTCTCAAGCTGAAGAACTGCTGACCTTATTAACAGATTCTACTTGCACAACGATTATTGTGCCTGATTTGTTCCAGTTAGAATATCTGTACACCAAAGTTGAAGACTTAAATAGAATCCCTACTATTCCACTTATTGACACTGATATTCAGGGAATCAATGCTGTTTTAAAGCGTATAGAAGATATTGTATTCTCATTAATGATCATCACACTCATTTCTCCAATCCTGATTGTTATTTCTATTGCAATTAAACTCACTTCTGAAGGTCCTGTACTCTTTAAACAAACACGTTATGGTTTAAATGGTAAACCCATTACAGTATTTAAATTTAGATCCATGCGAGTAATGGAAAATGGTCATGAAGTGAAACAAGCCACTAAAAATGACCCTCGTGTCACCAAAGTTGGCGCATTTATTAGACGAACATCTTTGGATGAATTACCACAGTTTTTTAATGTATTACTTGGTACCATGTCGATCGTTGGCCCTCGTCCACATGCAGTATCGCATAATGAACAATATCGTAAACTTATTCCGGGTTATATGTTACGTCACAAAGTCAAACCCGGAATTACTGGACTAGCACAAATCAATGGCTGGCGTGGGGAAACAGATACACTGGATAAAATGGAAAAACGGATAGAATGTGATTTGATGTACATTAAAAACTGGAGTATCTGGCTGGACGTTAAGATTATTTTTCTAACAGTGTTTAAAGGCTTTATTAACAAGTCTGCGTATTAAAATTGATACGATTGGATTAGTGTTATATTCACATTCAACAGATATATAAGGAAACTTTGATATGACAAAAAAAATCTTACCAGTTATTATGGCTGGCGGTAGTGGTACACGCTTATGGCCATTATCCCGTACGCAATACCCTAAACAATTTTTAAAACTATCTCCTGATGGGTATACGTTATTACAATCGACTTTATTACGTTTAAAAAATCTGGATTGTGCAGATCCTATTCTGATTTGTAATGAAGAACATCGTTTTTTAGCTGCTGAACAAATGCGAGAAATTGGTATTCAAGCTAAAATTATTTTGGAGCCTGAAGGTAAAAATACTGCGCCCGCGATTACATTGGCTGCGTTTTACCAAACACAATTAAATAGTCCAGATACTATTCTATTGGTGCTTGCTGCCGATCACGTCATCACACAACAGGAAAATTTTGAACACAGCATTCAACAAGCGATTCAACTTGCCGAACAGAATAAATTAGTGACCTTTGGTATTGTCCCAACCCATGCAGAAACGGGTTATGGTTATATCGAAAAAGGTGCTATTGAGCTTACTGGATTTAAAGTACAACGCTTTGTCGAAAAACCAAATGTAACCACAGCACAAGAATATTTAGACAGTGAAAAATTCCTCTGGAATAGTGGAATGTTTATGTTTAAAGCCGATGTATATTTAAATGAACTGAAAAAGTATGCTCAAGATATCTATACTTCATGCCAGACTGCAATACAGGATACAAAATCTGATTTAGACTTTATTCGTATCGACAAAGATGCTTTTAGCCAATGTCGATCAGAATCCATTGACTATGCGGTCATGGAACAAACACATGATGCTGTGGTTGTGCCATTGGATGCAAATTGGAATGATGTCGGCTCATGGTCTGCTCTTTGGGATATTCAATCAAAAGATTCTCAAGGTAATGTGCTCCATGGTGATGTCATTACTGTAAATAGCCAGAACAATTATATTCATGGTGAAAGCAGATTGGTCAGTTTATTGGGTGTCGATAACTTGGTGGTCATCGAAACCAAAGATGCCGTACTGGTTGCTGATAAAAATAAAGTACAGGATATTAAGAAAATTGTAGAAACATTAAAACAACAGGATCGTACCGAACATTACTGCCATCGTGAAGTCTATCGTCCATGGGGTAAATATGACAGCATCGATCATGCAGATCGTTATCAAGTAAAACGTATCACCGTAAAACCAGGACAAAAACTTTCTATCCAAATGCACCATCATCGTTCTGAACACTGGATTGTGGTGAGCGGTACAGCAAAAATCCATAAGGGTAAAGAGTCCTTTTTACTGACAGAGAATCAATCCACCTATATTCCTTTAGGTGAAATCCATGCACTGGAAAATCCAGGAAAAGTACCATTGGAATTGATTGAAGTACAATCCGGCTCTTATCTGGGTGAAGATGATATTGTTCGTTTTGAAGATATCTATGGGCGGTGTTGATTTACTTGAAATTAAAAAGAGAAGCAATGGATTGCTTCTCTTTTTAATAAGAGATAATCAATTCTCATTATATAAAATTTAAATAATTTAGCTATTATAAAACAAGGCACTACAAGTAACTATTCCCAATAAACCATATAATAGTAATTAAAAATTCATGATAGACAGAACGTGTTTCCCAAGATCTCCTGATTCACCAGTTTTTCTATACAATATAGATAGATACTTAGATTGAAATTATTGGATATTTTATATACAGGTTCTTAGTTCACAAATTCTGGGCAGATAATTTAAAGTAAAAGTCCTCAATTTAGAATTGATTCAATGATGCATTTAGGCACTGTAATCAATTCTAGTAAGCTAAAAATTTTAGCATCATATGCAATAGAGATGTGGAAGATCTAATTATATTAAATTATTGGCATACTTCTTAGATTCTATTTAACATAATAGTCGTTATGTAAACTAGCATTGTAATGCATATTGCATTACACTATTTTCATACACTCAATAAATGGAAAATGTGATGGCTACTGTTAATTTCAGAGTCGATGATGCCGTTAAAGAAAAATCTTATTCAATCCTAAAAGAACAAGGGATTGCACCTACTGAGTTTTTTACAAATATCCTTGAATATGTTGCTACGACTGGGAAACTTCCAATACAAAAAACCCTACTTTCAAAGGAAGATGCTGAACTATTAGCTGTTGTTCGTAAGCGGATTAATGACTCTAAAGAAATGTTTGAGGAAATTACCTTAGATGACTTATAAGCTTTTACGTCATAAGGACTTCGCTGCTGAATGGGAAAAGCTTCCTCTTACTATACGAGATCAGTTTAAGAAAAAATTAGCTAAAGTAACAGAACAACCACATATTCCAAAGAATATGCTTAAAGGTGATCTTGCAGGCTGCTATAAAATCAAATTATTAAAGGCTGGTGTCCGACTTGTTTATCAGGTCAAAGATGATCAGGTAGTTATTTTGCTAATTACTGTTGGAAAACGAGCTGATAGCATAGTTTATGATGAAGCAAAAAAACGGATTAAAAACTAAAAAATGGGAGCTTAAGGAACAATACAACAATCGTCATCAGTTTAGAAAGAGAGATCAAAGTTACTCTATTTCTAGTTGATTTGGCTTAAAAGTTTTAGAAAAAACAAATATATAACAAAATAATAAACAGTAAGTAAAAATAATCTACTTGCTATCCATCAATAACTGAAGCTGTTGCTCAAATTTTCGTAAAATTGTATCCTGATCCAACTTGCTTTCAGCATACAACCGACCATTTTTCCCGAACTTTTGACGTAACCCAGCATTATTAGCAAGTGTTAATACTGCATCTGCCATAGCTTGTGCATTTTCAGGTTGGACAATTAAACCGCATTCTGCATCATGTGCAACCACCCGCCCTAATTCTGTATCTAAATCAGCTGTTGCAATAACCGCTCGTCCACTCGCTAACATTCCAGTCAATTTAGATGGCATTACCAAATCGGCAGCATCTGCACGTTGTGGTAATAAATGAATATCCGCTATACCTAATAACTCACTTAATCGTTCTAAAGGCTGTAAATCCAAAAAACGTACATGTGGTAAATTTTGACATAACTGTTCAAGATCTGCTCGCCCTGCACCATTACCACAAAATATAAATTCAATATTTGGAGATAATGGATTTAGAGATAATATTTTTGCTATTTCTGCCAAAATTTCCAGGCCTTGTTTTCCTCCCATATTGCCTGAGTACAATGCAACAATTGCATCATCGCCTATCCCCAATTCTTTACGATATGGACTAACATCAGTCAAAGGGCGAATAGCTGAAATATCAACCCAGTTTGGAAATAAAATAATTTTTGAATCAGTAATTCCTTTATTTTTGGCAAGGGCTAACATCTGCCCAGAAATACTTGAAACTCGATCAAAGCAGGACATTAACCATCGTTCAACATTTTCAACAAAGCGACGCAGCTTTTGTCCCTTAATTAAACCCATATCAAAAGCAGCATTAACTTCATAATCCTGCACATGCAACCAAGATTTTGCACCAATAATTTTTGCAGAAAGTACAGCAGCAGGTGCACATACCAATGGTGGTTCAACCACCCAGATAATATCAGGTTTCCACCACCATTGTTTTATTAATGTAGGTAAACTGAATACTGCAAAAGATGCAAGATGAATTATTCGTTTTAGCCCACTAGGTTTATCAGGAACCCAAAGTGGTACCCTATATACAGTAACGCCCTGCCATTGCTCTACTACATAGCTATTTTTATAGTTTTCACTAATTTTCCATGCAGGATAGTAAGGTGGTGCTGTAATTACATGTACATCATGCCCTTGAGCAGCAAACCATGCTGCCATTTCACCTGTATATTTACCTATACCTGTTAATTCTGGTGAGAAATTAATACCATAAAACAGAATTTTCATTAATTAATCCACACTCAATTTATGACCTGTTAATTCAGATATTTTTACTAGAATTTGCTTTTTATCGGTCATACCTACAATTGCACGTTCTAATTCCATAATTTTTGCACCAACCAAAAATCTGTACCAGTAACCTTGTAAGAAATGATAGACTAAACCAGATCGACCATCCAAAAAACCCAATTGAAAAATATATCGCCATAAAAAATATAATAATGCACTGATTGTAAAAGGCAATTTATTATAGATTTTTTCTTTAATATTACGTTTGAGTGATGCTTGAAATGATGCTGTTTCTGTATTTAAAGAATCTTCCTGAGTAAATAAAGCATATTTTTGATTTAATACATCAATTGCCTCTCGTGTAGCATATTTATTATGCTTATCGGTAAAAAATGTTAAATCATTTAAATTACAATCTAAAAAACCACCATTAAATGTTATAGTTTCTCCATTAGAAATAACGACATGCTCATCCATCCAACGATCCTCAACTCGACCATGTCCCGTACGCCAAATTCGCATTAACCGCAATGGATAACGTCCACCAAAACGCACCCAACGGTCCATAAAAATATGTTTTCGTTTGAGATTGATACCAACAATATTTTCTGATAAATGCGGCAATTTCTGTTGGATTTCTTGTTGTAAATCGCTTTCGATAATTTCATCTGCATCCAAACGCATTATCCAGTTTGCTGTAATTGGCGCATTATCTAATGCCCAATTAAATTGCTTGGCCTGATTTACGAAGGGATGAACTAAAACTAATGCTTTATTTTTTTCTGCTAATTCAACTGTTTTATCTTTAGAACCAGAATCAATTACAAAAATTTCAGAAGCGATTGATTGCACCGACTTTATTGCACGTTCGATATGCATTTCTTCATTATAAGTGAGAATTACAACCGCTAGGTCATTGCTCATTTTTCATTACTCGCATTTTTACAAATTTAGCAGGATTACCTGCAACAACATGCCATGCATCAACATTCTTAAAAACAACCGCTCGTGCTCCTACCACTGCCCCTTCAGCAATCGTTACTCCCGGACCAACAAAGGCATCTGCAGCAACCCATGCCTGGTCATGTATAAATATTGGTTTGGTAAATAACTGAAATTTAGGATCAGAAAAATCGTGTGTCCCCGCACATAAATAAGAATATTGACTTACTATTGTATTTTTACCTAAAACTATCGGTGCCATATTATAGCAATTTACATAAGGAGCTAAACATGAATGTTCTTCCATCTGTAAATTCGGTGGATACCAGATTTTAACAGAACCATACACATGTGCTGTTTTATCTACTTTCGCACCAAATAAATTAAGTAAAAATACTCGCCATTTGTGCAATGGTGGAGGTGTCCAGGAAGCAAATACTTTCCAAACAATAGCCCATAATGCTCGAAGTAACCGATGTTTTAAAGAAAATGAAGGTGCCCCTTTAAATGGGTCTTGATCAACAGAAGCCTCAATTGGCTGATTTTTCATGATTTCACCCTTTAGAATTATTTTTAGCATGCTCTAAAGCTGCTGTTAAATCACAAGCGGCAGCGGCTATTGTAAAGTTTTTTTCATACACTTGTCGAGCCGATTTGGACATTTGGTTTCTTTGGACCTGTGACATCTTTTCCCATTGAGCAATTACTTTCGTAGCTCCTTCAACAGTATCCTCAGCGACAATACCTCCTCCGCCTGATTCAATTTCTCGCCAGATATTAATCTGATTAGAAATTAATACAGGTTTACCATAAGCCAATGCTTCTGCAACAGCAATACCAAAATTTTCCTGATGCGAAGTTAATACAAAAGCTTCTGCACCTCGAAAGGCCTCAGCCTTAATATTTCCTTTCAACATCCCTGACCAATGAACTTTATCGGCTATTCCCAATTGATCCGCTTGTAATTTAAGTTTATCAATTAAATCATCATGACAGGGACCTGCCATAACTAACTGTAATTCAGTTCGTTGAACAGCCTTTGCAAAACCCTCGAGCAATAAATCACAGCCTTTTTTTTCATGAATACGGCTTAAGTAAAGTAAATATGGGTGATGATCTAAATTTGGCACTAATTCACGAAAAACTGCATCGTCTTCTGGTGTTGTTGCCAAGGCATCCGCAGCAGCATATGCCACCACTTTAGCTCGATACTGGTATCCCCAAAATACACCTTCAGCTAAACGTTTTTCTTCTTCTGAAGTAAACAATACTTGTGAAGCATCTCTTAAAACACGTCCTTGAATTAACCAAAACACCTGTTTTAACCAATGTTTTAATGGATATGTTTTTTTAAACCATGGATCCATCATACCATGAGTAAATAACACATAAGGAAGTTTTGCCTTAGTACATCCTTGCCATCCACCTATAGAAGCATGATTCCAAAGACCATGAATCACCGCCACATCAAATCGATGTGCATTATTAACAATCCACTCAGCAAGTTTAGGTGTATAACCATATTTTTTGGACGTAGGACCTATCCCATGTACCTGACATGGAAAGTCATTTAAAAATGCTGCATCCACATCATCTAACGTCACAACTTCTATATACTGACCTTGTGTTAAACGATAACGCACTGATTGTGTTAAACCTTCAACAGGTCCACCTGTTTCCTTTGAGACAGAAGCAATAATATGTAATACACATAAATTAGATTGTTTTTTAGGCACTAATTATTTCCTCAATCAGTTTGGCTAAATTTTGGGTAAATGTCGTCATCAAATACTGTTGCTGTACCTTTTTATAACCTGCTTCTCCCATTGCTTTAGCTTTCTCAGGATTAAGCAATAAATCTGTTATTTTTTTAGCTAATTCAGGAATATCATCATGATGAATGGCATAACCATCTACTCCATCTGTAATCACTTCATGTGAGGCATCCTCAGTACCACAAATTACAGGAACATAACGAAGCCAAGCCTCGAGAAATACAATACCAAAACCTTCTTTTTCGGAGGGCATAACAAATACTGTTGCACCAGCATAAGATTGGGCTAATTCTTCATCACTTACACGCCCCATAAAGTCTACTATATCAGCAACTGCTAAATCTTGTGCCAATTTTTGTAGTTGGGAGCGAAGAATACCATCTCCAATCACACGATATCGTACATTTGGAATATACTTTCGAATTTCTGGCATTGCACGTAATACACTATCTACATGCTTACCAATATCATGCTCGGCCATTCGGGACACTGTAAGTAAAAAAGAACTTGTATTACTATTTTCTACGATTTTTTTATCAAAAACTAAAGGATCGACAGCATTAGGAAAAAGATAAAATTTATCCTTCGGTACATGAAATGCATCCGACATTAATGTTGCTGTAAATTCAGATACAGATGCAATTTTATCAATAAAATTCAATGCCCATGATTCCCATTTCTTTTTCTGACGTGTTCCTTTTGTATTCCAAACATCATGACCATGAACAAATAGAACTGTTTTTAGTCTAGGGTTTACTAACTTAGCTAAAATCGCCATCGGTAACAAATTAATATGCCCAAAAAACATAATATCTGTATATTTGGCAAATTTGAGAATATTCATCGCAACCTTTTTATGTGAAGAACCACATGCTATAAAATTGACATTTTCTATTCTTTGTGCAATATCTTGCTCTGTATCTCCTTTTAAAATAATGGTTGGTCTGAATAGATTTGATTTAAAAGAAATTTCTGCAAGGGCAGAAACTACTCGACGATTGAATTGTTGTAGTCCACCTACCATCGAATAGCTCTCAAGTGCACAAAATGTAAATCTTAAATTTGAATCTAATGTTTTAGTCTGCATGATGATCCTTTAAAATTTCTTTTAATACTCTAGCTAATGTCGCTTCGTTAGAATATCCTGCATCCAAACACTTCTGATATCCAGCTTGTCGAATGCTTTCTCTTTCATTCTCATGATTCAAATAATAAAGACACTGTTCATACAACTCTTCATTTGAGTCAAAGAAAACAGCTTCTTTATCTTCTTCAAACAAATTTAAATGCTCTGCAGTTCGCTCTGCCAACATAAATCCACCGCTAGCAGGAATTTCAATAGATCTGGTAGTTTGTTGATCAAAGTTTATTTTTCTTAAAAAACATAAATTAATTTTGAAACCTACTAAAGCTTTAGAATAATTTTCAGAAAATAAACCTTTATCTTCAATAATCAAATTTTTATATTTACCTTTATATTTTAACCACTTACCACCACCCCAGACACGAATATTTAAACCTTTCTCTGCCAAAAAAACAATTGAATCAGCTCTTTCTTGCTCCCATGTGCCAATAAAACCTATATCACCCCCTAATAGCTTGATATCTAATTTTGTAATATTCCTAGGAAAATGAAATGTAGGTTCAAAAGCGTTGTTTACAAAGTAAACTCTCTTAGCCCCCAATTTTTTTAGATTTTGAATTGCATAAGATTTTGTAGTTATATAAGCATCATAGTATTCTAATGATGCTAAAAAGTCAGCACTTTGATTATGTCTCTGAGTCATTTCATCTGGCGAATAACCAATTATTAGTATACTTGGGAAATTATCTTTTATATATTTCAAAGTACTTGGTTTAATAAAAATACCTTTATCAATCCAAACAATTTCATAATTATTACCTTGTACCTTATCGATTATTTTTTTGTTATATAAGCTTGTTCCAGTATATGACAGATTAAAACCTTTCAAGAAAATTTTTCGAAAAATCTTATTAATTAATCGAAATTTAAACTTAAAGTCGAATTCATCCACTTGATTTGGATAAATTTTACATAAAGCTCTATGACGGTGTAACGCTGTGTTAGCTTCACCATAGTTAGATAAGTTTGCAATAGATAAAACTTTCATCATATTACTCTGATTTAAAAATTTCGTTTAGATTACGGATATAACGATCTCCATAATCATTCCAAGTGAAACCTTTTTCCACCCGTTTTTGAGCATTTCGTGACATTTCTACCAACTTTTTAGGATTATAATATAACTCTAAAAGTACAGATTTTAATTTTTCAACATCTCGTATTGGAATCACATAACCTTCTCTTCCTTGCTCAGAAATCAAATCTGATCCACCTGTATTTGTGGAAATTACCAAAGGCAACCCACATGCCATAGCTTGTGGCTGTACCATTGCCATACCTTCTTCCAATGACATTAAAACAAATACTGAGCCTTGTGAATAATATTGATATAGATCATTTTGTGGTTTATGTCCTAAAAAATATACATTTGTATTTTTATAATGGCTTAACCATTCTTTCATATCATCATGAATACTACCAATATGCCAAATTTCTGCATTATCTAACATCAATTGATCAAAAGCTTCCAATAAATAGCGTGTACCTTTACGAATACTGAGATTACCTGAAGTAATAATTCTAAAGACCTTATCTTTTTTCTCTACTTTTCTAAAATGTGTTAAGTCAACCCCATAAGGATTTAATAAGAGTTTTTCTTCAGGTACACCATACTGCAAGAAAGTATTCTTTACAAAAGTTGATGGAATAGAAATATAATCTGCCAACTCATATTCTTTTAGCTCTCGTTGCCATACCTTTTTATTTGGAGCAAAGCTTGTACCATAAATAGCATATTCCTCCTGCAATATATTCATTTGGTAGCTATAATGAGAACTCCCTCTTTCAACTATTGTAATTTTTCCATTTTTTTTTGCTTCAATTAACGCCTCCAAACTACTTCCACTCCAACCGATATATACATCTACATGTTTTAATAAATTAATATTAGATACCGCTTGTGCATGATATGCCCAATTTGTAATATTTTTTTTCATAAATTTTGGCGCATATCGTCTTATCAACTCAATAAATAAATTACTTTGAATTTTATTTTTCTCTATACCCCATTTCTGTACCTTAAACTTAGGAAATGTTGTATTTATTTTATACAAAACATTATGTTTGTTAAGCTGTTTTGCTAAATCAAAAGCATGAAATCGTCCCAATACAGAAATAAGAATTTTCATTTCAATCTCCTAAAATTAATATAAATAATCAAATGTAGAATAAATAATATAAAATATTTATATTGTTTATTTTAAATCTTTTTATTAATACCTCTAATACTTGCCAAAATATCAGCTTTTGAAATAACTAAATACCTTCTAGATTGTATCTGCAATACCAAAAACATTAAAACATCAAAAATCAAAATACCTATTGCAGCTCCAACAATCCCCCAAAGACTTGAACAAATCCAAGTTATAACAACACTAATAATCGAGATAATCACACCTGTAATGGTTATAGGATATGGTTGATTATATGCTTGAAAAATACTTGCTGAACTAAACCATAACGCATAAAATACGATTCTCGCAATCATAATCATCCATACAATTGTTGGTACAGCTAATTGATTATGTGTCCACCAGCTATAAAACCAATCACCAAATAAGCTAAAAAAAATAACAAAACAAATTGACACAATGAAATTAAACAAAAAAATCAAACTGTATAATTTTTTGGCTTTTCCTTTATTATTTTGTCCTACAGCAATATGAAACTCTGGATATATAGCTCTTACTACAATATTAAATACTTGTGATGATGAATTAATTAAAGTTCGTACCGTATTAAATAGCACTACCCCTGTAGGACCTAATATGATTCGAATAACAAAGGTTGTACCCTGATAATAAATTGCCTGCCATAATGGACTTAAAAAATAGCCAAAGCCTTTTTTGAATAAAAAGATTGCTTCTTTCTTATCAAAATTTGATGTTTTATATTCTTGGAATTTTAAAAAATTTATAGATAAGAATATATATATTATATTTACAACTACTGTGGTGGTGAAAATTAACACCGCATAACCAAGTGCATTTGCACCCATAAATAATAAAACTATACCAATGCCTACTTTCAAAAAAGTTGCCACTGCCTGCAAAAATATTCCTATATGTGCTTGCCCAACTACACGGTAAAAACATTCAAAAATTGCTAAATAGAAAGTTGAAACAGCTGCCGCAAACATAAAAAATACCGACCATTTTGCATCAAGTGAACTAATGGTTAAATTTGAAAAAACACCCATACTATTGAGGATTTCAAGTATTCCCAAGCTCATCAACAACAACACGATAATACCTAGGTGCATCACTTTTAGACCAGTTTTTATGGTATTTGCTGCACCTTGTCGATCTCCTGATGCATATTTTAAGACAAAGGTATTACCTACTGCCGTACCAAAACCCAAATTTGATAAAGCCAAAAAAGAAGGTAAGATTGTGAGTGTAATCCAGTCTCCATAATAGGCAACACCCCAATGCATAATAAAAAATGGTACCAGCAAAAGCTGTTCACAAACTTTGCCAAGCTTATCTAGAATAGAAGCTGTACCATTTTTCAATATCCTTACTTTTACAGACATTAAAACCTCAAAAATTTATATATTACTATTAAACATTAGACCTCTTGCGAAAGTATGCTTTTTCCTAATTTTGAATCAGCTAAAACCTTATAAAATATAGCTTACGGCTGTTTAAATTTTGACTAACGCAAGAGGTCTATTAATAAACTTTAAAACATCAAGTCTAAAGTTCATATAAATTAGAAATACAACAATTAAATCATTGACTTAGATGCTTTGCAAAATTACTTTAGAAAGTTTTTCCATTTCATCTTTAATTAGATCATCATTAGGATACATAATTCCTCGATTGGATTTATAATCAAATTTTAATCTATCAAAAATTCCAGCACGAGGCGTATTAAACATAAATCGTGCGGGATGTCCACAAGCCAAGGAAACTGCACAGGCATGAACACGATCTGATACTACAAACTCTGCCGACTTAATCACTTCCAAATAAGATATTGGGTTAAAGCTAATAAAAGAATTCGGCAATGCAAAATTAATATGATTAAATTTAGTATTAAGGTTTTGTATTAGTCTTACAATTTTTCGACCACTCACCTCTTCTTGCTGAGGCAGTCTATAATTTAAATGACGAGAATATTTATATGGTAAATGATATAAATTCGACCTATGCTCTACATTTAAATTTTCTATATTAAAATCACCATTATTTGTAAAATTTGGTTCATTCTCAGTATAGAAACTACTAACAAAAAATGGTTTATCTAACTTAAATGTATCCAGTTCAATGGTTTTATCTACCAAAAATGCAGTACAGATTCCATTATATGCATTTGGAACATACTCCTTAAAATTATTATATGTTTCAACATCTCTAGTTGAAAATAATAAAGGTGGATATTGTCTTAAAAATGTACCAATTTCAACAATTTCACTTGATGTTAAAGCCGTACCTGACACACTAATAAAAGCATATTGTGCCCCCCTTTCCTTTAATTTTTTAATTGCTAAACCATAGTGAGGAATTAAGCTTTTGAGCATTGGCCCAGAAAAAATATGCACATCTGCTGCCTGCCAATCCAGCAAATTTAATGCATTGTTTTTCTGTTGTTCATCAGATAATCTAAATGCACGTTGAATAGGCCCTTCACCCATAACTAAACGAGCTTGTGGATATAATTTCTTTAGTAAATAAAATAATGAGTATTGGTACCACCCATCACCAATATTATTCCATGTGGAATTTTCTACTAAAATTTTCATGCCAGTGTCTTCCTATAAATAAAATTTGCCATCAACATTAAAAAAAACATATCAAATTTCAGTCATTCCAAGCCAATTAAACTTATTAACTATTTTTTAACAACTTAAATAAAAATTTATATAAAAATAACAAAAGACAATAAGCAAAAATAGCCTGCCACAAGCCTCTTAAAAGAAAATCAATAATTCCCATTAAACTATCACCATTAAACAACATAAATATTGGTTGTAATAATAAGATGGACATCACACTTAATACAACTCGATAATTATTTTTCTTATATAAGACCCTAAAACTTAGCGCATCTATAAGAGAAAATAAAAAAGGTGAAAAGATAATTAAAATTACATAAAAAAACAATCCTGATAAATTTAATCCTGATACAGCTACTGAACCCAGCTTAAAACCACCAATTCCTCCTTGTCCTGCCAAACTATATATCCAGTCTCCATAAGAATATATATAATTACTTTTATTAAAGTCATTAGTAAAAATGTTAATTAGTGGTTGTGGTAGTAAAGATACAGTCTTGTCATAAAAAAATTGATTAATTTCAAAATATTTATCAAAAGATATATCTTTTGAATAAAAAAGCATATTATCATCAAATTTAATAGTAACAAGTCTCGCCAAAAAATCATTATTTAAATAAAACTCATTATAACTACTAAAATTCACATTAGCATTTACACCAATATCAGACTTACTTATTTCTCCAGAATGCATATTCAGTAAGATATTAAATGTTTCAATTACCAAGCCAAAGCCATTAATATCAGACCGTAATGAACGTGCTTGAAGAATTGCTCCCGACACAAGGCCTAAAAAATTAAATAATGCAACCATTGGTATAATTAATGCTAATCCTATCACTAATCTTTGTTTGGTAATTTTAATTCTATTACAATAAATCAAATAAAATAAAATAAAAATAAAAAATAATGCAAAATTCGCAAATGTTCCTCTTGAGTTCTTCATAATCCCAAGAATAACCAATGCAATAAAATACAAACCTATTACATAAAAATAATAACTTTGACTTCTTTTATTATTTTCAATTCCCTGATAAAAATAAACCAATGGCAGCATAGTAAAAAAACTAAATATCGCCAAAAACTTCCCACCGACATCACCTATTTCCACATCATTAACACCACCAAAATAAATAGCGAAAAAAGATAAAGATGTAAGTAGTAGAACAAAGCCACCTGATACATCCTGAAATAAAATTAATTTATTTTTAAATATATCATTAATTGATAATTGCAACCGTTTAAACGGTTTTGAATTAACATATATAAAATGTCCTAAAATTAAACTACAAAGCATTACTCCAGTATATAAAAAAACCATATAAGACATTTGCAAATTAAAACTAACGGGTGTCAAATATAAAGTTTGAAATATTAAAGGCCCCAATTGAGTTGACAATATTACACTTGCAACAATTAATAATGATAAAAAATAGCCCTTACAAAGAGTTTGCTTTATATATAAAATACCTAAAATTGATAAAAACCATGTAATTAAAGTACTTAAAACATTCTGATATGTAAAATCAATAAAGAACTGCACAATAGCAAAAATACTTACAAACAAAACAATATTTAAACTATTTTTTTTAATATTCATTTCACCGCACCATTACAGATATTTTTATAGAAATCATAAGTTTGATTATCAAAATAATTTTTACTAAAACAATGAACTTCTCGATTAGCTAACAATGTTAGTATATTAAAATATTGATATTCACCATGTTGAAAACATGGCAACATATTTAACTGTTCATTATAAATAGAAATTTCATATCCCAATACAATATAATGTGTTGAAATCTCATTATCAAATACATTATCCTCATAAAAATGTTCAAATACACCTAAAAATTTGGCACCTGAACGAGTAATGTCTGATTCTATACCCAATTCTTCCTGTAATATTCGTACAAATGCCTGATCCAAAGTTTCATCTTTACGTATACGACCACCTGGAACAAACCAATAATCTTTGGCTGGTGCATTCAACCTTTTACCCAATAACACTTCACCATTTTCATTCCGAACGACCAAATCAATTGAAATTAATGGTGTATTGGCAATTACTGCTTTAAAAGTATCATCATCCAGCCACATATATTAGGCCCTTACTGTTTCAATATTTTCTAAATACCATTGATATGCATCTTTCAAACCTTCTTCCAAAGTGATAGAAGCTTTCCAGCCTAAACTTTCTAAACGACTTATATTCATAAGCTTACGTGGTGTACCATCTGGTTTAGTCGCATCAAAAGTAAGTTTACCATTAAAGCCTGTTACTCTTGCAACCGTTTCAGCAAGTTCACGAATTGTGCAATCCACACCTGTACCTACGTTAATATGACTTAGCATAGGCTGAGTATTGGCTTTTAAAACGGTATCATTCAATTCCATTACATAAACACTTGCCGCAGCCATATCATCAACATGAAGAAATTCCCGCATAGGTTTACCACTACCCCAAATCACAACTTCTTCTGTATTTTCCTTAACTGCTTCATGAAAACGCCTTAACAATGCTGGAATAACGTGACTATTTTCTGCATGAAAATTATCGTGTGGGCCGTATAAGTTGGTTGGCATAACACTACGATAATCTCGTCCGTATTGACGGTTGTAACTTTCACACAACTTAATCCCAGCAATTTTAGCAATCGCATAGGGTTCGTTAGTTGATTCCAATATACCTGTTAACAATTCCGTTTCTTTGATTGGTTGCTGTGCAAATTTAGGGTAAATACAAGATGACCCCAAAAACATTAACTTTTGCACATCATTTTGATGTGCAGCATGAATAATGTTAGCTTCAATCATTAAATTTTGATAAATAAAATCTGCCGGAAAAGTATTATTTGCATGAATTCCACCTACTTTAGCCGCAGCCAAATAAACTTGATCAATTTGGTTATTGATAAAGAATTCATTCACAGCAGCCTGATTACACAAATCTAGCTCAGCATGAGTTGCTGTAATAATATTTTGATAACCTTTTGCCTGCAACAGGCGTACAATGGCAGAACCCACCATACCCCGATGTCCAGCAACAAAAACTCTTTGTTCCAGATCAATTGTCATCATTAATGCTCCAGAGAAACTGACACATCATGGCCATGTGCTTTTAATAATGCAAAACGTTGAGCTTCTTTTAAATCCTCTGCCACCATTTCAGCGCACATTTCCTGTACTGTAATTTCAGGCACCCAGCCTAATTTTTCTTTAGCTTTGCTTGGATCACCCAATAATGTTTCTACTTCTGCTGGTCGAAAATATCGTGGATCTACCGCAACAATAACATCTCCAACTTTCACAGCAGGAGCTTTGTCACCTTCAACCTTAATGACAGTTCCTTTTTCATCTATTCCCTGACCAGTGAATTCAAGCGTAATTCCCAATTCAGCAGCTGACCATGTAATAAACTGACGAACACTATATTGTACGCCAGTAGCAATAACAAAATCTTCTGGTTGTTCCTGTTGTAACATCATCCATTGCATACGAACATAGTCTTTAGCATGTCCCCAATCACGCAAGGAATCAAGATTCCCCATATAAAGAGATTGATCCAACCCTTGAGCAATATTAGCTAAGCCTCGGGTAATTTTACGAGTAACAAAGGTTTCTCCTCGACGAGGGGACTCATGATTAAATAAAATACCGTTGCAAGCGTACATACCATAAGCTTCACGATAATTCACTGCAATCCAGTACGCATATAATTTAGCAACTGCATAAGGAGATCGTGGATAAAAAGGTGTGGTTTCTTTTTGTGGAATTTCTTGTACCAAGCCATATAATTCAGAAGTTGAAGCCTGATAAAATTTTGTTTTCTTTTCCAATCCAAGAAATCTTATTGCTTCCAGTAAACGCAAAGTACCTATTGCGTCAACATCAGCGGTATATTCTGGAGACTCAAACGACACCGCAACATGAGATTGTGCTCCTAAATTGTATACCTCATCTGGCTGTATTTCAGCAAGAATACGCGTTAGGTTAGAGGTATCAGTTAAATCTCCATAATGTAACTTTAATCTAGCATGTTCAATATGTGGATCCTGATAAATATGATCAATTCGCTGAGTATTAAACAATGATGAACGACGTTTAATACCATGTACTTCATAGCCTTTGGCTAATAGAAACTCTGCCAGATAAGAACCATCCTGACCTGTAATACCTGTGATTAATGCTTTTTTCATAACTACACCAAAATAAAATAGTCAACTTCCGATTAAATCATTTCTAAAAAATTATTAATAAATATTTTTAGAATCGAATAAATTTTAGTTATCTCCAAAAATATCTCTTGTAAATACTTTATCCACCACATCTGACAAATCAGAAACTAAACGGTTGGCTACAATAATATCAGCATTTTGTTTAAATAATTTTAAATCCCTCACCACTGGAGAACCAAAAAATTCCTCTTGCTGTAATACGGGCTCATAAACAATAATTTCTATACCTTTCGCCTTTAAGCGTTTCATAATGCCTTGTATGGCACTTTGTCTAAAGTTGTCCGAACCCACCTTCATAACCAAACGATAAATACCCACCACCTTCGGATGTTTTTGTAAAATTTGTGCTGCAATAAAGTCTTTACGTGTAGTATTTGACTGGATAATGGCGCTAATCAAATTCTGTGGAACATCACTATAATTCGCAAGTAATTGTTTAGTATCCTTTGGCAAACAATATCCACCATAACCAAATGAAGGGTTATTATAATGTGTGCCGATGCGAGGATCCAAACCGATAGCTTGAATAATATCCTTGGAATTTAGGTCACGCGCTGCACAATACGTATCTAATTCATTAAAATAAGCTACACGCATTGCCAAATAAGTATTTGAAAACAATTTAACCGCTTCAGCTTCTACAGCATCCATTAATAGAATGTCAACATTGGGCTTTAAACAGCTTTCCTTAAACAAATTACCTATTTTCCGCCCTATTTCAGACTGGTCACCCACCACAATACGTGACGGATATAAGTTATCGTATAAAGCTTTACCTTCACGCAAAAATTCCGGAGAAAAAATAATCTTAAGTTGAGGAAATTGTGATTGGACTTTCTGGGTAAAACCAACAGGAATGGTTGATTTAATCACAATAATAGCGTGGCTTTGAACATTGGCTAAATCTTGAAGAACTTGTTCAATCGAACTAGTATCAAAATAATTGCTTATTTCATCATAATTAGTTGGGGTTGCAATAATCACCACTTCTGCATTTTGATATGCTTCATTTTGATCTCGTGTTGCTTTAAAATCTGTGACTTGTTTTAAATACTGCTCAATCAAATCATCCTGAATAGGAGAGTCTTTTTTGTTCAACTGATCAATACGTTTTTGATCAATATCTAATGCTATCACTTGATGCTGTTGACTAAACAACATTGCATTGGATAATCCTACATAACCCGTGCCCACGACAGTAATCTTCACATATCCTCCAAAAATTCCACATAAAAATAGAAGTTTATAAATTACATATCCTATATTCAGTCATATAATAACTCATATCTTTAAGTCATACTTTACTTCTACTATACTATTAGATATTTTTGGATTTATAAAATCACAAACTTTATATCTAAACACATTATTACAGAATAGGTCACACTCAAATAAAAATAGTATTAGCGATATCGCTTTGCATCCAATTAACCATCCTAAGCAATTATAGAGAAAATATAAATTTGTTTAAGCTACAAATCCTAACCATTTGCTTTTCAAACAACAATACCTATTTGTTGTGATTTCTTATCTTATGCAAAAATTTGCTTTAGCATTTTAAATTTCATTATACATTTACAATAAAACTCATTACTATGCAGTTTATCCTTGTATAATTGTCACGCTTAAAGCTAAAAATTAGATGGGTCAACCTGTGAAGTTAAAACATTCTTTCTTAATAATATCCTTAGCCTTGTTAAGTTCTGGTTGTGCCACCATGTCTGGCTTTCAAACTTATAATCTTCCGGAACAAGGTACAGTCCAAACTGACTTAGGTACCTCTGTAGAAGTTATTCCTATTAATCAGCAGAGTTTAAACCACATTCAGCAAACTGCTTTCCCTCAATCTAATTACCAATTATTATCCACACTTTTTCAAGCTCCTGAAAAGCTCTATAAACTCTCGGCAGGTGATGTGCTTTCTATTCAATTGTGGGCCTATCCGGAAATTACTCCGCTAAATTCCACAGTTAATAGTGACCAAGCAGCAATATCATCAGGTTATCGTATTGATCAATCAGGCAATATTTACTTTCCTCTAGTAGGTACAATTAAAGCTGCCGGTAAATCCGTTACCCAATTTAATCAAGAATTAAGCCGCCGTTTGGCAAGTTATCTTAAACATCCTGACGCTGTTGTTCGAGTTATTTCCTATCAGGGACAACCTTTTTCTGTTGTCGGCTATGTCAACAAAAGTGGACAATTTTATTTAAACGACCAGCCCATCAGTATTTATGCTGCTATCGGTATGGCTGGTGGTATGTCAATGGATAATAGTTTGATTGGTGGTGATAATGCATCGATTCAGTTAATCCGTAATGGTATAACTTATAATTTAAACCCTGTTCAATTAGAAAAAATAGGGCTGTCTTTACAACGACTCTATGTACAACCTCATGACACAATTTATGTCAATTCACGAGAGAGTCAAAAAGTTTATGTTATGGGTGAAGCAACTAAAACACAGTCCATTCCATTACGCGTACAAGGAATGACCTTAAGTGATGTATTGGGAGAAAGTGCAGGAATCAACCCACTATCTGCCAGTGCAAAACGTATTTATATTTTACGCACCGATCCGGCACATAAAACTACACAGCTTTATCACATGGATTTAAGTAATATTGCCGACTTTGGCCTAGCCAATCAATTTGCAATGAGTAGTAATGATATTGTTTATGTCGATGCAACCGGTTTAACACGTTGGCAACGTGTGGTTAATCAAATTATTCCATTCTCTAATGCACTGTATAACGTTGATCGTCTGGGTAATTAATGCATGAATTTTAATAATGTATTGGTGATTTGTGCGGGAAATATTTGCCGAAGCCCGATGGCAGAGGTATTGCTCAAACAGCACTTTCCAAATTTGCAAGTTAACTCGGCAGGTTTGGTTGCCATGGTAGACCATCCAGCCGATGAAAAATCACAACTTTGTATGCAACGTCTTGGCATAGATCTTTCCAACCATCGAGCGAAACAGATTACAGCTGAAGACGTTAAACAGGTGGATGTGGTACTTACCATGAGTACCCAACAGCAAAAGCACCTTGAACAACTGTTTCCTTTTAGTAAAGGTAAAGTATTTCGTCTAGGACACTGGCAAAATAAAGACATTAGCGACCCCTATCAAAAGCCTCAGGAAGCATTTGATCAGGCGTGCCAACTTATCCAGACATTTATCCAAGATTGGGAAAAATTTTTTAAGGTGTAATCATTAATGAGCAATTCAATAAATCAAAATACTGAAGATACCATTGATTTAAAAGAACTTTTCTTTTCATTATTGGCACAATGGAAGCTGATTATCTTATGTACATTACTCAGTATGATTTGTGCATTACTTTATTTAAGAGTTACCCCTAATACCTATTCTGTCGATGCAATGGTTCAAGTTGAAACATCTAAAGGTGGAGCAAATGCAGCCCTTTTAGGAGAGCAACTTTCCAGTATTATGTCAGATTCAGGTTTGGGAGGAATGCAACTGGCTCAGGCTGAAATTGCCATTTTACAGTCTCGCCTGGTTTTAGGCAGTACTATTAAAGAACTAAATTTAGATATTCGAATATCACCGACTGATGAATCATTATGGACAAGATTAGTTAGCCCTATTGAGTTTAAAACCAATTACAATTCAACTGGAGTATCAATTCACCAGAATCAAAACAGTTTTGAAATTCGTAAATTTAATGTTCCCCAAAACTATCTGGATAAATCTTTATTATTGAATTTTAACGGCAATACCTTTAGCCTAGTTGATCAAGATACCAATCAAATTGTTTATCAGGGTAATTTAAATCAACCTGCAAGTATTGGTGCATGGCAAATCAGTATTGATGCAAAGACAACACCTCAACAAAGCTATTTGATTACAAAAAATACCTTACCAACTGCAGTAAACAATATCCTAAGTAATTTCTCAGCCGCAGAACGAGGTAAACAAACCGGTGTACTTGGATTAAATTACCAAGGGACGGATAAAGCACATATTACCAAGGTCCTCAACGTGATTCTGGCAACCTACAAACAACAGAATGTTGATCGTAGCTCTGCTGAAAAAGAACAGACCTTAAATTTTTTGCAAAAACAATTGCCTGAATTAAAAAAAGAGCTGGATGATTCGGAACGTGCTTTTAATAAATTCCGTGAACAATATAATACGGTTGATGTTAATCAGGAATCTCAACTGTATTTACAACAAAGTATCGAACTGGAAACACAAAAAATTCAGCTAGAGCAAAAGCTGGCAGAATTGGCATCTCAATACACCGAACAACATCCAATGATGCAGGAAATTAATGCACAACTTGGATCAATCAGCAAAAAAATCAATGAGCTCAATGGTACGTTAAAACGCTTACCCGAAGTACAACGACAATACTTACAGTACTACCGTGATGTAGAAGTGAAAAACCAGCTATACACCAACTTACTGAACACCTACCAGACCATGAACGTGGCCAAGGCCGGTGAAATTGGTAATGTACGTATTGTTGATACTGCGGTTGAACCAGTTAAACCAATACAACCAAAAAAATCCCAAGTACTTTTATTATCCATATTCCTTGGTGGCTTTATTGGCATCCTATTTGCTCTGTTACGTAATATAATACGTTCTGGAGTACGGGATAGCTCACAAATTGAAACTGAGCTGGATTTACCAGTATATGGTGCAATTCCACGTTCTGAATATCAACCGTCCAAAATTAAAAAACGTAAAACATTACCTGTCCTTGCCATTACACATAGCGATGATATGGCAGTAGAAAGCCTACGTAGTGTTCGTACAACCTTATTATTTACGCTGGCTCAAGCCAAAAATAATGTTTTGATGATTACCAGTTCTGCACCGAATGCAGGTAAGTCATTTATTTCTGCCAATCTTGCAGCATTATTGGCGCAAAATGGTAAACGCATATTGATCATGGATTTAGACTTACGCCGCGGTTATATGCATAAATATTTTAAAAATAATAACCAACAAGGTCTATCTGATGTTCTGCTTAAGCAGCTTCCAGTGGAACAGGTGATTTCCTCTACGGATCAAGAAAATCTTGATCTTCTTCCACGTGGTGAGCATCCAAGTAATCCATCTGAACTATTAAATAGTGAACGTTTTGCACAGCTTATGCAGCAATTGCAGAGTCAGTATGACTATATCGTATTGGACACGCCTCCTGTATTGGCTGTAACTGACAGTATGGTTTTATCTAAGTACAGTGGTGTAAATCTGGTCATTGCACGTTATGGTCAAACACCGTTGAAAGAGCTTGAACTGGTGAAAAAACGCTTTGAAAATACTGGTGCTCAGATTAATGGTGTCATCCTGAACGATATTGAAGTTCAGACCTCTGGTTATGGTTACGGCTATAGCTATGCTTATAAATACAATACTGACAAGAAAAAGTCTTAATCTTTAAGCATTTTCCAGCCTCTTATTTCTTAGGGAGTAAGAGGTTTTTTATTAAAATACATTTCAACAAAAATATTTGCGAAGTTAAAAAGAGAAGATCAAATTGCAACATAAGGTTTTCCAAAGCGTATGACAATAACTTCTCTTTTCTTAGATAAACAAACTAGAAATATGATAAAAAACACTAATTACAGATAATTTTTTGTTTAAGTTCATGAAATAATTTTAATTTTTGAGCTAATCTTAATCCAGTTCTTTCGCCATAAGATCAAAAGCATAGATTTTTACAATCAAAATAAAAAGTTGATACTACGTTAGATGATTCCACTTCCTTAAGTAAGACTCGGATTTTCAATAAACATTCTGAAAATATCTTTATTAATTCACTTGAATCTCTTTACCACGCTGATAACCATCAACAAAATATTCCAGTCGGGTAATAATCCAATCTAAATCCTGTCGATCGCTGCCTTGATATGCCTGTTCAATTCGTTCAATCACTTGCTGGATTTCTATCAGACTGAATTGTTTTTCAAAAGATTTTACAATACGCTCGTGTGAGGTTTCCTGAACCTTATCTTGTTCAATCAATAACTCTTCATATAATTTTTCACCTGGGCGTAATCCTGTAAATTGAATTTCGATATCTCCATCATCATCGGCATGTTGTTTTAATTTCAAGCCGCTTAGCGCAATCATTTGTGCGGCCAAATCTTTAATTTTTACCGAGTCGCCCATATCCAGCAAGAATACATCACCACCCTCACCCATAGCACCAGCCTGAATCACCAGTAAGGCAGCCTCAGGAATTGTCATAAAATAACGTGTCACTTCTGGATGAGTAACAGTAATTGGCCCGCCTTTGGCAATTTGTTGCTTAAATAAAGGGACGACTGAACCAGAAGACCCCAATACATTGCCAAAACGCACAATGCTAATTTTAGTGGTCGGTTGCTGAGCAGCAATTGCTTGACAATAGAGTTCTGCCAGACGTTTTGATGCGCCCATGATATTGGTTGGTCGCACAGCCTTATCGGTTGAAATCAATACAAAAGTTTCAACATGCGCAGCTACTGCTGCATTTAAACTTTTTGCGGTTCCAGCACTGTTATTTCTTAATCCTTCCAGAGGATTGGCCTCAACCAATGGCACATGCTTATAAGCTGCGGCATGATAAACCGTTTGTACCGCATATTGTTGCATGATGCGATATTGCTTTTTTTGATTAAACACCGAACCCAGAACCGGTACAATTTTAATCTGGGTTAAGCCACGTAGTTCCTTATCAATGCTATATAAGGAAAATTCTGACATCTCAAATAAAATCAACATTTGAGGTTGTTGACGAATAATCTGACGACATAACTCTGAACCAATGGAGCCACCTGCACCAGTGACCATAACCACTTTCTGATCAATGTTTCTGGCTAAAAGTTCAGGTACTGGTGGAACGGGCTCACGTCCCAGCAAGTCAATAATATCAACTTCCTTAATGTCTGAAATTTTTAAATGGCCATCGACCAACTGACTAAAACTTGGTACTTCCCGAACTTTAACCCCCAACGGTTCCAGATGTTTAATGATTTCATTTTTTCGTTTTTTAGCAATGGTTGGCATAGCCAATAAAACTTCATTAAATTGATGCCGTTTTTGTAAGAGTTCCAGTTGATATGGCGAATAAACTTTTAAACCTTCAACAGTTAAACCATGTAGATTAGGATTGTCATCCAGAAAGCATACAGGAATATGATCTTTGGAAAGATTTAATGCTACAGCCATTTGTCTGCCGGCATCTCCGGCACCATAAATCACCACACGGGCTTTGGGAATATGACTATACAATGCATTATTCACCACAATACGAATGATGGCACGGCTAGTCCACACCCAACCAAACATCAATGCAGCGAAGATGATTGGAATACTCATGGGTACAAAAGCAATTCTAGTTTTGGCCACAACATACAGGCACAGCATGGTAATCAATGTCGCCGCTGCCAGTCTCAGAATAAAATTTTCATTAAAACTGCGAATTACAGCATGGTAAATTCCCATAAGCCATAGACTACCCACCGCAATCAACATCACCAATAATGGCCAGAAATCAAGGCCGGTCATCACACCGACTTTCAGATCAAATAAACGAATGACATAAGCAGCCCACATTAAGACAGGTAATACACATAAATCCAGCACTAACAGCAGTAATTTTTTATAACTACGCCGCATGGATGAAAAATAGTTCAAGGTAGATTTAAACATGTATGTCCTGATGGCTATATTTAAAGAAGAACGATTCCGAAACTCTATGCTGTTGTCGTAATGCGTTGAATCACTTGCTGGATTGCATTGACTGTATCCTGCATATTTTCAGTGGTTAATGTTGGATGAACCAGAAACATCAAACTGGTTTCACCCAGTTGCTTGGCATGTGGCAAACGTTGTTTTGGCCGCCATGTAGTCCAATCAAATGCATGTTCAAGATAAACTTCCGAACATGAGCCACTAAAGCATGGCACACCTAATGCATTAATTTCCTGCATAATTCGATCACGATCCCATCCTTCAGGCAATGCTTCCGAGTTCACTTGCACATAACATTTATAATAGGCATGAACATAGTCAGCATTTGGCTGATGTATTATGAAATATGGCGAGTCTGCAAATGCCTGAAAAATCTGCTGAGCATAGGCATATCGTTGTGCAGTCCATTGTGGCATGTTCTGTAATTGAATTCGTCCAATAACAGCCTGCATTTCCATCATGCGCCAGTTGGTCCCAAAACTGTCATGTAACCAGCGAAATCCCGGTGCATGTTGTTTATGATAAACACTATCAAAATTTTTGCCGTGATCTTTATACGACCACATTTTTTTCCATAATGCTTCATTATTGGTGGTGACCATACCGCCTTCGCCACCAGTGGTCATAATTTTATCCTGACAAAATGACCATGCACCAATATGACCAATTGAACCTGCACTACGACCTCTATATTGTGCACCATGTGCCTGCGCACAATCTTCGATTACATATAGGCCTTTTTCTTCAGCCAGTTGCATAATTGGATCCATATCACACATCCAGCCAGCCAGATGTACACAGATGATGGCTTTGGTATTTGTGGTTAAGACCGCTTCAATACTGGCTCGGGAGATTACTTGTGAGTCGAGCTCTACGTCAGCAAAAACAGGATTAGCACCTGCCATCACGATAGAACTTGCTGAAGCCAGAAAAGTTCGTGATGTCACAATGACATCATCACCTGTACCGATTTTTAAAGCCTTGAGTGCCAAATCTAATGCCACAGTCCCATTTGCAACAGCCACAGCGTGTTGTGTACCAACATAAGCAGCAAATTCCTGTTCAAACTTGCGACATTCCTGTCCTGTCCAGTAATTGACTTTATTTGACAATAATACTCGGGACACCGCATCAGCTTCTTGTTGAGTAAAGCTTGGCCATGTTGCAAAGGCAGTATTTAACATAAGTTTAATCCTGAATTATCTATTGTTTGTATTTAAAATACGTGCCGGATTACCGACCACAGTCACACCAGCCGGGACATTTTTGGTGACCACAGCGCCCATACCAATCACAGCGCCCTGCCCAATACATAACGGCTGCTCAGTTGTACCCTGTTTAATCATAGCACCGGCACCAATGTAAACATGATCGGCAATATGAACATTACCATTACACTTTACACCAGGAGCAAAAGTCACAAAGTCACCGATAACACAATCATGCTCCACATAACTATATAAATTCGCATGAAAGCAGCATCCAATTCGGACATTACTACCAATCGTCACAAATGGGCTCAATGCTGCACCCGCAGCAATTTCAACCTGATCCATCACCACATTGAGATTTGCCTGTACGGTCCAGAGCTGCATACCATCCTGCTGGATTTTTGCTGCCAGTTTCTCTCGTACCTGACTATTGGCAATCGCAATCAATACGTATTTTTGCTGCACTTCAAGTGCCTGAAATGCGCTATAGTTTAATGCAGGATGGCCATTAATCATGGTCAACTCGTTCAAGGCATCATCTATAAAATAAATCTGTGATTGAATACTCAGTCGTGTCAATTGCTCCCGTGCAATTGGCATTAAGCTACGTCCACAACCCGATGCACCAAACACCGCATAAATGGCTGGGGCTGACATTAGTTCTGATCCTGTTGGTGATTACCAGTGAACTTGCTCATAGTCACTTCACCTTCAGCGTGAATATCATCTTTGGAAATGACTTTTTTCACAGTTTTTAGCATGATTTTGAAATCTAACCATAAGGATTGATGCTCGATATACCAAGTATCGAGCTGAAATTTTTTATCCCAACTAATCGCATTACGCCCATTCACTTGCGCATATCCAGTAATCCCCGGACGTACATCATGGCGTTTGGCTTGTTCAGCGTTATATAAAGGTAAATATTCCATCAATAAGGGGCGTGGGCCAACAATACTCATTTCACCTTTTAGCACATTCCATAATTCAGGTAATTCATCCAGACTGGTGGCGCGTAACATTTTACCAAATGCAGTTAGACGCTCGCTGTCCGGTAGAGGATGGCCCTGTGCATCTACAGCATCTTTCATGGTACGAAATTTAATCATTTCAAAAGGTTGACCATGTAATCCCGGACGTTGCTGGCGAAATAATACTGGTGAGCCAAGATTTTTTTTCACTTTATAAGCCACAACTGCATAAACAGGAGATAACAACACCAGTGCGGTACCAGAAATGACAATATCCAGACAACGTTTCATCATTTGATGACTCCCATTTCCTGTAGCATGTGTGTGTTGACCTGCTCAACATCATATTTGCTTAAAGCCAGATGCCGTGCGGCCTGACCCATTTGTGAGATCAATTGTGGAGCTTCAATCAATTTTGTCATGGCATCTACCAATGCATCGACAGATTTTACTGGTACCAAATAGCCATTTTCACCGTCTTTTACAGTTTCCCGACAGCCGGGAGCATCTGTGGTAATGATCGCTCTTCCCATTGCCATTGCTTCCAGTACAGTACGTGGTGTCCCTTCACGATAGGATGGCAAGACATACACTGAACTTTCTGCAATTGCGGGACGGACATCGTTTAATTTGCCCCAGAATTTAAGCCGATCCTCTGCAATCCATTGATTCAGTTCTTCTTGGGAAATGGCTGTTGGATTATCATCAATCCAGCCAACCAGATGAAACTCAACTTCAGGATATCGGCTTTTAATGATTTTAGCCGCTTGTGCATATTCCCGTATGCCTTTATCAATCAATAAACGGGCAATTAATAAAAATGCAGCTTTGGGTTGTTGCTGGGCATTAAGAGGCAATGGCAGTACGTCAAATTGTTTAACGCTCACACCAGAACCGTTTACCACCACCGTTGGCGTATATGCATTTAATAATTTTAATTTTTGAAATAATGCTTGATCATCCGGATTCTGGAAAAATACTTTGTGGCTATGCTTTAAAGCCCTTCGATATAAACCATAGACAATTTTTTGAAATGTAGAAATTTTTCTGCCTTCTTCAACACCACTAAATGCGTAGCCTAAACCGGTAATCAGTGCAAAGCGTTGGCGTACTTTAGCCAGGGTTGCAGCCAGCATACCGTAAATCACAGGCTTAATGGTATAAGCCAGCACCACATCGGGCTGAATAGTTTTAATGCAATGATATAATGCGTTGAGTGTTTTTAAATCCTGCAAGGGGTTGGTTCCCGCACGCTGCATTGGCACCTGATGCAAATGATAGCCAAGATTGTTCAGGGTTTGCTGATCCTGCGAATAATCAGCCAAATCAGGTGCAATCACATGCACTTCATAGCCCTGATTGGCAATCGCTTCCAGTAGTTTTCCCCGAAAATTAATCACCGAAGGAAAATAGCTACAAATCATCAAAAACTTCATCAAAGACTTTCCCATAATGTCAAATAATGCTGACTCACTTGCGAGAGTGCAAAACGTTGCTCAATCTGTTGTCGTGCTGCCAATTTTAACTGTTTTTTCTCCTGATCAGGTAAATTCAGGTAAGTGATGATTGCATTTTTGAGTTGTTCGGGTTGGCGTGATGCAACAATCCAGCCGATATCCTGTACGATATTCGTGGCATCTCCCACATCAGTACTAATACAAGGTACACCGCTTGCCATGGCTTCAATCAATACGGTAGGTAAACCTTCTGTAATAGAGGTCATTAAAAACACATCAACACTTTGATAAAAACTTGCCATATCCCTAACTTGATCAAGTAACTCAAGTTGATGCGGATTAATCTGCAAGGCCTTAATCCATTGTTGAATATCTGGATTATTAAAGTTAGCCCCCTTACCTGCAATACGAAATTTCAATGGCTGATCTTGCAACAAGGCAATGGTTTCAAATAAATATTGATAACCTTTGGCTGCATGATAACGTCCGGCAAAACCAATCGTAATCGGACTATGCAATGTTTCATTGATTTGAAATTGTTCGATCTGAATACCATTGGCGATCACCATTTGTTTTGGATGACGAAAACCATACACTTTATGCTGCTCCAATGCAGAATGTGCACAATACACAATGGCATCACAATGTTTGGTCAGTGCCCGACTCATACGCAATGAAATTTTAGTACTTAGCGATTCGTCTTTGGGTGAGGTTAAAGAATGATGAATGCCCCATACCAATTTCGGTTTATCTTTTAAACCTTTACAAGCCAATGTAGATAACACATTGGCATGATACATCCAGCCCTGTACAACATCTGGCTGATATTTTTGAATTAAATTTTTGAGCTGTTTAATCACAGACAGGGTATTGATACCATTCCAGTGTAATGCCGTCACCTGTCGACATTGTGCCGCTGCCTGTGCAAAGGTATCATCCACATCATTGATCAATGCCACAATTGCATGTTCGCAATCCGAACGGGATAAAATCAGGCGCGACAACATCATTTCAGCACCGCCAATGGCATGAAAATTCGGAATCACATGCAGAATTTTCATGCTGTGGCTCCTGAGCAAAGTTGTTGAATTTCTTGTTCATATTGCAAAGTAATACTGTCCTGACCAAAACGCTGTGCTAATGTGGTCAAATCTATTTGTGGAGCGGATGTATGTTGTAATTTTTTCAGCATTTCTGCTGCTAATGCTGCCACATCATCAACCGGTACCAAACTTCCGAATTGTCCATCCTGCAAAATTTCTCTTGGGCCATAAGGACAATCTGTACTGATAACTTGTGTACCACACAATAAGGCTTCGATTAACACAGTTGGTAAACCTTCCGTTCTGGAACTCAACACAAATAGATTAGCCGCGGCCATCCATTGATACGGATTATCACTAAAACCAAGTAAGGCAATATCTTGGGCATAGGCACTGCTTTGGATTTGTGTTTCAAGCTCAGTACGTTTTTCTCCCTCACCGATAATCACTAAACGACAAGCTTGCTGCGCACGTACACGTTCAAAAGCAGCAATCAATAAGGGAAAGTTTTTGACCTCAACCAAACGCCCTGCGCCTAAAATCAGTGGAATTCCACAATTTACCCAAGGATGGTTCAACGGAATATTTTTTTTACTGAAAATTTTATCAAAATCCATAGGATTATAAATGGTCTGTATCTGCTGAGGTGACAATTGCAACTGCTGAGCCAAATCATCTGCCACACCATGAGATACTGCAATAATTCGATCCGCAAAAGGATAACAACGTTGCATCAACATCGGTACCAGCTTGCCTGTTCCCCTTAAACTTTCTAATACTGCACTTAATGTTCCATGTTCAGTAATCATGGTTTTCGGACGTTTACCCTTTAAACAGCGACATGCCATAATTGCCATAATATTGATGTAATTCAAAGCCGAAATTAAAACATCAGGACGATGACGTTTTAATTGTTGATACAGCTTGACAGGGGCCAATAAGGTACGACGAACGCCCAAATCAATGACATGAATTCTATGATCAATATCTTGTAAAAATGGCCCAACAGCCTGAATAAAGATAAAATCAATATGATAGCCTTTCGCTGCTAACTGATTGGCTAATGCAATCGTCACTCGTTCTGCACCACCGCCTTGCGCAGAGCGCATCAAAAACGTAATTCTAATTTTTTGGGTATTGGTCTGTGTGATTGTACTTGTTGTCATTGTGGTTTGTATCATCACTTAACCTCGTAATTTTTGTTGTAAAAATTGCCGAATTGCCGGCGCACTCACTGCTGTTACAGCGAAGAGTAAACCGCCAAAGAGCGCCAGTGCCAGAAGATCGATCCAGATTGAATCAGCATAAATATTCATGCCTTGATATAGCCAATGTAAAAGTGCGGAAAAGATATAACTCACCACTAAAATCTGAATAATGGTGAATGACCATTGCCAATAATGCGTTATAAAATGCCGATTAACATAAATGGTCCATGAAAAAAACCATAGTGCATGCAAACTCAACCACACCACACCTGCACCTAAAGCACCATAATGCGTTGTTGCCCAATAAATTATTGGCAACATCAAGATTAATAAGCATACATTGCCATAAAAATGCCGCTTTACATCTCCATGTGCATACTGAATATAATAACTAAAAGCATTGATTGCCAAAAACACATTACCCAAAATATACAGTTTTAAGACAGGTGCCACCTGATCGGCAGTATGCACATCATTTGACCACAACAAGACCACCTCATGCGCATTCCAGAAAATGGTCAAAGCGATGCTACAAACAACCACACTAATAAATTGGGCAAATTGCGTATAAATTTGCTCAAGCTGGAGCAAATTATTCTGGGAAAACAAGGCCGTCATACGAGGTAACAGTACATTACTCATTGGTGTAGAAATCATGTAAATCACACTGGCAAGTAAAATTGCAATTGAATAATAAGCGTAATCTGCTAATGGCAATAACGATGACAACAACAATTTATCACTTTGTGAAATCCCCAACCACAAAATGAAATTACCACCAGATAACAATGCAAAATACAACATTTGCTTAAAATAATTGGCAGATTCCGGCATCATATCCAGATGCATTGGGTCATGCTGCTTGATTAAAACACGATGATAAAACCACAACACAGCAAACTCAAACAATGCCACCCCAAGCTGAAAATAAAAATAGACCTGAATTTGAAAGTCAAAAACATACAGCACAGGAATAACGACAACAAACCTTAAGGTATTGATAACAATATTAAAAATACTTATCCAGACGATTTTTTCAAACCCCTGAATCACCCCGCGATAAATCCCGCCCATGCAGCGTAAACCTGCACAAATAAACATAATCTGCAAACACAACAATACATCACGCAAACTTAAATGGGAAAATTTCAGCCAATGGGTTGCAATCCATTGATTACTGAGGGATAACACCAGTACCAACGACAGGGCAAGTGCAAAAAAAATGATACTGATATAATGATAGAGTTTAAAAAAATGCGTTGCCGACAAAACATTATTCTTAAAACGTACAGTTTCTCGAGAAAGCGTTTGGCTTAAACCCACATCCAACAAATAAAACCAAGTTTGTAACAACATAAAAAATGCGATTAAACCATAACTTTCTGCACCCAGAAATTTCAGGTAAAACGGCATCACAATGATGCCGATCAATCCATTATAAAGCTGGCTGATATAATTCACTGCGATATTGCGCTGAAGTGCCAAATGACGATCCTTTTATTGGCGATCACCTTCGCCATGCTGATGCATTTTTAACGCTATTTTGACTTTAATGCGAGATATACCATTGCATGGCATGAGAAATTCCCTCATTGACCCGTACTTCAGGTTGATATCCTAAAGCCTGCTGAATTTTGGTGATAGCTGCTTGTGAATGACGTACATCACCGGCACGAAAATCACGATAAATTGGCGCTTTTTGATAATGTACACCTTGTTCTGCCAAAGCGGATTGAATGGCTGCAAACAATTCATTTAAGGTGGTGCGATCACCCAATGCCACGTTATATACCTGATTTTTTACTGCCGGATCTTGTGTTGTAGCAGCCAGAATATTGGCTTGCACAGTATTGTCGATATAACAAAAATCACGACTGGTTTCACCATCACCATTAATAAACACATCTTCATTGGCAATCATGGCAGCCGTCCATTTTGGAATCACCGCAGCATACGCCCCATTAGGATCCTGACGGCGACCAAACACATTAAAATAACGTAAGCCAATACAATTAAAGCCATAGGTTCTGGCAAATACATCTGCATACAACTCATTAACATATTTCGTCACGGCATAAGGTGACAACGGCTTACCGATATTTTCTTCGATTTTGGGTAAGGCAGGATGATCACCGTAAGTCGAACTACTGGCAGCATAGGTAAAACTTGTGACTTGTGCATCACGTGCTGCCACCAGCATATTTAAAAACCCACTAATATTTGCACTATTGGTTAGGATCGGATCACTAATGGAACGTGGTACAGAACCCAAAGCTGCTTCATGCAAGACATAATCCACATTTTCACAAGCTTTCTGGCAATCTTCCAACTGACGAATATCACCTTCATAAAAGGTAAATTTCTGCCATTGCTGCGCACTGACCAATTTTTGTACTTCATCCAGATTGGCCTGATGTCCTGTGGCAAAATTATCCAGTCCAACCACGTTCTGATCGAGTTTCAGTAAGGTTTCCAATAAATTAGAACCAATAAAACCGGCCACACCAGTAATCAACCATGTCTTTGGTTGCTTTTGTAATTGTGTACAGCACTGTGCAAATGTATGCATTCAAGAGTGTCCTATTGTTCTTTGAATTAAAGGCGGATATCAGATTCAGTCTTATCCAGTAAATATTTCAGGTCATATAATATATGACTGGATTTGCCCAGCGCATGAAGTGCTTTTGCGCCCATTTCTTTAAATTGTTGATGTGCAACAGCCAGAATGATTGCATCATATTGTCCTGATTCAGGAGCAGAAATCGGCGTAATGCCATATTCATGCTGTGCTTCTTCAACATCAATCCACGGATCATATACATCAACCTGCATGTGAAAATCCTGCAATTCCCGCACAATATCCACCACTTTGGTATTACGAATATCTGGACAATTTTCCTTAAAGGTTAAACCCAACACTAGTACTTTGGCATCTTCAATTTGAATACGTTTTTTATTCATTTGTTTGACCAGTTGATTAACAACATAAATACTCATATTGTCATTCAAACGGCGGCCTGCCAGAATAATTTCCGGATGGTAGCCAATCGCCTGAGCTTTATGGGTTAAGTAATACGGATCGACCCCAATGCAATGACCACCAACCAGACCAGGACGAAATGGCAAAAAATTCCATTTGGTTCCTGCAGCCTTTAATACATCTTCAGTATCAATCCCCATTTTATTAAAAATCAAGGCCAACTCATTGATCAGGGCAATATTGACATCACGCTGGGTATTTTCAATCACTTTGGCAGCTTCTGCGACTTTAATACTTGGCGCTTTGTGTGTCCCAGCTGCAATAATCAGTTGATAAACCTGATCCACTGTTACTGCAATTTCAGGCGTAGAACCAGAAGTAATTTTTAAGATATTGGTGACGCGGTGCAGCTTATCACCCGGATTAATTCGCTCCGGACTGTAGCCAGCATAAAAATCCTGATTAAATACCAAGCCTGATTCCTTCTCTAGAATCGGCACACAGACTTCTTCTGTTGCCCCCGGATACACGGTGGATTCATAAACCACAATATCGCCTTTTTTCAGTACTCGGGCAATACTTTGTGAGGCTTTAATCAGTGGTGTTAAGTCAGGTTGTTTGAATTGATCAATCGGTGTAGGCACCGTGACAATAAAAAAATTGCAATCTTTAAGATCACTCAGATTGGCACTGTATGTCAAATAAGTCGCTTGTTGTAATTCTGCACTTGAAACTTCAAGGGTATGATCTTGCCCCTGAGTTAATTCATCAATACGTTTTTGATAAATATCAAATCCTACC
This sequence comes from Acinetobacter qingfengensis, assembly GCF_008693185.1. Lineage (GTDB taxonomy): Bacteria > Pseudomonadota > Gammaproteobacteria > Pseudomonadales > Moraxellaceae > Acinetobacter > Acinetobacter qingfengensis. The sequence goes on from NZ_VXKN01000008.1 coordinate 51,672, forward strand.
ACAGGCACTTTTTTACCAAATTCTACGGCAAGCGGCAATCCAACATAGCCCAAGCCTATAATGGCAATACGAAGATTAGCAACGTTCATGGAACCTGACCTGTAATAATAAATGTAAGTGTAGGCGCAAGACGCAAAGGTCTTTCACTAAAAAAATAATGGCTATTATTATAGAACGTTGCGAAATGAATGGATATATTGGAAATTATAAAAATAACAGAGTCATACAAATCAAAACCACATCACTGCACAATACCTGTCTTTCTATCACAACAAAAAAGCACAGGAATCGTCCTCATGTGCTTTTTGTACATTGCGTCAAGATCTACTCATGCATTATTTGGGTTGTCGGGTCATGCTGATTAATACCGTATCTTTATCAATAAAATGATGTTTCAATGCTGCCGCAATATGTCCTACGATCAATAAACCCGCAAACCATGACAGATAAATATGTAAAGGTTTTACAACAGCCATAATTTCAGGATTTTTATCAATCAATTGAGGAATATTAAATAAGTAAAGTACAGGTGCAGGATGTCCGGCACTCCAACTATACAGACAACCTGTTATAGGCAGAGCCACTAAAATCACGTACAACAAAAGATGGCCCAAATGTGCCAAACCTTTCATGATATTTGACATATTTTTCGGTAAGTTAGGTGCCGGATGGGTATATCGCCAAAAAATACGAATCATCACTAGAAAGATAATGGTAGTAGCAATATTTTTATGTAAAGTGATAACATCACCTTTAAAACTACCATCTACGTCATAGCTGAGAAAATTACCGCTGTAAAATCCTATGCCCCAAGCAACAATAAAAATGATGGCCATTAACCAATGTAATACTTGTGCTGTACGAGTGTAATAAATACTATTTGAAGTTTTCATATCGAGCGAGAAAATTGGCTGGAATACGCATATTATAAAGTACTATCGGATAATTCCCGTTTTTTCTTTGCAACGCTGCGATGCATGTATGTGACAAATATCATTCCTCACCATCAAGGATGATCCTCAAAATTTAGACTGCACAGGGAACTACAATAAAGTTAACTGAGATTGATCTTGTAGTTCTTCTAATGCAAATACACCAACACCAGCCAGGCGAAATCTAAAATGCTGATCGGCAAATGCAAGAAATAACATTTCAACAGCCTGCTGTAGCTGTTGTTGATGTACAAAAGGTTGTTTAAAAGATCGACTGTGTTGCAGCACTTTAAAATCTGTAGTTTTAAACTTTACTTGCACACCACGCGCTGTTAATTTTTTTTGCTGTAGTTGTTGCCAAATCTGATCTATTAATTTTTGCCAGAATTCCACAGCAATTTCTTCCAGATAATAATCCTGATCAAAGGTAATTTCTTTTGAAATTTGCTGACGTTCTCTGGTATATCTCACAGGCCGGTCATCAACTCCCTTTGCATACAAAAATAGTCGCTGACCAAACTTACCGAAATGGTGAATTAATTCATGCTCAGTGACTGATTGTAAATCTGCAATACAGTACCATTGTAATGTATGCATTTTTTGCAAGGTAACCTTACCCACACCCGGAATTTTTTCCAATGGGAGGTGCTGGATAAAAGCACTGACCTGAGCAGGTTTGACGACAAACAATCCATTAGGTTTATTCCAGTCTGAAGCAATTTTGGCTAAAAATTTATTTGGTGCTACACCTGCCGATGCAGTCAATTGCGTCATTTCAAAAATATCCTGCCGTATGGCTTGTGCAACAGCAGTTGCTGATGATAAACCCTGAAAATTCTCAGTGACATCAAGATAGGCTTCATCCAGAGAAATTGGCTCAACCTTATCGGTATAATGTGCAAAAATTGTCTGTAATTGCTGTGATACAGCACGGTATTTCGCAAAATCAGGTGGGACACAAATCACTTGTGGACACAATTGCTTGGCCTTTGCCAATGACATCGCTGAATGCAAACCAAATTGTCTTGCTTCATAAGTTGCTGTAGTTACTACAGAACGTGGACGATCACTAGCAACAACCATGGGTAAGCCACGCAATTGCGGACGATCACGAAGCTCAACCGAAGCATAAAAGGCATCCATATCAATATGGATAATTTTTCTTAACAATTGCGACGTCATCTGTTTATTTTTGCTTTAAATATTCAATCATGCGTTGAAACTCCGCATGATTCCCCCTAAAAACATTCAAATCTACACTTCCTTGAATGCCTGTAATCTTACCTTGATGTGAATATTGCCAAAAAATCCAAGGACGAGGATCATGCGGTTGTGGGAAGTGTTTAAAATCCTGTAACCAGATCGCATATTGCTGGAAATGTCCCTGTAAATAACTCTGATAATATTTCGGCGTGGTATACAACAAGGGTTTTTTACCATAGTGCTGTTCCAGTTTTTTTGCCATAATCTGAATTCGTTGCTGTAATTGCTCTGCACTGACTTCAGGGCATGTCCATTGAAATTCCAGATCCATTACAGGTGGCAAGCTATCTGATTTTTTTGGAACAGTCTGAATAAAGTTATCTGCCTGTTCTTCACCGGATTTACAATTACGAAAATAATGATACGCACCCACATACAACCCATGTTCACGTGCTTTTAACCAGTTTTCCTGAAATTTTGCATCCTGATAATCGCCACCTTCTGTGGCTTTAATAAATACAAATTGATATTGCTGGCGATTGATTTTAGTCCAGTCAATCGTCCCCTGATGTCTGGACACATCAAAGCCCTGCACAGGATATTCAGCAAATTTTTTTGGCATATTATCTTGTTCAAACCAATAAAAAGCACCCGCTAATCCCAAAGATAGTAAGGCAATTGCCATTAAAATACCCCCTATTCTGCGATATTGTTGCTTACGCTTACGTTTATATTGGCCAGACTTCATTTACAATTGTCCGGGATAAGTAGGTTTTAAATATTTTAATCGCCGAAAGACCAGACTGGCCAGAACTGTCATTAACCCAAGCACCAGATAAGTCCATTGAAACGACCATAATGGCGCATGATGGATCCCAATTTTTTCAAAATAATGTAATAGTACACCAACTAATGCCACACCCATACTCATACAACTATTCATCACCATGGACAGTAAACTGTTACCATTGGCTGCCTGTGCTGTATTTAAATCTTTTAAAGTTACGGTATTCATTGCTGTAAATTGCATGGAATTCACGCAGCCAAATAAAAAGAAATGTATGCTTTGCGTATAAACATTTGGATGCAGATGCAATGCAGCAAAACTCATAATGCCCACGCCTACCAGAACAGTGTTAATACTTAGAATTCGATAATATCCATATCTGGAAATCGCCTGAGTAGCAAAACGTTTAATCACAATCGATCCAAACACCAGCGGAATCATCATCAATCCTGCCTGAAATGGACTAAATCCTAATGCCAATTGTAGAGTCAATGGCAAAATAAACGGCATACTTGCACTACCCAAACGGGTTACGGCATTACCAATAATGCCAACCTTAAAGCGCACATTGCGAAATAGCTCAGGACGGAAAATTGCTCGGGAATCTCGTATGGCATGCCATACATAGATTACACCTGTCACAATACCTAAACTTAATACACCAAATACTTGCCATATCGACCATGTTCCCTGAGAAAAGCCTTCTAATCCCAGTGTCAATGCCACCATACAGATGACCAATAAAATAAAACCCAGATAATCAAATGGTGGTAGATGCTCTAATCTGGCATTTGGCATATGCGTACAGGTAAAAATCAAACCCAGAATTCCAATCGGAACATTGATCAAAAAAATCCAGTGCCAACTGGCATATTCCACCATGAATCCGCCCAGTGTTGGACCAATCATCGGACCAATTAATCCTGGAATACCAATAAACCCCATAGCTGCCAAAAATTGATTTCTTGGCAGAATTCTTAATAATGCCAATCGCGCGACAGGCAATAAAAATGCACCACCAATACCCTGGAATACTCGCCCGACAATTAGTTGATTATAAGTTTGGGCCAAAGCACAGCCTAAAGATGCCAGTGTAAAAATCACAATTGCCAGTAGATAAACTGTTTTTATGCCAAAACGATCTGCAAGCCAGCCACTTACCGGAATAAGTGCAGCAACTGTAAGCACATAGGCAATGACAACATCATGTGTTTGCATTGGGTCAACATGCAAACTGTAAGCAATCGCAGGTAATGCTGTATTTACAATGGTGGCATCAAGCGCCTGCATAAAAAAACCAAGTGCAGCCAACCACAGAATTACCCGATATTCAGGCGAAACTCTTTCCTCATGAACATTTGGTGCTGCATTCATATCATCACATTGGCTTTGGTGGGTAGCATAGTCTAACTTGATTAATTTCAACGCACTATTAGAGTTGTGTTGTTGAGTTTTGTAAATCACGCTATAGCAAAACATACAAAGCTTGCATTGATCGTGACAAATTGTGACACATAAAATCTAGCCACTCTTGCAGCAGCAACTTGTGACATGACTGGAGCGATCAATTTGCGTCATTTTTTTAATTATTTTGCTTTAGGGCTTGTATTATTCAGCTTTGTTGGCTGCGCCAGTGTTGGAAATCCACATGACGCATTTCAACTACGTGCACAAAAACTTGCAACAGGTATCCATAAAGCCTATGCAGTGCCCAAAGATAAAGCTTCCCGCTTATCTCCCATTATTCTTCAAAATGCTGATGTCTATCGTATAGAACCCGAATTAATTGCAGCACTGATTCAACAGGAATCCAGCTACCGCAGTAATGCAATCTCCCCGATTGGTGCTATGGGGTTAACTCAGGTTGTACCACGCTTCTGGCAAAAAACCTGTCCGGGCGATCTTATGGATGAAGTCATCAATATCCAGTGTGGTGCCATGATTTTATCATCTTACTTCAAGTCAGCAGGTTATGATTGGTTTAAAACACTAGGGTATTATAACGTTGGCCCAACAGGTTACGAGAACATTCCCTATTATCGTGATGCTGGCAATCGCTACGCAAAATCAGTATTCAAATATCAACAGCAGCTCAAAGAGCATTTTTAAATGCGATAAGAAAAATCCAGCATAACTGCTGGATTTTTTCGACTATACAGTAAATTCTTTCGGAGAGGTCAAATTATTGAGGACGTCCAAAATTTGTTGGGGTTGATCACACACCAAAATTTTTGCCCGATGATGCATGGGTAAAAAGCCTTCAGCAACAGCATGTTCAAGTTGTGCAACCAAATGATGATAAAATCCGTTCACATTATATAAAATCATTGGCTTCTGATGCTGATTGAGCTGCCCCCATGTGGCAATTTCCAGAATTTCTTCAAAGGTTCCCAAGCCTCCCGGTAAAGCAATAAATGCACTGGCACGTTCTGCCATCATGGCTTTACGGGTATGCATGTTTTCGACAATATGTAATTCGGTTAATTTATTATTGGCAATTTCATAATCCAGCATAAATTCAGGAATGACACCGACGACTTCTCCACCATATTCCAATACCGTATCTGCCACCTTTCCCATCAAACCGATGCTGGCACCACCATAAACTGCACCAAAACCCTGTTTTGCAATAGCCTTGGCCAAATCAATCGCTGCTTGCTGATAAACTGGACGATTTCCGACTCTTGAACCACAATATAAAGCGATCAGTTGTTGTGTTGCACCTGTCGATGCCTGAAAATGACCCAAAGTTTTTTCCATAGATATCAATATCTCTTCTCTATATATCTTTGATTTTTAATTCCTGCTCAGTATATGCAACAAATATGACAATATGTAACCATGCGTTTAAAATTTTTCGTTGCAATTTTGTCTATGCGTTGTACAGCATTTACACGAAAAAAAGATAAATTTTTAATGAATTTAGCAAAAATCTTGCATATACTCAGAACATCTTTCATTACATTTTAAACCTATATGAGTAGTCGATGTTGTCACTGGGATGACACTTATTTTCATGTTTTAGAACAACTTAAAAATTTTCAATCTTTTAATATTCTATCCGGCATATTTGTCTATAACGTTGATTTGGAGGAGATCATTCATGTTATTTGAATGGATGTCTGACCCATCAGCTTGGGTAGGATTATTAACTTTAGTGGTGTTAGAAATTGTTCTAGGCATCGACAACCTTGTATTCATTGCAATTCTTGCAGAAAAACTTCCTCCGGAACAACGCAACAAAGCTCGTTTGGTTGGATTAAGCTTAGCGCTGATCATGCGTTTGATTCTGCTGGCCTCGATTTCGTGGGTCATGACATTAACAGATGATTTATTCAGCGTATTTGGCATGGGTTTTTCAGGACGAGATCTCATTCTGATTCTCGGTGGTATCTTCCTGTTATTCAAAGCAACCATGGAAATTCATGAACGTGTTGCCGGGAAAGGTGAAGTTAAGGAAGAAAAAGTTGCTCATGCTGCATTTTGGGTAGTCATTGCACAAATTGTTGTGCTTGATGCCGTATTCTCATTGGATAGTGTCATTACCGCTGTTGGTATGGTGCCACATTTAACCGTCATGATGGTTGCTGTAGTGATTGCTATGGGTGTAATGTTACTGGCATCCAATCCACTGATGAATTTCGTCAATAAGCATCCAACCGTAGTTATTCTATGTTTGGCTTTCCTATTTATGATCGGCTTCTCTCTAGTGGTTGAAGGTTTTGGTTTCCATATTCCAAAAGGCTATTTGTATGCTGCCATTGGTTTTTCTGTGGGTATTGAAGCAATTCATCAGCTTACCCGCCGTAATCGTGAGAAATTGATTACCACAACTGATTTACGTTCACGAACTGCTTCTGCGGTATTGCGTATGCTTGGCGGCAAAACAGCTGAACATCATACCAGCGAACATTTATCTGAAACTGCAGATATTCTGGCGACCCAATCCTCAGTCAATGACGTCTTTTCTGAAGAAGAAAAAGATATGATTCATGGTGTATTAACTTTGGCTGATCGTCCGGTAAAATCCATCATGACACCACGCCCAGATCTAGAGTGGCTAGATATTGATGAGCATGAGGACATCAAGCATAAATTATTATCCATTAGTCATTCACGTATTTTGATTGGTCGTGGTAGTCTGGATAATCTCGAAGGTGTTGCTATTACCCACAAAATCCTTAATCACTATCTGGAAACAGGTGAGATTGATGTACATAGTAGCTTGCGTCAGCCTCTTGTGGTTCATGAGAATTTAAAAGTTCTAACATTAATGGAACAATTACGTAATGCACCAATGCAAATGGCTATTATTCTTAATGAATATGGCTCAATAGAAGGTATTGCAACACCAATTGACATTCTGGAGGCAATTGCAGGAGAGTTTCCAGATGAGGGTGAGCAACAATCTCTTGACGCAGAGCAATCGCACGATGGTTCATGGCAATTAGACGGATCAAGTGATATTCGTCATGTATCGTTATTGATTGAAAAAGATCTGGTCGATGATAATGATGAATATTCTACACTATCTGGTTATCTGCTTTGGCATCTTGGTCGTGTACCGCATGATGGTGAAAAAGTACTTGCTGATGGTTTTAGTTTTGAAATTCTAACCATGGATGGTCACAAAATCGATAAAGTACGAATTAGTAAATCCTCCGATTAAAACTAAGCTGAAATAAAAACTTTTATAAAAAAACTGCCTCAATATGATGGCAGTTTTTTTATACTTATATTAGCGTTTGACAGCAAGTTTCTCTTTCTGACGCTGGCGAACTACTTTTTCAACTTTTTCACGAGCACGTTGACGTTTAAGTGGAGATAAATAATCGACAAATAATTTACCATTTAAATGATCCATTTCATGCTGGATACACACTGCTAACAAGCCATCAGCATCAATTTCAATTTTTTCACCGTCAAGGTTCAATGCTTGAATTTTTACACGTGACGGACGCTCAACTTTATCGTATATTTGGGGTACCGATAAACAGCCTTCTTCATAAGGTTGCGTTTCTTGCGTTAATGCAGTGATTTTGGGGTTAATGAATACCATAGGTTGATCTTTACTTTCTGACAAATCCATCACGATCAGTTGGATATGATGATCAACTTGTGTTGCAGCCAAGCCAATACCCGGCGCAGCATACATGGTTTCTAACATGTCAGCAGCCAGTTGACGAATTTCATCATTGACCTGTTCTACAGGTTTAGCGATGGTTCGCAGGCGTTGATCGGGAAAACTTAAAATAGGTAATAATGCCATACGGTCCTCTCATGATGCCTATGGTCAGGTAAAAACCTAAAAATTTGAATTTCTTAACCAAGGGGCGTTTGTAGCAGCACAATAGTATACTACAAACACGTTTTAGGGATTACGATAATGACAAATGCGTTGCAACATCAGGCAATCCGCAATAAACAGACATTTAAACAACATTTACTTGCTTTGGCAATGTGTGTTGGGCTTGGATTAGTGGGCGCTCAAAGTGTTTCTGCAAAAAATATTAATCCACCGTCTTTACGTGCAGACGCACCGCATGTTTATGTGGTCAAAAAAGGCGATACCCTGTGGGACATCTCCGGACGATTTTTAAAAACACCTTGGCGCTGGCCTGAAATCTGGGCAAGCAACAAGCATGTGAAAAATCCTCACTGGATTTATCCTGGTGATCGTCTACTGCTCTGCTCACTCGCAGGCCAACCCCTGATTGGTAAAGATGAAGGTGATGGCTGTGAAGGGATTATTCGCCGTGCCGGAAAAAGTAGCAATCTATCACCACAGGTTCGTATTGAATCCCTAAACAATATGATACCGGTAATTGCACTGGAAGATATCCGAGTCTGGTTAGAGCGTAGCATTGTGATTTCGCCTGATAGCATCCAGAATTTGCCTTATGTATTGGGAATGAGTTCCAATCATGTTTTGGCTGCTGAGTCTGACCGGATTTATATTCGTGGTAATGGTTTACAAACCGGACAACGCTATGATATCTACCGTCAGGCTGAACCGTATACTTTCAATGATGCGAATGGTAAAAAATATGTGGCAGCCATTGAATTAACTCAAGTTGGTAGTGGCTTTGCCACTCAACAACAAGGGGATATCACCACTTTTGAGCTAAGTAAAGTCTTTAATGGTGAAGTACGTAAAGGCGATCTGGTTTTACCGGTTTATGAATCCAATTTGCCAACTTTATTCTATCCTGCACCTGCTGAAAATATCCGTACTGGTGGTACTGTAATCCGCGTCATGGGTTCTATCGGCACAGCGGCAAAACGTAGTACTGTAACAGTTGATCGTGGTACGCTGGATGGTGTGCAAGTAGGGCAAGTGTTTGCACTTGATGTGAAAGGTGAATTAACCACTGATCCAAAAACTGGGGAAAAAATCCAGTTACCTAATCAACGAGCTGGTCATGCTTTAATCTTCAAAACTTTTGATCACATCAGTTATGCATACATTCTGGATAGCAGTTTACCTATCAAACTGGGTGCGCAATTGACCACACCATTATCTGAAGAATAAAAGGATTATGGATTGATGCAACATATCACAGATCAGGTTAAGTCCCATATTGCATTGTGGTATGTTGTACAACACTCGATCTCCAGTTATCACAAACTGATACAGCATTTTGGTGATGCTGTATCTGCCCTGTACCCATCTGCTTTACCAATCTGGCAACAACTGAAACTCCACCAAAATCACCTATCTCGCTTTGAACAATTTCACAGTGCAGCAGGCCAAACAGCTTTTAAACAATTACTTGATCAAATTCTGCAATGTTGTGACCACGTAATTTTGCAACAAGATAACCATTATCCTCAGCAACTCAAACCATATTCGGATCGTCCACCAATTTTATTTATTCAGGGCAATATAGAATGTTTAAGTACCTCACAAATTGCAATGGTCGGTAGTCGGCAACCCAGCCCACACGGTACACAGGTTGCTTATGATTTTGCCTATTATCTGGCAGAACAAAAATTTGTTGTCACCAGTGGGCTAGCACTAGGCATTGATGCCGCTGCACATCATGGCGCAATACAGTCCGGACGTAGTATTGCTGTAATAGGTACCGGACTTGATCAATGCTATCCCAAAGTCCATCAGCCTTTATGGCAAAACATCATTGCAACTGGTGGATGCATTGTGACCGAATTTTTACCTATCACCCCTCCTAGTAAGCGCAATTTCCCACGTAGAAATCGACTCATTAGTGCTTTAAGTCTGGGAACATTGGTGGTTGAAGCTGGCCTGAATAGCGGCTCCCTAATTACCGCACAATTTGCAGCCGATCAGGGAAAACAGGTATTTGCCATCCCTGGACATATTTACAGTCAATACCATCAAGGTTGTCATCAACTGATTCGGGAAGGTGCCACACTGGTAGATCATCCATCACAAGTCATTGAAGATTTATCCATGTTTCGTTCACCTGTATCTAATAATTCTTCAAATTCAAACAATATCACAGTACAAGCGAGCTTTGCCGATACCAATACAACACATCAGCTTCCAGATATTCCTGATCATTTACATCCTGTCTGGCAACATCTTGACTGGATTGGCCGTTCCATTGACGAGCTGGCCTTAAATTTAAATTACGACATCAGTACTCTAAGCGTGGCACTGATTGAGTTAGAATTACTCGGACTTTGTACTCAGCATGCCGGTCGCTATCTTCGCACCGCATAAGGACCATTCATGAATAGTGTAGACCTTGATCAGGCCATTGCCTGTTTAAAGCAAGGTAATGTCTTGGCTTATCCCACTGAAGCAGTTTGGGGATTAGGCTGTGACCCAGCACAGCAACAAGCATTTGAAAAAATTCTAAAACTCAAACAACGCCCAATTGAAAAAGGCGTGATTTTACTCAGTGAATCTATTGCACGTATTGAACCGTTATTAAGCATCCTTGATCCAGATATACGTCAACAGGTCGTTGCTTCATGGCAAAATTCCAACGATCAGCAACGTGCAACCACATGGTTACTCCCCATTCAGCCTGCCATTCCCACATGGATTTATGGTAAACATGATCGTGTCGCTATTCGGGTGACACAGCATCCGTTATGCCAGCAATTGTGCGCAGCATTTGACGGTATGGTTGTATCTACCAGTGCCAATCCTGCAGGATCTACACCGGCAAAAACCGCACAACAAGTCGCAAATTATTTTTCTGGGCAAATCAGCATTTTATCTGGTAATTTAGGTCATAGTCCTGAACCTAGCCGTATTCTCGATGCGGTTACAGGTCAACTGATTCGTGCCTGACATAAAGAGTCATTGCTTTATTGCAAAAAAATATCCCAATGTTTTATTGCTTGGTCAACCACAGCCTGTAATTGTTGTGTTTCGGCACCATCTCGAGCCTGCAAGGTGAGTCCCTGTAACAACGTACAATAAAAATCGACCATTAATTGTATAGGTGCATCATGAGGCAAATCCCCCTCGGTGATTCCCTGTTGCAGTCGTTTTAGCATCTGTGTTCTGGTATTAAGGCGATAGTGCTGTACTGTATTTTGTATATCCTGATTTTCTACCGGACAGTTGATTGCCGCAGTAATGAACATACAACCTTTAGGTTTGTGCGCCACATTGAAATGTTTAATATTTTCATGCAAATAAATTTCTATGGCAATTTTTGCTGTTTTGGCCTGTTGAAAAATAACGGTAAATGAACAGGCCTCATGTGCAAGATAATATTCCAGACAGCGATAAAATAACTGAGTCTTATCACCAAAAGTACAATATAGACTTGGTGCAGTGATTCCCAAAGCCTGCGTTAAATCACTGATAGATGTTGCTTCATAGCCATATTGCCAGAATAATAGCATGGCCTGTTCAAGTGCTTTTTGCTCATCAAAACACTTTGGGCGACCACGTTTGGCTTTTGTCATTGTTCAACCTATTCCTATCTTGCAGTATAACAACATAACCAGACCTCATCCTCTGATAGAGAAATTCTCCTGACTGTCCTTCTTCACAAAGGGAAATATCAAAAATTTTGCAAAAAATCTGATCATCACAACCATTTTTATAACATTCACTATAAAAATAATTGACAGCGTTAGCATAACATAATATTTTTATAGCGTTCGATATAAAAAGAATGCACCATCACAATCATTTTACTTATAGGTAGATTATGTCCCCACCAGATTCTATTTGTTCTGATCAAAATCAATGCATAGATTCCGTTCCCCATCAGGGTAGCTGGTTGGCAATTCTCTCTATCACTTTAAGTGCTTTTGCCTTAGTCACGGGAGAGTTTCTAGCTGTTGGTGTATTAAATGAAATTGCTCAGGATTTTCGGATTTCTATTGGTACAGCCGGCTGGACCGTTACCATTACGGCAATTACCGGAATGTTTGCCTCATTGCTCATTCCCCTGTCCGCAAAATCATTAGATCGGCGTTATTTGTTATTAATACTGACTTTAATGATGGTTATTGCCAATCTGCTTACAGCACTTGCGTCTAATTTTGCTTTGGTTCTGGTTGCCCGTTTTATTCTGGGAATTGCTATTGGCGGTTTTTGGGCAACAGCAGTTGCATTAAGTGGTCGGGTTGCTCCAGCAAATTTACCTATTGCAAAAGCCACTGCCTTGGTAGCATCAGGAGTAACCCTAGCCAGTGTTCTAGGTGTTCCTATAGGTACATGGTTATCGCATTACGCCAGTTGGCGTACAGCCTTTATGGTCATTACGGTGATGGGCGTTGTACTTTTTTTCATCCAGTTACGTTACTTACCACAATTAAAACCGTCTTCCGCATTAAAATTAAAAGAATTACCTGCTTTAATTCGCCATCCTATTGCGCGTAAAGGCTGGATTATTTTTATCTTTATAGGACTGGCACATTTTGCTGCGTATAGTTATTTTGCACCATTTTTTAAATTTCAACTTGGTTTTTCTGATGGTTTCATTAGTAGTTTACTGCTGATTTATGGGGCATCAGGCATTCTTGGCAATGCTTTTGCAGGATATATGGGACAAATCAATATCCGATATACTTTTGCTTTCAGTGCGATTGCCATGGCGATTGGTTTTCTTGGTTTACCTTTTTTCGCCATACATATTGCAGGTGCAATTTTGCTAACAGCAATTTGGGGATTTGCATGGGGGATTATCCCAACAGCGGTCAATATCTGGATGTTTATTCATGCACCTGAAGACGTAGAAAAAGGAATGCCAATGATTACATTCACTTTTTTGATTTTAATTGCTTTGGGTTCAGGATTAGGTGGAATCATCGTGGATCATTTTAATGGTAATGTGCTGCTATTAAGTATACTGCCTTTAGTATTATGCTCGATTTTATTGATTTTCACTTTTGCCAAAGGGATTAATAATCCACACTAGCTAGCATATATCAGGCCTGCGTATTATTTCATGAAATCTAAACCAGGCTTGATCAATTTTTTATCTGCGCTGCGCCAAAAATACGCCAAGCAGCACCATAATTCCACCAATTGTATGATATACAGTCCAACTTTCCCCCAAGAAAACCCATGCAATAATCGCCGTAAAAACAGGAATAAGATTCATATAAATACTGGTACTGTTGGAACCCAATTTTTGGATACAAATCATCCAGACAAATGGCGCAACAATCGATGGTAATAATGCTGCATACAAAACTGACCATATATTTTGGCTATTCAAAGCATCTAAACCGGTATACATCAACAATGGCACATGGAATACCACAGCAAAACAAATTTGCAAATATAGCATCAACGGCAAAGCCAGCTTAATTTTCCAACGTTGTAGAAAAATGCCATAAAATGCATATAAACCAATCGCCAGAATCATCAGCAAATCGCCTTTCAAATGCTGACCATTTAGCAATTGCTGAAAATTTCCTTGCGTAATGAGATAAATTAAACCAAAAATTGACAGAATAGTTCCCACTACAGCCAGGCGACTAGGAATAATTTTTAGAAAAAACACACTAAATAGAATAGAAAAAACCGGTAAGCAACCATTAATAATACCCATATTGGTTGCAGTGGTAAAATGTGCAGCACTATAGGCCAATCCCTGATAGCACACCATTCCCAATAAACCCAATATCGCCAGTTGGCCTAATAATGGTTTAATGTCATGCCATTGTCTCACCACCTTAAAAAACAAAAAAGGCGTTAAAACTAGCCATGCAATCAACCAACGATAAAAACTAATACTAATTGGTGCAATGAAATCTACAGCATAACGGGTGACAACAATATTAATTGCCCAAATCAAGATCGTGAGTACCGGTAATAAGTAAATTCCCCATGACATTGGCGTATTCAAACTTTCACGATTACTCATTACTGATTTTCCCTAGACAAAGTATATTTTTGAAGCAAAGAATTTTAGCTAAAATTTGTATAATTACCTAATATTTTTCTCAGAATACGATTTTTAATCGGCAATATTCCATTCTTGAATCTATCGAATAGAAAATACTGAAACTTTTCCATAAAATGAAAGAAAAAACACCATGGTTAACGTATTTATCATAAAAAATTAGCAAAACAGCATTCGATTTTTACTGTAATGATCCGTTATAGTAGCGTATAACTTATCAAATGATTTCATCATTTAATTTTATTCTGATCAGACAACATCAATTCTGGACAATTTTATGAAAAAGTTAGCGATTGTCGCTTTAGTAAGTGCCTTAACAGGTTTAACTGCATGTTCAAAACCTGTTTCAGAAGTTAAATCTGGCGACAAAGCAATTTCTCCCGCAAGTGCTGAAGCATCTGCTGTTATTCCAGCAAATCAAAGCAATACTATTGCGACAGCCAATAGCACTGATCCAAATGCTGCATTAAAATCAGATATCGTACAAATTCAACAATTTGGTACCGCACAGGAGCAAAAAGCTGCTGATCTTGAAAAACGAATGAATGCAGCAGTTCAAAAACAAGACAAAGCAGCATTGAAAAAATTACTTCCTGAATTCAAAGCATTTGTTAGCCAAAGTAACTCTGAATTTAACAAACTTAGCTTAATCAGCAGTGAAGCAAAACAACTACGTGAAAAAATGACACAAAGTAGTCAATTGGGCGTGGAAATGAGCGAAAAAATGTTGGCAGATAAACCAGATGAAAAAGCGTTACAGGCTTTACAACAAAAAATCGTCACAACACAACAGGAGCTTATGACTATCAGTCAAGATATTCATAGTAAAATTGCACCACCACAAGCCGCTTCCGCACCTGTTGCTGCGGATAAAAAGCCTTAATAAGCAAGAGGATTGAAAATGACAGAAATTACTCAAATTTCTATTAAAACCATTGATGGTAAAGAGACCAATCTTGCTGCTTACCCATCTAAAGTGCTACTGATTGTTAATGTTGCTTCAAAATGTGGATTAACCCCCCAATATGAAGGTCTAGAAAAACTTTATAAAGAAAAGCATGATCTAGGCTTGGAAATTCTCGGTTTTCCAGCAAATAATTTCTTGCAACAGGAACCAGGAAGCGATGATGAGATCCAGAAATTTTGCTCATCAACTTATGATGTAACTTTTCCCTTATTTTCCAAAATTTCAGTTGCTGGTGATGACAAACATCCCCTGTATCAGGCATTAATTTCAGCACAACCAGAACGTATTGGTGAAGGACCTTGGCGTCAGGATCTGATTGAATATGGGCTTACACCCAACGAGCCGCCAGAAGTACTTTGGAATTTTGAAAAATTCCTGATAAACAAACAGGGAAAAGTTGTTGCCCGTTTTGCACCAGATATTGCAGCAGATGATCCTCGTCTATTTGCTGCGATCGAAGCTGAACTTGCTAAATAAATAACATGCTTTAGTTCAGGGAAATCAATTTCCTGAACTAATTTTTGATTAGAACAAATTACTACATAATATTCATACTGATAACATTAAGCTTATCGATATACTAAATGCCGGAAAATTACAGCCGATGAAATCTTTATGTACAAACTCGCCCTAATCACTACACTAACAATTTTGACCACGCTGACTGCATGCTCAAAACCAGATCAAAATAAAAACACACAAACTCATGCTGCCTCACAAAATGTTGCTGCAAATCCTGTAGTTACTTTATCCACTAACAATAAAGCAGATATTCAATCAGATCTGGATACTGTTCAGCAATACAGCCGAACACAGGAAGCAACACAAGCTGCATATCAGAACAAAGTTCAGGATGCGATGAAAAAACAGGATAAAGCCCTGATCAAAACTGTTGTCGCAGAAGGAAAATCCATTGCTCAGGAAAGTCAAAAAGGCTTTAATGCGTTGACGCTCAAAAGTAAAGAAGTTTCTGATCTGCGCCAGACTCTGATTACCACCAGTAATGCTGCATTTGAATATTCTGATCTTATGCTTGCAGCAATGGATGATGCCAAAAATCTAGATCAGGTAAAATTACAGCAGCTTCAAGATAAATTAATGGGTCTACAACAACAAATTGCCACTCAAAATGCTCATATTCAACAAATTCTAGGTGTAGCAGCCAGTACGCCACAAGCAGCATCTCAAAATAATTAATATGATTAAAAAGAGGCTAAAGGATCTTTAAAAATCCTTCAGCCTCTTTTGATCAGAGAAGTAGATATATATGCGCTGTTTTTCAATGGTTCAAAAAATCCACAATAATTAAAACTTCATAAAAAATTTAATCGTTTTAAACTAATGATGAATGGTGATCAAAGGGTGGCTCGGCATTGAGTAATAAATCCAAAACATCCAACACACCTTGCTGTGCATTACTGGCAGTATGGTATTTTGCTATGGCTTTTAGCGCAGGAACTGCATTTTCCATGGCAAAACCATATTTTGCAGCTTGAATCATCTCGATATCATTATGATTATCCCCAATTGCCAACATTTGCTCATTTGACACCTTCCACTTCTGTTGCAATATCTGTAAACCTTGTGCTTTATGTTGTCCAGGAATAATCAAATCAATAAAACCAAAACCACTAGACACCATTTTAACCTGTTGTTTTTGGATATAATCTTGCTTAGACAAAAATTGCTGTAACGCTACAGGATCACAGACTTCGGTGTTCAAGGTAATTTTACAAATCGGATCCTTAACTTGATATAAATCCGCAATACAATCTAATTGTTTAAAATATTTCTGAATTTTAGATAAAGCTTGTGATGATGCAGCCTGACTAATTGTGCCCCACTTCTTTCCACATAAAATTAAAGCTGATTCATAAGCAGGCAATAAAGATTGTAAAACCTGCATCACAATCTCAGAAGAAAAATGCTTAAAAGCCACTTCTGTTTGGCCATTGACAACATAAGCACCATTTTCTGCAACATAAGCAATTTCATCTGCAATTTCAGGGAAATATTGTCGTAATGTATAATAAGGATTACCACTTGCCGCAACAAAATGTATATTTCTTAATTTAAGCTGTTGATATTGTGTTAGAAATCTTCTTTTATTGTACTGTTTATCATCATCTAGAAAAGTGCCATCCATATCGACAGCAATCAGTTTTATGGTCATCTATACCTCATCAATAGTTGATTTCTAAAGACTATAGTAGCAGACCATGACAGGTTAATGAATTCACCATCTACATAAAAAAACACCTACCGCAAACTGTGCAGTAGGTGGGCTACAAATGATAAACTTCTCCTGATTTAATGATTAGCTTTTAAAAAATCAATCATTTCATCACAAAAAATAGTCTTAAAAGCCTTGAATTGACTATACTTTCTTAAATACAATTTTTATGCCAATTATTAAGATAGAAGATTTTAAGTTTATTTGATTCCGATATATTCAAAGATACACCTAAAACATCGTTACTTAAGTTTATGAAAAATAATATTTTTTTAAACTATTATCTATACATAGTTTCTGATAATTTAAAATTATTCTTTCCTGATGATTTGACCTGATACAGCATTTTATCCGCTTCATCAATGATTACTGCATAATTTTTCAGATGTAATTGCTCAAATCTTGCAACACCCACACTAATGGTGCAATCAATAGTAATATCTTGATCATAATATGGCGTTTGCTGGATTTTTTGCACAATTTGATGACAAATTTGCTTTAATCGCTGATCTTCAACCTGATTAAGTAGAATTAGAAATTCTTCTCCGCCCCAACGAAAGATGATATTTGGAGAACAGATACAGGATTTTAAGATTTTGGAAATATGTTGAATCACCATATCTCCAGTATAATGTCCATGAGTGTCATTAATTTTTTTGAAATCATCAATATCGATCAATAAGATCGCACCATTTTTAGGATTATAATCAGAGTTTAGAATTTTTTTCTTCATATAATGGCGATTTTTTAAATCTGTAAGTAAATCCTTATATGCAATATTAGCGACATATAAATATAAACTTTTGCTAATCTGCTGTAATTCACTAAAAAATATAAAAATAATAACTAAAGATATATACCTTACCCGAAAATCGCCTAATATAGGATTATTGTTAATTTGCTCATCGAACCAAATTGGATTCATAATGGGTACTGCCACAACGATTGAGCAACCTAATGTTAATAAGCCAAGGACGAAAGAAAAACGAATAAAATTATATCGGATACAGAAATATAATGCTGCGAAAGGTAAGAAAAAAGCATTTTGCAAAACCACACTTTTTACAGCAATGAACTGAAAAACAACAAATCCCAGAAGAATGATATAATCATACCATTTAATTTCCTTATATTTATGAATACCATATAATAAACTTACTAAAGCCAAACCCGTTGATAATTGCTCTAGCGCATAATCCAAAAAATTATTAAATCCAGAACCATATTGAAAAACACAGGCAAATATCAGTGCAGCAACAATAGTGCTTGCTGTATTGGGTAAAGTGAGTAGAACTGCTCGCCTGAACTTTAGTCTTAAAATATATTTTGCTAAATAATAATATGCCCAAATAAATAAAATTGCTTGCAAAGCAGCAATCATTGATAAAAGAATTTTATATTTTAAAGGCTGAAAATGATCAAAAAAATAAGAGGCCAAAAAAATAGCACTGAAGCTATATAAAAACATACAAAAGTAATTATTAATTTTTTTACGCAAACGAATCAGATATACCGAAACAAAAACGTTAGCAAACCATAAAGGAATCAGAACAAATTTGGCAGCAATGATAAAAGAAAGGCTGGCAAGGAAGAAAGTACTTATCCATAAAAGTACTAGTTTTTTCATAAACTCTCCTAGTATGAATAGAAATTAAAATACTATTTTTATATACAAATAATAGAAAACAAGCGCATGGATTTTTTGTATTTAAACATTAGACAAAGGTCACACCAAGTAATTTTGTGCAATATCACAAATTTTATACTTAGACTGTGACATCTTAGTCTTATATCTTTGAACTGAGACATTGTAGATTAAACTGCAATGTCAGCTAAATTACCTTTTTGTTCTAACCATTGCTTACGATCTGAGGCACGTTTTTTTGCCAGTAATTTATCAAGAAGACCTGCCGTAAATTGTACATCATCCAGATCAAGCTGTACCAAACGACGTGTGTCTGGATCCATGGTTGTTTCTCTGAGCTGGCTTGCATTCATTTCACCCAATCCTTTAAACCGGGTAATTTGTGGATTTTTATTTCCCTTAACTTTCTTCAGAATAGCCTCAAGTTCATCATCATCCAGTGCATAGTGGACATCTTTGCCAATATCGATGCGATATAAGGGTGGCATTGCCACGTATAAATGCCCATCGGCAACCAATGCCGGAAAATGCCGAACAAATAGCGCACAAAGTAAGGTAGCAATATGTAAGCCATCAGAATCGGCATCGGCCAGAATACAAATTTTACCATAGCGTAATTCGGATAAGTCATCACTTCCCGGATCTACGCCTATAGCGATGGCAATGTCATGTACTTCCTGTGAAGCCAGTACTTCATCCGAAGAGACTTCCCATGTATTTAAAATTTTACCTCGAATCGGCATAATGGCTTGGAAATTCTTGTCTCGAGCCTGTTTGGCACTCCCACCGGCAGAGTCACCTTCGACAATAAATAATTCTGAATCTTCGCGAGTCAAACCTGCACAATCAGCTAATTTTCCGGGTAACGCCGGCCCTGATGTAATTTTTTTACGCTCAACTTTTTTAGCAGCTTTTAAACGGCGGCCGGCTTTACTAATCGCCATTTCAGCCAGTTGTGTTGCAATTTCAGGATATTGGTTCAACCATAGCGCAAAAGCATCTTTGGTAATATTCTGTACGATTGCTGCGGCCTCACGACTAGATAGACGTTCTTTGGTTTGCCCGGAAAATTGTGGTTCTTGAAATTTCAGAGAAAGAATAAAGTTCACACCATCCCAAACATCTTCAGGTGACAATTTTAAATTACGTGGTAACAGATTATGTAATTCACAAAACTCCCTAAGGGCCTCAGTAATTCCGGAACGTAGACCATTTACATGTGTTCCACCTTGAGCTGTTGGAATTAGATTGACATAACTTTCCTGAATTTGTTCGCCACCTTCAACATTCCAGCAAATTGCAAACTCTGCACTGGATTTATCAATTTTTCCCTGAGTTACAAATGGGATTTCTGGCAGAATCTCCCGATCTTGTAATTCATCTTTTAGATAATCCAATAATCCATTTTCAAATTGCCACTGGATTTTTTCATGATTAATTTCATCTAAATAATCAATGTGTAAACCGGCTGCTAAAACTGCTTTGGCTTTTAAATTATGTTTTAAAGCTTTTAATGCAAATTTAGCTGTATCAAAATATTTGGGATTAGGCCAGAAGCGAACAGTTGTACCAGTGGCTCTTTTTGGTGCTTTTCCTTCCAGAATTTGCATCGATTGAATAGGCTCACCATCAGCAAAAAGCATTTTGTAGAGGTTTCCATCACGTTGTACTGTGACTTCAACACGGGTAGATAATGCATTTACTACCGAAATACCAACACCATGCAAACCACCTGAAAACTCGTAATTTTTATCACTGAATTTACCGCCAGCATGTAATTTGGTCAAAATAATTTCAATGCCGCTTTGACCATATTCTGGGTGAATATCTACCGGCATGCCCCGTCCATTATCTTCTACTGACAGTGAACCATCCGCATGGACCGTCACCTGAATTTTATTGGCATGTCCAGCAAGTGCTTCATCTACTGCATTATCAATCACTTCCTGTGCCAGATGATTTGGGCGACTTGTATCCGTGTACATACCGGGACGACGCCGAACGGGATCCAGACCTGATAAAACTTCAAGTGATTGAGCAGTATATTGCGACACGTGATTTATGTTCCTTTGTATTTAATCAATCACAGCCTAGCTGGATTAAAGGGAATTTTTGCTGCGTTAAGTAAAAGACAGTATAAAGACTTTTTGCAAGAAATCCTGTTAATCAACTGTTTAATATCTGAAATTTTATCGTGATTTATTATGAAATTACATTCATCAATTTTACGTATTTTTGATTTTGATTATTTTTTAGCAATTTTGGTATAGCTTTTGCTTAATCTTAAGGAAATTAATATTCTTTTAAAGAATATATCAATCCTTTTATTTTAAACCAAGTGAACTGTTGATCAAGATCATTTGTTTATCCAGGGAGTTATATATGATCTCCAATCTGTTGAAAAAATTAATGCTTGCCACGCTGTTTTTCTCTCCTGCATTGGCATTTGCAGAGGAAACACCTTTTGATCCAGCATCAACGGTGTGGATTATGATATCCGCAATTTTAGTGCTGATTATGTTTATTCCAGGACTGGCACTGTTTTATGGCGGAATGGTACGTACGAAGAATGTGCTGTCTATTTTTACCCAATTTTTTGCTGTTTCGGGTGTGGTTGCGATTTTATGGGTCAGTTTTGTTTATAGTTTGACTGCTGATAGTACTAATATGGTAGAAGGTGTAACCAATTTAAATAGTTTTATTGGTGGATTAAACAAAGCTTTTCTTGCCGGAATCACTGAACAATCATTAACTGGTGGTGTACCGGACTATGTCCTGATTGCTTTTGGTCTAACATTCGCCATGATTACACCTTGTATTGCACTGGGTGGTTTTGCCGAAAGAATCAAATTCGGTGCAGCAGTAATGTTTGGCGCACTTTGGTTAATTTTGGTATATGGCCCATTGGCACACATGGTTTGGGGCGGTCCCGGTGCCATCATGCATACTTGGGGTGTACTGGATTTTGCTGGTGGCACGGCTGTTCATATTAATTCTGGTGTAGCTGCATTAGTCGGTGCAATCGTAATTGGAAAACGTAAAGGCTGGCCGACAACACCAATGCCACCACACAATCTGGTCTACACGATGGTTGGAGCGGCCTTACTGTGGGCAGGCTGGTTTGGCTTTAATGTCGGTTCAGCATTGGCCGCAAATACGACTGCCGGACTGGTTTTACTGACAACAATGCTGGCAACCTGTGCAGGTATTTTTGGTTGGATGGTGATTGAAAAAATTCGTACTGGACATGTGACTTCACTTGGACTTGCTTCCGGTGCAATTGCTGGTTTGGTTGGCATTACACCAGCCGCAGCATTTGTTGGACCATTTGGCGCCATTGCCGTTGGATTCATTACAGGAATCTGCTGTTTCTTCGCCGTAACCGAATTAAAACGTAAATTTGGTATAGATGATTCTTTGGATGTGTTTGCCTTGCATGGCGTCGGTGGAATGGTGGGTGCAATTTTAACAGGCATTTTTGCTGCACCTGCTCTTGGTGGTTTGGTCGAAGGTTTATCATTTGGTACACAATTTATTGCTCAAGTCGCAGGTATTCTTTTGACGGTTGTATATTGTGGTGTCATGACATGGATCATTATGAAAATTATTGATAAAACCATTGGTTTACGTGTCAGCATTGAAGAAGAGCAACAAGGGTTGGATTTATCTGATCATAACGAACGAGCCTATAATAATTAATACATGATGAAGTACCTTATTTTCCTCAGTAAAAGGGGAAAATAAGGTCATTTGGTTATTATAAAAAAATCTGATCATAAAACCATTTCAGCATATATAAACAATGCACCACAACAGCATTTTCTTGATAGCTTCTGACTGGTGATCGTTATTGCCAAAACAATGCAACCTGACAAAATTTACTGTAAATGATCTGAGGAAACGGAAGATTTCTGGCGTGTTAGCTCTTTGGAACATTGTTGTGATTGAAACCAGTTTAACCATGAGCTTTGCCCTCTGGATTCAATTGAAACCGTTGGGATAATCTGATCTTTCAGAATATTTAATTGTTGTACTTGTTCAGCAATTCTGAATTTTTGACTATGAATACATTCCCGATCATTAAATTCACAACGATCTAGCGTTGTACCACCACATGGGCCATTCGCCAAACCTTTTGGACACGTTTCTGGACAAATATACAGCGTCTGATCCAAACGACATTGTCCACAACTTTCACAACCCACCAAAGCATGTTTACTGGCATGTTCCAAAATTAATAATGTACGCTGAGCCTGAGATTTTTTCCAAAATTTTGCAGAAAACAACCAATATCCAAAACGCATCGCCAATTTAGAGTGAAAAAATACCGCATGTAATCTAGATAAAAAATAATATTTGGTAATCTGAGCAGCACTTGCAGTTTCTTTGGCACCATTTTCAGGGATCTGACCAGATTGTCCATTCACTTGATTCAAGTTCAAATATTTTTGCCAGCATTGTTGCAAAGTCAAATTTTTATATTGCTGTATTGCCTGTTCCAACTTTGTGATCTGCGTTTTTTTCTCACACCCTGATAAATGAATTCCTGCAAATCCCAAAGCTTTACAAATTAATATATGCAAAGCTGCCCGTTGATACATACGTTGCTCTGCAATTTGAGGATCTTGTTGAAATTCCTGCTTTAACTGTTCGAATAAATCAGTTGCAATCACAATACCAGCAACTTTATGTTCAATTAAAAATTTTGCCCGTTGATACGATAATGGCATCACACAAGCCATAACAGGCGTTTGCCAACCTTGCTGTTGTCGATATTGCATCAGCCTTTTTAATTGCTCAATGTCGAATCCTAACTGACAAACGATAAAATCAGCTCCAACCTGAATTTTTTTATGTAATTTTAAATACTGGGCTTGTCGCTCGCTATGGGTGTATTTAAATGGATTAAAGGCCACCCCAATATGAAATCGCTGATCATAATTCTTGGCGTACTGCACACTATTTACCGATTCCAGATAGCGACTGCGTAAAGTAGGATCATCCAGACCAAAATGATGTTGTTTTAATTTATCTCCTGTCAGCATCAGGACATCGAAATGTTGTCGTTGTTGTGCTTGCAATAAAAAAATTTTTAACTCTTTTATATCTCGGCCTTTACCAGAATAATGCAAAAGCAGATCAGACTGGACAATATCTTTGGCAATATCCAATGGTGCCCGATCTTCATCGCTATGTACACGATCAGCAACTGCCAGACATGCAGGATAACCGGCAATGTGATGAACCAATTCTGGCTTGGCATTCTGTTTTTCAATATATTCAATTGAAAAGCAAAATTGCTGTTGGGCAAAATACGTTGAAAGTTTAGACATAACTGATCAGGATGAGATAGATCCGGTCAATACAAATTCATTGAGAATAAAGAATTTGTGTTTATTGATTGCAATAAGACAATAAATCATGCAAAAAATTTACTGATGCAGAAATTGATCAGTACATGATGTGCAATATTATGCCATATCAAGCAATAAAGTCATCCTTGAAGAAAATAACTGATCTAAATTTTAAGCGTGTAGCACATGATTTATGCCTACACGCTTTTTTAATTAATAAGTGAGTTGTCCCGGTACCCAATTGGTTCCAGCAAGAGGAACCCGGGCCATCGCCGCAGACTCTACCGTCAATGCCACCAAATCCTCAGGATCCAGATTGTGTAAATGTGATTTACCACAGGCACGTGCCATAGTTTGTGCCTCCAAAACCATTACCCGCAAATAATTGGCAATATGTCGTCCACCTTCGATTGGATCCAGATGACTGGATAACTCTGGATCCTGTGTGGTAATCCCTGCCGGATCACGGCCGTTTTGCCAGTCATCATAGTATCCTGCCGCTGAACCGATTTTTTTCAATTCATCATCTAAACGAGGATGGTTATCTCCCAGTGCAATCAGTGCAGCAGTCCCAATGGCAACAGCATCAGCACCTAATGCCATGGCTTTGGCAACATCAGCACCGGTTCGTATCCCACCGGATACAATAAGTTGTACCTTACGATGCATTCCCATTTCCTGCAAAGCCTGTATCGCCTGTGGAATGGCAGATAAAATCGGAATTCCAACATGCTCAATAAATACTTCCTGAGTTGCAGCTGTTCCACCTTGCATCCCATCCAGTACAATGACATCTGCCCCGGCTTTGATCGCCAGTTTGACATCATAATATGGGCGGCTAGCACCGATCTTAACGTAAATTGGTTTTTCCCAGTCAGTAATTTCTCGAAGTTCTGCAATTTTAATCGCCAGATCATCAGGACCCGTCCAATCCGGATGCCGACAAGCACTGCGCTGATCCACACCAACAGGGAGAGTACGCATGCCAGCAACACGTTCAGTGACTTTCATACCCAATAACATACCACCGCCACCTGGTTTGGCACCTTGTCCCAATACCACCTCAATGGCATCGGCTTTACGTAAATCATCCGGGTTCATGCCATAGCGTGAAGGCAGGTATTGATAGACTAATGTAGAGGAATGACCGCGTTCTTCCGGAGTCATGCCACCATCACCTGTGGTGGTAGATGTTCCAACTACACTGGCACCACGGCCAAGTGCTTCCTTGGCATTGGCGGATAATGCACCGAAACTCATCCCGGCAATGGTGACAGGAATTTTCAAGTGGATCGGTTTTTTGGCAAAGCGAGTACCTAAAACTACTTCGGTTCCACATTTTTCCCGATAACCTTCCAGTGGGTAGCGCGACATGCTGGCACCTAATAATAGCAAATCATCAAAGTGTGGCAATTTGCGTTTGGTTCCGCCCCCACGGATGTCATAAATCCCTGTGGCTGCGGCACGCTGAATTTCTTGAATGGTCAGACGGTCAAAGGTTGCTGACTCACGTAAAACCGGATCAATATGTGTTGTAGATTGTGTCATTATGTTTGCTCCCTCGTCAGGTAATCAATTTAGTAGGCAGATGCATTATCTAC
Organism: Acinetobacter qingfengensis; assembly: GCF_008693185.1. Taxonomy (GTDB): domain Bacteria; phylum Pseudomonadota; class Gammaproteobacteria; order Pseudomonadales; family Moraxellaceae; genus Acinetobacter; species Acinetobacter qingfengensis. Next base: position 77,760 of record NZ_VXKN01000008.1, read on the forward strand.
TTTGAAGTTATACAACTGGCGAGCCGAGCCATAGCGTTTAAAGCTGGCAGCATCTTCGGCAAAACCTGCCTGGTCCAGTAGTTGCTGAAGTTCCTGAATATGTTCTTCCCGCATTTCTTTTTCAATACAATCCGAACCCAGTGATTTCACATTGCCTTTGACGTAGATACGAACTTCATAAAGTGAATCGCCCAATGCATCACCAGCATCACCACATACCACCAATCGCCCGGCTTGTCCCATAAAGCAGCTCATGTGACCAATGCTACCACCCACCACAATATCTACGCCTTTCATAGAAATTCCACAACGGGCGCCAGCATCACCTTCGATGACCAGCAGACCACCATGTGCTGTTGCACCTGCGGCTTGTGAGGCATTCCCTTTGATTCGAACTGAGCCTGACATCATGTTTTCCGCAACCCCAACACCAACATTACCATGCACCACGATATCGGCTTGCTGATTCATACCTGCACAGTAGTAACCAGCATGACCTTGTATGTCGATATTGATCGCAGCATTTAAACCTACTGCGATATTGTGCTGACCATCAGGGTTGCTGATGGTGCAATGTGGAAGTTGTGCAGCAAGATCAGGAGTATGTAATGCCTGATTAAGCTCCCGAATGCTGTCTGTGGCCAGATCATAATGTTGTTTTAAACCGTGTTGTTGTTCCAATTGTTCTGCCAATGCTAAACCTGTCATGTGATACTCCTTAATATGCAATGAATTAATAGCGTTTATGCTGCGGAAGGCCGTTCCCAAACATATAAAGTGGCAGGTTCCGGTTCCCATACTTTGGCATTTTCAATATTTGGAAGTTTAGCCAATGCCTGATATTCCGATGCCATAGCAACATAGTCATCAGTTTCAGCCAATACCGCAGGTTTGCAGGCAATTGGATCACGAATAACTGCAAAACCATCGCGAGTACCAATGGCAAAGGTAAAAAAGCCATCTAAATCATCTAATGCATGGTTCAGTGCCTGAGCAAGAGTATCGCCTTGCTGTAAACGCCAAGTCAGATAACCTGCTGCAACTTCGGTGTCATTTTCGGTTTCAAACTGAATACCTTCACGTTTAAGTTCCTGACGTAAACGGGCATGGTTAGACAGTGAGCCATTGTGTACCAGACATAGATCTGCACCAGTAGAAAATGGATGGCTACCTTCCATGGTCACTGCACTTTCTGTTGCCATACGGGTATGGCCGATGATATGGCTACCTTTCATTTTCGCCAGACCGAAGCGTTCAGAAATTTCCGCTGGCAACCCCATACCTTTAAGGATTTCGATGCTTTGTCCAACACTCATAATTTTAAGCTCTGGAGCAATTTCACTAATTAACTGGCGAACGACTGCTTCATCTGCTTGTGCTTTGATAACGGCTGCTGTCGCATTTTGAAACCAGTCAAAGCCACTATCCAGTTGTGCCTGAAGTTTTTCGGCAAAGCCTTGCCAATTAAAATTCTCATCGCTACTTTGTAAAGTCAGTTTCACCCAACCGGACTGTACTTCATCACCATAAATGGCAAAGCCGGCACTGTCCGGACCACGACCGGTCATCGCTTCCAACATCGGTTCAAACAACTCCCCGATTTTGCTTTCAAGTGCAGGGTTTTTAAGATATAAGCCAACAATTCCGCACATGGTTTTGCTCCTGTCATTATGTTTTGATCTATTGATCTTGAAATAAACTTTGTTAAAAGAATTCGGTATAACGCTGAATTTCCCAGTCGGACACATGTCGGCTGTATTCCACCCATTCCATACTTTTTTGCTCAATAAACTCATCAATGATGTGATGGCCCAATTGATCACGAAACAATAAATCTGCTTTTAATGCATCCACAGCTTCTTTTAAAGATTGAGGTAAAGTCGCAATACCTCTTGCTGCAATTTCTTCCAGTCCCAGACTGTAAAGGTTTTCATTACAAGCTGCCGGTGGTGTCAATTGACGTTCGATTCCATCCAGACCTGCGGCAATGATGGCGGCAGAAACCAAATAGGGATTACAGCCAGCATCCGGCAAACGTAATTCGATACGGCCATACGGAATTCGAACCATAGCTGAGCGGTTGTTACCACCATAGGCAATAAATGCCGGCGCCCACGTTGCACCGGATAATGAGCGTCCAACGACCAGACGTTTGTAGGAATTGACTGTTGGTGCGCAGAAAGCACACAGTGCCGGACCATGTTCCAATAAACCGGCAATAAAATGATAAGCCAGTTGTGATAAGCCCATGCCACTCGAATCACTTGCATCATGAAACAGATTTTTGTTTTCCTCACTGGCAATTGAAAGGTGAAAATGCATGCCATTACCAGCACGTTTTGGATCCGGTTTCGGCATAAAAGAACAGATCATGCCCAGATCGTTGGCAATTTCCCCGGCCGCCATACGGAAGAAGGTAAACATATCAGCGGAATTCATCGCATCGCTGTAAGTATAGTTAATTTCGAATTGACCATTAGCATCTTCATGGTCAATCTGATAGATATCAAAACCTACCGGAATTAATGCTTCCGTTAAATTTTCCAGAAATTTACGTGAACGGGATAAGCCTTTATAGTCATAACAAGGTTTATCCAGTGTGTCAGAATCATCCACCATAATTAGTTTGCCATCTTCTCCACGGCGAAACAGGCTAAATTCTGGTTCCAGTCCAGTGTTCAATGTCCAACCTCGCTGTGCCAGTCGTTCAACTTGCTTGCGTAGCACATAACGGCTGTCATAAGGATGTGGCTCACCATTAACATAGCCCTCACAAACCACTCGACCATAACCAGGTTGCCATGGTACTGGCATGAGGGTAGATAGATCACCTCTAACCATAAAATCCGGTCCGTGTGGTTGCATGCCCATACCAGAAATAGCAAAACCGGCAAAGCCAACACCTGCTTTTTCGATCGCCTCCAGACCAGAGATCGGTACCGATTTGGTTTTTGCTGCGCCATGGATATCAACGAATTGAGCCAGTACATATTTTAGGTTATATTGCTCAATCACCTGTTGTACTTCTTTTCGGTATCTAGTCGCTGAGGCTAATGGATTAAGCTCAAGGATAGATGACTTGACTTCTTGCAACATGAAAGCTGTACTCCTGCGCTGTCATTTGGATGACTTAATCAAGATTCGAACTCTTTATACGGGGAGAAGAGTTAATTTCCTGACAAGAAACTTTATTTACTAATAAGAATGCAATTCCCTTGCCAACTTGTTTTCCGCAATAGCATATTTTTATGTTTTTACTTACTTCGCTTTAAAATACTGTTAGATATATTTTTTTCTTATGGTGAATATATGCTAATGTCTGATTTTAGGCTGTTATAGTAGCGCACGAGCAAGATAACAGACCCAATTTGGTGCGGAGGACGACCTAGAATGAAACAAACCAAATCAGGTTTAAAACTTGAACAATACATTGGCATTCAAATTAAACGCCAAAGGCAAGAACAAGGATTAAAATTATCTGAAGTTGCAAATATTTCAGGCATTAGTCAGGGGATGCTGAGTAAAATCGAGAATGCACAGGTTTCCACCAGTTTAGATACTTTAAGTCGTTTATGTGAAGTATTAGGCATTCCAATGTCCACCTTGTTTAACCAATATGATCAGCAAGAAAGTGAAGCCATGTTGGTTAAATCTGGCGAAGGTATGGAAGTCGTTCGCCGTGGTACAGAAAAAGGCCATACCTACCACCTACTTACCCATTCCAGAGGTCCAAAAAAATCTTTTGAAGCCTATTTGGTATCTATGGATGATGCCAGTGAAGAGTTTCCTACATTTGCACATTCAGGTATTGAATTCCTACATTTACTTGAAGGAGAAATTGTTTATCGACATGGCCATGAATTATTTCACATGCAGCCTGGGGACAGTTTAACGTTTGAAGGAGATATTCCACACGGTCCTGAAAAGTTGGTCAAGGTTCCTATCCGTTTATTATCGATCATGAATTATGGTCAACAGGACGATTAACATCTTGTATCTTTAGGCTGAATAAAATATCTTCAATATAACAATTTTTATCCAGCTCGATCCTACGCTTCAAAGTGAGGATAACCGTATGCCAACTCTGACACCATTGCATGAAACCTATTGTCGTTGGGATTTAACACCACCTAATCAGGCGGATATATTTGAAGGCCTCGCCCAACTGGTTACCGTGAATTTACTTGGAATACACGATGTTGTACAATTGATTCATCGTGAAATGTTGTTGAAGAATTTAGGATTCAATCAGCAAAGAAGTCAGTGGTTGGTCAATAATGCATTGGCACAAAAAACTTTTCGCCAAGGTTATCGCATCATTCAAACCTCCGGCCAGCAACTTATTGCACCAGCATTACGTCTGGTCAATCAACATCTACCCAATTTGAAACATAAACCGCTTAGCCCAACACAACATGCATTGGTTGGTGCATTAAATGGTGTGATGGGAAATTTCTTAATTCAACAACAAAATCCTTTAGCACTACCCATGATTTTTTATGATCATTATGGTCAACCACAACATGGAGAACTTGCAGGACGAGTGATTATTATGGTGCATGGCTTATGTATGAGCCATTTATCATGGACACAAGGAAATTTTGGTGGAATCGGTGAAAAACTACTGGCCCAACGTGATTGTAATCTGATGCTCTATCTCAATTACAACTCAGGACGGCGGATTTCTGCTAATGGAAAATCCTTATCTTTATTATTGGAAGATTTGATTTTACGCCATCCCCGTATCAGCAGCATCGACTTAATTGGTCATTCCATGGGTGGTCTGGTTTGTCGCAGTGCTCTATTTTATGGCAAACAGGATCTGATGCAATGGATGAATAAGGTTAAAAATATTGTGTGTATTGGCTCCCCTCATCAGGGTGCTGTACTGGAACGTCTGGGTTATATGTTGCAAGATCGCTTAGGACGTTTACCTATGCTTAATCGTTTGGGACAACTAACCACGATCCGTAGTGATGGTATTCTGGACTTACGCTTTGGCAGTGTTCGGGATGATGACTGGGAGTATGCCAGTATTCGTACAGGAGGGAAGGAGGATTCCCGTAAACCTGCACCGATTCCCTCCAAAGTCAATTGCTTTCTCATTGCAGGCAGTATCGCAATGTATCCCGGACAATCCAAAGCGTTGTCCCTAATTGGAGACTATTTGGTCAGTATACCTAGCGCACTAGGTGAACATCCGAATCCCAAATTAAATCTCAATATTCCTGAGGCAAATAAAGCAATTTTTTATGGCTTAAATCACATGGAGTTACAATGTAATTCTGCAGTCGCCGAACAAATCGCTCGCTGGTTGTATCCAGATCCACTGAGTACAGCCAATTGTACAATTGAAGAAACAGCACATAATGCACATCAGCACTTTCAGCATCAAGATATGTATGATCTAGCGGGAATCGTCGAAACCTGAATCCGCTTCAAACGTTAGGTTTTCCCTAGATAAACTGCTATGCTTACCCCAATTTTACTTTTTATATTTGCACAGCCAGTAATGCCAGCGTCCCAAATTTTTGCCAGCAATCTTTTAAATTGGTTTGATGTTCATGGTCGACATGATTTACCGTGGCAAATCAAGAATGACCCTTATAAAGTCTGGGTTTCTGAAATTATGCTCCAGCAAACTCAAGTCAAAACCGTTTTACAATACTACGCCCGTTTTATTCAACGTTTTCCTGATGTAAAAACACTGGCACATGCAAACTGGGAAGATGTTGCACCTTATTGGGCAGGACTAGGTTATTATGCTCGCGCTCGAAATCTGCATAAAGCAGCTCAACAAGTGATTCAACTGGGTGATTTTCCATCCACTCTGGATGGTTGGATGGCACTTTCGGGCATTGGCCCATCTACAGCTGGGGCATTGATGTCTTTGGGTCTGGGAAAGTTTGGTGTTATTCTGGATGGCAATGTCAAACGGGTGCTTTCACGTTATTTTGCAATTGCTGGTGACTTAGCCAAGCCTGCACAGGAAAAGCAACTGTGGCAACTGGCAACTGCTCTGGTTCCAGCAGATCGCCATGCCGATTATACACAAGCCATTATGGATTTAGGTGCAACGGTTTGCACACCTAAAAAACCATTATGTTTGTACTGCCCAATGCAGCAACACTGTCAGGCCTATCAGCAAGGTAATGTACTGGATTATCCTGAAAAAAAAGCCAAAAAGACCGTACCTATTAAAACAGCAGATGTTCTTATTCTAGATTATGAAGGACAATGGCTTTGGCAAAAACGGGAAAATGAAGGGTTATGGGGTGGTTTATACAGTTTACCTATCATCGAAGATGCACAGCAATTTGTACAATGGCAACAACAATGGCAACTTGAATCCAATATGCAAACAACCATTAAACATCAATTTACCCACTTTACATGGATATTAAATTGTCATAAATTTTCCTTACAAACACAGGATTATCAAGCTTTGGCAGATTTATTCCATGCCGAATTTTTCTCAGTACAAAAGATGGCGCATTTGGGTATTCCAACGGCTATGCAAAAAGTCATTCAATCCCTACAAAACAAATAAGGATATTTTTAGTTTGAATACCTGTACTCAATCACTGTCCATACGTAATTTTGCAATATTATTATGCATCACCGTACTTCTGATTTTATCTGGTTGCGCCAGTAAAACTGTCAAAAAACCAATTCTGCCGCAACAACAGCTAAAAAATTTACAGCAGCAGACTTTAGCTTCTCGCCTACCAGTTCCGGTACAAGGCGTCAATCGTTCCCAATTGACCGATACATGGGGAGCTGCACGCAGTCATGGACGCCGTCATGAAGGGATTGATATTATGGCGGAAAAAGGCACAAAGGTTTATAGTACAACCAATGGTGTAGTCGCTAGCTTAAAAGACAATAATCTGGGTGGTAAAGTGATCTGGATTATCGGTCCGGCAGGCTCATGGCACTATTATGCTCATCTTTCAAAACATAAACGCGGTCTGGAAGAAGGTAATATTGTACGCAAAGGTGACCTGATTGGGTATGTTGGCAATACAGGTAATGCCAGACATACTCACCCACATTTGCACTATGGGCTTTATCTAAGTGGTAAGGGACGTGGTGCGGTTAATCCCTATCCTTATTTAAAATAATGAGTCAGTCATGTGTCTGGAACAACGTCTAATTGAATTTGCCGAATCTGGTAATCAACAAAAAATTATTTTGGCTGATGGACAAATTATACAGGGCTGGATCATGGAAATTAATGAACAAGCTTTATTAATCAGTTCCGGTTATAATGATAAATCTGGGAAAGATCACTGGATTAGTTTACCGCTACTACAGCAATCTCAATTACAATACTGGGATAATCAACTTAGTAGCTGGCAAGATTTCGTACTGTAATCCTAAGCCTGCTTTCCTTTTTCATTGATTTTATAAAAGTATCGAATTCATTTTCGGGTCTAGATTTATCCATGTTTGGTATTATCCATTTAAGCGCCTATGTCATTGGCACGATTCTAATTATTTTACTGCCCGGTCCCAATTCTCTGTATGTGATGTCAACAGCATCACGTTATGGACAAAAATCTGGTTATCAAGCCGCCACAGGAGTATTGGTGGGTGATACCATTCTAATGCTACTCACAGTGATTGGCGCAGCATCATTATTAAAAGCTGTGCCTGCATTATTTATCATGCTAAAAATCATTGGCGCATTATATCTTGGCTGGTTAGGTATTCAATTGTTCAAGGCTGGGCTGTTGACCTGGAAAACACGTCATCATCATCAAGTACAAGATACATCAGTCGATCAGCCTACCGATCATTTTTTTCAAAAAGCTTTAAGTATCAGCTTGCTCAACCCAAAAGCCATTTTATTCTTTTTGTCTTTTTTTATTCAATTTGTAGATCCAAATTATGCCTATCCTGCGCTAAGTTTTTTTATTCTTGGCCTGATTCTACAAATATGTAGTTTCACTTATTTAAGCAGTTTGATTTTTGCAGGCAGTCATCTGGCTCATTTCTTTCGACAGTATACGCTAGTTTCTGTTACAGGCATTCTAATGGTTGGCACATTGTTTTTTGGTTTTGCTTTTAAATTGGTATTTTCTACAATATAAGACATTTCAATAAAGATTTATATCGTATTATTTTTAGTTACTTTCATGCAATTATAGACAAAAAAAAGCTTACCCGAGGGCGGGTAAGCTATGAAAACTTAAATCATAAAGAGAGATTACAGACAACTTCACTGTCTGAGAACATAATATAATCAGCTTGTATTAATTTCAAGCAGTTTCTTAATTTTTATTTAAAATTACTATTTTAATATAAGTTATTCTAAATGATAAATTTTTGCATTTATAAAAAATTAATGTGCATGACCAACAAATGTTTTATGCTAATTTTAAGTAAAAAAGAGACTTAAATCTATGCAACCAGATCAATACAGTGCTTTAATTGTTGTCGATGTTCAAAATGGATTCTGTCCAGATGGCAATTTGGCTGTAGCCAATGGTGATGAAGTTGTGCCTGTAATCAATCATTTGGCACTCTACTTTAACAATATTATCATTACACAGGATTGGCACCCTGAAAATCACATTTCCTTTGCCAGTAACCATACCGATCATCAACCCTTTGATCAGATTACACTAGATTACGGCACACAGATTTTATGGCCTGCTCACTGTATTCAAAATAGTTATGATGCACAATTACACCCTGATTTAAGCCTACCCACTGCACAATTAATTATTCGTAAAGGATTTCATCAACATATTGACAGTTACTCGGCATTCATGGAAGCAGATCAAAAAACCTCCACGGGTTTAGCTGGTTATTTAAAAGAACGGGAGATTCATACTGTATATATTACCGGACTGGCGACTGATTTTTGTGTGGCATGGACTGCTTTGGATGCAATCAAACTGGGATTTAAAACCTATGTCATTGAAGATGCCTGTCGTGCAATTGATCTGAATGGTTCTTTAAACCTTGCATGGCAAAATATGCTTGATGCCGGAATAGAACGCATCCAATCTCAGCAAATTTTTAAGGTTTGATGTTAATCAATCAATACAAAAACTTTATTTAGATTTTATTTATTGCTAAAAACTCTAACTTAATAGCGCAATATTTTTTCTCAGCACGCAATGGTAACCAGCAAAGTAAGTTACCATTAAAAATCAGATACCAGATCAAGGTGGATAATATTGTTAATCCACCCGATTCAGGTAAGTTTAATTTACTTGTACTGCAATATTCTGACGGAAATTCTGTGCAGCAGGCTTAGTACCTTTTGCAATTTCCGGAGCATTTACTTCAATAAAATATTGTCCTGCCTGAGGGAAGTTCAACTGAATTTGCCCTTGTGCATTGGTTGTTGTCTTAATAACAATTTCCTGTTCGTCAACTTTGGTCAGTTGTCGAGATGCAACAACTGAAAACCCTGACTGTACTTTTCCATCGATCGTGACAGTTAAAGTTACAGCCTGCTGTGCCTGTAACTGATTTGGATGCTGGGAAAAGTTAACTTCCAAACCTTTTGCTGTCGGTTTAAGTACCTGGTCTGTCAATTTTGCCTTACTAAAGTAAGACACCAATTGCTCATGACGAATACTGGTGATTTTATTATGTTTTGCAGTAAGTTCTTCAGGTGTAATAAAGCTACGCTCGGCCAAAGGCGGTAAAGCTTGGCCGTGACTGTCCATAATACGCAGCCATTGTTTATTCACCAAAGCATATTCCAGTTTATTTTCACGATTGGCAATCACCTTGTAGGTTCCTTCAGCTTTGGTTTCAACATCCGCAGCCGTCAAATATTTGGATCCTTTGGCTTCCAGTGTTACAACTTCACCTGTAGGCTGTACAACCGAAAAATCAAAGCCGCTTAATGCAAACTCTGAGGCAAAAGGTGATTCCGCAAAACCAGCAATTACAACGGCCGTGTCTCCATCTACGATATAGGTTTGAGGTGCAGCAAATGGAGAATGTGCCTGTGCCAGACTTGCGCCAGTCATTAAGGTTGCAACTGCCATCCATTGTTTTAATTGTTTCATCATGTCACTTATCTGTTTAAAAAATCGCTATTTATGTTACACAATTGAAAATATTTATCAAATAAAAAATCATCTCAACAACAAATTTATTTATTATTTTTCAATTCAGGCATTTAATCGTTAAAATGATTGATTATATTCAAGGATTCTGACCATGACACCTGCATGTAAATTATTAAAATCAAAAAAAATTGAATACACAATCCACGAATATCAACATAATCCGGATAATCATAACTTTGGACAGGAAGCTGTGCAAAAACTAGGATTACAACCCACAGAAACGTTTAAAACGTTATTGGTCACAGATGGTAAACAACATTTTGTTACCGTATTACCTGTTGCTTATCAGCTTAATCTGAAAAAAGCTGCACAGGCATTTAATTGTAAAAAAATAACTATGGCAGATATCAAGGATGCTGAACGTTTAACCGGTTATTTAGTGGGTGGAATCAGTCCATTGGGGCAGAAAAAAAGATTAATCACAATTATTGATGCCAGTGCCGAAACTTTATCGAAAATATATATTAGTGGCGGAAAACGTGGACTGGATATCAGCTTAAAACCTGTGGATCTGGCTCAGGTTCTTCAGGCAAAATTTGTAGATGTAATAGACCATTAAAAATATTTTAAAATGATTTTCGAGTAATTTTACAATGCGTATCCTGAATTTCCTCAATGGATCCGAGATTATTCTCTGTCTGGTTTTCACGAGTAGCCAGTAAAATTACGTTCTTCTGATCTATGGAAACCATGGCAATTCCATAATGTGCCATACTGTCATTGGCTTGTTGCATCACGTGAGTTGATAACACTTTAAAAGGATCTTTTGTCATTATCTGTTCAAATGGCATTTTTTGTGCAAGATAGGTATGGCCAAATATTTTTTCTGGCAATTGCTGCCATTGCCCTATTTTTATACTTTCACGATGATCTTGTATAGTTTGATACACATCAGGTCTTAAACAGGAAGCGTGTATATGCAACTGATCCTGTGTTCGTCCATAAGGAGAGTTCACAGAAAATGACAAATACTGTGATGATATCGGAATTTGATTTTGCTGATCCAGAATTTGTCGATATTGCCATGCAATTGCAAAATAATTTTTAGCTGAAGCAGACAATAATTGCTGATCTTCAATACCTGTAATCTTTGTTGTTGGAATAATCAATGTTTGCACAGGACCATTGATGTCACGTAATACCACATAATCTGGTTGATGAACCAAACAATCTTTCTTACGATCTAGGACCGTACCACAACGCTGACTTACAATATCCCAAAGAATATAACGTTTGTTAGTTTCATGATGATGAACAGACTGACAACCTGTCATCAACAGTACTACACCAGTAAATACTGGTAATTGATACTGGCGTAATACGGATTTCATGCGCTTATTCCTTTTTCCCCGGGTTCACATAACGATATTGCTGATCAATTTTTAGTGTTTCAGCATAAGTACTTTGCCATAATTGTTGATACAATTGATGAAGACGATTGGCAAGTACAGGATTGTTCAAAACAATTTCCAGATTTCTTGAATTATCAAAATATCCGCCTTGCCAATTGGAGGTTCCAACCCATGCAGTATTTTGATCAATGACCATATATTTGCTATGAACCACACGAGCAAATGGAATAAATCCATCCTTACTTTCCGGAATCGTTACAATCTTTACTTGCACATTCGGCACCAGCGCCAAACTTTTTAACCATGCTAAATCCGGTTGTTTCAGATTCCAGTTAGATACCATGAGTTTAACTTTTACGCCACGTGCAGCAGCGGCACGTAAACTGTTATCAATCAAAGCATAAAATTCCCTGACACCATTTTCACTGTATTGTAGTGGAGCATATTGCATCACTTGAATATCTATACTGCTTTTAGCCTCTGCCAATAATGTGGGAAACACCTTTTCGGTCTCATAGGTATTTTCAGGTGTAACAATAGATGGACTTGCTAGTAAATATTGTCCTGTACGTGGCGACCGTAATTGTACATGCTGCGTTGTTTTGACAATGTCTTGCTGCTGTTCAATTTTCTGCTGGTTTTTCCAGTCCAGACTAAAGATATTTTGAATCTGTTGTACTGTAGTAAGATCAGTAATACGTAATCCGGTTTCTTGAATATGTGTCAAAGCCCGCCAGTCAAAGTTTTGACTGCCAACAAATGCTTCTTTTGCATCCACAATAAAATATTTGGCATGGATAATGCCATTTTGAATTTTAGAAAAATCCATTACTCGAAATTGTAAATTCGGAATGGATTTGATTCTATTCAGGGTTTCAGGATTTGACATCCCAATGCCCTTTTTATCGACCAAAAACCGAATATGTACACCACGTTGTCCTGCCCGTTCCAATGCAGCAATCACATCATCCAGACTAGAATCTGGCTGACTATATACATAAAATTGGGCGATATCGATTTTATATTTTGCCTGATCAAACATTTCACGCCACACAGGTGCAGCACTACGCAAATCAGAATTTTGCAATGAGGTTTCAACTGGGGCGTTATAAACCAACTCAAATCCCTGCGATTCAACTTTGGCAAACGCAGGGTTAATGATGCTTAACCCAAACAAACAAGATAATGTAAGGCGCAATGAATTACGCCCTACAGTGAAGAACTTAAGCATATTGCTTTTCATCCGCCATCTTTGTTTTAGTATTGCTATAAGTGGCTTGTTGACCTTTATCAACATTGATGAGTAGGACTTTAAACATCTCGGTGATTTTTTCCATACGACTACCAAGAAAGTTATTTGCAACCAGCGCAACCAATGCAATCGCAATACCTAATCCTGTTGCATAAAGTGCTGTTCCCATTCCTGCGGAAACTTTACTTGGATCAGATACACCAGATGCAGCCAATGCACTAAACGTATCAATAATACCCAAAATTGTTCCCAACAATCCCAGCAAAGGTGCAGCAGTGACGATGGTTTCCAAAATCCAGATACCACGATTTAGCAAGCCTTTGCTTTGTAAATACTGTTTTTCCAAAAGATCTGCACGTTCATTTTCAGAGCGTGGTGTAGATTTAAGAAAAGGTACAATCATCTGATACACAGGATTTTTTTCCTGATTTTCAGACAATGTGCCTAGCGTATTTTTTTCTACGGCATCATTGATCATACGGCTTTGTTTTAATGTATACGCAAAGTAAATCGCACGTTCTACAAAAATGATGCAAAGCAGAACCAGGGAAGCATACATAATGTAAAAAATAATATTATGGACTAAATCAGCATTCATTTTGATTCTCCTCAAAATTTCGCAGAAAGTGAAACAACGTAAGTACGATCTTCACCAATGGTGTAATAAGCTGTATTGGTTTGAGTTCTTGATGCACCACTTGCATTGGTATAATTAATCTTACCTGCTGTAATTGGTGAGCTGATCGCCGCAATATATTCTTTGTCAAATACGTTATTGACACCGAATTTAAGTGTCACATCACTTACTGATTTAGTATTCAATGGGAAACGATACCCTGCGGCAAGATCAAATACAGTACGGCCACCAATTTCTTCGTTATTTGTCATGTCGCCATAAAATGAACTGAGGTAACGTCCAGTAAAGTTGCTATAAAAACGTCCATCGTCATAGCCTAGGGTTGCTGTTACAGCATTTTTGGAAGTACCCGGAACCAGTTTACCTTCTGTAGGCAGTGATACACCATAAGCACTGATATTATCTTTCTGTTTTGCATCAGTATAACTATAAGATAAGTAATAATTAAAGTTATAAGGCAGGTTACCACTCCACTCTAATTCAAGCCCTTTGGTTTCAACACTACCAACGTTAATCATTTCATAATCACCATCAATGGTACGACTGGATAATTGACGATCCTTATAAGTTAAATAAAACAATGTTGCACTCAACAACATATCTTTTGTTTGGAAACGATAGCCTAATTCATTATTCCAGCTAATCTCTGGATTCAAATTAATAGAATCACCAGAGTTATACAAAACATAGTTCTGTGGCGTACGCATATTTTTTGATATGTTATAGAACAACTGATTTTCATTATTCAGTTGATATTTTGCACTAAAATTTGGTAACCATTCTTTATAAGTTGCTTGTCGTTTTTCTGCTGCAACACCTAATGCACCCAAATTATTACCTTGACGCTCTACATATTGATATGCCAAGCCACCAACCAATGTTAAATTGGGATTAACCGTCCAAGTGTCCTGTACCCAAACTTTTTGTGCAGGTGTAACAGTGTATTGATTACGACCCTGAATAACTTTGCCATTGGCATCAGTTAATAAATTACTTGCATCATCAGCCCAAAGTGTTGATGGACTATTATCAGAATTTAACGGAATATATGGCTGAGTTTGACGTTGACGTGCCCGCTCATACCAGTACCCTAAAGTTGCTGCATGTTGGTCATTAATATCCCAGTTGAGTTTGGTCGTAATTCCTGGACGCCATGTTTGTGTCCATGATGGGCGCCAATATTTAACCGCTGCTGATGATGATGTTGGGAAACCCGTTAAATCATAATTTCCTAGAGACTTATCATTACTTGCAAGCACATAAGATTGACCTGTACCTGAACCACCATTACCCCAGTAATAGTAAGGCTGGAAACTTAAATTCAGATTATCTGCCAGAATAAATTTCTGGGTGAAACTTACAGTGAAGTTTTCAAAGGGGTTACGCGCCAACTTATAATAGCGGCTCGCGGATGGATCAGTAGAAAAATCAGCTTTATGCCCTGTTGTACCATAAGCATTTGGATCAGCATCATAATCTGCTTTAGAAATAGTATTATAGTTATAGTTATCCTGTTTATTATACTTAACAATCAGGTTACTGGTATTTCCATTGTCTGCTTCATATAAAGCACCCATTTCAAACTTTCTATTTTTTAGATCGCCTTCGCCTTTCCACTTATCGGCTTCAGTATTTGATGCAGAAACCCAAGCACTGAAATTACCAATTTTACCTGTTTCCAAACGTACAAATGATTTTGATAAACCATTAGAGCCAAAGGTTTGCTCCACCATACCGCCCGCTTTTTTATTTGGACGTTTAGTGGTCAAACCGATATTACCACCACTCGAACCAATATGAGGACCATCTGCTTCTGATGAACCCTGAGTTACAAATACCGAATCGAGGTTTTCAGAGTCGCCCAATAAGTTTGGATAAACAGCATAGTTACCCGAATCATTTACTGGGATACCATCGGCAGATAAGCCAATCTGACTAGGATCCATACCGCGCATGGTGTAACTCAATCCAGAAATACCTGTCGAATCGGTACTGGTCATTTGTAAGCCTGGAACATTTTTAATTTTGTCTAGGGCGTTACCAATTCCTGGTTGTTTTTCAAGCGCTTCTTGTGTGACAGTTGAACGACCTTTTGGTGTATCTTCAACCACCATTTTACCACCGCCCAAAGATTGTCCTTTTACGTTGATTGTACCAACGTCTATGCTGTCATCATCTGCCGCATAGACCGTCATGGCTGACATCAAGGACAAAATAGATATACATAAGTGTTTCTTTTCAAAAAATTTCATTTCATATTTCCAATTTTAAGGAGCTTGATAAACTAAAGTGGCTGTAAATCTTTTGCTATTTGCACCAGAAAAAGCATCTGCTGGGAATGGTGCAACCTGTTTAATGCTTTTTAAGCTATTAGTTGCTGCACGGTTCAACAACATACTTTTAGCTTTGCTAGCGATCCCTGAGTTTAATACCCGACCTGAACGGTCAATTTCGAGCCAGACTTCCACATTGCCTTCAGGTCGTTCAAGTGAGGCTTCTCGTCCTGTTGGATAGCGTTTTTGTGCTTCAACAGTTGAACGAACTTTTGCTGAATAAGCAGCTTCTACAGAAGCAGAATTTGCTGAAGCAGCAGGTTTAGCAGGCTCAGGTTTTTTGACTTCAGGTGCAGGTTTTTGCTCTGCTTTTACTTCAGTTTTTGCCTGTGGCTGCGGTTCCTGTTTAGTTTCTGTTTTGATTTGCTCTTTGACTGATGTAGTTTTTTGTGCTTCAACTTTCTTAGGTTCAAGCTTTTTGGCTTCAACTTTCTTTTCCACTCTAGGCTTATCAACCTGCTCGATGGCATTTTCCGGTTCAACTGGTGGAGGTTCCGGAGTTGCAACGGGTTGTGGTTCAGGTTGTGGCTGAGGTTCAGGTGGGGTTGGTTCTGGAATAGGTTCAGCCAAACTAATCTCTATAGCTTTATCTTCATATTTAGAATCAACATGCAATATTTCTGTTTGGCTAAGCACTAATAAGTAAGCACCTATCAATATCGCAGGAAGATAACTAATTACATGCCTATTGCGATAGACCAGATCCATATCAAAGTTTCCGTGCAGCAAGTGAAATGGAATTGAAACCATGAGAACGCAACTGATCCATTACAGATACCAATTTTTCAACAGAAACGTCTTTGTCACTATTAATAATGACTGATGTTTGTACACCATCTTTTTTCTGTGCATTGAGTTGAGAAATTAATTGGTCAAAATTAACATTCTGACCATCTAATTGCATTTGATCAGTACTAATGGTAATGATTGCCTTATTTTGTGGCTTCAATAACTGTGCTGTCGTAGCTGAAGGTAATTGTGTTTTCAAACCTTGTGATGGAATAACATTCAGACTGATCAACACAAAAAATACCAATAAGAACATCATGACATCGATCATTGGTATCAATTCAATGTGTGGCTTGTTTCGCTTTTCATTACCCCAGGACCGCATCTCTTTTTCCAAGTTGTTTGAACTCAAAAAATAATAAGGAGCTTTTGTTACAACCTTGTTAAGTTATTTTTACGATTTAATAACCATTTAAATACATATTTATAATTATTTTGATAAATAATTATCGTTTATTAGATATGTTATTCATTATTATCTTTTTATCTAAAAATCTAGTTTAAAAATATAAATCATCTTTTATTTGTAAAAATAAACATCCCAAATTTTATGGAAATCTTTATAGATTTATATTAAAGAAATAATCGATTAAATAAGACTATTGATCAATAAAAATACGAGTGTCTATTTTTATTCCGCGTAATAATGTTTTAGTCACAGGTGTTTTTTGGCAAATATTCAGAATCTTACTCTGATTTAACTGATCCAAATCCTGTTTAAAATGCAACTCCCGAGAAATCCATTCCTTGCCATCATTATTTTTATAAAAATTAAGTACAATCTGAAAGTTACCATAATCTGTACTTTTATGTTTAGCATACATTCTTAAAGTAATCATCGTACATGCTGCAAGTGAGGCCAATAAATAATCATAAGGCGCTGGTGCTGTATCACATCCGCCAAACTCTTCTGGCTCATCAGTAAAATATTGATGCTTTCCACTTTGAAGCTGCCCAGCCCATGGTTGTTGCAAATTATTAATGACTGTCTGTGCAATACTTTTCATTTTTATCTCCTTATTCACACGATTATCCATATCTTGATCCATGTCATACAATCCTGATTACATCAGTACCAGCTCTATTCGAGTAAATAATACTATAATCTATTCATCATGAATAAATCTGCGGTATCTTCATCTTTCTTTAAGGTTTTCATGCTTAGATCTCGCGATAAGATAACTTGTTTATTGTCTTTTTAAGAAATCGTATAAGTTTTTAGTTCAAAGTCAATAAAAAAGCCACCATGATGATCTGACCCCAATAAGTTGGACAGTTGATTAAGCGGTTTTAAGGGACTGAGTTCTGTAGTGTACAGGACTCAGTCCTTTTAATTTAACCTTGATTCTTTCATGGTTGTAATAGTGAATATATTCTTTCACAGTTTGCTCCAGTTCATCAATTGATTTAAATTCTTCACCATAGAAACACTCAGATTTTAATATACTAAAGAAGCTTTCCATTGAAGCATTATCCAAACAATTACCTTTACGTGACATGCTTTGGGTAAGCCCATGTTGTTGAAGCTGTTGCTGATAAAATCGCATTTGATATTGCCAGCCCTGATCTGAATGAATAATAGGTTTGCCTTAATTCAGATATGAATCTTGCAGTCGTTGCAGTTCTACTTTTTCCTGTTCTTTCTGCTTCTGAATCAAGGCTCTCCGCTTTTTTAGATAAGCGTTCTCAGCACGTAGATACGCCAGTTCTTCAAGTAGTTGTTCCTGCGTTTTATTACGATCTTCTTGAGACACTTTGATTCTTGAAAACTGTGATTTTGGCATGGGATTAGGTCGCCCCCTCGGCTTGGGTTTTAAGCCATCTATACCATGTTCTTTATATTGTTTTAACCAGTGTGAAATCATTCCTGTTCCATTAAGCTTAAACTTAACAAGGGCTTCGGAATAGCTCATACCATCATTCAAAATAGACTGAATCACTTTGAATTTAAAATCAAGACTATGTCTTTTATAGCGTGATGAAGAGTTGAGTCCAGCTTCGCCAATTTCATTATATAAAAATAGCCATTTTTTAACATTATTATGGTCAACACCATAGCGTTTAGCTGTTCTTTTTAATCCATCATTACTGGATAGATAGTGATGAACAACCTCAAGTTTGAATTCTTGAGAATATTTAGCCATAGAAAAGCACCCTTCAAATTAGACTAGGTGTCCAACTTTTGGGGTGCAGTTCATAATGGTGGCTTGATTACATACGTCAATTTATAACGCACGATTTTTAATTTTACGGATGGTTTCAAGCTGAGCTGCTGTTTCTGCCAAAGCAGCTAAAGCAGCCGCAGAGTCCAGTTCATTTTTCTGATTAGCTAATAATTGTTCAGCATTTTTACGTGCTTCAAGAATAGCAGCCTCATCCAGATTATCAGCACGAATTGCTGTATCTGCAAGAACTGTTACCACGTGAGGCTGAACTTCCAGCACACCACCTGATATATAAACAATTTCTTCTGTGCCATTTTCAAGCTGAACACGAATCGGTCCAGGTTGCAACAAAGTCACTAATGGCGCATGACCAGGCATAATACCTAATTCACCACCAGCGCCTTTTGCAATTAGCATCTTGATTTGCCCAGAGTAAATAGACTCTTTGACACTGACGACATCACATTGCATTAATGACATGAGAAAACTCTCCTGAATAATTAGATCATCCCTGCTAGGCAGATTGATTTTTGGCAAGATTAAGCGCTTCTTGCACACTATTCACATGCATAAAAGAATCTGCTAATACTGTGACCATTTGAGGTTGAACTTCTAAAAATCCACCTGAAATAAAACCAATCTTTTCATGACCATCTTCGAGTACAAACCGTAATGGTCCAGCCTTAAGCATTGTCATAAAAGGGATATGATTAGGGTATATTCCCACCTCACCTTCTATGCCTCTGGCAATGATGACACGTACTTTTCCTGTATAAATCATTCGATCTTTACAAACAATTGTACATTGCATCAAAGCCATGGAATGTTCCTCGTTAGATTAAAGTTTCTCAGCCTTAGCAATTGCTTCGTCGATACTACCCACCATATAGAACGCTTGTTCAGGAAGGTGATCGTATTCACCAGCCAAGATACCTTTAAAGCCACGAATTGTTTCTTTAAGTGGTACATATTTACCAGGCGCACCAGTAAATACTTCAGCTACATGGAATGGTTGAGAGAAGAAACGCTGGATTTTACGTGCACGGTAAACAACCAGTTTATCTTCTTCTGCTAATTCATCCATACCCAAAATTGCGATAATGTCTTTTAGCTCTTTATAACGTTGTAATACGTTCTGTACAGAACGAGCAACTTCATAATGCTCAGTACCAACAACCAAAGGATCTAATTGACGAGAAGTAGAATCCAGTGGGTCAATCGCTGGGTAAATACCAGAAGATGCAATATCACGGCTCAATACAACTGTTGCATCTAAGTGCGCAAATGTTGTTGCCGGAGATGGATCCGTCAAGTCATCGGCTGGTACATATACCGCTTGAATAGAAGTAATCGAACCAGATTTAGTTGACGTAATACGTTCCTGAAGAACACCCATTTCTTCTGCAAGTGTCGGTTGGTAACCTACTGCAGATGGCATACGACCCAATAATGCTGATACTTCCGTACCTGCCAATGTATAACGATAGATGTTATCCACAAATAAAAGTACGTCACGGCCTTTACCATTTTCGTCTTTTTCATCACGGAAATATTCTGCCATGGTCAAACCAGTCAACGCTACACGTAAACGGTTACCTGGTGGCTCATTCATCTGACCGTAAACCATCGCAACTTTATCAAGTACGTTGGAATCTTTCATTTCATGATAAAAGTCGTTCCCTTCACGAGTACGCTCACCAACACCAGCGAATACAGATAAACCTGAATGCGCTTTTGCGATGTTGTTAATCAATTCCATCATGTTTACGGTTTTACCAACACCGGCACCACCGAACAGACCCACTTTACCACCTTTCGCAAATGGGCAAAGCAAGTCAATAACTTTAATCCCTGTTTCCAAAAGATCAGTAGAACCCGCTTGTTCTGCATAAGAAGGGGCTTGGCGGTGAATCGCCCAGCGTTCAGCAGTTTCAACTGGACCAGCTTCATCTTGTGGACGACCTAAAACGTCCATGATACGACCAAGTGTTGCTGTACCAACAGGAACAGAAATTGGCTCACCTGTATTGGTTACTTGAAGGCCACGTTTAAGACCTTCTGTAGAACCCATGGCAATCGTACGGACAACACCATCACCAAGTTGTTGCTGAACTTCTAAAGTTGTTTCAGTGCCATCAACATTAAGTGCGTCATAGATCTTTGGAACGCTATTACGTTCAAACTCGACGTCGATAACCGCGCCGATGATCTGAATGATACGACCGCTACTCATATTGCTGTCTCCTCAATTCAAATAAATACTGTTAAACGGCAGCGGCACCGCCAACGATCTCGGAAATTTCCTGAGTAATCGCGGCTTGACGCAGCTTGTTATAGATGAGTTGTAGATCTTTAATCAGCTGACCTGCGTTATCTGTTGCAGCTTTCATTGCAACCATACGGGCAGACTGTTCACAGGCGATATTTTCAATTACACCCTGATAGACCATAGACTCGATATAGCGAACCAATAAACCGTTTAGCAAATCTTCTGCTTCAGGTTCATATAAATAATCCCAACCGTATTGACGGTGTAGATTTTCGCTTTCATCAGCTTGTGCCAATGGAACAAGTTGTTGCACAGTTGGTTTCTGTGTCATTGCATTAATAAAGTTGTTTGACACTAAATAAACACGATCAATTTCGCCTTTATCAAATGCGTCCAACATCACCTGCACAGAACCTGTAAGTTGTTCCAGATTTGGTGCATCACCCAATTGTGTGGTTGCACCCAGCACTTTACCGCCGTAATTTTTAAAAAACGAAACCGCTTTTTGACCAATTAAAGCAAATTGAACTTCAATTGACTGCTCAGTTTGTTGTTGTACATGCTGAACTACTTTTTTGAACAAGTTAATATTCAAACCACCGGCCAATCCACGATCGGATGACACAATAATATAGCCGACACGTTTTACAGGACGTTCGACCATATAGCGGTGTTTATATTCAGGATTTGCTTGTACCAAATGAGCAATTACACGGTGCATATTTTCGGCATACGGACGGCCTTGAGCCATGCGCTCTTGCGCACGACGCATTTTAGAAGCAGCAACCATCTGCATCGCACGCGTAATTTTTTGCGTGGACTTGATACTTGCTACTTTGGCGCGAATTTCTTTTAAATTTGCCATACGCTTAACCTAATTCTCGAAAACCTGATAAACACTCAGGTTTTCGATGGTTGATCCGTGATTCAAACTTAACTCAGTCTTTCATAAAAAGATTAGTAAGCTTGAGTCGCTTTGAAGCTCTCAATACCTGCTTTAATTTCAGCTTCGATGTCTTTGTTGAAATCACCAGTTTCATCGATTTTTTGCATGAATGCAGCTTTTTCAGAGCGGAAGTAAGCAATTAATGCCGCATCAAAGTCTACAATTTTGTTCACAGGAACATCAGCCATGTAGCCTTCGTTAGATGCATAAACTGATACTGCCTGATCAGCAATAGAATAAGGTGCATATTGTTTTTGCTTCATCAACTCAGTCACACGTTGACCGTGCTCAAGTTGTTTACGTGTTGCTTCATCAAGATCAGAAGCAAACTGGGCAAACGCAGCCAATTCACGATATTGCGCCAATGCAGTACGGATACCACCTGATAGTTTTTTGATGATCTTAGTTTGCGCTGCACCACCAACACGTGATACCGAAATACCTGCGTTAACCGCAGGACGGATACCCGCATTGAATAGTGAAGTTTCAAGGAAGATCTGACCATCAGTAATCGAAATTACGTTGGTTGGTACGAATGCAGAAACGTCACCTGCTTGAGTTTCAATAATTGGTAATGCTGTTAAAGAGCCTGTCTGGCCTTTAACTTCACCATTTGTGAAATTCTCAACATATTCAGCAGATACACGAGAAGCACGCTCAAGTAAACGGGAATGAAGATAGAATACATCACCCGGATATGCTTCACGACCTGGTGGACGACGAAGAAGCAATGAAATCTGGCGATATGCAACTGCTTGTTTAGACAAGTCATCATAAATGATTAACGCATCTTCACCACGATCACGGAAGTATTCACCCATTGTACAACCTGAGTATGGTGCTAGATACTGCATTGCAGCAGGATCAGCAGCAGCAGCAGCGACAACTGTAGTGTATGCCATTGCACCAGTTTCTTCCAGCTTGCGTACAACGTTAGCAATTGTAGATTGTTTTTGACCAATCGCTACGTATACACATTTAATGCCAGAATTTTTTTGTGCAATGATTGCATCGATTGCCATTGCTGTTTTACCAGTCTGACGGTCACCGATGATCAATTCACGCTGACCACGACCAACAGGGATCATGGTATCTACTGATTTATAACCAGTCTGAACTGGTTGATCTACACCTTGACGCCAAATTACGCCAGGAGCAACTTTCTCAACCTTGTCAGTTAATTTTGCATTTAGAGGACCTTTCCCATCAATAGGATTACCTAGTGCGTCTACGACACGACCAAGCAATTCAGGGCCCACGGGTACTTCTAATACACGACCAGTGCAGTGTGCTTTTTGACCTTCTTGAAGACCTAGGTAGTTACCTAACACTACGGCACCTACTGAATCCTGTTCAAGGTTCAGTGCCATACCGTATAAGCCGCCTTCAAATTCGATCATTTCACCGTACATTGCATCCGCAAGACCGTGAATACGCACGATACCGTCAGATACCATAACAATGGTACCTTCGTTTTTTGCGGTCGCGCTGGTGTCCAGATCGCTGATACGCTGTTTAATGAGCGCACTGATCTCGGCTGGATTCAGTTGTTGCATTGCGCTATTACCTCAATTCTTTATATGTTCAGTCTTCTTTTATTGCGCAAGAAGACGAGTCCGCATTTTTTCAAGCTTGTTCAGCGCAGAATCATCTATCACTTGATCGCCTGCACGAATAACCACACCAGCAATTAACTCTGGTTTAACTTCAACAGTGACATTGACTTGCTCACTGCCAAAACGTTGTTTCAAACGATTAGCCAATGTTTGTTCCTGATCAGCAGTTAATGGAAATGCTGATTCAATCACAACGTCAACTGTCTGGTTACTTTGTGCTTTAAGTAGTTCATACTCTGCTGAGATTTCTGGTAACAAAGCCAAGCGATCATTATCTGCAAGCAAAGTCAAAAAGTTTGACGTTGCGACAGTCGCTTGATCTGCACCAAGCACCTGAACAAAAGCTTTTACTTTTTCGTTAGGTGTTAACTCAGGGCGATGAATGTAAGCGGAAAATGCTTCATCTTGCACCGTTGCACTGAGCAATTCGAGCACTTTTGACCATGTGTCAATAGCACCTTGCTCAGAAGCATAAGCAAATGCTGCTTTGGCGTAAGGGCGTGCCAACGTCAAGAGTTCAGCCATATTTCGCCTCGCTTAAAGTTTCGCAGCCAGCTGTTCAAGCATGGCAGCATGAGCTTGTTGATCAACTTGTTGAGTAAGGATTTTTTCAGCACCTTCCACTGCCAAGGCAGCAACTTGTTGACGTAGGGCTTCGCGAGCTTGATTGATCTCATTATCAACAGCTTCTTGAGCTTGTTGACGAATACGCTCACCTTCAGATGCCGCTTGAACACGTGCTTCTTCCACGAGTTGAGCTGCACGGCGGTTTGCCTGTTCGATCAATTGTGCCGCTTGTGCTTTTGCTGCATCAATTTCCTGCTTTACTTGTGATTGTGCATCAGCAAGATCAGCTTTTGCTTTTTCAGCAGCATTTAAGCCATCAGCGATTTTACGCTGACGCTCACTAATCGCATTGATTAGTGGTGGCCAGACAAACTTCATGCAAAATGCGACAAAAATCGCAAATGCAATTGCTTGGCCAATCAATGTGAGGTTGATATTCATTAGCTATTCCTCAAAAGGTGGATTTCGGAATTAAGCTGATTAACCTACAAATGGATTAGCGAAGATGAAGAACAAGCCAATACCAACACCGATCATAGGTACAGCATCAAGAAGACCCGCAATCAAGAACATACGAGTTTGAAGTTGTGGCGCCAATTCTGGTTGACGAGCAACAGCTTCTAAGAAACGACCGCCCAATAGACCAAAACCAATCGCAGTACCTAAAGCACCGAAAGCGATCAAGATAGCAGATGCAATTGCAACTAGACCTAAAGTGAGTTCCATGAAAAATTCCTCAAAGGTTAGGTTATACCATTTTAAATTAAAACTTGTGCCCAACTACATCACGTAGTCAGGCATTACCATTAATGTTTTTCGCTTGCCATGCTCAGATACACGATGGTTAACATCATGAAAATGAAGGCCTGCAATGTAATTACAAGAATATGGAAAATCGCCCAAGGCACAGACAACGCCCATTGGATCCAGAATGGAAGTAAAGCGATCAAAATAAAGATCAACTCACCTGCATACATGTTACCAAATAGTCGAAGTGCCAGTGAAACTGGACGTGCAAGGAATGTCACCAATTCCAGTATCAAATTCACTGGAATCAATAAAGCCTTAGCAACCGGGTTACTTGGGTTAAATGGGTTAAGCGCCAATTCGCCAACAAAACCAGCCACGCCTTTCTCACGAAAACTGTAAAACAAGATTAGGACAAATACAGACAATGACATTCCCAAAGTAATGTTAGGATCTGTAGATGGCACGATCTTGAAGTAGATGTGATGAGGGTCCATACCAAATACACTTGCGCCCACTTGTTGAGCAACATAAGGAATCCAGTCCACAGGGATTAGATCCATTAAGTTCATCAAGAAAATCCATACAAAGATGGTTAACGAAAGTGGTGCAATTAAACGTGATTTACCATGGAATGTATCGCGTACGCTAGAGTCAACAAACTCGATAATCATTTCGATTGCTGATTGGAATTTTGTTGGTACGCCAGAGTTGGCAGCACGAGCAACTATCCAAAATAACAAACAGAAAATAATTCCAAGACCAATTGACCAACCCATTGAATCCAAGTGAATTGCGTTGAACCCCATCTGTTGAGCTTCTGTCGCATTCTCAGCCAACTTCCATGTACCATCTGGCATTTTGCCATAGGTCAAGTTAGTCAAGTGATGCTTGATATACTCTGTCGAAGTAAGGGCATGTTCTTCAGCAGCCATAAATCACACCTGGTCAATGTAAATTACTAATTAAAGAGAAATTTGATGTTCGTGCTGCACGACATCAGCTCTTTGTGAAAATCTTTCAATCCTGACGGTATTACATTACACATACAGACTTAACGTCTTGCCAACCAAAAAGGTGCAATCCAAGACATGGCCTGAACGAGTATAAATCCGCCCAACACCGCCACCATAGAAACTGGTGAAACACTGCTTAAAATCAAAATCAAACCAACAACCACGATCACAAACTTACCGATCAGACCAAGGTACATATTGCTTAAAATCTGTCTGGAAGCTCGAGCCCCAGAAGATTTAAATGCCTGCCAAGCAAAATATGCGCTCGCCAAAAAATATACCAAAGCCCCCAAAGCTGCACTTTTTGCAGCAACAGCATCATGTATTAGCCAAGCCAATACTGCTGCGACTGGAATCATGATGGACTGTAAAATCAATAAAGCTTTTGCTAATCGGCGATCAACTAAGCGATGAGGTCTACTCATTCAGGTCCCATCTTTTCCAATCTTGACTTAAAGATATACTGTGAAAGGATTGTTTTTAATCGCAGGCATTATAGAGTTACACCCCTCAACATGCAATCTTTATCCGAAGTTGAAGTTGTGTTTTTTCCCTAATTTGTGCCGTTTTCGACTAATTTACTAGGTTACAGTTGTAAAACATAAATGAACAATGTGTCGTTTTGATTAATGTAGGCATTGCTGAATACTTTTGATTAATTTTTTCCAACCAATCACAAAATTATTTTCATTGGCCATGGCCTCATCAACTGTAACAGTTGTTACAGGTGCCAAACGCTGTATTAAATGACCATCTGCATGATATTCTGCCAGTATACACATATTTTTTTGAGGCTTATTCACCATTAAATACTGGATTTGCGCAATTGTTGGTGGAATTTCTGGGTCTGTTGTTAAAGCACCAGCGAATTGTAAATTTAATGCACGTTCAACATATTGATAGGCATCATGATAAGCCCAGTAATTTTTTGGTCGGCTATTTTTATTAACCACACGGCTGACTGCCAGCATTTCTTTTGCAAAGTTTTGAGCATTCTGCCAATATTGTGCCTTATATTGTGGCTGTTGTTGTGATCTTAATGCGGCAATAAAAAATCCAATACGAATGGCATTGTTGGGTTCTAACCAAACATGTGTATCAATGCTATTGGCAATTGCACGACCTTTCACATCCCGTTGTGGCAAGGTTTTTAGAATTGAACTATTTAACAAAGCAATTGCATTGCTTTTTTGAGATAATAAACTTTGTAGGGGCGCTTCATGCTGTTTTCCCAGCCAAATCACCAGATCGGCATCCTGAACCATTTGTCTGCCTTTAGGTGTCAACTGAATATCATGCCCAGACTGTTGAGGAGTCAATAATAAAGCTGGTTGTTCTACTCCTTTTGTGACTTCCTGAGCAATTAAATATAAAGGATGTGTGGAAACTACTAATCCTTTAGCCAGTGCAAACTGAGAAAAGCTTGCGATTATTACCATCACAACCAAGAAACGCATATATTCCCACCAGAATTTCAATGTTATAATGTAACACTATATCAAGAAAATCTGTTTTGGTGCAGTCTTTTAACCACTGACATGCTAAAATTACGTTTGATTTAATCTAAGGATAAATGATCATGACTCTATGTTCACATACATCACATGATGATCATCTACATGGTGTGCATGATCATGATAGTATTCATGATCGCATTCAGGAAGCTGAACAAATTTGTTCACAGGAAGGTGCGCGGTTAACACCTTTACGTAAGGAAGTCCTGAGTTTAATTCTTGCTGCTAATGCACCCATCGGTGCCTACGACTTATTGGCAAAATTAAAAAGTAAAAGTGAACGTCCAGCAGCACCACCAACAGTATATCGTACACTGGATTTTTTACTGGAATATGGTTTTGTACATCGACTGACTTCTATTAATGCATTTATTCCCTGTTGCCATCCACGTGAAGGACATCAAGCCGCATTCTTAATTTGCCAGAAATGCCATACCGTGAAAGAAACCTCTGCCAATAATTTATTTCATGAATTAGAACAAATTGCTGCACAAGGCAAATTCAAAGCGAAGCATAGCATTATCGAAATCTCTGGAACCTGTCAGCAATGTCAATAAACGCTGCATCGCCTTTGGTTCAACTACAACAAGTTAATATAACCTTTGACCAACGGCAGGTTTTAAAGAATATTGATCTAAGTATTATGCCCAATGAAATTGTCGCGTTGATTGGTCCTAATGGTGCGGGAAAATCAACCCTGATCAAAATCTTATTGGGCATTGAAAAAGCCCCTTCCGGTAAAGTCATTTATCAACCACGATTAAAACTGGCGTATGTGCCGCAAAAATTTCATCCATCAACCAGTTTACCATTAAGAGTTAAAGATCTTTTGTCACTGGAGTTCTGTGACCCCGCCTATAAGAAAAATATTATTCGGGATACCGGTATTGAAGGTTTACAAGATTATAATTTACATCGCTTATCTGGTGGTGAACGCCAGCGGGTATTACTGGCTCGTGCGTTATTACGTCAACCGCAACTTTTAGTACTGGATGAACCTATGCAAGGTCTAGATATTCAGTCTGAAGAAGAGCTTTATACTTATGTACGGACTCTACCCGAACGTCTGGGCTGCTCAGTATTAATGGTATCCCATGATTTGCAATGGGTTATGCAGGGAACAAAGCGGGTAATTTGTTTAAACCATCATATTTGTTGTACTGGTACACCGGAAAATATTCAACAACATCCCGAATATGTTGCTATTTTTGGACAACGTGTACCCTATCAGCATCATCATGATCATTGCATTCATGGTGATCATGCTGAACCCTGTGATCATCTGCCACACCCGCATATTCACCCAGAAGTGGAGCCAAAATAATGTCTGAATGGTTGAGTCTATTGGGTCCAGCTTGGGTGATGGGCTGCATTTTACCTTTTCTGACGGCACCATTAGGCTGTCTGATGTTATGGCGCCGTATGTCATTTTTTGCCGACACCATGGCACATGGAACATTACTTGGCGTAGCTGTAGCGGGTTTACTGGCTTTACCACTATGGTTAGGTGTAACAGCTTTAGCATTTTTATTGGTGCTGCTGTTATGGTTTTTACATGATCAGCGCTTACCCAGTGATGCATTACTGGCGCTATGTTCAGCCACATTATTATGTAGCGGTTTATTGCTTATTCAAAATTTACCCGCACTACGCCCGGAATTACTGAGCTATCTATTTGGCGATCTACTTACTGTAAGCTGGCAAAGTTTACCCGTGCTGGCATGTACTGTAATCTTTGGCGCTACAATTTTGGCATTAACATGGTCAAAACAATTACGAGTTGCCATTGCAGAAGATATTGCACAAAGTGAAGGTATTCATGCTGGTATACAACGTTTAATTTTTATGAGTGTATTGGCATTATTTACAATATTGGCATTAAAAGTGGTCGGTTCATTATTAATGGGTGCATTATTGGTGATTCCGGCACTAACTGCACGATTATTGGCACACTCTCCAAAACAAATGGTGTTATGGGCTTTTATTAGTACAGAAATTTGTATCACTGTAGGTTTGTGGGGCAGTGCCTGGTTAGATTTATCTACAGGACTAACCATTGTGCTTAGCATGGCAATGTTGTTTATCCTCATTTTTACTACACAAAAAATCCTGAATATAGTTAATTCATAAATCAATTCGAAGATTAAGTTAATTTTAGGCGCTGTACTAGATAAGGTTTAAATTTCAATCCAAAACTGCAAAGTTTTAGCTGTTGTTTTGAACGACCATAGCTAAATCTAAACCTTGCCAAGCAGTACTTCTCATCTTTAATAAACAAGTGGAAAGAATTCTTTAGAATTCCATTACATTTGCATAATGTTCTTTTCGTCCGATTCCAAAACTTCTTAATGTCATTGATATGATGGTACGCATTCGATGACCGGATATCTACACGCATAATCATTTCAAAACATTTCAGGAAAAAGGATGGAACAATGATAGTCATCCTTATTCATGCCATTGAATTTTATTTTTTAATAGGTGCAGTTTCAAATAGTCCCCAAAGTGGATGAATCACACCAATATCATGGTTGTTTTTGGCAAAGACTTTATTTGGTAAATGTTCCGACCATCCATGTACAATTTTCTTTTTGTCCAAATCTACAATGTTCAGAGTATAAGTTTGACCTTCTGCTGGCATATAAAAAACCGCCATAGGTGAACCCGCACCTAAAGTTGCAACAGCAATACCTGCACTTAGCCCCGTAATCAAAAAATTCTTACCAAAAGACACATCAACACCTGCCGATGACACTAAAACCAGATATGGTGATTGGGCAAAAGTTTTTAAAGTATTCTGCTCATCATCGGTCAAATTAAGTTCGCCAATTGGTTTTGCTTTTTTAGGGTAACGTGCATTTTCCAACTGTTGGGCATTTTGAAGATTAACTGCTTGATAAAGATGGAGAATAGCAAGATTTTGCTGTTGATTATTAGCAAGCTCACTGTCATTTAAAACAGGATATTTAATTTCTTGACGTTTTCCATCCACATCATATTTGATGTCATATTTTTTTAACTGCTGCTCAGGCATATAACCACATAAAAATGGATGAGCATTTACAATGACATCCACACCATATTGATTAAATTGATCTTTTACTTCAGCACTCAATTTTTCTGCTGTTTGTCTGGATTGTTGTGCAGCAACATGACTTGTTCCCAATTCACTGCGTAACAGGCAACTATCCGAAAGAAGAGCAACTGATTTTGTTTTTAGTTCGGTTTTTAATATTTCTCTTTGCTGCAAAACTTCGGGAGAAACTTGCATTGATGTTGTTGCACAACCCGTAAAAAATAAAGTACCGCCTACTAGACAAGGAATACATATTTTATTCATCATGTATCTACTTTGTAAAAAATTAAGTTAATTTAGGTTAAATTATGGAGAATTCTATGATTAAACGCAATTAATGTAAATGATTTTTATTTAAAAGTAACCATTAATAATCGTTTGATGATTCAAATTTATTTCGCAAACAAATAAAAAAGGATTAAGAAAAATAAATTTCCTTAATCCTGATTCAGCTAGAATTTAATAAAAAATAACTTAAATTCGTTCAATCACTGTCGCAATACCCTGACCCAAACCGATACACATGGTCGCTAAACCAATTTGTGTACCTTGTTGTTCCATGATATTAAGCAATGTGGTGGTAATACGTGCACCTGAACAACCCAATGGATGACCCAGAGCAATTGCACCGCCATTTAAATTCACAATGTCCTGCTTTTCATAAAGTCCCAGACCTTTCAGCACAGACAAGCCTTGTGCCGCAAAAGCTTCATTTAATTCAATAGTTTGAATATCAGCTATGCTTAAACCTGCACGTTTTAAAGCTTTTTGGGTTGCTGGTACAGGGCCATAACCCATAATTGCAGCATCACAACCTGCAACAGCCATAGAACGAATCACTGCTCGAGGCTGTAATCCTAGATCTTTGGCACGTTGTGCAGACATTAGTAACATGGCAGAAGCCCCATCAGATAGCGCTGAAGATGTTGCTGCGGTTACTGTTCCACCCTTTGGATCGAATACAGGACGTAGCGCCTGAAATGACTCAAGACTTGCATCAGGACGAATGACTTCATCAATATCACAGCGTTGTAATAAGCCGTTTTGATCATGGCCATTAATCCCGACAATTTCGTTGTTAAATCGCCCTGCCTGCGTTGCTGCCCAAGCTTTTTGATGCGATGCTATACCAAATTTGTCCTGTTCATCACGAGTAATGCCATTCATACGTCCTAACATTTCCGCAGTCAAACCCATCATATTAGAGGCTTTGGCATAATGTTTTGATGCTTCTGGGTTAATATCAACACCATGCATCATGCTGACATGGCCCATGTGTTCAACACCACCAATGATAAAAACATCACCTTGATTCGTTGCAATTTGAGCGGCTGCGGTATGAAGGGCTTGCATCGAAGAACCACATAGGCGATTTACTGTCTGACCCGCAACAGTTTTGGGTAAATCGGCCAATAAACTGGCATTACGAGCAATGTTCCAGCCTTGTTCCAGTGTCTGGTTTACGCAGCCCCAGATCACATCTTCAACTTCATTGACATCAAACTGGTTACGGACAACGAGCGCACGAATCAATTCCGCTGACATGCTATCGGCACGTACATTACGGAACATACCATTTCTGGATTTGCCCATGGCTGTACGTACGCCATCAACAATCACAACGTCACGTGGATTTAAAGTAGTCATTCACGTTGCTCCTTAACCGTAGAATTTTTTGTTGTTTGTTGCCATGTCACGCAATGATTGTGGCGCGTGATAAGCTTTGCCCAAATGTGCATATTTATCACAAAGGGCAACATATTCTGCCACACCTGTTTGATCAATATAACGACATGGACCACCACGGAAAGGTGGGAAACCAATACCCATAATCATTGCCATATCTGCTTCAGCCGGTGTTGCAACAATATGATCTTCAAGGCAACGCACAGTTTCATTGCAAAGTGCCAACATCATACGATCAATAATTTCTTGTGGATCGTATTCATGCTTTTCTGTGGTTGCAACGGAAGCAACAAGTTCATAAGCCGTTGTGTCGGTAACTTTGGCTTTTTTGCCTTTTTTATCCAGTTCATATTTATAAAAACCAACGTCATTTTTTTGCCCCAAACGCTGATTTTCATACATAATTTCTATGGCACCCTTAAAATCTGGCTTCATTCGGTCTGGAAAGCCTTCTGCCATCACTTCTGCACCATGTACGCCAGTATCAATACCAACAACATCAATTAAGTAAGCAGGGCCCATTGGCCAGCCAAACTTTTCCATGACTTTATCGATTTGCTGAAAATCAGCACCATCTTTTAACAACAGGTCAAATGCACCAAAATAAGGAAATAATACCCGATTGACTAAAAATCCTGGGCAATCATTCACAACAATTGGGGTTTTACCCATTTTCTGAGCTAATACCACTGTTGTTGCAATGGCTTCCTCAGAAGTTTTTTCTCCACGAATGACTTCAACCAATGGCATCATGTGTACTGGGTTAAAGAAATGCATACCAACAAAATTTTCCGGGCGTTGTAATGCTTTGGACAACCGAGTAATTGAAATAGTGGAGGTATTTGAAGCAATAATTGTGTTATCACGAACATGCTTTTCTGTTTCAGCCAGTACAATTTCCTTGACTTTCGGATTCTCTGTCACGGCTTCAATGACAATGTCTACTTCTTTAAATTCTTCATAACTTAAAGATGGTCGAATTCGTGCCAGTGTTTCACCCATTTTTACAGGCGTTAATTTTTTGCGTTCAACCTGTTTGGTCAATAATTTATTGGCTTCAGACATCCCCAGAGCAAGCTGTGGATTACCAATATCTTTCATGATAATTGGTGTACCTTTAACCGCAGATTGATAGGCAATACCACCGCCCATGATACCCGCGCCAAGTACCGCAGCCTGATTTACAGGGTGTGCACCTTTTTCATGTTTTTTGGACGTTTTTTTAACAATTTGATCATTCAGGAATAAACCGATTAAAGCTTCAGCCTGAGGTGTTATAGCGACTTGAGCAAAGAATTGTGACTCTGTTTTTACTGCTTCATCACGAGTTTGATTAACGTGAATCTGCAAGGCATCCAATGCTAATTTTGGTGCAGGATACTGTGCTGGATTGGCTTTGGCAAAAATCACGCCTTTGGCAGAATTAAATGCCATCATTTGTTCAATTTGATTAAGTTTTACAGGATCAATTTTTTCTTGACGTTTGGCCTGCCAATTAAATTGTCCGGCAAGTGCTTTTTTCACCAGATCAATTGCAGCATCTTTAAGCAGTTCGGGTGCAACCACTGCGTCGACTGCACCTGCTTTTAATGCAGCATCAGCTTTTTGTTGCGCACCTGTACCAATCCATTCCAATGCATTATCAATTCCGATCACACGGCTTAGGCGAACTGTACCACCATAACCCGGAAAAATTCCCAGTTTAATTTCCGGTAAGCCCACTTGTGCAGTTGTTGACATGACACGATATTCACACGCCAGACAAATTTCAAAACCGCCGCCTAATGCCAGCCCATTAATAGCAACGACCTTTGGAATATCTAAATCTTCAAAACCATTAAATAACTGGTGTATTGCCTGAGTTTTCTCAGCAATAACTTCTGGTGAGGCCGAGAAAAAATCACCAAATTCAGTAATGTCTGCACCAACGATAAATACAGGTTTACCACTAGTGACTATCAGCCCCTTGATTTCGCTGTTATTTTTAATTGCATCAACAGCGGTTTGTAAATCTTGTAAAGTTGCCTGATTAAATTTATTAACCGACTCGCCTTGTAGGTCAAAGCAAAGTTCTGCAATTCCATCCTCAAGTAATTGGACGGTAATGGCATTGCCATTGTGGATCATGCCTGATCTCCTTTGTTATGGAGGACTACAAATTAAATATAGTGTCTGATGCATTGCATCGACTGCTTATCTCATCTTACGCTAACTATATCCAAAAAAAAGTCATCAAGTTGTATCAAGGCGTGACGCTTGCGTCATTTGTCATTTTTAAAAATTAAATTATTATTTTTCAGACATATACATGGTCATCTATGCAAATTTAAATTGAATGCAGTTTCTGATCTTTTGGTATACTTTTCGCTGAACTGTAATAATTCAATCACGTTTAGGCTGATTTAATTTTTTGAGAAAATTTTAATTCTTTATATCCTGATGTGATTACAAATAAAGTAGGTTTTTAAGAATTTTTATCATTAAATACTTTTTGCACTGTATCATCTACAATACACGGTATTTTTCTATCTCTTATTTTTTGGAGTCATCCATGACATACAATAAATGTTTCAGCCTGACAACAATATTTGTGACAACATTACTACTCGCTGCATGTGGTGAAAAGAAAACGTTAACTGCTGAAGAACAATGGCAAAATTTTTGTAAAAGTTATGAAGGCGCTGCATTTAATATTATGTATGATCGCCAAAATGATATCAGTAAAGCACAATCGATCGAACATTTAAAGAAAAGTCCCGAAGGAAAACAACGTGATATGCTTATGGTTCTGGTTGATCAGGCACATCAGGTTCAAAAATATGATCAACAAAAAGAGAAAGATCTGGCGATGGAACAATTTAAAGCCGGAAAATATCAACAATGCCTAAATACTGCACATTGATACATTTGAATATTATCTGGAATCAGAATTACTTCTTTCTGTAGGTTTGGTTTCCCGTTTAAATTCTGCAACAGCCCATCCCAAACAACCACCGATAAAGGCGATGGGCAATGCTTCCGAAAAACGCAAGCTCAGGAACAAACTGCCCAATAACAGCAGTAAAGCAAAACCGACGATATATAAGAGTCGTCTCATTATGGCAAAATTTCCAGTGCAAGATCCTATTTCTCACACTTTAAGCAATCGGTTGCTTTTCAGAAATTAG
Organism: Acinetobacter qingfengensis; assembly: GCF_008693185.1. Taxonomy (GTDB): domain Bacteria; phylum Pseudomonadota; class Gammaproteobacteria; order Pseudomonadales; family Moraxellaceae; genus Acinetobacter; species Acinetobacter qingfengensis. The sequence goes on from NZ_VXKN01000008.1 coordinate 112,992, forward strand.
CCTTTTGTCTATCTAAATGGTTTAAGATTCAAATTATTTTAAAAATCCATTTTGAGCAAGAAAATCCAGACTAAGTTTTGAAGGTTGGGCAATGTCAGCGGCTCGATCCCCCAATAATAGCCGTTCAATATATCTCGCTAAAACATCAACTTCCAGATTCACTTTAGAACCAATTTGCCATGTTGCGATATTGGTTCGATCCGCTGTGTGAGGAATCAAATTCAAACTTACAATATTGCCGCGTAAATGGTTAATGGTCAGACTAATGCCATCAACAGTAATAGAGCCTTTTTCTGCCAGATATTTTGCCAGTTCCATAGGCGCAGTAACTTCAAAGTACAAGGAGCGTGCATCACGACTGGCATGAGTAATTTCTCCCAGACCATCAACATGACCACTGACGATATGACCGCCAAAACGGGTGGTTGGTAACATGGCTTTTTCCACATTTACCGCTTGCCCTACCTGCCATTGTCCGACAGTCGTTCGATTCAAACTTTCTCTAGATACATCTGCGGCATACCAGTGATGACCAAAATCTATAACTGTCAAACAAATGCCATTGGTCGCGATAGAGTCTCCCAGATGCACATCTGACATATCCAGATCACTTTGAATTTGCAAGCGAATATCCCCTGCAATATTCTGTATGCTTTGTACCTTGCCTACACTTTCAATAATTCCTGTAAACATCACATCTCCACATCACGCCATGAATAAGCGTATATTTTTGCATTACCATAATGCTAATTGGGTATTGGGACCTGAAGTATCTACTCCACCTAATTCCGCAAAATGATAAAGCTGCCCCAATAATTGTCGTAAAGGCGGACCTGATTTGGCATGAGTATCGGTAATCACTATAAACTCCAGTACACGAGCCCGATCGGATTGACGTTGTTTACTGACTCTATATCTTGGAACATCCTGTGTGAGCAAAGTCACTCGTCCTCGTTCCAGATTTGCTTCAAGCAAGTCTGTAGGCGAAATATTTCCGTCTGTACTATAACTGGTGAGAATAAAACGTGCATTAATCGTTGCCAATAATTTTTGATAAGCTTCTTTGGCATATTTAGATGAATTATAAGCACTTGGTCGCTGTTTTCGCCACGCACGATCAATTCCGCTTTTAAAACCTTTAGTATCTGGAGAAGGTAAATCGACCTGATCCCATAAGGTTAATGAATTCAACACATGATAATTTGAACTATAAGCATGTTGATTATAAGGTGGATCCAGATATGCTACATCCACCTCAAAACCTGTCATTTGATCAGCTAGATGCTGGGCATCCACACACCACATTTCAGCCTGTAACTTTTTTTTATCCCCAACATCACAAAATCGATTCGGCGATAGCCAAAGTAATGAATCTATTCGTTCCAATGCTGCTTTGGTTTTTCCACCCCAACCATGATGAAAACTTTTAAATACACCGCTGGTATTGCTAACATAACTTGCCGAGTACAGTAATGGCGCCAACAATGCACTCATTTCAACAGAATCAATCGCCCCTTGCGTCTGCCATGTAGCAATTTGCTGACGAATCGCATCAATTCGCATACCATTACGTCGCTTAAAGAACAGCCTGTCACGGGTTGGATCATAAACATCATCGTCCCGAGGGCAAAGATTATGTGTGACCCAACCTTTTACCGGAGGCAAACGATTTAAATAATCAATGGCTGCCTGATAACCACCAAGCTGTTTAAATGCGGGTGCTTCAACACAGGCTAAAAGCGCATGATTTAAGGCATGACTATATGGTTCCCAGTCATTGGCAATGACTCGATAACCATTTTGACGAGCCAATCGTGAAACAACGCCACTACCCGCAAAAAAATCTGCAAAAATTGGTGCTGGTTTTCCTTTTTTATGTTGTAAGGTACCGGTCTGCTCCAGTGCCTCCAAAATAAGGTGCAATAGGCGGCGTTTGTTTCCCAGATAAGGAACCAGTTGATGGAACAAATATTCATCGGTGGTGCGTGCTGCATGACGACGTTTATGATATACGGAGGCTTCTGCGGTCATGATGGCTCTATATGGCTTGCACAGCAATGCTGCACAGGTTGTAATCGAAGGCGGATATCTTGATGAATTTGTTTTACCTCAAGTAATTTCAACTGAAATCGTTGTTGCATGGATTCATAATTCAGTTGATTCAATGCTCGGGCTGTTTGCCCTAAATACATTGGTGCAATATATTGAATCACTTCATCCACCAAATTGTCCTGTAAAAAACTAGTGCTTAACGTTGCCCCTGCTTCAACCAAAACATCATAAATTTTATATGCTGATTTTAGAGTAGACAATAAATCTGTCAGGGATTGTGGCTCGAATTGTACCACACCTAATTGCGCCAATTCTTCACGATATGGCCCCATGACCATGACAGTTGCAGGTGATCGCAAAATTTTTGCCTGTAAAGGTAATTGCCCATGACGATCTAAAATCACTCTCCAAGGCTGTACCACCTCTGAAAGATCAACATCAAGCAAATTTCGGACATTTAATTGGGCATCATCTGCCAAAATGGTCTGAATACCTGTAATTACAGCACCGCTAATCGCCCGCCAATGTTGAACATCCTGTCTGGCAGCCTCTCCAGTGATCCATTTTGATTCACCAGAAGCCATTGCAGTACGTCCATCTAAACTGGCTGCAATTTTTAATCGAACATAAGGCAAACCACCGGCCATAACTTTTAAGAAGCCACGATTTTGCGCTTGTGCTTCATGCTGTAAGACACCCACAATCGTTTCAATACCAGCATCATTGAGCATGGCAAGACCTTTTCCTGCTACCAGTGGATTAGGATCCAGAGTGGCAATCACAACTTTCTTTAATCCGGCTTTAATCAATGCTTCAGCACAGGGGGGTGTTCGACCATAATGTGCACAAGGCTCTAATGTCACATAGGCAGTTGCGTCCTTTGCCTGCATACCAGCTTCTTTCAGCGCAAAAACTTCTGCATGTGACCCCCCAACTGGTGCAGTTGCACCACGACCAATAATCTGTTCATTTTTAACAATAACACAACCGACCGCAGGATTAGGGCGCGTTCGATATTGTGCCGTATTAGCTTGTGCAATGGCCTGCGCCATCCAGTCTTGGTCAGTAGTCATGTTTAGATTCTTTTAACTGATGTGCATTAAGTTTATCGGCTTCACCACGTTGCTGCATTTTTTCGATTTGCTCACGAAAAGCATCAACATTTTGAAAATCCTGATAAACCGATGCAAAACGTACATAAGCAACATGATCCAGTTGATAAAGCGCCTGCATCACAATTTCTCCAATGGTCAGTGATTTCATATCACGCTCACCCAATCGACGAATGGTTTGTTGAATGTCTGATAAGGTGGTTTCTATTTGTTCTTGTGTGACCGGTCTTTTTTGTAGGGCATGCATCAATGAGCGACGTAATTTTTGCTCATCAAATGGTTCGTTTTTTCCATTGGATTTAATCACACGTGGCATAACCACTTCATAACTTTCAAATGTGGTAAATCGCTCGCCACATTTTCCACATTCCCTTCGACGACGAATTTGGGCACCTTGTGCTGCAAGTCGTGAATCAATCACTTTACTGTCTGGTGTATTGCAAAATGGACAATGCATAATTATCTAGCACATTCATTAACAAATCAGCTTAGTGTAGCAAAATTATCGTCTATTGTATTTTTCCAAAAAAGAAAAGGCAGTCAATTGACTGCCTTACTCATCAAAGAAAATATAATTATTCTACACGCTCACCATGTTGACTAAGATCCAGCCCCATACGTTCATCATCCTGTTCAACACGTAGACCAATCACTAAATCAATGACTTTAGCAATAATGAAGGTTAAGACTGCGGAATAAGCGATTGTTGCCAAAACCCCTTCAATTTGAATCCATAATTGATGTGCCATATCAGTTGGAACTTTATCGCCCATGATCAATTCACTGGCAAATACTGCAGTCAAGATTGCACCAACAACACCGCCTACGGCATGTAGACCAAATGCATCCAGAGCATCATCTGCTTTAAGTAAGCGTTTAAGGCCTGAAATACCCCAGAAACACACAACACCACCAATTAAGCCCATGATTAATGCACCAGTAACATCAACAAAACCTGCTGCTGGTGTAATTACAACCAGACCCGCAACTGCACCTGATGCGGCACCCAATACAGAACCTTTGCCACGAACAATGCATTCTACACATAACCATGAAATTGCTGCTGCAGCTGCCGCAACTTGCGTGGTTACCAATGCATATCCAGCACTGCCATTTGCACCTAACGCTGAGCCACCATTAAATCCAAACCAGCCCACCCATAGGAAACTTGCGCCAATCACAGTTAAAGTCAAATTATGAGGTGCCATGGATTCACGGCCAAGCCCAAGACGTTTACCTAACATATAAGCAAGTACTAAACCTGCCACACCTGAGTTGATATGAACAACCGTACCACCGGCAAAATCAAGTGCACCATCGCTACCTAACCAGCCACCGCCCCATACCCAGTGAGTAATTGGTGCATAGACCACAATCACCCAGATCGCAATAAATGCAATCCATGCGCTAAACTTAATACGATCCGCAACTGAACCACTGATAATCGCCACAGTAATAATTGCAAAGGTCATTTGGAAAATAACAAACAGAATTTCCGGAATTGTGCCGCTTAATGCGTCCGGAGTAATACCGGAAAGCATAAATTTGCTCAGACCACCAACAAAGCTATTGCCTGAGTCAAATGCAAGGGTATAACCAATGACTACCCAAACTATACTTACAACAGCCGCTGCTGTTAAGCTGTGCGCCATTGTACCCAGAACATTTTTCTTACGAACCATACCACCATAAAATAATGCCAAACCCGGAATGGTCATAAATAGAACCAATGCCGTTGAGGTCAAAATCCAAGCTGTATCACCTGTATCAAGTTTAGGTGCTTCTTCAGCAGGAGATGCTTGCTCCGCTGATGTGGCAGTTGCGGTTGTTTCATTTGTAGCAGTAGAATTTACCTCAGCACTGGAATCAATCACAGTTGTGGCTGGTGCATCCGCACTAGAGCTTTCTGCCCATACGCCTGCTGATGTAAAAAGCGCACTGGTCAAACCAAGTGCCATTAGTATTTTTTTCATTCGTATCCCCCAACCTTTTGATATACGTTGCTGATCTCAACTCAGCAAAAGTCATGCCATATTTTTATACGGCATCAGGTCCTGTTTCACCGGTACGGATACGAATCACTTGCTCCAAGTTTGAAACAAAGATTTTACCATCACCAATTTTACCAGTGCTTGCAACATTGGTAATTGCCTCAATAACACTGTCGACCATGTCATCTTTAATAGCAATTTCAATTTTAACTTTTGGTAAAAAATCAACAACATACTCTGCACCACGGTACAACTCCGTGTGACCTTTCTGACGACCAAAGCCTTTTACTTCAGTAACAGTAATACCCTGCACACCGATTTCAGAGAGTGCTTCACGCACATCATCAAGTTTAAAAGGTTTTACAATTGCAGTTACAAGCTTCATATTTTCTTCCTTTCGGTTACTTATACCAATGGCGTTTACCCTTCAATTTCCGTGCCAAGGAGCAGAAAAGGCTGGGGGAATTTCCCCTCCTGACACATTTATTGTTTTTTCATAGGTTTTAACAGTTTAACAGCATTATGCTTTTAATCCATCGAATCGCTATCAATCCCCCATAAATTATTGTATCTTGAAACAGTTTTAGTGATGGATAGATTAAAATAGACATGACACCTATATTAGATAGCTTTGTAGCTGCTTTAAAAGAACAAATTGCGACACCCAAAGCGGATCTTGAGAAAAATATCCGCACTCTGCTCAATGAAATGGTGATAAAAATGGATCTCGTTTCGCAACAGGAATTAGAGCGCCAAAAACAGGCATTAACACGGGCCAATCTACGTCTAGATGCTCTAAAACAACAACTTTCTGAACTTGAGACAAAGCTGAAGTCTGATTAAAGCGTTTTATTTTGCTCAAAAACAATGCATCAATAACAAAAGAACCAAAAAAAGCACCAAAGTGGGGCAACATGAGTTTTGCAAAAGTTTATTCTCGTAGTGTATTAGGTCTACATGCACCATTAATTGAAGTAGAAGTTCATTTAAGCCAGGGACTACCAGCGTTAACTATTGTTGGTTTACCAGAAGCAGCCGTCAGAGAAAGTAAAGATCGGGTACGTTCTGCCATAATCAATAGCGGTTTCCAATTTCCCAATAAACGTCTGACCATTAATCTGGCACCGGCAGATCTGCCTAAAGATGGTTCGCGATTAGATTTAGCTATTGCAGTTGGAATTTTGATTGCATCCGGTCAAATTTCAGAAAATCTTGCTGATCAATATGAATTTGTGGGTGAGTTGGCTCTAGATGGCCAATTACGTCATATTTCAGGGATTTTAAGTATTGCTCATGCCTGTAAAATTGCTACCCACCAACTGATTGTACCAACAGCGAATGCCAATGATGCTGCATGTATTCAACAGTTAAATGTGTTTGCCGCTGAAAGTTTAAAGCAGGTATGTCAGCATCTTGCTAATGAGCAAATTTTACCTCTTACCCAGTATAAAACCACAACCTATCCAAATCAGATATTTCCAGATCTTGCTGATGTTAAAGGACAGCTCAAAGCTCGACGTGGTTTGGAAATTGCTGCGGCAGGTGGTCACTCCCTATTATTTGTTGGCCCACCGGGAACTGGAAAAACTTTACTGGCTTCTCGATTACCAAGTATTTTACCGCCTTTATCCGACGAACAAAGTCTTGAAGTTGCCAGTATTTATTCAATTAGTAATCATAGCTATCAATTTGGTTTACGCCCCTTTCGTGCCCCACATCATACAGCTTCGGCTGTGGCATTAGTTGGTGGGGGCTCACAACCTAAACCCGGTGAAATCACCTTAGCACATTTAGGTGTTTTATTTCTGGACGAATTACCTGAATTTGATCGAAAAGTTTTGGAAGTATTAAGGCAGCCTCTCGAATCCAAAGAAGTTGTCATCTCAAGAGCATCCAGACAAATTTGTTTTCCTGCAAATTTTCAATTGATTGCAGCAATGAATCCTTGCCCTTGTGGTTATGCTTTTCATCAGGATCAGCGCTGCGAATGCTCTACAGAAGCCATTAAACGTTATAAAAATCGCTTGTCTGGGCCATTACTTGACCGCATTGACTTGCATATTGAAGTCCCTCCAGTTTCTGTTCAGGAATTACAGCAACAGCAATCTGGTGAAAGTTCTGCATCCGTCAAAGCACGAGTAATGATTGCTCATCAACGCCAATTACAGCGACAAAAGCAGCTTAATCATGCGTTGACGCCTCAGCAACTTGATCAGATTCTCACCCTAGATCAAACTAGTCAAAATATTCTGTCTGTCGCACAACAAAAATTACAACTTTCTGCTCGCGCTTACCATCGTATATTACGAGTGGCTCGAACCATTGCAGATCTGGCTGATAGTGATCAGGTTTCTGCCTTGCATATCAGTGAAGCTCTTTCTTATCGACCAGTCATGTAAATCAAAAAGCAGGACAAATTGTCCTGCTTTTTGATTTAATAATGATCTTTACGACAATTTAGAATGTTTTGGTTAGCGTAAACACTGCACCAGTATCAACAGCTCTTTTTTCAGAACTTGTCATACCATCTGTATCAATATTGGTGCCTACAGCAGCCAATTCAGCAGTTAAACCTTCAACAGATTTAACGTTATAATTTACGCCCACTTTCCAGTCCACATAATCATCATTACCACCACCGAAGAAATCATCTTCATCAACCTTGGTGTACCCAACACTTGCCACACCACCAAATCCAGTATCAGCAAATGGTACAGAATATCCTAAGGTAAAATTCCATCCATTAGGGCCTTCTTTACCCCAGAAATCAGGTGTGTAATTGACGTTGGTTAATAAGCTATCCCCCGATGCCAATACATCGGCAAAAGTTAATTTGCCATAAAATTCTGGTGAATTTGCATCACTTTCGCTAGGATAGTTATAGTAAACCACACCCACATCAAGTGTAGGTTTAATTGAACCTAATTGTAATGGTGTTGTATAACCAATCTGCGGGTCAAGTTCCATACTGGCATTTCCAACTTTGACATTTGAAGCAAAAGCTGAAAAATATAACCCCGAATTATGTGCTAGAGTAAAGCTTCCCTGAATTGCCGGATCATTTTCGGCCTGAGTTATGCCACGAAAACGATAATCAGAAGTTAAGGCTACGCTACCGCTTAGGCTTAATCCATATTGATCCAATCCATTATCTGCCGCAAAAGTTGCCCCAGATACTAATGAAATTGCAGCCAAAAGAAATGTTTTTTTGATCATTGGAAATTCTCCACCAATTGAAGTATTTTGGACTCAAAGCTAAAAAGCAATATATATGCCAACAAAATTAAAAGCCGATATTTTTACAACTTATTCATTGGCATTATATTGATTTTATCAAGTTTTCTTATTATTAATCATTAATTCATCAGCAAAAACTATATTTTGACTTAATTTTAAGCTATTTTTAGGCTAAATTATTATGTTTGCCTAAAAAATGTCACGCAAATGAAATAAATTTGATATAAATGACCATTTTATTATAGAGTACCGTTTCAATTTGTTAAGTAACTCTTTATGAGTCATTAGTTACGAATAACAAATCGTTCAGGTATCTATTTAGGGGATATAAATGTTTAAAACACAAAAGCTTGCATTGGCATTCGTGATCAACGCTGCACTGATTTCAACCGCGTTTGCCAGCGAGCAAAGTGAATCAAAGGGATTTATTGACGATGCCTCAGGTTCCGTACTATTGCGTAATGGCTTTCTCCAACGTGATAAAAAAAATGGTTTAGCTGATACCAATTCATGGGTTCAATCTGTAATGCTAAAAGCAGAATCTGGCTTCACCCAAGGCACAATTGGCTTTGGTGTTGATGTCATAGGAGATTTCTCTTTCAAACTAGGTGATAACCAACATTCTGGCAATAATATGATTGCACACCATAATGATGGTACACCGTATGACCAGTGGACACGTGGCGGTGGCGCAGTAAAGGCCCGTATCTCTAACACAACAGTAAAATATGGTACACAGGTTCTTGATTTACCTGTACTGGCCAGCATGACTACACGTAATGTACCCGAATACTTTACAGGTGTACTGGTCACCAGCCATGAAATTGATAATTTAGAATTAGTTGCAGGTAAATTCACTAAAAATCAGCAACCAGATCAAATTTCTTCAGACAAAAATGGGTTGGATCGGGCAGTTGTCTGGGGTGCCAAATACAAAATTAATGATCAACTGAATGCATCATATTATGGCGCAGATATCAAAGATAAGTTACAACGCCATTATGTTAATACCAATTTTAAACAAGCTTTAGCAAATGATGCATCTTTGACCTATGATTTCAGTGGTTATGCAAGCAAGTTTGAAAAAGGTGCATCAACCTACTTTATGGGCAACCTGACAGAAGATAAAAATAACTATATCTGGGCAGTATCAGGAACGTATAACCAAGGCCCGCATACTTTAATGGCTGCATATCAGCAAAATACTGGTGGTATCGGTTACGATTATGGTAGCAATGCAGATGGTGGTCAGTCCATTTATCTACCGAACTCATACCTTTCTGATTTTAACAGCAAAGATGAAAAATCTGTACAATTACAGTATACGCTTGATTTTGGTGCATTTAATGTTCCTGGTCTAAAATGGACCACTGCGTATGTTTATGGTTGGGATATTGACTTAATTAATCAAGTCTCTAATGACACCAATGCCAAAGAACACGAATTTTTTAATCAGGTCAGTTATACCGTACAAAGTGGTTTTGCCAAAAATCTTAGCGTCCGTGCACGTCATTCTATCTTGCGTGACAGTGTAGCTGGTGCAAATGCTTATGGTGAAATCAATGAAACTCGTATCTTCGTAGATTTCCCGATTAAATTTTTCTGATTAAAAAGTTAATCACCATAAAAAAACCTGCATTTCAACATGCAGGTTTTTTTATACAAAAATTAAAATTTATTTTTTTGCTGCTTCAATGGCTTTTAATACTTCAGCTTTAGCAACCTCAGCATTTTCCCAACCACTAATTTTAACCCATTTGCCTGGTTCTAAATCTTTGTAGTGTGCAAAAAAATGTTCAATCTGGTTAATCAATAAAGCTGGTAAATCTGTATATTCTTTTACATCTTTATATAAAGGTGTTAGTTTTTCATGTGGTACCGCAACCAGTTTTGCATCAATACCACCGTCATCTTCCATATTCAACTTGCCAACAGGGCGACAACGAATCACTGAACCTGGCTCTACCGGATAAGGTGTCACAACCAATACATCCAATGGATCACCATCTTCAGATAAAGTATTTGGCACATAACCATAGTTTGCAGGATAGAACATTGCTGTCGCCATAAAACGATCTACGAATAAAGCGTCAGAATCTTTATCTACTTCATATTTAATCGGTGCAGCATTTGCTGGAATTTCAATGACTACATAAATGTCATTTGGTGCATCTTTACCGGCCGGGATATTGTTGTAACTCATAGCAATACTCTTAAATAACCTGAAATCGTTGCGATGATAACCTAGATCGTTATACTCTGGCATGTATTATAAGAGCAAATTTATAAAAAATTACAGCATTACTCTATAATTCAGAATTAACTGCTTAGGATTAAAACCTAATACACATCCACAGCAGAATAATTGGACATAATGTAGCCAATACCCATAAAATAGAACGTATAAGATGTGCATTACACAGATAACTAATACCGTACAAAATACGTAAAAGAATATAAACACTGCCAAGCATAATTGAAAAATAATCTGGTACAACCAAATAATCTGCCATTAACATGGCAGCAATAAACAATGGCAAACCTTCAAAACTATTTTGCTGCACTGCATTTGCACGAGCTACAAGCCCAGTTTGTGTTGCTAAATATTCTCTCGGGCTACCATGTAAATGACGTTTATAGCCTGAACGCAGACGAGCAATAAATGCAAAAATATAAGGCAAAAGACATGCTGCCAGGATAATCAAGATAATGATATTTAGGCTATGCACCTGAACAAATCCTAAGAAAATTAGAGGCCAGCCATGATAACATGCTTAGGCTAAAGATCAGACATTTTTGAATAGGAAGCTTTCATGAGTCACCCCGATCCAGACCGAGAACTCCAGCAAGCACTTGAAAAACGACAGAAAAACATCCATGAACTCAATCGTATTCTCTGGGTAGTTCTACCTACTCTGGCCTTACTGATCAGCATGATCGTGGCAAATTATAATATTTGGTCAACCTTGTTTAGCTTTATCGTGCTGAGTACAGCATTTATCTTGGTAGGAATTAAACAAAAAAATTTGAGCCTTGTATTGGTTCTTACACTTATTTATTGTTTGATTGATAATTATCTAAGCTACCAGTATCAACTCAATAGTAGTGGCTTAAAACGCCAGTTACTCATGTTGCTGTTTATTACCATCATTGGTTTAGGTCGTAACTTTGCAGATCGTGCCATGTTGAATAAAACCTAAATATAATAAAAAAAGCAGCCAGTTATGAGTACTGCCTGCTTTTCTGTTCTACACACCCAATATATTATTTACGTAAATCTTTACGCAAAATTTTTCCAACATTGGATTTTGGTAATTCATCCAGAAATTCAACATAACGTGGACGTTTATAACCAGTTAAATTGGCTTTTGCATAAGCCAGAATTTCTTCTGATGTTAAACTTGGGTCTTTTTTAACGATAAACATTTTCGGTGCTTCACCTGATTTGTCATCTTTAACACCAATGACTGCAACCTCAAGAACTTTTGGATGTTTTGCAACAACTTCCTCAATTTCACTCGGATACACATTAAAGCCTGATACCAGAATCATATCTTTTTTACGGTCGACAATTTTTATGTAACCATTTTGATCCATGATACCAATATCACCTGTACGGAAAAAACCATCTTTGGTCATCACCTTTTCAGTTTCATCAGGACGGTTCCAATAGCCTTTCATGACTTGTGGACCACGAACACAGATTTCTCCCTGTTCACCCAAAGGCACTTCTGCCCCATCATCATCCAAAATGGCCATATCTGTTGAAGGTGCAGGAACACCAATCGTACCGGTAAATTCAAGATTGGCAGGTGGATTAACTGATGCTAGTGGAGAAGTTTCAGATAATCCATAACCTTCAATAATATTAGAACCTGTCACTTGTTTCCATAGTTCTGCCGTAGATGGTAATACAGCCATACCACCACCAATCGCAATTTTTAAATTACTGTGATCAAGTTTTTTAAATTCTTCATTGTGTACCAATGCATTAAAAAGCGTGTTGACTGCTGGGAAAAATGCTGGCTTGTATTTACGCAATTCGCCAATAACAGCCGGTAAATCACGTGGGTTGGGAATTAAAATATTGGTTGAACCACGATACATACCGTAAAGTGCACAAACTGTAAAAGCAAAAATATGATAAAGTGGTAACGCACATACAATACGTTCCCCTTCTTTTGCCGCACCTTGTCCAAACTTGGTGGAAAAGATCACATCAACCTGTAGCATATTAGCGATCAAGTTACGATGTGTCAGTTCGGCACCTTTGGAAATTCCAGTTGTTCCGCCAGTATATTGTAAAACCGCCGTATCACTTAAGTTGATATTTGGACGCTGATATTTATGGGGAGAAATTTTGTTTAATGCTTCTTTAAAGCCAATATGTTCAGAAATATGCCAATCTGGAACCTGTTTACGTACTTTACGCAGAACAAAATTGACAATTGAGCCTTTAATCAGCCCAAGCATGTCGCCAACACCTGTAACGACAACATGCTTAACAGTTGTTTTACCCAGAATTGCCTGATAAACATGTGCAAAGTTTTCGACAATAATTAAGACTTCAGCACCAGAATCATTAAGTTGATGTTCTAATTCACGTGCAGTATAAAGTGGATTGACATTGACCAAAACTAATCCTGCCCGAAAGACAGCTAAGGCCACAATTGGATATTGAAAAACATTGGGCATCATTACTGCAACCCGTGAACCTTTTGGTAAATTCAGGCTTTGTAGGTACGCTGCAAATTTCAGGCTATAAGTTTCTAATTCAGCAAAAGTTAGCACTTTATCCATGAACAAAAAGGCTTCACGGGAACCATATTTTTTAAAATTTTCTTCAAAAACATCAATTAAAGATGTATTTTCAGCAGGCAAGCTAATGTCTTTCGGTATTGCATATTTTTCGTAAGTCTTGAGCCAAACTTTATCCATAATACCTACTACTCCACTTGTTATAATAGTTCGAGTATACCATTGATCTACCCGAACCATTGATTTCTATCTTTACGATAAGTCGATGAGTTTATCTTTGTTATTGGTCAAAGACATCTTATCCACTATTTTATAAAAAATAATTACTTAACCACTGACTATACCGATTATCAATCAGAGTTCAAGTAACATTCCATGTGCTTTTTGATACCCTCGTGGCAAAAGCTTCCCTTTCGTTGCTTTCTTTCCATGATAAGGTTTTAAATCCTGACCTTTTAATGTCAACACACGAGTTCCTACCAGTATTTTTAACACATCTTGCTCAAGATTGAGTGCAATATGACTGATTAGTTCATCATCATTTTCAAGTTGTATCATCTTGTTACCCTTGCCTTTACTCAATTCAGGCAATTGTTCCTGATCAATCACCAATAATCGCCCCTGCCGTGTTAATAAAGCAAGATGGCTTTTTTGTGGATTGAATATTACAGGTAATGCTTTGAAACCAGTTGCAACGGTTAGAAAAGTTTTACCCGCTTTAGCAGCAGTATCAAGTTGTTTTAATTGCGTTTTAAAGCCATATCCTTGTGAACTTAAACTGATAATACTTTGTTCATCCTCACCCATAATGACTTGAATAAAAGACACACCCGAAGCCGGATTTAATTTGGATGTCAATGGTTCACCCTGTCCACGCGCAGATGGTAATCCATTAGCAGCCAATGCATAACTACGCCCAGTTTGGTCAAGGAAATACACGCGTTGGTTAGTTTTTCCAATACATGAATCCAGGTACTGATCACTGGCACGATAGTTTAATTGTGTTGCATCAATTTCACCTTTGGCCATTCTGACCCAGCCAGCCTCAGAAAGAACAACTGTTACCGTTTCCGCTGGAATAAAATCCGATTCCTTGATTTGAACAGCTTCCTTACGATGTACGATTGGAGAGCGCCGATCATCACCAAACTTTTTGGCATCTTCATTTAATTCTGAAATCATCAGTTTTTTCAATGATTCAGGATTATTGAGTTGTTCACGAATGATGGCTGCTCGAACAGCTAATTCATCCTGCTCCTTACGAATTTCCATCTCTTCCAGTTTGGCTAAATGACGTAATTTTAGCTCAAGAATGGCTTCAGCTTGAATTTCATCAATTCCAAAATGTGACATCAATACTGATTTGGGATGATCTTCTTCGCGAATAATTTTAATTACTGTATCAATATCTAGATAAGCAATCAGCAAACCCGCCAGAATATGTAAACGTTTCTCAATTTTATTCAGATGAAAGGTCAACCGATTGGTGATGGTTTGAGTACGAATCTCAATCCATTCCAACAGGATCTTACGGATAGATTTGACCTGTGGGCGACCATCTGCCCCAATCATATTTAAATTGACACGATAGCTACTTTCCAAATCTGTGGTTGCAAATAAATGGCTCATGATGGCATCAGCATCTATTCGATTGGAGCGCAGTACAATCACCAACCGCGTTGGGTTTTTATGATCGGATTCATCTCGTAGGTCGGTCACAAAAGGTAGCTTTTTAGCCAGCATCTGATCTGCAATCTGGGTGATCACCTTCGAACCTGAAACCTGATAAGGCAAATGCTCGATAATGATTTCATTTTTTTCAACTTTATATACCGCACGCATGCGGTAACTACCACGTCCTGTTGTTTGGATTTTCAAAATTTCGTCTTGCGGTGTAATAATCTCTGCATAAGTCGGTAAATCTGGTGCAGGAATATATTCTTGTAATTTTTCATCCGTCAGATTCGAATTTTTAATCAACGCAACTGTGCCTTTGACCACTTCACGTAAATTATGTGGTGGAATATCAGTTGCCATTCCAACAGCAATGCCTGTTGTACCATTTAACAAAATATTCGGTACACGTGCAGGTAAGGTCAGTGGCTCTTTTAAACTTCCATCAAAGTTATCCTGCCACTCGCATGTACCTTGCCCAAGTTCACTAAGCAATAATTCACTGAATGCCGAAAGTTTCGCTTCGGTATAACGCATCGCGGCAAACGATTTGGGATCATCAGGCGATCCCCAGTTACCTTGACCTTCAATAAATGGATAGCGATAACTAAATGGCTGTGCCATTAACACCATTGCTTCATAACAGGCACTGTCTCCATGCGGATGATATTTACCTAATACATCCCCTACTGTACGCGCAGATTTTTTGGGTTTTCCTGTACTTTTTAAACCCAACTCACTCATTGCATATACGATACGACGTTGTACCGGTTTCAAACCATCACTAATATGTGGTAAAGCACGATCCATGATGACGTACATGGCATAATTGAGATAGGCTTGTTCAGTAAATTCTGCAACAGATCGATTTTCAGTTGCATGGTGCGCTAGGCTACTCATAGTACAGTCATTATTCCTGAATTTTTAATTGGTAAATCTCATGCTATGCTAAGTGGCATCATAGATTTGGGCAAGTCAGAATCACAAATTCCCAGCATATTATTTTTATAAATTGCAACTTTATAACCATCTACCTATAAAAAACAGGCAATCTGACATGATCAATCACTGACTAGCAAAAAATAAGGAATTTTTATATACACCAAAAGTCGTAAATCATTTTATAATAATGCGTCTTTTTCATACACTCTAGTTAGAAGGAACTCATGACTCCTCTTGATCCCTTAACTCAAGCTACTGAACAAACTGAGTTATCGATGTCCGTATTGATGACCCCTGATATGGCAAACTTTGCGGGCAATGTCCATGGTGGGACAATTCTTAAATTACTGGATCAGGTGGCTTTCGCCTGTGCCAGTCGCTACTCAGGTAGCTATGTTGTTACCTTATCTGTTGATAAAGTTCTATTTAAGGAACCGATTCATGTAGGTGAACTGGTCACATTTCTAGCATGTGTGAATCATGTGGGAACCTCCTCCATGGAAATTGGTATTCGGGTTGAAGCACAAAATATCCAAAAACGCACAATCCGCCATACCAACAGTTGCTATTTCACCATGATTGCAGTAGACGAAACTCGTAAACCAACTGCCATTCAACCACTGGTTTTAGATACAGATTTAAAACGATGCCGTTTTCAGGCTGCAGAACAACGCAAAAAATCTCGGTTGGAACAACAAAATACTCGCCAGTCCTGTAGCATTTTTAAGGAATAATTCCTTTAAAAATATTTATTTGTGGCGAGTTATTCGCCACATTTTTTTTAATTCCTTGAAAATGTATAAAAAAAATGCAATTACATCATTTTTTATAGAAAAAGATTTGCATCCACTACAAACTGCCATTACAATGCACCTCGTTCTGGACAAGCTAGTAAATAACTTGTTCATTAGCGTCCCTATCGTCTAGAGGCCTAGGACATCGCCCTTTCACGGCGGTAACCGGGGTTCGAATCCCCGTAGGGACGCCACTTTAAATTTTTATTACTTTAAAGTGATTGAATCAATCAGTTGAACAGCCTCAAATATTTGTCCCTATCGTCTAGAGGCCTAGGACATCGCCCTTTCACGGCGGTAACCGGGGTTCGAATCCCCGTAGGGACGCCAAATTCAGAAAAGCCACTGCAGATTAAGATAGTGGCTTTTTTATTTCAGAATTTTAAAAGGTATCATTATTTTCATCAAACATGACACTTCTAAACATCCTTTCTAAATTTAAGATGAAACTCCTTCTTAAAAAAGAATCCTGCAAGAAACAATAAAAAGCCAATCACTAAAAAATAAAAATCAAGATAATAAATGGATAATCCTATAGCAACTAAGCCTGCACAAATTATCAAAAGAAAAATAATTTTTAGTATTAATTCCAAAATAGAACCATCTTCATACATCCCCACATTCCTTCCATAATTACTTTGTCAAAATATTTACTGATTGAATACCAATCCACTCTAGATACTTATCTACAGCCTTGTGACAATCGACTGTTCAACAATCTGTTTCTTTCCATGAATCGCTAATGATCATCAAGCTTTAGTTTTCACCCATACATTTTCTACGAATTTCGTAATTTTACGTTTTTCGTAAAAAATAACAATAGGAAATATACGAATTTCGTATTTTTTAAATCAAGAAATTAAATGTGATGCTTGAAGATGCAAAAACAATCCTTTGCAGAAGGCTTAAATCAACCCGTAAGTTACGAAAAATGACTTTAGAAGCACTAGGCGTAGCTATTGGCCTAGATGAATCGTGTGCCAGTACACGTATTAGTCGGTATGAAAATGGTATTCATGCCATTGAGCCCAATACAGCAGAACGTCTTGCACAGGTTTTAAACGTCCCTCTTTCTTATTTTTATGCTCCTGATGATGAGTTAGCAGAGTTAAATCAAATCTTTTATGAGTTAAATCCAGAAGATCAGGAGAAATTATTATTATTTGCCAGAACATTAAAACAAACCCATCCGCAGTAAAGCCGACTTGAGTTTTAATGAAATTTGCCCCATTAATATTTGCAAATATTGTTTATTTTTGAGATTTACCTTTATGAGTTATCGTTGTCCAAAGTGTCAAAGCCCTAAAATTATGCCTGTAGCCAGTAGCAATAGTGTTCGCCCGGAAATTCCAAAAAGTCTAGCCATTTTGGTGCCTAGTGTTTTATTTCTATTACTATTTGTGTCGATTAGTCTGGCATTTTTGGTTCTGGATAAAAAAATGGGGCTATTATTACAACTTGCAACTATTGCCAGTTTTCTGATTTTTATTGCCTCTGGTTTTATGTTCTGGAAAGCATTACCAAAATTTAAACAAAGTATGCAAACTTTTATGCGCGCACAAAAACACTGGAAATGCCGTCAATGTAATCATGATTGGCAAAATTCATAAAATATATATTGATGACTTTAGTTTGTGGGTAAATCAGAAGTTATCCACAAACTTGTCGCTATTTTAAGCATTTATCGGGGTAATTTGATACAAACACCTAAACCTTGTACTGGTGTTAAACCGGAAATAAAACTTAATTCACCTTGATGTAAATCAACAATACGCTGAACGATGGATAACCCTAAACCAGATCCTTGTTGCTCTGTCCCAAGTATGCGATAAAAACGCTGTGTTAATTGTTGTTGTTGCATCACATCCACACCAATACCTTCATCCTGAACGATAAAATAATAATAATGTGCATCCAATTCAACTTTGAACAAAATTTTGCCAGAAGCGTAACTGTAACGTACAGCATTATCTAATACATTACGTAATGCTGTAAAACAAAGTTCTTTATTGGCGGTTAAGGCATGTTCTGTATGGATATGCCATTCTACCAACCATTGCATCTGTTTGCTTTTTATTGCCGGTTCAATGTCACGCTGTAGTTCATTCAATAATTCCATGACAGAAAATGTTGTTTTAGGCAGGCTATAGCTCTGTTGTGGATCTAGTCTTGCAAGTAATAATAAATTTTCGACAACTGCGGTACTACGTTTGACATCTGCTTTTAACTGTTCTAATTCAGGTTGAATAGGCTGTAAAAATAACTGATGTTTGCGTTGTAGCAACTGTAGCTTCATTTGAATCGCAGCCAGAGGCGTTCTTAATTCATGTGCGGCATCAGCTGTAAATTGTTGCTCTGCTGCAATTGCCTGCTGTAAATGTTGTAATAGCCGATTAATTGAATCCACTACAGGCTGCATTTCTGTCATAACTTCTATTGGTACTACAGGAGATAAATCCTGTACATTTTTTTTAGAGATTTGTTCACCGATTTGATTGAGTGCTTTAATGCCACGACGAATGGATAACCATGTACCAAGTAATAACAGAATCCATAACAGCAACATTAACCAGATAAAATGACCGATGGCGGGAAGTAAATGTTCATAGCGCTGTTCCCACGGCTGAGCAATTTGAACCTGCATTTGTGAATTTGGTTGGACTGCAACATAGACTCGCCACCACTGGTTCTGATATCGAATATTATAGAATTGATCATCACGGCTATTTGTAATTAGAGGATGGATTGGAGCATGAGGACTTTTATGCACAATTATGCCCTGCGCATTCATCATTTGATAATCTAGCTCTAGTTCTTCATTATATTCGTCCAGATGATATTTCATCTGATGATCTGCAATATTTTGCCCTTGCAGTAAAAGTTTGGCATTTTCTTCCAAAACATCATCAAATAATTCATGTGTATCGTAACCAATCACACCAATAACAATAAATAAACTTAAGATACCTGAAATCACACTAGTAATGAGGGTGTTCATCATTAGCCGTTTTTGCAATGAAAACTTGTGTAATTCTGATTGCGTAGGGTTTGACATATATTTATTCCAGTGTACTTAATGTGTACCCTTGACGCCGGATAGTGCGAATGAAATCTGGGCTAATTTTTTTACGCAAGTTATAGATATACACTTCAATGGCATTGCTTTCAATTTCTTCTCCCCATCCGTACAATTCGTCTTCAAGTTGCTCTTTAGAAACAATATGTTGTGGATGACGTAATAATTTATACAACACCACATATTCTCGAGCAGTAAGATTAAGTTGTTGCTTCTGATAGCTTACAGTTTTTGCCACTGGATCAAGCTCAACTTCTCTCCAGCAAAGGTAATGTTGCGCTTGTGCAGTATATTTACGCACGGCTGCACGAATTCTTGCGGAGAGTTCTTCCAGATCAAATGGCTTTACTAAATAATCATCAGCGCCAAGATCCAATCCTTCAACCCGATCCTTGATACTGTCCCGAGCAGTAATCATAAGTACTGGACTTTGCAGTTGTTGCTGTCTAACGGATGCAAGTAATTGATCACCTGTTAACTCTGGCAATCCACGATCTAATAATATGCAGCCATAACTATAATTTTGTAATGCGCTGTATGCCTGTTGACCACGTTTGACCCAATCCACAACATAGCCATCCATTTCTAACCACGATGTAATGGTTTCACCTAATGAAGTGTCATCTTCAGCCAGTAATATGCGCATAGATTTAACCCGTTTCTAGAATTTTTCAACACTACATTAGTGTTCATTTCATCAAATCACAACTATAGGTTGTATTGATATCAGTCATACGACTTGTTTGTTAAAAACAGACTTTATATTTTTATATAAGATATTCCAGAACACACTACAAATAAAAAGGTGCGCTTATAAAGCACACCAAAAGCTTTAAAATTTCAATTGTTGAACATCAATTTCAACTTTCTTGAGCGGTTGATATTCAACATCGACTTCACCAATTAAAGTGACTGGTTGATTGGCGTGCAAAGGTTTTCCATGCCAAAGCTCATGATCAATCTCGACAACAATATTGCCTGTCTGGTCTTTAAATTCATATTTTTCATTGCCTAGATCACGTACAATTTTGCCTTTTAATTGTACGATCGTATCGTCTTTTAAAGCTTTCACTTGTTGAACGCTGCTAACTTTTCCAGCAATTGCTTGCTGATTGACTGGCGTAGCATACGCTGAATTCATTGCAACAAAAATTGCACCGGCTGATACGATTGATAAAATCATTTTTTTCATTGAACTAACTCCTTAATTACATCATCTTATGTTGATATATGCATTACATCATTCAAAGCTGAAGTGAATCTTAAGAATCAGTAATTTTCCAATACAAGCCGATCTTAATGATTTAATCAGTCTATCTAAATATTTTTTCCTTTTATCCGTGTCAAATCCATTTTCATCTGACAAAATATGTGTCTATTTTCACTATATGCTAAAATAATGCTAATTAACTTAAATTATAGCAATTCAGATCGGTATGACAACGGGTTCTAAGCGCGTCTTTATTTTTTTATTCTTGTGCAATATTGCTGCGTTTTCGTCTGCATCAGCTGCACATCAGAACCTTTATGCTTTGTCTTTATCAATTTTAAGTTATAGTGAATTTCCCAATTCAGCAGCGACAACTTTCTGTATTGTCGGCAGTCAATCGGATACAATAAACTTTCAAAAACATGCCAAACTTTCAGGTTATGCTTATCGTATTATTGCTGTTGATCAAAATAATTTTTTAAAATCAACCTGTCAGGCAGCTTATTTTTCCAATACAATTCCATTATCAAATCAAAATAATCTGATTAATAAATATCCACGAGAGCCATTATTATCTTTCACATCAAATGATCCATTTTGTGAAAGTCGCAATATTTTCTGTTTATATCAACATACTGGTCAGTTTTATTTCAATGTCAATCTGGATTCGCTCACACAATCCGGAATTCATATTGATCCTCGTGTGTTATTGCTTGCCAAAAATACGGGGTAAGTATGACTCATCATCAGCCTATTTCATTAAAAAATTTATTCAAGAAAAGTCAATTAATCTCTATTCTATTAATTTTGTTTATTTTTTCTATTTTGTTTTTTCCATTATCTGTTTATATGATGAAAAGTTATGCCAATCAAAATCTACAATTAGTAGCAAACACTTTAGGTGACAGTCTACAACCCGCTTTGGTTTTTCATGATCAAAAAATTATTCAGCAAATTATCAATGAAAATACTAATAATTATGCCATCCGGAGAATTTATGTTTTTAATGCACAACATGAATTAATTGCCCATAGTGAAAAAACACCTGAATTATTGCCCAAAGTTCAATATTTACTTGATCAATATTTTTTAAATACACCGATTCATTCTGATGTCATTCACCAAAAATCTGTGGGGCAAATTGTTATTTATGGTAGTTCAGAAAAAATCCTGCAATTTATTTTTACATTTTTATTTAGTATTGCTTTATCGCTGATTGTTATGTTGGTTGCGTTATGGTTTATCACTCGGCGTACTTACCGAAAAATTATTCAATCTATCTATCCACTTATGCATACTGCACAATTGGTAAGTAAGCAAAAAGCTTATAATTTAAGGTTTCCAGAAAATAAAATTGAAGAATTCCAAAAACTTAATGATGTTTTTAATGAACTATTAATTAAAATTCAAGACTCACATAATGATCTGACAAATGAGAATCAACAATTATCTATCCAAGCTAATCACGATCCATTGACGGGTCTGGCAAACCGTAATTTCTTTTATCAAAAATTACTGGAAATCTTTGAATACGAGCATTTCCGTGACCATACCGCATTACTTTTTATTGATAATAACAAATTTAAAGATATTAATGATCAATATGGCCATTTGGCTGGTGATGCCGTTTTAATCGAAATGGCTCATCGTTTAAAACAAAATTTAAGAGAAAATGATTTAATTGCGCGTTTGGGTGGTGATGAATTCGCAATTATTCTATCTCCAATTTATCAAAAAAAAGATGTTATTCATATTGCTGAAACGTTATTAACAACCAGCCATCATCCCTTATTTCATGATGGGTATGCGATTGATTTTAGCTTTAGCGTAGGTATTGCTCTATCCAAACAGGCTGATTCACCAGAGGATCTGATTACACAAGCTGATCAAGCAATGTATCAGGCAAAAAATTCAGAATCACAATGGAGTTTATATCAGGATGTCTAAATTTTTAAGAGGATTTATTTCATGCTTTATATTTTAAAATCAATTGGTCTAGGCTTATGCTGTTTGACTCTCGTTGGCTGCATGAATCTGGGTGGATTGAGTTATCAACAGGCCAAAATGCTTAAGAAACAGGGTTTTGAATTCACATCAGAAGGCTGGATGCTCGGTTTACCAGAACGTTTATTATTTGATTTTAATGTTGCAGATGTTAACCCTCAATATGTGGGGCAACTTAATACCTTGGCCATACAACTTAAAAAATATAATTTGAACCGCTTAAAAATCTTTGGCTATACAGATAATGTGGGCTCAGAGCAATATAATCTAAATTTATCACAACAACGTGCTGAACATGTATCACAATATTTTCTTGCAAATGGTTATTTACCTGCCAATTTACAAATTATAGGCCGTGGTTCAGCCAATCCAATAAATGAAAATGATACTGAAGACAATCGTGCTAAAAATCGCCGAGTATCTATTGTTGTGGTTCCTTAAATTTTTTTTAATTCTGCAAGAAAATAACCCTCAACATCCTGTTGAGGGTTATTTAAATTTCAGTAGCAGCCTAATATCCTATCATGCTGTGGTATATCCATATACCTGTGCATCCTTACACAATCTCTCGAAACATCCTGTTTCCTGACGAAAGTAATAATAGATTTTTATTAAAGTCAGTATAAGAAGATAAAACCACCAAATTATGTAAGCTTAAACTTACAGCATCGCATAAATTATCCACACAATTCACTTAAGTCACGCTTTTGTAAAATATTCGACATCATTTTTTCATATAGAAAAATCAAAATAATGGTTAAAAAACATCTATTTTTCATTAGGCTTTAGATATTGCTAGTCTTTCATCCAAAAGATATTTTTAATAAAAAATAATGCAAAATTAACTATACTGGGGTAGAGTATAAGATGAAAAAATAAGATGGTAAGGATATATCGTGCCAAAAACACTTGAAGACAAAAAGAAAATTCTAATTCGTGTTAGAAAAGTCCAAGGGCAGGTTCAAGCCATTGAACGTTCTTTAGAAAGTGATTCACCATGTACTGATGTATTACAGCAAATTTGTGCCATTCGTGGCGCATTAAATGGCTTAATGACTGAATTACTTGAGATACACCTGAAAGATACGCTGGTTTCTGGAGAATCGACCGAACTACAGCGTAGCGATGAATTAATTCAGATTAGTAAAATTCTGAAATCGTATTTGAAATAATGATCAAGGAGAAATAACGTATGAAATCACGTGCTGCTGTTGCATTTGCCCCGGGTGAACCCTTAAAAATTGTTGAAGTCGATGTTGCACCACCCAAAAAAGGTGAGGTACTGATCAAAATTACCCATACTGGAGTTTGTCATACTGATGCTTTCACTTTATCAGGAGATGATCCAGAAGGTGTTTTTCCTGCAATTCTTGGACATGAAGGAGCAGGTATTGTAATCGAGGTCGGTGAAGGTGTAACCAGTGTAAAACCGGGCGATCATGTGATCCCACTTTATACCGCAGAATGTGGTAAATGCTTATTCTGTCAATCTGGTAAAACCAATTTGTGTACTGCTGTTCGCGCCACGCAAGGAAAAGGCATTATGCCAGATGGAACAACCCGATTTTCTTATGAAGGTCAACCCATCTATCATTACATGGGATGTTCAACATTTAGTGAATATACTGTTGTTGCAGAAGTATCTTTAGCAAAGATTAATCCTGAAGCCAACCATGAACAAGTCTGCTTACTCGGTTGTGGTGTCACAACCGGAATTGGTGCAGTACATAACACCGCAAAAGTACAAGAAGGCGATACTGTTGCGGTATTTGGTTTAGGCGGTATTGGTCTGGCTGTTGTTCAAGGTGCACGTCAGGCTAAAGCAAGCCGAATTATTGTCGTAGATACAAATCCAGATAAATTTGCTCTAGCAAAATCGTTTGGTGCAACAGATTTTCTTAATCCAAAAGATCATGACCAACCGATTCAACAAGTCATCGTTGAAATGACTGGCTGGGGAGTTGACCACTCATTTGAATGCATTGGCAATGTAAACGTCATGCGTTCAGCTTTGGAATGTGCGCATCGGGGTTGGGGGCAATCTGTGATTATTGGTGTAGCAGGTTCAGGACAGGAAATTTCAACCCGCCCTTTCCAGCTTGTAACGGGGCGTAAATGGTTAGGCACTGCATTTGGTGGGGTTAAAGGTCGTAGCCAATTGCCAGGTATGGTTGAAGATGCCATGAAAGGTGAAATTCAGCTTGAACCTTTTGTAACGCATACCATGGGACTTGAACACATCAATGAAGCTTTTGATTTGATGCATGAGGGAAAATCAATTCGCTCAGTCATTCATTTTGATCATTAAACCCTGATTACGCAGCAAACAAGACCATTGTTTGCTGTTCAATTATATATTAAAGAGGATCAATGAATGGAACGAATCGAACACCATGCCAGTTTTGGTGGTTGGCAAGAAGTCTATCAACATCAATCCAAACAACTCAATTGTACTGTGAATTTTGCAGTTTATTTGCCACCTCATTTAAAAGGTGAAAAATTACCTGTTTTGTACTGGTTATCAGGCTTAACCTGTAATGAGCAGAACTTTATTACCAAAGCTGCTGCACAAAAATATGCTGCTGAACACCAAATCATTCTTGTTGCACCAGATACCAGTCCTCGTGGTGAAGATGTTGCCAATGATGCAGCGTATGATTTAGGGCAAGGCGCAGGTTTTTATGTTGATGCAACGCAACAGCCATGGGCAGATCATTTCCGTATGTATAGCTATCTTACAGAAGAATTACCTGCTCTGATCAATAGTCATTTTCCAGTCAATGGCAAACAAAGTATTGCTGGACATTCTATGGGTGGGCATGGTGCACTAATTATTGGGCTGAGGAATCCTGCACAATATCAAAGTATTTCTGCATTTGCTCCGATTGTTGCACCAACGCAAGTTCCATGGGGACAAAAGGCTTTTCAAACCTATTTGGGTGCAGATCAAAACACATGGCGAAATTATGATGCTGTCACATTGATTCAACAAACATCACAGCAATTGCCTATTTTAATTGATCAAGGACAGGATGATCCCTTTCTTGAAGAACAATTAAAACCACAATTATTACAACAAGCAGCTCAAATTCAGAATTATCCTCTGATATTGAATTTACGCTCAGGCTATGACCATAGTTACTATTTTATTGCCAGTTTTATTGAAGACCATATTAGATTTCATGCCCAGTATCTAAAGTAGTCTATGCACTTTAATATCCTTTATTCTACTGATTATTAAGGCTATATAGAAATACTTACTATTTCAACTTGATCATGGTCAATAAAAAAGAGCCGCAAAAGGCTCTTTTTAACATCAATTCATCACAATTTAAAATTGTTCACTATTGAATAATTGATTAACATTGCTAAAAGGATTTTTTTGAAATTCTGTTTACTGTCTAACAATCCTGTATACAGACATATTCATATATTAATTTTCGGCATTCATCACAACCTTGTGTGCCCAGATTGAGAGTGTATCTAGAACAGGTTTAAAGGATTCACCAAATTCGGTTAATTGGTAAACCACCTTAATCGGTGCTTTTTCTCCATACACTGTACGTAAAATAAAACCGCTTTTTTCCAATTTTTTAAGCTGTAAGCTTAACGTCATTTCGGTAATTTCTGGCATGTCATTTTTCAATTCACTAAAACGTTTTTTACCATCTTTGAGATAATACAAAATCACGCCCTTCCATTTTCCACCAATAAGATCCATCGCCATACTAATTGGACAAGGATATGTCTTGCCATTAACGGCAACACTACACTTATTTTTTCTATCCCTCATTCTATCCTGTCTCAACTATCAAGTCTGATAGTTATTGTACATCATCAAATTTCAAATAAAATAATTATAGTGACTATCTTTTTGATAGCTTAATTTTATCATTTTCTTATTAGGTAAATATATATGACACTTATGATTCTTTCTCATCCCAATTTCGAACAATCAATTGCGAATAAAACCATTGTAACTGAATTAACAAAACAGCGACATGACCTTGAGGTACGTCATATATACGATCTATATCCTGATTATAAAATTGATGTGACGGCAGAACAGACAGCTTTACTCAAACATGATTTAGTCATTCTACAATATCCCATGTATTGGTTTAATATGCCTGCAATTCTTAAAATATGGTTTGATCAGGTGTTTACCTATCAGTTTGCCTATGGTTCACAAGGAGATAAGTTGAAACATAAAAAACTTTTAGCAAGTTTGACTGTGGGACAACCCGAACACAATTTTATTGTTGAGCAAAACTTTCATTTAATGGAGAGTTTTTTAAAGGCAGTAAAGGCATCTGCCCAATATGCACAAATGGATTATATTGATCCTATTTTTTTATACGATATTGCAACAGTAACAGGCCATTCAAAAATACAGATTCAAACAAAAGCCAAAGCACATAGCCAATACTTAAATACATTGATCAATACTTTAATCGATCCAAAATAAACATTCGATTTAATTATAAAAAAAGAGCCCCGAAGGACTCTTTTTATTTCAATACATTACAGCTTAGAACTGTTCTTCGTTAAATGCCTGACTAAGTGCCTGATCAACTTCACTAAAATCATTTACTAATTCTTGTTCAGCAGCTTCAGCTTCCTGACGGCGGCGTTCCAAATGGTAAGCCAAACCTGTACCTGCTGGAATTAGACGACCAACAACAACGTTTTCTTTCAGACCACGTAAATCATCCTCTTTGCCTGTTACAGCAGCTTCAGTTAACACACGCGTTGTTTCCTGGAACGATGCAGCAGAGATAAATGAGTCAGTAGATAATGAGGCTTTGGTAATCCCCATTAATTGACGTTCAAATTTTGCAGGGAATTTGTTTTGCGCCAATAATGCCTGATTTTCCTGAACGACACGGATGTAATCAACCTGTTCACCTTTAATAAAGCTCGAATCACCACCATCAGTGATCTCAACTTTACGCAACATCTGACGTACAATCACTTCAATATGCTTATCGTTGATTTTTACACCTTGTAAACGGTAAACGTCTTGAACTTCATTCACGATATAGTTGGTTAATGCCACTTCACCTTTCAGGCGTAAAATGTCATGTGGGTTCTGAGGACCATCAGATACAACTTCACCGCGTTCTACGTGCTCACCTTCAAACATGTTGATTTGACGCCATTTTGGAATCAATTCTTCATAGATTTCAGCGCCATCATCCGGACTAATCACTAAACGATTCTTACCTTTGGTTTCTTTACCAAAGCTCACAACACCTGAAACTTCTGCCAAAATCGCATGTTCTTTTGGTTTACGAGCTTCAAATAAATCCGCAACACGTGGCAAACCACCGGTAATATCACGCGTACGTGAAGATTCCTGTGGTACACGACCGATAACATCACCTACACCAATGGTTTCACCATCACGTACCGTCAAAATAGTATTTTGCGGCAAGAAGTAGAATTGTTCTCCACCATCAGTTGTGTCCAATACAATTGCCGGACGCAAATCTTTACCAGATGCAGGACGTGAAGTCACTGGTAAAATTTCAACCGTTGTCATGCCTGTGGCATCATCAGTTTTTGAAGTTGCAGTCACACCATCAGCGATTTGGGAGAAACGTGCTTTACCAGCAACTTCTGTTACCAATGGATGAGTATGTGGATCCCATGTTGCAACAATACCACCAGCTTCAACAGTTTCACCATCTTTGATCAGAATTGATGCACCATAAGGGACTTTATAACGCTCACGCTCACGCCCCAAATCATCAGCAATACCAATTTCACAAGAACGTGATGTTGTCACCAAGTGACCTTTAGCATGTTGTACAGTTTTGATGTTATGGAAACGTACTGTACCTTTGTTACGAACCTGTATGCTATTCGCCGCAGAAGTTCGGCTTGCCGCACCACCAACGTGGAAAGTACGCATGGTTAACTGTGTACCTGGCTCACCAATGGATTGTGCTGCCATAACACCCACTGATTCACCTGGGTTTACCAAATGACCACGTGCCAAATCACGACCATAACATTTTGCACAAACACCAAATGTTGATTCACAGCTTACAACTGAACGAACTTTAACCTCGTCAACACCGGCTTCTTCAATTTGTGCCGCAATATGCTCGTCGATAAATGTATTACGAGGGAAAATCACCTCGTCAGTACCTACACGTTTAACATCTTCAGCAATCACACGACCCAATACACGGTCTTTTAATGGTTCAATGACATCACCACCCTGAATTAACGGAGTCATGACCAAGCCTTCTACTGTGCCACAATCTGGCTCAGTAATCACCAAATCCTGTGCCACATCAACTAAACGACGTGTCAAGTAACCTGAGTTTGCTGTTTTTAGTGCGGTATCAGCCAAACCTTTACGTGCACCGTGTGTTGAAATGAAGTACTGTAATACTGTCAAACCTTCACGGAAATTGGCTTTAATCGGTGTTTCAATGATCGAACCATCCGGTTTTGCCATCAAACCACGCATACCTGCAAGCTGACGAATCTGCGCTGCACTACCACGGGCACCAGAGTCAGACATCATGTAAATACTGTTAAATGACTTCTGTTTCTCATCTTCACCCTGTTTATTTTTCACAGTAGTAAAAGACAAGTTATCCATCATGGCTTTAGCAACTTGATCGTTGGTACGTGCCCAGATATCGACAACCTTGTTATAACGCTCACCCGCAGTCACAAAGCCCTGTTCAAATTGCTGCTCAATTTCACGGACTTCTGCTTCTGCCTTATTGATGATTTCATGTTTGGTTGGTGGAATTAACATATCTTCCATACCAACAGAAACACCTGAATGTGTTGCTTGACGGAAGCCCAAATACATCAATTGGTCAGCAAAAATAACTGTATCTTTAAGACCTAATTTACGATAGCAAGTGTTGATCAATTTTGAGATATTTTTCTTGGTCATCTCAATGTTGATCTGTTCAAAGCTTAAGCCTTCTGGAACCACTTCCCAAAGTAAACAACGACCCGGTGTCGTATCTACAATCAGTGTTTCTTTAACACGTTCACCACTTTCATTAATTACTGTCTGGTGTACACGTGCTTTTACACGTGCATGCATGGCAACCTGACCTGTTGCCAAGGCACGGTTCACTTCATGTGTATCCGCAAACACCATACCTTCACCTTTGGCATTTACTGCTTCACGGGTGATGTAGTATAGACCCAAGACCACATCCTGAGACGGTACGATGATTGGCTCACCATTGGCTGGTGATAAAATATTGTTGGTCGACATCATCAAAGCACGTGCTTCAAGCTGTGCCTCAAGTGTTAACGGTACGTGTACCGCCATTTGGTCACCATCGAAGTCGGCGTTAAACGCTGTACATACCAATGGATGCAAACGAATGGCCTTACCTTCAATCAATACTGGTTCAAATGCTTGTAGACCCAGACGGTGCAAAGTTGGAGCACGGTTCAACATTACCGGATGCTGACGAATTACATTGGCTAGAACGTCCCAAACTTCTGGCGTTTCACGCTCAACCATTTTTTTCGCAGCTTTAATGGTTGTTGCCTGACCTGATGCCTGTAGTTTTGCAAAAATAAATGGTTTGAACAATTCAAGTGCCATTTTTTTCGGTAAACCACATTGATGTAAACGTAAAGTCGGACCTACTGTAATTACAGAACGACCAGAATAGTCAACACGTTTACCCAACAAGTTTTGACGGAAACGACCCTGTTTACCTTTGATCATGTCTGCCAAAGATTTCAGTGGGCGTTTATTAGAACCTGTAATTGCACGGCCACGACGACCATTATCTAATAATGCGTCAACAGATTCCTGCAACATACGTTTTTCGTTACGAACGATAATGTCTGGGGCTGCCAAGTCTAAAAGACGTTTCAAACGGTTGTTACGGTTGATCACACGACGATATAAATCGTTAAGATCAGATGTTGCAAAACGACCGCCTTCAAGTGGCACTAACGGACGTAAATCTGGTGGAAGTACTGGAAGTACATTCATCACCATCCATTCAGGTTTATTGTTGGATTCCTTAAACGCTTCCATTAATTTCAGACGTTTAGAGGCTTTTTTCAACTTGGTTTCAGATGTGGTTTGTGGAATTTCTTCACGTAAACGAGAAATTTCCGCTTCCAGATCGATGTCTTTTAATAAGTCCTGAACCGCTTCAGCACCCATTTTTGCTGAAAATTCATCACCATATTCTTCAAGCGCATTGTAATAGTCTTCATCAGTCAATAATTGATATTTTTCTAATGAAGTCATGCCCGGATCGGTCACAACATAAGATTCGAAATACAATACACGTTCAATATCACGTAAGGTCATGTCAAGTAGTAAACCAATACGGGACGGTAATGATTTTAAAAACCAGATATGTGCAACAGGTGATGCAAGCTCAATATGCCCCATACGTTCACGGCGCACTTTTGCTGTTGTCACTTCAACGCCACATTTTTCACAAATGACGCCTTTGTACTTCATACGCTTGTATTTACCACACAAGCATTCGTAATCTTTTACTGGCCCAAAAATTTTGGCACAGAACAAACCATCTCGTTCTGGTTTAAAGGTACGATAGTTAATGGTTTCAGGTTTTTTTACTTCACCATGCGACCATGATTTAATCACTTCTGGTGATGCTAAGCCAATACGGATACGATCAAACTCTAATGGTGTATGACCTTCAGAGTCCGTTTTTTTACGCATGATATCGAGCAAGTCTTTCAATTTTTTTCTCCGTGTGCCGAGGAATACGTGCTCTCTCGGCTGGGTCAAAACTGTTTATGTCTGAAGAATTGAAAATCTTCCTTATACCCTTTTTTTTGACAAAAAGGGGGATTACCTTCCTTTTACTCAAGGAAGGTTAAGAAGGATTTATTCACCATTTTTCAGTTCAATGTTGATACCTAAAGAACGGATCTCTTTAGTCAATACGTTGAATGATTCAGGCATGCCTGGATCCATGTAATGGTTACCATCTACAATATTTTTATAGATACGGGTACGACCTTCAACATCATCCGATTTCACAGTCAGCATTTCCTGCAATGTATAGGCTGCACCATAAGCTTCAAGTGCCCAGACTTCCATCTCACCAAAACGCTGACCACCAAATTGTGCTTTACCGCCTAGTGGTTGTTGGGTTACTAGTGAGTAAGAACCAGTAGAACGTGCATGCATCTTGTCATCAACCAAATGGTTCAATTTCAGCATATACATGTAACCTACAGTGACCGGACGATCAAACTGTTCACCTGTACGTCCATCATAAAGAATTTGCTGGCCTGTACGTGGCAATTCAGCCAATTCAAGTAATTCCTTGATTTGACCTTCTTCAGCACCATCAAATACTGGTGTAGCCAATGGCACACCACCACGAAGGTTACCGGCAAGTTTTAAAATTTCTTCATCGGACAACGTATCCAGTTCTTCCTGTTCACCACCTACCTTATTGTAGATTTTGTCCATAAACTCACGAAGTTCAGCGATTGCACGTTGTTGTTTGAGCATTTTATCAATTTGCTCACCCAAACCTTTAGCAGCCAAGCCCAGATGTGTTTCAAGAATCTGACCAACGTTCATACGAGATGGTACACCCAATGGGTTAAGTACCACATCTACAGGGACGCCATTTGCATCATGTGGCATGTCTTCTACAGGTAGAATGTTGGATACAACACCCTTGTTCCCGTGACGCCCTGCCATTTTATCACCTGGTTGAATGCGGCGTTTTACTGCAAGATAAACTTTAACAACTTTCAATACGCCATGAGTTAACTCATCACCTGTAGAAAGTTTACGTTTTTTCTCGGCAAATTTTTCATCAATTTCTGCGCTCTTTTCTTGTAAGAACACCAGAATTTGTGACAAACGCTCTGCTACTGCCTCGTCTGATGGTTGAATCTCTTTTAGGTCGGCAAAATCTAAACCTGCAAGGAAATCTTCTGTCAGTTTTTCACCACGTTTGGTTGTTCCACCGCCATTAGATGTTTGACCATTTAACAAACGAATCATACGTTCACGAGATGCTTCCTCAAAGATTTTGAACTCTTCTTTCAAATCTTTACGATATGCATCTAATTGCGCTTTTTCAATTGCCAAAGCACGTTCGTCTTTTTCTACACCATCACGGGTAAAGACTTGAACGTCAATCACAGTACCTTTGGTACCTGATGGAACACGTAGAGAAGAATCTTTAACGTCTGCTGCTTTTTCACCAAAAATTGCACGAAGCAGTTTTTCTTCTGGTGTAAGTTGTGTTTCGCCTTTAGGCGTTACTTTACCTACCAGAATGTCACCAGCAGTTACTTCTGCACCAATATAAACGATACCGGACTCATCCAGTTTCGCCAAAGCAGCTTCACCGACATTTGGAATATCAGCAGTAATTTCTTCTGCACCCAACTTAGTATCACGTGCGACACATGACAATTCCTGGATGTGGATAGATGTTAAACGATCTTCCTGAAGTACACGTTCTGATAACAAAATCGAGTCTTCATAGTTAAAGCCATTCCATGTCATGAACGCAACACGCATGTTTTGACCTAGTGCTAACTCACCCATATCCGTAGATGGACCATCTGCCAGAATATCACCACGTGCAACAACATCACCTTGGTTAACAATAATGTTCTGGTTGATACAGGTATTTTGGTTAGAACGGGTATATTTGATCAGGTTATAGATGTCTACACCTGCCTCACCAGCAATCATTTCATCTTCATTAACACGAATGACTACACGAGAAGCATCAACATAATCAATTTTACCACCACGATTGGCAACGACACATACGCCGGAGTCACGTGCTACATGACGTTCCATACCTGTACCGACAAGTGGTTTATCAGCACGTAAGGTAGGAACTGCCTGACGTTGCATGTTTGAACCCATCAAGGCACGGTTCGCATCATCGTGTTCCAAGAATGGAATAAGTGACGCAGCAACAGAAACTACCTGTTGTGGCGAAACATCCATATGCGTTACTTTTTCTGGTGGCATACGAACGAATTCACCCTGATGACGGACAGAAACAACTTCTTCTGTTAAATGACCTTCATCATCAACCGAAGAGTCAGCCTGTGCAATCACAGTACCTACTTCTTCAATTGCAGATAAATATTCAATATCATCCGTCACACGTCCATCAACAACACGACGATAGGGTGTTTCAAGGAAACCGAAATCATTGGTTTTTGCATACACAGACAATGAGTTGATCAAACCAATGTTTGGACCTTCAGGTGTTTCAATTGGACAAACACGGCCATAATGCGTTTGGTGTACGTCACGGACTTCAAAGCCTGCACGTTCACGAGTCAGACCACCTGGCCCTAATGCTGATACACGGCGTTTATGGGTAATTTCAGACAACGGGTTGTTCTGATCCATAAATTGAGATAATTGGCTTGAGCCAAAGAATTCTTTAATTGCCGCTGCAACAGGTTTTGCGTTAATCAAGTCCTGTGGAGAAAGGTTATCTGTTTCTGCCTGAGATAAACGTTCTTTTACTGCACGCTCAACACGAACCAAACCGACACGGAATTGGTTTTCTGTCATTTCACCTACTGAACGTACACGACGGTTACCCAAGTGATCGATATCATCAACTTCACCCTTACCGTTACGAATCTCAACCAGTGTACGTAACACATCAATGATGTCATCATTGGACAAAATGCCTTCAACCTGACGTGATTTATGATCCGTGCCGACTTCATACGGACGACCCAAGCGACGGTTGAATTTCATCCGACCAACAGGAGATAAATCATAACGTTCAGAAGAGAAGAATAAGTTATTAAACAGATTATCTGCGGCTTCTTTGGTTGGTGGTTCGCCTGGGCGCATCACTTTATAAATTTCAACCAGTGCTTCGTCACGATCACGGGTTAAATCAGCACGTAATGTATCTGCAACATAAGAACCACGATCAATATCATTGGTAAACAGAATATTAAATTGTTTAATTCCTGCTTCTGCAATTCGTACAAGTGTATCGTGAGAAATTACAGTATTGGCAGATAAAATTTCACCATCTTTTAAGGTAATATCTTCTGCAGTAA
This sequence comes from Acinetobacter qingfengensis, assembly GCF_008693185.1. Taxonomy (GTDB): domain Bacteria; phylum Pseudomonadota; class Gammaproteobacteria; order Pseudomonadales; family Moraxellaceae; genus Acinetobacter; species Acinetobacter qingfengensis. Next base: position 147,908 of record NZ_VXKN01000008.1, read on the forward strand.
TGCGCTCATATAAATATTCATCAGGGACAGAAAGCTTACTTAGCCCTGCTGCTTCCATTTGACGAACATGACGTGCGTTAATACGCTTACCTTGCTCTACAATTACTTTGCCTGAGTCATCTGCAATGTCAAATTGTGCCATCTCCCCACGTAAACGTTCAGGGATCAAGTCAATTTGATAACTACCCATATCGACATATACAGGTACTTTTTCGTAGAACAGGTTAAGAATTTGTTCTGTAGAATAATTCAGTGCACGCAGAATTACAGACGCCAATAATTTACGACGACGGTCAATACGTACATAAACCAAGTCTTTGGCATCAAATTCGAAATCAAGCCATGATCCACGGTAAGGAATAATACGTGCTGAATACAACACTTTACCGCTAGAGTGAGTTTTACCCTTATCATGGTCAAAGAACACGCCTGGCGAGCGGTGTAATTGCGACACGATAACGCGCTCGGTACCATTAATGACAAAGGTACCATTGTCTGTCATCAATGGGATTTCACCCATGTAAACTTCTTGCTCACGAACGTCTTTAATCGCTTTGGTATCACGATCACGCAAAATCAAACGAATTTTGACACGCATTGGTGCAGCAAAAGTTGAACCACGTAAAATACATTCACGTACATCAAACTCAGGCTTGCCGAGGCTATACTCAACAAACTCTAAAGCCGCATTACCTGAATAGCTTTCGATCGGGAATACAGAACGGAAAGCGGACTGTAAGCCTATATCATCCCGGTTCTTTGGTTTTTTGCCATCTTGCAAAAATGTTCGATACGAGTCAACCTGAATGGCGAGTAAGTATGGAACATCCATGATGTTGGGCAATTTACCAAAATTTTTGCGGATCCGTTTTTTTTCGGTATAAGAGTATGCCATCTGGATTCCTCGGACAGTAATCTAAATATGCCTGCAGAACATACTTAGTAGAAGTGATCGTGCGGTCAATGCTGACCATCGCTTTTACAATGCTGCAAAACCTAAAAGCGACAATAAAACGTTTAGCAATATTTTCTTTAAAAACATTGCTAAACATTCTGTTGTACATCTCTTTTGCACACAGCTCAAAATAAACTCAAAAAAGCGAGCCGATTATTGTAACGCAAAAAGGCTGATGACCAAAGAGTCACCAGCCACTTTCTGGAGTTGGTTACAAAAAAACCAACTCCGGATAAATTACTTAAGTGTAACTGTAGCACCGGCTGCTTCAAGTTTTTTCTTAAGCTCTTCACCTTCTTCCTTGCTCACGCCTTCTTTAAGAACAGCAGGAGCACCTTCAACTAAATCTTTAGCTTCTTTAAGACCTAAACCAGTTGCTTCACGAACTGCTTTAATTACAGCTACTTTGTTACCACCAAAAGAAGTCAATTCAACATTGAATTCAGTTTGTTCTTCAGCAGCAGCAGCGCCAGCACCAGGAGCAGCAGCTACGGCAACAGCAGCAGCAGATACATTGAATTTTTCTTCGAATGCAGAAATTAATTCAACAAGTTCAAGAACAGTTTTTTCAGCAACTGCGTTTAAAATTTCTTCGTTAGTTAAAGCCATGAGAATAACTCCAAATGGAAATTGAATGGTGTGTAAATAAATTTAAGCTTAAGCAGCTTCTTGCTCGTTTTTCTCTTTGAGTGCTGTAATAAGACGACCCAATTTTGAGATAGGAGCTTGAAGAACATTGGCAAGCATAGTAAGAGCTTTCTCTTGGTTTGGAAGATTTGCGATTACGCTAACTTCAGCACCTTCATAAACTTTGCCATCAAAAGCGGCTGCTTTAAGTTCAAATGCTTTGTTATTTTTTGCAAATTCTTCAAACAAACGTGCAGCTGCACCCATGTCATCTTCAGAAGTTGAAAAACCGAGAATTGTTGGACCAACAAGATTGTCATTCAAGATATCGAATTGAGTACCTTCAAATGCACGTTTTGCCAAAGTATTACGTACAATACGTGTAGCAACACCTAGCTTACGAGCTTCAACACGTAATTGTGTCAATTGCTCTACGCTTAAACCTTGATAGTCAGCAACAACAGCAGAGAAAGCCTTGCTCGCAGTTTCATTCACTTGAGCAACGATTTCTTTTTTGTTCTCTAATAGTAGAGCCACTGTAAAACCTCCTAAGGTGATTTATGTACCCAAACGGATACACTCCCAATTCGCAAACCTTTCGGTTTACACGCGGAGGAGGAAAAAATCACACCACCGCGTCTACGCAGGCTGGAATATTAAGAAGAATAAGCAAAGCTATTCTTCGCCTGAGGTCTTTGACGCTGACAGGTTTTCACCCATCAATTCAAAGTCCGCCTGAGCGAGGAAAGCAAAAATAATTTATCTTTGCCTAGAGGCAAGAAAAAATCCATGATTTTTCTGACTCGCCTTGCTCAGGACTTTAAAATTCTTTTTTCCAACTAATTAGTTAGAAACGTTATTTACATCAATTACCAAACCAGGACCCATTGTTGAGCTCAAAGTAATCTTTTTGATGTATACGCCTTTAGACGTTGCTGGTTTTGCTTTCTTCAAATCAGCAATTAATGCTTCAATATTTTGACGAACAGCAGTTTCAGCAAAGCCGATTTGACCAATCGCAGCATGAATAATACCTGCTTTATCTACACGGTAACGTGCCTGACCAGCTTTAGCATTTTTAACTGCACCAGCAACATCAGGAGTTACTGTTCCCACTTTAGGGTTTGGCATTAAACCACGAGGACCAAGAATCGTACCTAGCTTACCAACCACACGCATCGCATCTGGAGCTGCAATCACAACATCAAAGTCAAGATTACCTTTCTGAATAGATTCAGCAAGATCATCAAAACCAACGATGTCAGCGCCTTCAGCTTTTGCAGCTTCAGCAGCAGCACCCTGAGCAAACACTGCAACACGTACAGTTTTACCTGTACCTGCTGGAAGTGTAGTTGCACCACGAACAACCTGATCAGATTTACGCGGGTCAACACCTAGATTTACCGCAACATCCAAAGATTCTTTAAACTTAGCCGCAGGAAGGCTGTTAAGAACTTGCACTGCTTCTTCCAAAGTATAAACTTTGTTCGTTTCAACCGCAGCAGCAATGGCTTTTTGACGTTTAGTTAACTTTGCCATGTCTTATAGCTCCACTTCCAAGCCCATAGAACGTGCAGAACCAGCAATGGTACGAACACGTGCGTCTAAATCAGCACCAGTTAAATCTGGTTCTTTAGTAGTCGCAATTTCTTCTAATTGAGCACGAGTCAACTTACCAACTTTAGTCTTGTTTGGTACAGAAGAACCTTTTTGGATACCAGCAGCTTTCTTAAGAAGAATAGATGCAGGTGGAGTTTTCATGATAAAGGTAAACGATTTATCGTTATACACAGTAATCACGACAGGAATTGGCAAACCAACTTCAAGCTTTTGTGTTGCAGCATTGAATTCTTTACAGAATGCCATGATGTTTACACCGCGTTGACCTAGTGCAGGACCAATTGGTGGAGATGGATTAGCTTTACCAGCTGGAACTTGCAGCTTGATATAGCCGTCAATCTTCTTAGCCATGTTAAATTACCTCTGGGTACAAACGCTGTTAAGCTCCCCAACATGATCAATTTTGCATTTAAACACATCAAATACAAAAACATAAGCCCGAACACATTCAATAAGAATCAGTCGGGCAGCGATTTTCAGATTAAAAAATTAATATGCTTTTTCAACCTGACGGAATTCGAGTTCAACCTGTGTTGGACGATTAAAAACATTAATCGTTAAGGTTAAGCGAGATTTTTCGTATTGAACTTCTTCCACCACACCTTTAAAGTCAGTAAATGGACCATCAATAACCAACAACTCTTCACCCGGTTCAAACATGGTTTTAGGACGCGGTGCCTCACCCTTGTTTTGTACACGTGCCAAAATTGCATCTGCTTCTTTTTGTGTAATTGGCGCCGGTTTCTCTGGTGTACCACCAATAAAACCCAATACTTTTGGGCACTCTTTTACAATGTGCCAAGTATCATCATTCATTTCCATTTCGACCAACACATAGCCAGGAAAGAATTTACGCTCAGATTTACGCTTTTTACCATCCTTCATTTCTACAACTTCTTCAGTTGGAACTAGGACTTCACCAAAGCTATCGGCCACACTGCTACGTGCAATACGGTCATTTAAAGAACGCATTACCTGCTTTTCATAGCCAGAATAGGCATGAATAATATACCAACGTTTCATAGCAACTTACCCGATAATTAACTTAATCAACCAACCCAAAACGTAGTCAAAACCCCATAAAACCAATGAAGTCACAATAACTACAACCAACACTTGCCAAGTCGTCGTGATCGTTTCTTGCTTCGTTGGCCAAGTAACACGTCTAAGTTCTACACGTGAATCTTTGAGTAAGCGAACAAAACCCTTACCTTGGTGGGTGGCGTATAATAAACCTAATGCGACTATAATACAAGCAACAATTGCACCGATTCGCACCCAAATATTTGTTGCTGTTTCCACATATTGAGGTAAATACTGATTTACCAATGTTGCAGAGATCAACAAAACAAGGGCAACAATCCACAATACTGCATCAAATGGCGAACCATTTTTTACCAGTTCGGCAGGATTATTTCTTTGAGGGATTGGCGCTTCGCTGGGTGCGTCACGCGACTTATCATTCGACATTTTTGTACTCGTCGTAAAATTCGCGACTTATTATAGAACAATTTGGTCTGCATTAAGCAAAAATTTTTAAATTGGCAGGTCAGGAGGGACTCGAACCCCCAACATTCGGTTTTGGAGACCGACGCTCTACCAATTGAACTACTGACCTATAAAGCAGAACGGGAAAGTATTCCCGTTCTGAAAAATCTGTAAATTAAATTATGCAGTTACTTTAGCAACTACACCCGCACCTACAGTACGACCACCTTCACGGATTGCAAAGCGTAAACCAGCATCCATTGCGATTGGGTGGATTAATTCTACTGACATTTCTACGTTGTCACC
>NZ_VXKN01000009.1 GCF_008693185.1 Acinetobacter qingfengensis
ATTTTTTATTGGCACGATTTATATTATGTCACTGGAAACCGATACATTTGAAGCGCTTAAAGTCAGTCCAATCTGGTTTATTATTCTGATTATTGGATATTTTGGCTTCTATAAACCTAGATTGAAAGCAGTGGTAGACTCAAAAATTTAATGGATTAATTGGCAATTTAAAAGGCCCAGTTTATATGGTACTGGGCTTTTTTATTTAACGATGAAATATGCGTGCTTTATCACGTTGCCAGTCTCGATCTTTCTCGGTTTGACGTTTATCGTGTAACTGTTTACCTTTAACCAGTGCAATTTCCAGTTTGGCTAAATGACCTTTCCAGTAGCAGGCTAAAGGCACACAGGAATAACCTTTTTGATTAACAGCTCCTAGCAAGGTGTCGATTTGGCGACGATTGAGTAGCAACTTTCGGGTACGATTGGCTTCGGCAACCACATGTGTTGATGCAGAGAGTAGGGGCTGAATTTGTGCGCCAAACAAAAAAGCCTCATTATTTTTAAAAATAATATAACTTTCGACTAGACTCATGCGTCCTGCTCGCAGGGATTTTATTTCCCAGCCTTGTAATGAAAGTCCGGCTTCAAATTTTTCTTCAATAAAATAGTCATGACGGGCCCGTTTGTTTTGAGCAATTGTGCCACCATTATTTTTTTTAACGACTTTCACATTGGACATAAAAACAATTTCTTCCGCAAAAATAAACCTGAATCATTTGAAATGACAATGAATCATCAGTGTATTGACCAAACATTGTTTTTCATCATATAACAAAACAATGCGGACTTTAGATAAAAAATCAAGTTTTTGCTAGAATAAACAGGATTTTTTAATGAGCACTCTAGTAATGGTTAAAACCAGAGTTATTTATCCAGGGACTTTTGATCCAATTACCAATGGCCATATCGATCTCGTTAGCCGTGCTGCCAGGATGTTCGATGAAGTGGTGGTTGGAATTGCCATTGGGCACCATAAAAAACCATTATTCAGTCTGGAAGAACGTGTAGAGCTTGCCAAACAATCGCTTAGTCATTTGTCCAATGTTGAATTTGTGGGATTTGATGGGTTACTGGTTAATTTTTTTCAGGAACAGCAGGCAACAGCGGTATTACGCGGTTTACGAGCCATGTCTGACTTTGAGTATGAATTTCAGCTTGCCAACATGAATCGCCAACTGGATAATCGTTTTGAAGCGGTATTTTTGACACCTTCTGAGCAATATTCTTTTATTTCTTCAACGTTAATTCGTGAAATTGCGCGTTTACAAGGAGATGTCAGTAAATTTGTCCCAAAAGTTGTCAGTGATGCTTTTGAGCAAAAACGTCAACAAGGCTGGTAAATTATGGCATTAAAAATTACAGAGGAATGCATCAACTGTGATGTTTGTGAACCTGTATGTCCAAATGAAGCCATTTATATGGGTGAGGAAATTTACGAAATTAATCCGGATTTATGCACAGAATGCGTCGGGCATTTTGATGAACCACAATGTTCAATGTATTGTCCGGTAGACTGTATACCACATGATCCGGATCATCCGGAATCTGAACAGCAGTTATTGCAAAAATATCAACGTATCATTGCAACGAAAAATTTAAGCAATTCCTGAAAATTTTTGTTAAGATGTGCGCCGAAGTGAGCCAGACGGTCGCTGCTATGAAGGTCTTCGTGACTGAAGTAGGAGAGGAAAGTCCGGGCTTCAAAGGGTAAGGTGCCAGATAACGTCTGGGCGGCGTGAGCCGACGGCTAGTGCAGCAGAGAGTAGACCGCCTCCCATTTTTGTGGGCGGTAAGGGTGAAAGGGTGCGGTAAGAGCGCACCGCATGTCTGGTAACAGTTCATGGCTTGGTAAACCCCACCTGAAGCAAGACCAAATAGGGATCCTGAGGCGTGACCCGCGCTGGATCCGGGTAGGTTGCTTGAGCATGTGAGTAATTGCATGCCTAGAGGAATGATCGTCTTCGACAGAACCCGGCTTATCGGCTCACTTCACAGATTTTTTGAAATTTTGGTGTAGATTTTTCTTGACGAAAGTTTTGGAAATCAAGATAATGCGCCAACAGTTTTTGGCTATGTAGCTCAGTTGGTTAGAGCACAGCACTCATAATGCTGGGGTCACAGGTTCAAGTCCAGTCATAGCCACCATTTAATAGATCATGCACCTGCATGATCTTTTTTTATGTGCAAAAAATGAAGCAAAATTACTTCATCGTAAGGGCATTCAACAGCATGTAATATTTCCAGAATGAATGCCCCTAATTTTGCTGTAGTTTAAATTGTTTTGTTAGGGAGTGTTCACAATACAATTATTGTGGATGTGATGGTGCATGTGTTGTATTGCTGTCAGTGGAACCTTGAGATGTGTCACCACTTGCAGGTTGCGCAGTTGCTATAGGAGCTTCAGAAGTATTAACGATAGTACCTTGCTGATCTGCTGCTTGAGAAGCATCGGTTGTCTGTGATTGAGCAAAAGTAGCAAAAGAAGTTGCAGAAAGTGCAGTGATTAATAAAGCATGAGTAAGTTTCATAATGGCATCCTTAAATTTCATTGTATAAAAATGAGTCAAACTCCAAATTGGCATAAATTGGAAATAAAGACTCTTTTGATATTCAGCGATTTTTGGCATCAACGCTGAATACGTTGCAAATGCTATAAAAGATACAGGAAATGATGAATACTTTTGACATGGGATTAACATAAAGGCATTGTAAAAATACAAAATACCCTGATTTGTTTTTTTACTGTGAAAAAATCATGATAATGTTTCCTTAAGTTTGTTAGTAAATATAACGATATGTTGAAAAAATAATCTTTTGTTTTACTAATGGATTACATTTTGCTTAAAAATCCATGTAACTTAATTTATCTTGTTTTGTGTATTTGTAAAAAGCAAGTGATCAAAATCACAAAAGCTATAGAGAATAATGATTTTTGTAGAGTGCTAAAATATGCTTAAATGTATTTTTTAAAATGTTTAGTATTCAAGACGAGTCACTTAAGGGAAATCTTATGCGTGCCTATAATTTCTGTGCAGGACCTGCTGCATTACCTACCGCCGTATTGGAAAAAGCGCAACAAGAGTTGCTAGATTGGCATGGTAAAGGCCTTTCCATTATGGAAATGAGTCATCGCAGTAAAGATTTTGTCGCTGTGGCAGAAAAAGCTGAAACTGATCTACGCCAATTACTGCATATTCCAGAAAATTATAAAATTCTATTTTTACAAGGTGGAGCTTCATTACAATTTTCAGCAATTCCATTAAATTTGCTAGGTAAAAATAATAAGGCAGATTATATTCATACTGGTATTTGGTCTGAAAAGGCTTTAAAAGAAGCCAGGCGTTATGGCGAAATTAATGTGATTGAAGCCGGTACTGATGTTGATGGTAAAAAAGCCATTACATCTCCAGAAACTTGGGCTTTATCAGATAATGCTGCTTATGTGCATTATGCCGAAAACGAAACGATTGGTGGTATACAATTTCCATTTATTCCAGATGTTCAGGCACCTTTAGTTGCAGATTTATCTTCAAGTATTTTATCTGCACCATTGGATATTTCTAGATTTGGTTTAATTTATGCGGGCGCACAAAAGAATATTGGTCCAGCAGGTTTAACCATTGTGATTGTCCGTGAGGATTTACTTGACCAAAGTAAGTTGGAAATTCCAAGTATCCTAAAATATGCAGATCAGGCAAAAAATGGTTCTATGGTCAATACGCCTGCAACTTATTCCTGGTATTTATCTGGTCTGGTTTTTGAATGGTTACTAGAACAAGGCGGTGTTGATGCTATTCATAAAATTAATCAGCAAAAAGCCGAATTACTTTATGGTTATATTGATCAAAGTGAGTTTTATCAAAATCCAATTGCGTTAGATTACCGCTCAATTATGAATGTGCCATTTACTTTGGCTGATGCAGCACTTGAAAAAACCTTTCTTGTTGAAGCAGAAAAACATCATTTACTTAATTTGGCAGGGCATCGTTCTGTTGGTGGTATGCGAGCAAGTATTTATAATGCTGTATCTTTAGACGGTGTACAAGCATTGGTTGATTTTATGCAGGATTTCGCTCGTCAACATGGTTAATTAAAAATTCTTTTGAAAAAATATCTATGCATTAAATTCCTTCTTATTAGTGGGGGAATTTAATGGATTTTACAAAGATGATAAATTATATCTGTAAAAAAAAATCGGCATATTGCCGATTTTTTATGTTTGCTGTTGATATAGAGTTTAAAAAATAAACTGATGTAAAAACCATGCACATAAAATACTACCTAAAATAAAAAATAAAACAGAAAACTTATCCAGTTTTAGATCAGATAGAAGTAGCGAAGTCATATTGCTCTGTGGCTGTTGGACATTACTTTTCATTGTTATGCCTTTTTTAATTGCCTAAAAAGTGTGCTTAGTTTTCAATTTTGTCATATATTTTAAATTGAATCCAGATATTCCCACGAATATATTGCCCAATTTTAAATTGATTTTTCGCTTCTGGATAAGCAAGGCGTAAAATAACAGGTTGACTATTTTCTTCTCGCATAATGGCAACATCATATAAGATAAATTTTTTATCCATAAAGACGCTTGAAGTTTTACCAACAATATCACCCTGAAACCAAGCTTCATCTTCCTGTCCAATACTTTCACCATATAAATAGGCGACCATTTTGGATATATCCAGTGTGACAGGCATTTCATCTTCAGGACAACTAGGTTGCCATGCTGCCAATTGGTCCTGTAAATCATCCGGTGTTTCACCATGATTTTTGGACAAAATATCATTGAGCGCACGATGATGGCGAATAGCGGCAGGATCTTCGATCAGCATAGTTTCTTTATCGGGCACTTGTTCCAGATTATATGCCCAAGCATTAACCTCGATATTATATGAGATGTTGCGTTGATATTGTTTTTGATTAACCGCATATAAGGCATCATAACCATAAATAACGCTGCCATTGTCCAATTCCAGTCTTAATACTGCTTCACAATTTTCAGGACAAGATAGTATTCTGGAAATTTTCGCACTTAATCGATAAGGACTTTGTAATACTGGAAATGCGGTAATTAAATGTTTAGGTTTATGATTTTTTACTGCAATTAGCTGAGTGATTTGAATGGTGTCTTGCGGCCCCTGTAACAGCCAGATATTTTGTGGTAAATCTTGCTCATCCTGACATAGTCCGAAAGGAAAATTGGCTGCATCCAATGCAGTGTGAAGCCATAAACCAACATCCTGATCAGGTTGTGATGTGAGAATTTTCCAGTGCTCTGCATGACCACCAAAATTATCACATTTAATTTCGATCATTTCTGGTTGTTGCTTTATGTTCATAATGGTCCAGTTTAAATAACTTGTTATATTTTATATAAAATAAGGAAAAGTCTGTTTTTTTCAAGGGGCAAAGCGTAATTTAAATGCTTGACTAATTTAAAAATAAAATAAAGTACTTAAAAAATTAGCTTTTGGGGTTGATGAGTAAAGGTCTGAATACTGAAATTCAGCTATAATATAACCTGCCAACCGTAATAGAAAACAATGATGTCCCTTTCCCCCGCGTTTCAATTATGGGTAGATGCTGATGCTCTGCCAAATCTACTTAAAGATATTATTTTGCGTGCTTCTGATCGTTTTCAGCTTAACGTGGTTTTTGTCGCCAATCAGACCCTAAATATTCAAAGATCCCAGCGTATTCAGTGTTTACAGGTTATGGCTGGTGCAGATGAAGCAGATAAAGCTATTGTGGAAAAAATGCAAGCTGAAGATATTGTGGTGACTCAAGATATTCCGCTTGCAGCACAGGTCATTGAAAAAGGTGGAATCGCAATTCATCCTCGTGGAGAGATTTTTACCCAGTTCAATATTAAAGCTCGATTACATTTAAGGGATTTTATGGATACGTTGCGTGGTGCAGGTGTGCAGACTGGTGGTCCTGCGGCAATGAATGAGCGAGATAAACGGGAGTTTTCCAACGCACTGGAACAAACGATTCGTAAACAATTACAAAAACAAAAAAATTCTCGGAATTTTTCATGCAAATGAGTCAACGTAATGCCATTGTTACCTATGGTTTACTGATTTTAATCTGGTCTTCTACACCACTGGCGATTGTCTGGAGTACAGAAACGATTCCTGCTTTATGGGCAATGGTGATCCGTTTTTTTCTGGCAGCACCTTTGGCAATGCTATTATTGTTGATTTTTAAAACACCAATTCAACTTGATAAACAAGCATGTCTAAGTTATCTCGCTGGTAGTTTAAGTTTGATTGGATCGCAATTTTTTACCTATCTTGCCACGGAATATTTATCTTCTGGCATGATTGCATTAATGTTTGGTTTATCTCCGATGATTGCGGGCTTAATCGGGGTCATTTGGTTTAATATACATCTATCAGGATTACAGTGGTTTGGCATGTTGGTATCTCTGATCGGGCTGGCGAGTGTATGTTTACTAGCACAACAATCCATGCATTTTAGTATTTTTGGCATTATTTTAATGTTGCTGAGTGTATCGGTATATTGCTCTTCAATTTATTTTGTTAAAAAAATTGCCGCAGATGTAAAACCGTTTGTGCAGGCAACAGGCTCAATTGTTTGTTCATCATTATTGGCTTTGTTGTTGATTCCTTTTATCTGGCATGATCTACCCGTTACTTTGCCATCATTTAAATCCATGTTTGCAGTGGCTTATACCGTCATTATTGCCTCTTTGCTGGCTATGTTTTGTTATTTCAAACTAGTACAAAATATTTCGGCAACTACAATTTCTTTAACCAATGTACTTACACCAATTTTGGCATTGGTCGTGGGGGTGACTCTGAATCATGAACATTTATCGGTGTCAGTATATTTTGGAGTAGCGGTGATTTTCTTTGGACTAGCTCTATATTTCTGGCGAGATATTCAGATGATGTTAAGACAGCGACTGGATCGTAGCAGCATCAAAAATTAATTCAACATGGTCGATGGCAAATCGTGAATGATGAATTTGTTTAAATTGTGCAAGTATGGGGAAATCTCATGCTAACATGCTGCTCAATGCGTATGCTGTGGTTTTTTAAACAATAATGACCACATTATGAAAGACGATAAGCCTTGCAGTGTCATGTCAGTTGCACTGCAAGAACATTTGATTATTTCGGATAAGGTCGTATGTTTAAACCGATCTCATTATTTATAGGGTTACGTTATACACGGGCTCGAAAAAGCAATCACTTCCTGTCTTTTTTTGCAGTGGTGTCAACCATTGGTTTGATGCTGGGTGTTGCCGTCCTGATTACAGTGTTATCTGTGATGAATGGTTTTGATCGCGAATTAAAAAATCGTATTTTGGGTATGGTGCCACAGGTAACGATTTCATCTAATCAGATCATCACGGATTGGCAGCAACAAATTCCACAATTGGAAAAATATTCACATGTGGTTGCTGCTGCACCATTTACACAATTGCAGGGTATGATCACCGCACAGGGACAGGTTGCCGGAATGGTGATCAATGGTATTGATCCCAAATATGAACCTAAAGTTTCAGTCATTCAAAACTTTATGGCACAAGGTTCCCTTAATGATCTTAAGCAAGGTGAATTTGGGATTGTGCTGGGTAAAAAAATGGCAGATGCCATGGGTTTACAGCAAGGTGACAAGGTGACGGTTGTTTTACCGGAAGCCACGCCAACACCTGCCGGTGTTGTACCACGATTCAAGCGATTTACGATTGTCGGAATTTTTGATACTGGTGCTGAAGTAGATGGCATGATGGCTTATGTCGATTTAAATGATGCTGCCGCCTTATTACGTTTACCAAATGGTGCGCAAAGTATTCGTTTAAAGCTGGATGATATTTTTGCTGCCCCAGAAGTCGTACAGGATGTACTAAAAGACAGACCAGCTTCTTACTATGGTTCTGATTGGACCTATACACATGGTAGCTTGTTTAGTGCTATTCAAATGGAAAAAGCCATGATTGGCTTATTACTGTTTATGATTGTATTGGTTGCAGTATTTAATATTGTGTCCTCTCTGGTTATGACAGTTGCCGATAAAAAAGCTGATATTGCCATTTTGCGAACATTAGGTGCATCACCCTCAACTATTGTTAAAATTTTTATGGTACAAGGCACTGTAATTGGTGCGATTGGAACGTTATCCGGTGCAGTATTGGGTGTTATTTTGGGATCATCCATCAGTGCCATTTTAGGCTGGGTGAATAATGCTTTTGGTTTAAACTTATTTGCGGCTTATTTTATTAATTATTTACCTTCACAAGTTGAAGTATCAGATGTATTAACGATTGTTGTTGCTTCTTTATTATTGAGTTTTGTTGCAACAATTTATCCAGCAATGCGTGCAGCAAAAATTCAGCCAGCGGAGGCCTTACGCTATGAGTAACATTGTACTGGAAGGTCAAAATTTGCATCGTAGCTTTGATGATGGACGTAATAAAGTTGATGTCTTGCGTGGTATTCAGTTACAGGTACATCGTGGTGAATTTGTTGCGGTGATTGGTGCCAGTGGTTCTGGAAAAAGCACTTTACTGCATGTACTTGGTGGGCTGGATAGTCCGACAGAAGGGCAGGTTTTCTTGAATGGTCAGCGTTTTGATCATTTGGATGAAACTACACGGGGAAATTTACGTAATCAGCATTTAGGTTTTGTTTATCAATTTCATCATCTTTTACCGGAATTTACTGCACTGGAAAATGTGGCAATGCCTTTAATGTTACGTGCCGATAGCCAGTTTAAACAGGTCAAGCTCAAGGCAGAAAAGTTATTGGAACAGGTGGGTTTGTCACATCGTATGGATCATAAACCCGGTGAATTATCAGGTGGTGAACGACAACGTGTGGCATTGGCTCGTGCATTGGTAACAGATCCTGATCTTGTACTGGCAGATGAGCCAACAGGTAATCTGGATGTAGATACGGCAAAAGGAATTTTTGATTTATTACGTGATTTACAGAAACAGCGTAATATGGCCATGCTGATTGTGACTCATGATCAATCACTAGCGCATTCAGCTGATCGAATTCTACAAATGCGTGACGGTGTTTGGGATACGCTGTAAAAAGTCATATAAAACACTGAAAAAATTGGGTTAATCTTGTTTCATTCAGGATTAACCTTTATAACATCAAATAACGTGGAAAAAATAATAAAGATGTTCAATGATCAGATGCTTTTTACTGGCCTGGATTCTGGGGATCAGTGCAATTGGTTTAACGGATGAAAGCTTAAATCGTTTAACATCCGTTTGGTGGTGGCCTGTTGCAATTCTGACCGGATGTGGTTATTACTTCTTGTGGTGTAAAAGCTTGCTTCAGCCACATGCCATGTTACGTATTATGTTACAGATGATTATGATTTGTAGTGTATTTCTGGCAGGGTGGAGTTATGCCGATCAGCAGCTAAAACAATATTTAGCTTCAGAGATAAAACAAAAACAACAGATTGAAGGCATTGTTTATATTCAACAGTTAAGTGAAGGCAAGCTTCAGCAGCAACGGCAAGTTGCACAATTATTGATTCCACAACAACAGCGCAGCTTAAAGATATTACTTTATCCAAAACAAATTTATGATGAGCAAGGTGAATTACAAGGAACAACAACTGAAAATCTACAAATTGGACAGTTTTATCAGGTGACCGTGGAATTAAGGCCACCACAGGGTAATGTTAATCCGGGCGGTTTTGATACAGAACGTTGGTTATTACAGCAAAATATTCAAGGAACAGCCAGCGTACGCTTTAGTCAGCCCATCAGTGTCAGTGAAATTGAACAGCGAGGATGGTATCAATTTGTACAACAACAAAAAAGATTATTACCTCGTTGGCAATTATGGATTGAACGATTACGTCTGGACTATCGTAATTATTTGACATTAAACCAGCAGGATCAGGAACGAGCCTTGTTATTGGGGCTATTAACAGGTGACCGTATTGGAATAAATAAAGATACGACACAATTATATCAAACTATGGGGATTAGCCATTTATTGGCCATTTCCGGCCCACATGTGTTGCTATTGGCAGCGATGTTAAGCTGGGTTTTATTACAAGGGCTACAAGTATTGATGCGTTTGGGGCATTTACAAAAATTGTATCTGAAGGTTCCCAAACAATGGGTCTATTTACCAGTTTTTTTGTTAACCATTAGTTTTTATGTAGCATTTACCGGCTTTGAAATTCCTGCAATCCGTACATGGTTGATGGCGACTATTTGTAGTTTGGCGTTATTGTTAAATATTCATATTTCCCGATTTACTTTACTGTTATTTGCTGCATCGTGTGTATTGTTGTGGGACAGTTTTGCCATATTGTCGGCTGCATTCTGGTTATCATTTGGAGCCTCGGCAGTGATGCTGTTTATTTATCAGGGATTGCAGCAGCCTTCTATTATGTATTCATGGTGGGAAAAATGCATACAAGCTTTGCTGATTTTATGGCAATCACAATGGCGAATTTTTTTGGCTTTATTACCGATTGTATTATGGCAATTTAAAGCAGTATCACTGGTTTCTCCTTTAATTAATTTAATTGCTATTCCGTTTTTAACACTTGTAATTGTGCCTTTGGATATTGTGGCTGCATGTGTCTGGCAAATCTGGCCGGGACTGGCAAGCTTGGTCTGGTCATGTGCTGCGTTGGCATTGTATGTTTTTAATATGCTATTAACGTTATTTGAACCAGTTGCCAAATATCTATATTTAAGCAGTTTTCTAACATTTAATAGTTTGCTGAGTCTAAGCATGGCATTACTATTGATTTGTTTACCTTCAGGTTTAATTCCACGCTATTGGGCTATTTTATTTTTGATTCCGATTTTATTTCAGCAACAAGCACGACCAATGCTACAACTGGATGTGTTAGATGTTGGACAAGGTCAGGCGGTATTATTACGTACACAACGACATCAAATGTTGATTGATACAGCTAAAGGTAATCGTTCATCTGCAATGGCTTCAATGGCGCAACAACAAATTGTCCCTTTTTTGCGAGGTCAGGGTATTTATCGTTTGCATGAAGTGTTGTTGTCGCATTTGGATGATGATCATAGCGGTGGGCTCGCAACTGTCGTTGAGCAGATGAAAGTACAGCGTATTCGTGCCAATGTTGCCAATCCAGAGATTACCGATTTCCCTGGGATTCCGTTTAGTCAATGTTATCAAGGACAAAACTGGCAATGGGAGCAAGTGAAAATTGATATTTTGCATCCTTCTACCGATGATTCACGTCAAGATCAGAACGAATCTTCCTGTGTCGTATTGATTAGCGTACCTATGCAGCAAACACTATTTCGGATTTTAATTATGGGCGATGCTGGCTGGGAAAGTGAATATAAACTGCTGCAAAGATATCCTGATTTACAAGTAGATTTAATTGTACTTGGGCATCATGGTAGTAAATACAGTTCAGCCTATGAATTTTTGCAGGCACTTAATCCTAAAATGGCCATGATTTCTGTCGGTGCAGAAAATCGTTATGGTCATCCAACAGCGGAAGTCTTGGCAAGATTACAGGATTTAGACATTTATATGGTAGATACGATTAATGCTGGTGCAATCCATATTCAGTTGAACGATCCACAACATATCTGGCAATGGTCTGCTGCACGTGATGAAAAGCAATGGTTATTGCCCTGACAGGTAATGGTTGTCTGCCTGCATTTTTCGAATAATTGTAATGGCTTGCTCGTAAGGTAGATCGTAAATTCTGCGTAAGTCAGGATTTGCCTTAAAACGTTTATAGCTCCAATGGTAATGTTCAGGATAACGGTGGATTAAATTCTCCATCGCTTCATGGATCAAAGCTGTACCATTAGTCTGACGATCTTGAATTTGTTCAGGCAACGATTCAATAAACATGTCAAACCCACCGTTGTCATTACGAAAAGCATAAAGCAATAACGCAGAGGCTTTGGTTTTTTGTACCATTTTTGCAATTAAATGGCTGGAATATAACGGTATACCAAACCAGTTGGTAAAATCACCTTCAAAATCCGGACTATGATCTGGCAAAATTGCTGTTGTACCACCTTGTTTTAAAGTTTTAAAAACCTGTTTGACACCGGTTTCGTCCGTCGGCACTAGATTTGCTTTTTGACGACTACGCGCTTCTCGTACAAATTGATCAACAGCAGTATTTTTTAATGGCTTATACATGATGGTCATGGGTGTATATTGACTTACCCATGCATTCATGACTTCCCATGTACCAAAATGTGGAATGACCAGTACAACACCATGACCTTTTTCTATTGCATCACGCAGATACTTCTCACCTTCAACATAATGAATTCGATCAATATTTTGCTGGGTAGAACTGCCCCAAATTTTAAAAAATTCAAAATAAGCGGTCATTTCATTAATGGCAGCCTGCTTTCGCAGTTGTTCATTTTTTTGTGCAGAAATATCTGGAAAAGCAATATCCAGATTCAGGCGGGCAGCATGAAGTGTTTTTGCTTTGGTCAGATTAATCAGTGTATAGGTCAGTCCCTTGGCAATACCCTGCAAAAAACGAATCGGTAATTTGCTTACAGTTTTAATTAAGGTGACAAGCCCTGGCGGTTGTTTGTGCATAACAAAAATAAAATTAAACAAGTCAGAAAAATAAATATGTGTTGGGTATTATATGCTGTAATGTGACAGATATAAAATATGTACGTGTATAGCATTGTATCGATTAACATATCTGTCAACAATTAAGCACATTGATTAAATCAGGATCATTTTATGTCTGAATGGCCACCCAAACCTCCCGTGGACTCACAAAAATCAACAGAAACATCACAACCTACTGGGCAAGAATGGAAAATTCTGGAAAAAGCGGTTCTTTCTTCTGTTGAAGAGCAGCGCCGCGCCCGCCGTTGGGGAATTTTCTTTAAGTTATTGACTTTTATTTATTTATTGGTGATGGTGGTATTGCTGGGGAGAGGGTGTAGTACAACAACTGAGGAAAATAGCTCGGGAGTGACTGCTGCACACATTGCCGTGGTTGATATTCAGGGTACTATTGGTAGCGATAAAAATAGTGTAAATAGTGAAGATACCAATCGTGCCTTAAAGCGTGCTTTTAGTGCTTTAGGTAGTCAGGCGATTGTTCTTAATATTAATTCTCCTGGTGGTTCTCCTGTACAGTCAGATGAAATTTGGCAAGAAATACGTTATCAAAAACAACAATATCCGGATAAAAAAGTATATGCCGTGATCAGTGATATGGGGGCATCGGGTGCGTATTACATCGCATCAGCGGCTGATCAAATTTATGTCAATCCATCCAGTATTGTTGGTTCAATTGGCGTAATCATGCCAAATTATGGTGTTTCAGAACTGGCTAAAAAATTAGGTGTAGAGGATCGAACCTTGACTTCTGGTGAGCATAAAGCCGTATTGAGTATGACCAAACCGATTAACCCTGATGAAAAAGCACATGTACAGGCTTTGCTGGACAATGTACATCAACATTTTATTGATGCGGTTAAAGCTGGGCGTGGAAGTCGTCTGAAAACTAATACACCAGATTTATTTTCAGGTCTATTCTGGACAGGTGATCAAGCCATCAAACTTGGACTGGCGGATAAAACGGGTAATCTCACCACTTTATCCCGTGAATTGAAACTCAATAAAAAAGTTGACTATACAGTACAACGTAATCCGCTAGAGGCAATTTTAGGTAAAATGGGAACAGCTGTTGGACAGGGAATCGGTCAATCGATTAGCCAGCAGGTTGAAGCACAATCTCAGGTCACTTTACAATGAAACCAGTCATTCACTTTGCGCATGCCAATGGTATTCCATCGCAGACTTATCAACCTCTATTTGATGCATTATCTGATCAATACGAGGTAATTTATGTGCCATTACTGGGGATTAATGAGTTGTATCCAGTGGATGACCAATGGAAATTATTGACGCAGCAAGTGATTGACAGTATTGAGTTACAAAATCAGGGACAGCAGGTCATTGCTGTCGGTCATTCTCTGGGTGCCTTGTTAAGTTATCAGGCAGCACAGTTACGTCCTGATTTGATAAAGCAAGTGATTATGCTTGATCCGCCATTAATTATGGGAACAGCTTCTCTGGCATTACATTTGGCTAAATATGCTGGAAGTGGATTTATGGATAAGTTTACACCGGCTGGCTTGTCCGCTCGCCGGCGAGATCACTGGCAAAATCGTGAAGATGCAGCTATAAGACTACGTCAGCGTGGCTTCTTTAAAGAGTTTGATCAGGATTGTTTCGATGCCTATATCCGTTATGGATTATGTGATGATTTACATCAAGGTGGAGTGACCCTGACCATTCCTAAACGGGTAGAAGTCGAAATTTTTCGTAAGATGCCATCTTTATGGTGGTTACCTGGGATAGTATCGAGTAAAGTAACGGTAGATCAAGTGGTGGGAAATCAAAGTCCTTTTCTAAAGCAAAAAAATCCACAAAAAGCACAGAAGAAACTTGGGATCACATACCATCTTGTTGAAGGTGGGCACATGTTTCCTCTGCAATATCCCAAACAAACAGTACAAACAATTAAGCAGTTAATTAAATAAAAATTATTTTTAATGCATTAAAGATTGTTGAGAATTAATTACATATTAAATTTAATGCTCGAATAAAAAATTTTACCTTTTATTTTGTCTGAAAATGGCTAAATGGGGAGGGGCTGCGTTAACCAGCTCCAATATGCTCATATTGGTTTCACTGCTTGCTTTGCCTAAGGGATAATTTTTCTCCTTTTTCATTGTAAAGATCAAATTGCAGCAAATCCTGATTTGTTTATTTTTATATTGTAATATTCATGACCATGACACAATTCTGTCATGGTTTTTTCTTTTTTATGTTATGGTGAAATTTAAACAGGTATAACTTAAAAATCGAATGATGAATAAGGTCATCAAAAATTTATATTAAAATTTTAGCAATCAAGGAGATGATGTGCTTGCAGTTGTCCTTCAATTAAGCGGTGGTATTGGTTTATTTTTATTGGGTATGACTTTATTGACCGATAGTTTAAAGGCATTGGCTGGGGATAGCCTGCGTCAATGGTTGGCTCGATTTACAGGATCTTCCTTTAAAGCGATGCTTTCCGGTATTGGTTTTACACTGGTGGTACAATCTTCCACAGCCACTACATTAGCAACAATTGGCTTTGTTAGTGCTGGCGTGCTTAGTTTTAGCCAAGCAATTGGTATTATTATTGGCGCTAATATCGGTACAACCAGTACAGGTTGGTTGGTTGCTTTTCTGGGATTAAAATTTTCCATTGCAAATATTGCATTACCCTTAGTGGCATTGGGTGCCATGCTTAAATTATTGGGACGAGATCAATTGGCCTTGTCCGGTCTGGCCTTGGCTGGTTTTGCGTTGTTATTTATGGGAATTGATCAGTTACAAGTTGCTATGGCCGGTTTTGCTGAGCAAGTAAATTTATCACAATGGTCCAATGATGGTTTTGCAACACGATTAATTTTGATTCTGATTGGACTGGTAATGACCATTTTATTACAGTCTTCCAGTGCAGCTGTGACAGCTACTCTTGCAGCGTTAGCAAGCCAAGCCATTGATTTACCACAAGCAATGGCACTGGTGATTGGACAGAATATTGGTACAGTGGCCACCGCAGTATTGGCGGCAGTTGGTGCAACTACCAGTGCAAAACGTACTGCTGCGGTACATGTGGTTTTCAATATAGTGACAGCTATTTTTGCTTTATTTGTATTAATGCCTGTTATGTTGTGGTTGTTTCAGCATACTGTGCTGGCAGATTGGGATCATGTGGTGATGCTTGCAGCATTTCATACGGCATTTAGCTTAATGGGTGCATTATTGTTTATGCCATTTATTCCACAATTTCAGCAATTGATCATTAAATTAATTCCTGAGAAAAATCAAAATAATACACGTTATCTAGATGAAACTTTATTTGCAGTGCCAGCATTGGCAATTTCTGCAACAGAGCAGGCGATTCGCGATAGTTTGGCAGATTATTACCGTATGATTGTCAAGGCCTTGCAAGGGCAAGTTTTGGCTGTAATGATGAGCAATCGTGAGCTTGACCGGGTTCTGACTACAGTAGAACAGTATCTGCAAAAAATGCCTGTTCCTCAGGCACAAGTTGATCAGCAGCACCTTACAACTTTATTGCGCTTGATTATGTATAGCAAAGTATTGCGAGATGATTTTCAATATCTTGAATATGTTGATGTTTTACCAAAATACTTGAAACCAGAAGTTCTACAACCCTTGATTATTCATCTACAAAGTATGGTGCTTGGTCTAAAACAGCAGCCGATGG
Organism: Acinetobacter qingfengensis; assembly: GCF_008693185.1. Lineage (GTDB taxonomy): Bacteria > Pseudomonadota > Gammaproteobacteria > Pseudomonadales > Moraxellaceae > Acinetobacter > Acinetobacter qingfengensis. The sequence goes on from NZ_VXKN01000009.1 coordinate 16,303, forward strand.
AAAAAATGAATAGTGTTGATCTGATTGCTTGGCAAAATCTGGTACAACAGCTAAAACAACAACAACCACAATATCGCCAACATATTGTTGAAAATTCGGTACATGCACAATTAAATGCGGCTGAAGCATTAGATGCCATGATTGCAGAACGTTGGTTAGAGCGTTTACTGGAGCATAGCATCAAAATTGCTTATTTATTACAGCATCAGGATGAAGTCATGAGCTAATCAAGGATGTAATTGATGTCTGGCATGTTTCAGTGCGGTGCGTAAACCTTCTTCCATTGTAGGATGATAAAACGGTTTATCCAGACAATCTGTCAATGTCACTTGTTCAGTGATCATCCAATTTAATAAATGTGCAAAATGTTCTGCTTGATGAACAAATAACTCTGCTCCCAGAATTTTTTCGGATTGTCGATCTACGTAAATTTCTACAGCGCCCTGATTTTTGCCTAAAACCAATGCACGACCTTGTTTTTCAAAAGATACAAAACCTGTGACAAAATCAGTTTTATCTTGCTTAAGCTGTTGATAATTGCGTCCAACACTGGCCATTTCTGGAGAGCAAAATACAATGGCAAGTGGTGTTAGGGTTTTTACAGCCTGAATCTGTGGATAATTTAGGCAGTTATCCACGAGTTTTTTGCCTTCATGTGCTGCTTCATGTTGTATTGGTGTGTTGGTATATGCATCTCCTGCAACAAAAATTGGCAATTGTCCCAACTGCTTGGTTTTTGAATCAATGGGTAAATCTTTTATATCTTTAAACCTAGAATCTATTTGATAAAGTTTTAAACTTTCCAGTAATGAATGACGTCCAGTCGCAACCAGTAGATAATCGACTAGCAGATCTTGTGGTTTATTCTGAGCATCTTTAAAACTTAACTGCACCTGTTGATCTTTTCGTTGTACTTGGTACGGTAAAGTCTCAAAGCGAATATCCAGTTCCTTGGTTAAAATATGCTGTGCCAAGCCTTGTAATTGTGGTGAGCTAAGAGAACCGACTTTTTTACTCCGGGCAAAAATGCTGACTTGAACGCCTAATCGATGCAACGCTTGCGCCAACTCAATCGCAATCACACCGCTACCAATCACAGCGATACGTTCTGGAAGTTGTGGTAATTCAAAAATCTGATCTGTGGTGATCAAACGATCACCTAATTGTTTTTTCCATTGCTGATCATAATTCGGTGTAGAGCCTACAGCCAGAATAAAACTTCTTGCCTGATAAGATTGTCCATTCACTTCTATGGTATTCGCATCTACAAAATGAGCTTTACCAGAAACCTTATGCTTTGCCGGCCAGTTTTCCACATCTTTGAGTGTGGCAGCAGTAAAACGATCGCGTAATTGCCGTACATGCGACATAACTTTTGATGTATCTGCATTGAGTTCAATGTCAAGACCTACAGCGTTTGCGGTCTTGGCATCATGTAAACGATTTGCTGTAGAAATCAGCACCTTGCTCGGCATACAGCCAACACGGGCACAAGTGGTGTCCCAAGGACCGTCATTAATAATGAGTATATTTTGCGTATCACGAACAGCTTGTTTATATGCATTAATTCCCGCAGTGCCCGCACCAATAATAATCAAGTCATACATATTGTTATCCAGTAAAGTTATTGTCTATGTTGTTTTAAATATAACTAAAGACAGAGAAAGACATTGCTGACTTTATCAATATAATTGTAATAAATTGATATCTGGATCAATTAAATCGTATTAAAAAACAAAATTAATGATTTTTATGTTCCCATCATGATGGTTGCTGTAGGGCGTATCGGCATAGATTGACATGCACTTAAACAAAAAATAAACATGATGATCAATAAAATATTTTTCCTCATTAAAAACTCCTATGAATGAATAAAAGCCATAGTTAAACTAAAAGAATTCACTATGGCCATTGGGGGTATTTTAGAAATTAATAGAGTCTAAGCATTAGTCATCAAGCAAATCCATTTGTTTTGCAAGTTGATAAAGATTGTTGGAACGATTGCCTGTTCTACAAAACATTAGGATAGGTTTTGGTAATTCGTTAAAATGATTAGCAAAAGTGCGCACATCAATTTCACTAATTTGTCCGGAAATGACAGGTTGATAAACATAGTCCAGACCTGCTGCACGGGCAGCCTCTTCAATTTGTGCAGAGGTCGGTTGTTCAGCGCCACCTTCCAAGTCAGGACGATTATTAATAACCGATTTAAACCCTTTTTCAACCACCTGAGAAATTTGTTCCGGAGAAATTTGACCTGCGAAACCAACGTGTTGATCCATAACGATTTCCTATTGCTTTGATCGGGATACCATCATCATACCACTCTGATTAACTTTATAAAGTAAACTTTAGCAATGCAATGATCTGACAACAGAAATGCGCAGTAGAAACATAGTCAAGTATGGCATGAAAGCGTTACAATCTTTTTTCATGGAACAATCAGGTTGAGGGCTGAAAAATGATCATTGTTTGTCCAGCATGTATGAAAAAAAATAATTTACCCACAGATATTCCTGTGGCTGAAGCGCAATGTGGGCAGTGTGATCATGATTTATGGTCTGCCAAACCGATTAACTTAAATGATGATAACTTTATGCAATTTGTACCCAATACTGAAATTCCAGTATTTGTGGATTTTTGGGCTGAATGGTGTGGACCATGTAAATCTATGGCACCACATTTTGAACAATTAGCACAACATTATCCTCAGTTACAATTTGCAAAGGTGAATACTGAGGCTGCGCCAAGATTAAGTGCATTCTTTCAGATCCGTAGTATTCCCAGTCTGATTTTATTTAAACAAACCACACAACTGGCACGAGCTGCCGGTGCAATGAATACATCGCAATTGCAGGCATGGCTTGCACAACATGGAATAAGGAATTAGGAGTTATTATGGTTGCTGAACCAAGAGGTAATTTATCATTACAAACCATTGCTATGCCATCAGATACCAACTGGAGTGGTGATATTTTTGGTGGCTGGCTGGTTTCACAAATGGATATTGCCGGCGCAATTCACTGTGAACAAATTACCCGTGGACGTTGTGCGACCATCTCAATTCATGAGATGACCTTTTTGGTGCCGGTAAAAATTGGTGATGTAGTGTCTTGTTATACCGATGTGTTAAAAATTGGTAACACTTCCATTCAGGTTCATATTGAAGTCTGGACAAAAAGCAATCGGGTGGATAGTCCAGTACGTGTAACGCATGGAATTTTTACTTTCGTTGCGGTGGATGTTGATGGTCATAAGCGTAAAATTCCTGAGGATGTCAAAAATCAATATCGTATTGATTGATCAATCATGAAAAAAAAACGCCTCATTTCTGAAGCGTTTTTATTTATTTCTTCTTTTTAGGCAGCCATGCCCAGATCATTTGACATTGAATCGGCTGTTCACCGGAGTCATCAATCACCTGAATAGGAATGTCTAGTTCACCTTTTTCAGTATTTTGAATAAACTTCTGTTGTTCAGCCGAAAGCGTTGCAGTTGCAGTCAAACCGCCTTTAACGATTTTTAAATAATCTACATTTAAAGTTTTGATCAATAAAATATGATCATCAGGTACATTTAAACCGGTTACAAAACCAGTTGCAGTTTCTGCCAGCAATGCCATTGCAGCAGCATGTAAGCCTTTGATATGATTTTGTATATTACGCTGATTGTCCAGTCGAACCACAACCTTTGATTGGCTCACCTCGAGATAACGAATATTTGCTGTTCCTACCATTGGCACAATTCTGCCAAATGCCTTTGACCATAACGTACTACGCAATGATTTGGGCAATTTATATGTCGCCTGTACTACTTTAAATAAACGATTACTTTTTGCCATACCGACCTCAAAAGTGTTCAATCACTGGATGATGTCATACAGGATATATCAGCATATTTAGTCTTTAAAGTTGTTAAATTGCAACGGTAAACCAAACTGCTGTTCTTTTAAAAATGCCATGATCGTTTGCAAGGTATCTCGTTTTTTATCGGTTACTCGAATTTTATCTCCCTGAATAGAAGACTGAACCTTAATTCCACTTTCCTTAATGGCTTTATTAATTTTTTTAGCACTGTCAGAATCCAGACCATCTTTAAGTTTAATGACCTGTACAATATGTTTACCGGAAGCAGCCGCTTTTTGTGGATCTAAAGCCTGTACATCAATTTTTCGTTTGTAAAAATGATTTTCCAGCATGTTATACACTTGCTCACACTGAAAGTCACTTTCGGTACTGATTTTGATTTCCTTGGATTTTTCATTTAATTCAATAGAAACATCCTGACCACGGAAATCAAAACGTGTGGCAATTTCTTTCTGTGTGTTTTGTACAGCATGATTTACTTCAAAAAGCTCAAGTTCTGACACAATATCAAACGATGGCATAAGATTAGACCTTTACATTATGATTTAATATTGAGATGCTAAGGGGGTTTTCTTTTTTTGCCAAGTGCTGTTTTTATCAAAGGAGTGCATAATGATCCGCAAGCAAGAAATCACCACCTTTGAATTCCCTGAAGGTGCTGTAATTTGGGATGTCCGTGATCCGAAATCGTATCAACAAGGTCATATTCAAGGTGCAATTAATTATCCGATTGATACGCTGGATGACCAGAAATTACAACAGGTGCAGACGGGCGAACCGATTTATATTCTTTGTGGTGGCGGCAGTAAAGCACCACGCGCAGCGGAGTTGCTTAATACATTTGATGATCGGCGTGAATACGTGATTCTCATGGGGGGAACACGTGCAGCACGTGATGCAGGCTTACCAATGATTTCGGAGTAAGTAGATTGAGGCATCATTATGAATATGGTGCCTTAATTTAAAGGAGAGAAATGTCATTGTGCTTAAATTAATCGCAGAAGATTTTATTAAAAATGATCAGATTGATCAGGTTTTACCTCTCTATCAAGAGCTAATTGAAAAAACCAGACAAGAATCTGGTTGTATAGCTTATGATTTATATCATGATTTGCGCAATACAGGGCATTTTGTTTTTATTGAAGAATGGCAAGATCGGGCTGCACTGGATTTGCATATTCAATCTGAACATTTCCAAAGACTGGTTCCATTGATTGAACAATATCAACGGGAAGATAATATTTTTACACATATGCAGCATTTTCAGGATATTGTTACACAATATCAAAATAAAAAATAAATAGTATGTATTTTCTAGAAGATACACTCTTAAATTAAACATATTCTGAGATGTATTTAAAATATAAAATCTTATTCATGGATTAAATTTTTTTCTGCTGATTACTATAACCATTTTGTTTTATATATTTATAAAATAAGAAAAATTGCATATTCTTCAGAGAAAATACAAAATTAAACTATCTCACCATTCTATGAAAGATATTAAAAAACAGCCTGATGTTGAGATAAAAATACAGGCTGCTAATTAAAAAAAATTAAAGCTGTTTAACTTTTTTCTTAAAGCGTTGAACACGTAATCGTTGTGCCAGCACAGATGGGATAGGTAAGGCTTCCCCCAAAATTTGTGCTGCAATAATTTCACTACACAATGGTGAAAATAAAAAACCTTTAGAACCTAATCCTGCTAAAGCATGACAGCATGGCTGTTCAGGTGTAATCTGTCCAACCAGTGGTAAATAATCGGGACTTTGTGCCCGTAACGATGCTCGACCTTGCCAGTTTTTTATATTGGTTAATTGTGTAGCCAGTTCAGGCAAAGCATGTTGCATCAATTCAAAATTATGTTGATGATCAGCAATGCGTACATCGGTTTCAGTTTGATTTTGTAAAAACGATGCGCCAAAAATCAATGTATTGGCATTATATGGAATTGCATATCCACCATAACTAAATCCTGTAGTCAGGTGTTGATCCGATAAAGGCGTCTTTAAATCTGTCCAGGATATCTGTCCACGAATGGGTTTAAGTTGAACCGTTTCGGGAAACAGCTGTTGAAGTGATAGGGCATTACAGGCGATTAAATGGTCAGCAGTATAACCTTGTTGCGTGTCATGTAGCGTAACATGGTTCTCTGTAGAGGTAATAGATTGAATTTCTGTAATTTTTAAATCAATTAAAGGATGGGCTAAAACTTGTTGTGCAAATTTATGAGGAAATAATCCTCCGGCGAAATGTAATAAACTGGCAGGAAGTACACTGAGATCCGTAGATTGCCATGCATAAATATCTTGTGGATAGTCATTCACCATTTGTTCTATCTGCTCAATATTTTTGTCGTGTAACTGATACACTTGTAGTGAGCGAAAAGCTTGAAAATTTTTATAAAAATTGATGGCATATTGCCAGCTAACACTCATTAAATGTGTGGCAATATTGTCAATTGAACCCAGCTTGGGATTGAGTAAAGCAAGAGGATTGCCCGAACCGCCAGCCAATGGTTGTGTCTTTTCAAAAATTGTGACTTGAATTCCACGTTGTGCAAATGCCCATGCACAATTTAAACCTGCAATACCTGCACCAATAATGGCAATATTTTGCGGAACTTTAACAGTATTTACCGGTGTTATTTGAACAGGAGAATCTTCAGTCGCATGTTGCCAGACGGCTTTCAGCATTTCCCGTTTGTGTCCAAAACCCTTGGGACGCGTAATTTTTACACCATAACTACGTAAAGCACGTTTAAGCACACCGGCAACACTAAAGGATGCAAAGGTTGTTCCTTCGGCAGATAAACGCATGATGTGTTGGAAAATTTGTTCCTGCCATAATTCAGGGTTACATGAGGGTGCAAAGCCATCCAGAAACCAAGCATGAACAGGTTGGGTACTTTGAATAAGTGGAAAACAATGAGCCGCATCGCCCAGCCACAAATCCACTGAAATCCGTTCATCAGGAAAATTTAGGCGATGGCAACCGGCCAGTGGAAGAGGGTAGTGTTCGATGAGTTGGTCGGCAAGTGGCTTTAATTCATTCCATACCGTTAAAGCGCGTTTTAAATCCTGTAAACTTAGTGGATATTTTTCTACAGAAATAAAGTGCAAATGACTTTGATTGTCTGGTCGTACCTGTTGCCACAATTGCCATAATGCCAGAAAATTAAGTCCTGTGCCAAATCCAGTCTCGCCTACGGAAAAATATTGTTGAGGTTGTAAATTGGCTAGCCGTTCGGATAAGTCATTACCATTTAAAAATACATGTCGTGTTTCCAGCAAGCCATTGGCTTTAGAAAAATAAACATCGCCGAATTGTCTGGAAACAGGAATTTCAACCTCATCTACAGTTTGCCACTCCGGATCGGCAAGGGTAATGGCTGGAAATTTTAAATTTATCATGATGAAAAAACTGCATTAGTCACCATTTACGGCGACGGCGAGTGTAAAGTAAGTGGTAAATAATAATCCCAATAAATACACCAATAGCGATGGTTGCTGCACCATACAAAAACATTTGTGCGCTACGTTCGCTTTGTAACACCTGTACTTGAACGGTAAGATTATCGTTTTTTAGTTGCAATGTTTGATTCTGTGCCAGTGCTTGTTGATTGGCCTGTTCGAGTTGTTGCAAACGTTTTTGCTGTTGTACCAATTCCTGTTTATGCATTTGCTGCATTTTGCTGATTGCAGTGGGAATATCTGTAATTGGTGCAGCCGTACCGGGTTGACGTAAGGGTGGATTTTGTTGTGGTGCAGGTGAAGTAGTAGGGGTTGCTGCTGTGGCAGGCTGCTGAGCAGTAGGTACTGCCCAGATTGAAGTCATCATAAGCCCTGTACACAGTGCAAGGCTGATGCGATGATTTAACATGCCTTATTCGTCCTTTGGAAAAACTTTAACAAAAGGCTTTACATCTACCTGTTTATATACACCAGCATGCACATAAGGTTCATCAGCCAGCCATTGATCTAGTGCTTCGCGGGAATCAAATTCAACGATGATGGTACTGCCATAAAAACCTTTAGCAGGATCATTGATATCTTTAGGTATTGGGCCGGCAGCCAATATGTGCCCTTGTTCATGCAAGGTCTGCAATCTGGCAAGGTGTGCAGGACGGGCATCCAGACGTTTTTGTAGAACATCATCGTGATCGATACATTGAACAACAAAGAATGGCATGATCGTACTCTCTTGATTTAGATGAACATATATAAAATTTAAGCTGAAAATTTTTGTGTATTCAGGATACTTAATTTTCAGGTGTTTTAAAGTGTTTACGCAGAATGACAAGCTGAATAATGATAAACGAAAACATGACAATCATATCGCCAAAGGCAGTGAATTCACCCCAATATTTGCCATTCATAAAAATAAAAGCAAAAAAGGTATGTAAACCAGCCATCACCACAAACAGACCTACCCATGCATAGTTCAGTTTTTTCCATCCACTTCGGCTAAGTTCCATAAATGGACTAAACATTCGTTGGATTAATGGAATCTTTTCTTTACCAAACAATGGACTGAGTAAAAATGCCAGACCAAAGCCCAGATTGAGTAAAATGGCTTTATATTTAATGTAATCAATATCGCTAAAAGCCAGCGTCAAACCACCAAATATAATGGTGCTGGCAACAATAAACCATTGTTGTTTTTCCAGTTTAAACTTCTGAAAAATAAATAGACAGCCATAAACAATCAGGGTCGCAATTAATAAGGCGCAAGTGGCCACCAGAATATTATTCTGATCAGTATTGCCATCACTACCAACTAACTGTAACAATGGATGATGATTATCTTTTGGGTCTGTAGTTTTATAAAAATAGAAGAAGATAATCAGTGGAAGATAATCTAATAACGCTTTCATGATACAGTAGCACGGTGAATTGAGAGAGATAGCATAATACAAACCATGATCGGTGTCGATTTACATACACATAGTTCTTTTTCAGATGGTGAATTATCACCAGAATTTCTGCTGCAAAAAGCTGCTGAACATAATATTCGGATGCTTGCCCTGACAGATCACGATACCATGCAGGGCAATGATATCGCAGCACAACATGCTAAAGCCTATGATATTGATTTTATACAGGGTGTCGAAATCTCAAGTTGGTGGCATCGTCCTAATACCAGAAAAACTTATTCAGTACATATTGTGGCATTAAATATGCAGAATTTGCTGCCAATGCAGAAATTACTGATCAAGCAAAAACAATTGCGGGCAGAGCGTGCGTTATTAATTTGTGAAAAATTACAAAAAATTTTAAAAACAGATTTTTTACCTGATGTCCGAGCTTTAGTTGATGGACATGATGATCGAATTACCCGTAGTCATATTGCCAAAACATTACTCAAGCACAGGGTCGTGAGCCGTATGCAACAGGCTTTTGACCGTTTTTTAAAAGAAGGGAAAGCAGCTTATGTGCCATTTATGGGGGTGGAGCTGCCAGAAGCGATTGAAATTATTCATCAAAGTCAGGGTGTTGCAGTATTGGCACACCCTACCAAATATGATTTATCGGCAACCAATATTCGTTATTTGATCGAATTGTTTGCCCAAGCTAACGGAGATGCTGTGGAATTACCTCCTGTAAATGAAGCAATATCTAGTCGTCAGATGATTGATCGGGAAGTGGAAAAGTTTGGATTAAAGGTATCGATTGGCAGTGATTTTCATGGGAGTCATATGCCATGGTTGACATTAGGTAAAGTTCCTCAATTAAAAGCAGGACAACAAGGGATCTGGGAAAGTTTTCGCTTGGATGGATGAAGTAGAATGTATTGGCGAGAGCAACGAGTTTATTAGAAGGTATCAAAATTTTCTTGTTTGGTATGCTACGAGAGAATTTCGACTGTTTTAATTAAGCCAAAATAAGGGATAAGTTTAGGCTTATCCCTCTTGCTATTTAGGCAACATTGACTTTCGGTTGCGTAACATGAAACTGATCTGGACTGAGAACAGTATCCCGAAGTTCATGGGCAGTTTCTGGATAATCCAGCGTATAGTGTAAACCACGAGATTCTTTACGTTGTAAGGCACAGCGTACAATCATTTCAGAAACCAGTACCAGATTACGTAATTCAATCAAATTCTTACTGACTTTATAATTCTGATAATAAGCATCAATTTCAGATTTTAACATTTCTATGCGGTGTAGTGCACGTTCCAAACGTTTAGTTGTTCGGACAATACCAACATAGTTCCACATACAGGTGCGTAATTCATCCCAGTTTTGTAGGATGACCACATCTTCGTCAGAATCTTCAACTTCAGAAGCATCCCAGTGCGGGACAGCGGGAAGTCTGGATTGTTGTGCATAATGGCGTTGGATATGTTTTGCAGCACTCATGCCATAAACAAAACACTCCAGTAAAGAATTGCTGGCCATACGATTGGCACCATGTAGTCCAGTACACGATGTTTCACCAATAGCATATAAACCTTGAACATCGGTTTGACTAAATTGATCAACCACAACACCACCACAAGTATAATGTGCAGCAGGAACAACCGGAATTTTATCTTTTGTGATGTCAATGCCCAGTTCCAATAGGCGGGTGTACAAAGTAGGAAAATGCGATTTAATAAACGTTTCAGATTGATGTGTGATGTCTAGCCAAACATGACGTAATCCTAGACGTTTCATTTCAAAGTCAATTGCTCGTGCAACAACATCACGTGGTGCAAGTTCGGCTCGTTCATCAAAGCGCAGCATAAAACGTTCGCCATCCGGTAGACGTAAATGTGCACCTTCACCGCGCATGGCCTCGGTAATTAAAAAAGACCTTGCCTGTGGATGATAGAGACATGTGGGATGAAACTGATTAAATTCCATGTTGGCAACACGGCAGCCAGCTCTCCATGCCATGGCAATACCATCACCTGTAGCAATATCTGGATTGGAAGTGTAGAGATAGGCTTTCATGGCTCCCCCGCAAGCCAAAGCAGTAAAAGGGGCTAGAAAAGTTTCAACTTCATTGTTGCATTGGTTTAAGGCATAAACTCCCAATGCACGTTGTTTTTGATCCGTTAAACCGATTTTGTCACTGGTAATCACATCAATTGCGACGTAATTTTCAAAAATATGAATATTATTTTTTTCTTTGACACGTTGTACCAGTGTTGTGGAAATCGCTTGGCCGGTTGCATCAGCAGCATGAATGATGCGTCGCTGAGAATGGCCACCTTCGCGAGTTAAATGCAGTTGATTGTCTTCATCAAGAGTAAATTGCACGCCTTGTTTAAGTAGAAAATCTACAGCCTCCTGACCTCCTTCAACAGTAAATTGTACAGCGTTAAGATGACAAAGCTGTCCACCGGCAATCATGGTGTCCTGTACGTGTAACTGATGGGAGTCTTGTTGATCCAGTACTGCTGCAACACCACCCTGTGCAAAATAAGTACTGGCATCATGAACACTGGATTTGGCCAAAATTGCGATTTGATAATGTTCTGGTAATGATAATGCAAGTGTTAATCCGGCACCGCCACTTCCTATGATTAAGACATCGAATGGATGTGCTGTGTTTTGATGATGTTCCATGATTATTTTATCAATCAAAAAATAATCTAATTAAAATACTCCAAAATAAATTGTTTTGCACGAATTGCATTTGATAAACATGTTGTGGATAGGATGAATTGTTAGATTATTTTTGCAGGGTAATCAATTCATATATGGATGGTTGTTTTTATCTTATTGAAATATTTAATTAAAAGTACCAAATTGACTAATTTGATACTTTTAAATGAGAAATTTTTACGCTGTGGCTTGAATGAGTGCGCTGATTTCAGCAACTTTATCCTGTACACGTTGCGCTGCATTTTCGCCTTGTGCTTCAATATTTAAACGTAATAGAGGTTCTGTATTTGATGCGCGAATGTTGAAACGCCACAAATCAAACTCACAGGAAATGCCATCCATTTTGTCCAAGCGAGGTTGTTGATCCTGATATTGTGACAGTACGTGCTGGATAGTGGCTTGAGTATCTTTGACTTTGAAGTTGATTTCCCCGCTACATGGATATTTTTGAATCATATCGTTGACCAGTGTTGATAGTGATTGTTGTTTTTTTGATAGTAAATCAATGACAAGTAACCATGGAATCATGCCACTGTCGCAATAACCAAAATCCCTGAAATAATGGTGTGCAGACATTTCGCCACCATAAATGGCATTTTCTGCGCGCATAACTTCTTTAATAAACGCATGTCCAGATTTGGATTGTACAGTTGTTCCTTGATATTGTTGTACAACATCAATGGTATTCCATGTCAGACGTGGATCGTGAACGACTTTTTCCTGACCAGATTTATTTAGGAATGCAGCAGCAAGTAAACCAACAATGTAATATCCTTCGATAAATTGACCAGTTTCATCAAATAGGAAGCAGCGGTCAAAATCACCATCCCATGCAATGCCTAGATCTGCTTGATGTTGTAATACGGCATCATGAGTTACACCCTGATTCTCTAATAAAATAGGATTAGGAATACCATTTGGGAAGTTTCCATCAGCTTCGTTGTGTAATTTAATGAATGTCACAGGAATTTGATGCTGTTTAAAGCGGGCTTCAATGGCATCAATCACATGTCCTGCAGCACCGTTTCCGGCATTTACTAGAAGCTTTAGCGGACGTAACGTATTGATATCAATATAGGAAAAAAGATGGTCTACATATTCATCAAGGATGTTATAAGATTTTGTTGTGCCTTTTTGTAACGGTGTTTTAAAATCTCCAGATTCAGCAATGTGTTGGATATCGCGTAAACCTGTTTCAATGCTGATCGGTTTGGCATTTTCTCGTACCAGTTTCATGCCATTATAATTCATTGGATTGTGGCTAGCCGTGATTTCAATCCCCCCCTGAACATCCAGATGAAATGCTGCAAAATATACTTCTTCAGTACCTGTCATGCCTAAATCTAGAACATTGACTCCAGCATCATTTAAGCCCTGAATGGTGGCTTGTTTTAGTGCTTCGCTTGATAGACGGATATCACAACCTACGGCAACCGTTTGAGGCTGATAGAGATCACCATAAGCCCGGCCAATACGATACGCAACATCTTCGTTTAATTCGGTACCCAGTTCACCACGAATATCATAGGCTTTCACACAATTAATTTTCATTCAATATCCTTGAGTTTTGATGGCGTTGTTAATAAAACAATAAGTATATCTAATCTTATGTATACCTTGTGTAAAGAAGATGAATCTATCACTATGAATGGTTATTTTTCTTGAAAGGTTATTTTGTTAGGATATAAATAATTTCTTAGTCTAACAATCGTGAAAATATGATGAATGTAAAAAAAGCAATTTTGCCTGTTGCCGGTTTTGGTACTCGTTTGTTACCAGCAAGTAAATCTATCCCAAAAGAAATGATTACTGTAGTTGACCGTCCAGCAATTGACTACGTTGTTCAGGAAGCAGTAGCCGCAGGCATTGATACCATTATTTTAGTGACTCACCCGGCAAAGCATTCTATTGAAAATTATTTTGACCGTAATAAGGAATTGGAAGCATTACTTGAGCAAAAAAAGAAAGATAAAATTCTTGATGAAGTCCGTCGCATTATTCCAGATCATGTGAGTGTGATTGCTGTACGTCAGCCTGAACCACTAGGTTTGGGACATGCAGTATTATGTGCAGAAAAAATTATTAACAACGAACCGTTTGCTGTTCTTCTTCCGGATGTTTTGGTTGATTCAACAGACAAAAACAACTTACAGCAAATGATTGAACAATTTGACGCAAGTCAGGCATCACAAATTATGGTTGAAGATGTGGAACCTTCCCGTGTCGACCAATATGGTATTGTGGCGCTGGAACAAAATGCAGGTCAGCCAACAAATAATATTGTTGCATTGGTTGAAAAACCTGCTGTAGATCAAGCTCCATCAACTTTAGCTGTGGTCGGACGTTATATTTTTACGCCGGAAATCTTTACTTATTTGCATCAAACCCAAGCAGATAAGTCTGGTGAAATTCAGTTGACAGATGCAATGGCTAAATTACTGGAGATACAAAAAATTCAAGCCTTTACATTAAAAGGTTATACTTATGATTGTGGTAGTAAAATTGGTTATCTAAAAGCAGTTGTTCATTACGCATTGAAACGTAGTGATCTTAATCAGCAATTTTCTGAGTTTTTAGCCACGATTAATCACAAGTAGATATATTCATGCATATTCAAGTTTTAGGTGCGTCGATCAATGCCGCTGTTATGGCATATCATTTGTCAGAGGTTGGGCACAGTATTGTGTGGTTACCTCAAGACGAAAGTTTATTTAAAAAATTGGACAGCCGCCGAACTATTTTTGATGATCTTAGATTGACGTCAGTTCTTCATGATCAACTTGATGCTGGCCGTATTACGTTGTCACCTAGCGAAACGCAAGTCAGTGATATTTGTATTTTAGCTTTTACTGCAGAACAATACATGTTGTTTGAATGTCAGCAAGATAATGATCTTTCTGAATTTAAACTGATTATTAATTATTCTCATGTGGGTCTGGGTAAAACTAATCTTTTAAAAAGTTTAACCAAAAATGCGAATGTTGTTTATATTCCTGATTTTTTACAGGAAGGTAATTTAATCCGTAGTTTTGTTTCGTCAAATCTGATTGTCGGATGTGAATCGGGTAAAGCTGTAGAAGCATTGGTACAGGAAGCATTTAGACCGATTTTTCCATTGGAAAGTCAATATAATTTCATGTCAATTCTTTCCGCAGAATTTACAAAACTCTCCATATCTGGTTTTTTGGCAACCAAAGTCAGTTTTATGAATGACTTATCTAATGCGGCAGAAGCATTAGGGGTTGATATTGAGGAAGTACGGATTGCCATGGCAACTGATCCAAGAATCGGTAAACAATATTTATATCCGGGATGTGGGTTTGGTGGCGGAAATTTGACACGGGACGTTTTAACATTAAAACAAGTGGTACAGCAAACAGGTAATACTACTGGCCTACTGGAAAAAATCTGGGATATTAATGAGTATCAGAAAGAAATTATTTTCAGGAAATTATGGAATTTATTTCATTGCCAGTTAAAAGATAAAGTTATTGCATTTTGGGGTGCTGCATTTAAACCCAATACAGCCAGTCTGGCACAGGCACCTATCCTTAAAATTCTTGAAGCATGCTGGGCACAGGGTGCGATTACACGAGTACATGATCCACGTGCTTTAACAACTTTAAAAGAACTGTATCCTGATCAGCCATTATTACAGTTGTGTACAGATCAGTATGAAACCGTGATTGATGCAGATGCATTATGTCTGGTGACAGAGTGGAAACAATATTGGAGTCCGGATTTTAATGAACTTAGACGACGTATGCGGCAATTACATTTAATTGACGGACGTAATATTTATCGTCCTGAATATGTTGAACAACAAGGCTTTTCCTATCAGGGGATTGGGCGTACAGGGGTGCGTAAACAATGAATGTAGAACAACAATTAAAAGCACTTGCAGTACGGTATCAAACTGTACACATCCATGATTTATTTAAGAATAACCCAAAGCGATTTGAGCAATTGCATCGCAAGCAGGATGGTATCGTTTTTGATTTTAGTAAACAGCGTCTGGATCAGGATGTACTGGATCAATTAATTGCTTTGGCCAAAGAAAAAAAGCTTGATCAATGGATCAAAACTTTGTTTTCTCAAAGTGAAGTTAATCATACCGAACATCGTAGTGCCATGCACTGGGCATTAAGAATGCCGCCGATCACTAATTTGGATGATCCGAATTATGCAGTCAACCATCTGGTACATAGCCAACTGGAAAAAATGTCTGCAATTGTGGAAAAAATTCAGAAAGGGCAATTTCGTGGTGTGACAGGTGAGAAAATTACCAATATTGTCAATATTGGTGTTGGTGGTTCTGATCTTGGACCATTGATGGTCTGTCATGCCTTGGCACCTTATCAACTAGATTTGAATGTTAAAGTCCATTTTGCATCAACAATGGACGGAAGTCAGTTGAGTCAGATTGCAGAAAATCTTAATCCTGCGTCTACATTGTTTATTATTTCCTCTAAGTCATTTACTACAATTGATACCTTACTTAATGCACAAACTGCAAGAAAGTGGTTAACAGATGCATTGGGTGATCATCAGTCAGTGATTGATTGCCATTTTATTGGTGTATCGACCAATATTACAAAAATGAATGAGTGGGGTATTTCTCCCGATTTGCAGTTAAATTTATGGGAATGGGTGGGTGGTCGTTATTCGCTATGGTCTGCGATCGGCTTACCTATAGCGATTTCAATAGGTATGGACCGGTTTAAAAACTTTTTGGCTGGGGCGTATGCAATTGATCAGCATTTTCAACATACTGATTGGTTGGATAATTTACCGGTATTGCTTGGTCTGATTGGTGTCTGGAATAATAATTATCTCGATATTCATACACATGCAATTCTACCGTATGATGGTCGTCTAGAATATTTCACTTCTTATTTGCAACAATTGGAAATGGAATCAAATGGTAAATCGGTGAAACGTGATGATTTACCAGTTTCAGGACAAACCTGTCCAATTATTTGGGGTGAAGTAGGGCCTAATGCTCAGCATGCTTTTTACCAATTACTTCATCAGGGAACAGCAACAGTATCTAGCGATTTTATCATTGCTCAAAGTCGTTACCGAGGTGTAGTAGAGCCTAAAGTCGGAAAACCATTTGAAGCCTTTCAGCAACAGCATCGTTTATCCGTTGCTAACTGTCTGGCACAATCCCGTTTGTTGGCTTTTGGTAGTTATGCTGTTGAGGGGAGTGAGACATTACCGATTTATCGCCAATATCAGGGTAATAAACCGAGTACTACCATGATTATTCCAAAACTTGATCCATTTTATCTCGGTGCATTGATCGCAATGTATGAGCACAAAGTTTTTGTACAATCAGTAATCTGGGATATTAATCCATTTGACCAATGGGGTGTGGAAATGGGTAAAACCATTGCTAAAGAGTTATTACCCGTGCTTGAAGGTCAAACATTGGAACAGCAATTTGATGTTTCTACTCAAGGGTTGCTCAATGAGTTTTTGAATTAATCAACAGTTTTATCAATCTGGGTAAATAAATATGAGCCAGTTATTTCAGCGTAATATTTCTGTTGAAGCACAGCATATTGATCAGTTGGGACATGTAAATAATCTGGCCTATATGCAGTGGATGCAGGAAATTGCACTGGCACATACTGAACACTTGGGACTGGGATTAAATGATTACCTTCAAATGAAGCATGCTATGGTCGCTAGCGAACATCATGTGAAGTATCGTAAAGCCTGTGTGCTTGGAGATAAACTTATCTTGCGCACATGGCTGGGTGAGCTATCAGGTTTTTCCTCTGTTCGACATTATTTATTTTACCGTCCTCAAGATGATGCAGTGGTATTTCAGGGAACCACATTATGGGTGTGTGTAGAATTGGCCACAGGACGAGCAAAACGACTGTCACCAACATTTAGCCAAACCTATCAACCTTTGAATGCTGACATTGATCCGACTGACTTTAGGATTGAAATCGTTTAGATACAGTATCAATTAGTATTGAATTTGATTATACTGCTGTCAATTTTATACAACAGAAATTTAATCCTTTGTTGTACATTTCACCGCATTAAAATGTATTAAGGTCATTCATGGCAGCAGCTAAAAAATCTACGCCGATTAGTAACATTCGTAACTTTTCCATTATTGCCCACATTGATCATGGTAAATCTACCCTTGCTGATCGTTTTATTCAAATGTGTGGTGGCTTGCAGGATCGTGAAATGCAGGAACAGGTTCTCGATTCCATGGAATTGGAACGTGAACGTGGCATTACCATTAAAGCAGCCTCTGTGACCTTATACTATACACACCCGAATGGACAGGAATATCAACTTAACTTTATTGATACGCCAGGACACGTGGATTTCTCCTATGAAGTGTCTCGCTCTTTGGCCGCCTGTGAAGGTGCCTTGTTGGTTGTAGATGCAGCGCAAGGAGTTGAAGCTCAATCTGTTGCCAATTGTTATACTGCTATTGAGCAGGATCTGGAAGTTTTACCTGTATTGAATAAAATTGACTTGCCACAGGCAGAACCTGAGCGAGTTATTCATGAAATTGAAGAAATTATTGGTATTGAAGCAGTTGATGCACCAACTTGTTCAGCAAAAACTGGTTTGGGTGTGGATAGTGTTTTAGAGCGTCTGGTTGATGTGATTCCAGCACCAAAAGGTGATCGTGATGCACCATTACAAGCCTTGATTGTCGATTCGTGGTTTGATAATTATCTGGGCGTGGTTTCACTTGTGCGCATTAAACAGGGACGTATCCGTAAAGGCGATAAAATGCTGGTGAAATCTACTGGACAAACTCATCCGGTGACCTCAGTTGGTGTATTTAATCCTAAACATACCGAAACCGATATGTTAGAGGCGGGTGAAGTTGGTTTTGTGATTGCTGGAATTAAGGATATTTTTGGCGCACCGGTTGGAGATACGATTACTTTGTCTGCAACGCCAGAAGTCACGGCATTACCAGGATTTAAAAAAGTAAAACCACAAGTTTATGCGGGTTTGTTTCCAATTGACTCCAGTGATTTTGAGCCATTTCGTGAAGCATTGCATAAATTACAAATTAATGATTCTGCATTGTTTTTTGAACCGGAAAGTTCGGATGCACTGGGTTTTGGATTCCGTTGTGGATTTCTTGGTATGTTACACATGGAGATTGTCCAGGAGCGTCTAGAGCGAGAGTACGATCTTGATTTGATTACTTCGGCACCGACAGTGGTGTATGAAGCTGTGACCAAAAAAGGTGAAACGATCTATATTGATAGTCCATCGAAAATGCCGGATGGCAGTACAGTAGAAGATTTGCGTGAACCGATTGCCGAATGTCATATCCTTGTGCCACAAGAGTATTTGGGTAACGTTATGACACTGTGTATAGAGCGTCGTGGCGTGCAAAAAGATATGAAATTCTTAGGAAATCAAGTTTCTATCAGTTTTGAAATCCCAATGGCAGAAGTGGTCATGGATTTTTTTGATCGCTTAAAATCCTGTTCACGTGGTTTCGCATCACTGGATTACAATTTTGTACGATTTGAAAGTTCAAGTTTAGTTAAAGTAGATGTTCTGATTAATAGTGAAAAAGTTGATGCTCTTGCCATGATTTGTCATCGTAATGATGCTAGACATCGTGGTATTGCACTGGTTGAAAAAATGAAAGATCTGATTCCTCGTCAGATGTTTGATGTTGCTATTCAGGCTGCAATTGGGGCACAAGTGATTGCACGTTCCACAGTAAAAGCCATGCGTAAAAATGTTTTGGCTAAATGTTATGGTGGTGACGTAAGTCGTAAGAAAAAATTACTTTCCAAGCAAAAAGAAGGTAAAAAACGTATGAAACAGGTCGGCAGTGTGGAAATTCCACAAGAAGCATTTCTGGCAGTACTCAAAGTAGAACGATAAGCACATAGAGGATCTTATGGATTTTGATTTTAACTGGATACTTGTTCCGGCTACCCTAATTTTCTTTTTTATCTGGTTGCTGGATAAGCTGGTTTTTAAACAGAACACGCAACTGAAACAAAAAAAACAGGCAGTTGTACAGGCTGATCAGCAAGTTATTCAGGCACAACAGCATTTTGAGCAGTTAAAAGCCAAATATCCAGAGAAGGTCATTGCAGATTCTGTTCCACAAGCTGATGATCCTGCCGAAATTATTCAGGCACGTGATCAGCTTGGTCAAATCAAGGTTCGTGCTGCACAGGCGCATAATGATCTTAATGTACACAAAACTAATCCACTAATTAACTGGGCTTATGATTTTTGGCCAGTATTAGCAGTTGTTTTGGTATTACGTTCATTTTTTTATGAGCCTTTTAATATTCCATCAGAATCGATGAATCCGACATTAGAAACAGGAGATTTTATTCTGGTGCAAAAGTATGCTTATGGCATTCGTTTACCTTTGTTAAACAACAAAATTATCCATACCAGCGAACCGGAAAATGGTGATGTAATTGTTTTTCGCTATCCGGAAAATCCAAGTATTAGCTATATCAAGCGAGTTATTGGCGTCCCTGGGGACAAGATTGTTTTCCAAAATGGGGTGTTATACATTAATGGCGAAAAACAACCTTATCAGCTTGGTAGTCAGGTGTCCTTACCTGTGAAACTTGAAAGTGTGTCTGGTCAAGCCGAAAGCATTAATGTTCAAGCACAACAATGGGTGGTTAACATTGGTCAACATCGCTTTTTGACGCAATATATAAAACCTGAACAGACTGCGGTAGATGCACAACAATATATTCAAAACTATCAGGCACAATCTTCTTTACCTTTATCACTGAATCAGAATTGGCAGGTTACTGTTCCACAGGGACAATATTTTGCGATGGGCGATAATCGTGATCAAAGTGCAGATAGCCGTTATTGGGGATTTGTCCCTGAAGCGAATTTGACAGGTAAGGCAACTTATATCTGGATGCATAAAGACCCGGGATTACACTTGCCGTCATTTAAACGCAATGGGAGTATTCCATAAACTGGAGTCATCAATCATGTTAAAAAAACAGCGTGGCGTTTCTTATATCGGGATATTTATTGGTATTTTACTGGCAGCATTGGCACTGAAAATCATGATTGCCATTTGGCCAGCTTATTGGGATGATCGTATCATTAATTCTGAAATAGAAAAATCATTGCAGAATTTATCTAAAACTAAAAATTCTGAAAGATTTAAACAAGATTTAATTAGTCGATTGTCCATTAATAATATTCAGGATATTGATCTGGATAAGGTACTTAATGTTGATGATAGTGATGGTATTACCATAAAAAAAGACTATGAAGTGCGTAAGCACTTTATTGGCAATATTGATTTAGTGCTGACATTTAAGCAGAATTTTTCTACACAAGGCTCAACCTCAGGTGGTCAATAGTAAACAGGTGAAAGACGATCGGTTAATGTTGCGATTGGGATATCAATTTCAACAGCAGGAATTACTTAAACAAGCGCTGACTCACCGTTCGGTAAGTCAGCGTCATAATTATGAGCGATTAGAGTTTCTGGGTGATTCTTTACTTGGTATGATTATCGCAGAATATTTATATTTACGTTTTCCTTTGGAAAAAGAAGGACGTCTGACCCGAATGCGAGCAACACTGGTAAGGCAGGAATCACTGGCAAAAATTGCCAAGGATTTAAAGCTCAGTCATTCTTTGATATTGAGTGTTGGCGAATTGAAATCAGGCGGTCATAATCGTGAGTCTATACTGTCTGATGTGGTAGAAGCGATTATCGGTGCGATTTTCCTTGATTGTCAGCAACTGGAAATTTTAAAGTCAATTGTTCTAAAATGGTATCAGCCTTATCTTGAAGAAATTGAACCGGGCGATCAGTTAAAAGATCCCAAATCCCGCCTGCAGGAATATTTACAGGCAAAAAAATTACCCCTACCGATTTACGATGTGGTCCAGATTCAGGGCGATGCACCGAATCAGCATTTTACCATTCATTGTCAGGTCGAAGGTTTATCTATTGTTAAAGGTGAGGGTGCCAGTCGCCGTTTTGCCGAACAAGCTGCAGCCGCAGAAATTTTAAAGTTATTGGAGCACGTTGAGTGAGTACTCAGGACCATCAGGATCAATCGCAAGAACAGGACGTTATTGGCCAGTTCTTTAACAATGAACAACGTGAAATTCCAAGTGATTTTCGCAGTGGCTTTGTTGCGATTGTTGGACGACCAAATGTGGGCAAATCCACCCTCATGAATCACTTGCTAGGTCAAAAACTTTCAATCACTTCCCGAAAACCACAAACCACTCGACATAAAATTATTGGAATTGATAGCCGTGAAAAAATGCAGGCTGTGTATGTTGATACACCCGGAATGCATAAAAAAGAAGTGCGTGCAATCAATAAAATGATGAATAAAGCAGCTCATTCTGCTTTACGTGATGTTAATCTGGTTTTATTTGTGATCGATAGTCAAAAATGGACACAAAATGATGAGCTTGTTCTGGAAAAACTGCGTAATGCGGAAATGCCAGTAATTTTAGTGATCAATAAAGTTGATACACTGGATGATAAAAAAACAATTTTGCCATTGATTCAAGAACGTACCAAACTCATGAATTTTGCTGAAATTGTTCCAGTTTCAGCATTACGAGGTGCCAATCTTGATCATTTGCGTGGCACCATTACCAATTACTTACCGTTTTCACCACCATTATATGCATTTGATCAGTTGACGGATCGTTCAGAACGCTTTTTGGCAAGTGAAGTCATCCGTGAAAAAATTATGCGTCAGTTAGGTGAAGAATTACCTTATGATTTAACAGTACAAATTGAAAGTTTTAAGACGGAAGATTCAACTGTTCATGCAAAAACTGGAAAAATGAAACCTGCATGTACATACATTGATGCAACAATTTTTGTAGAACGCCCGGGACAAAAAGCAATTGTAATTGGTGATAAAGGTCGTAAGCTTAAACAAATTGGTATGGATGCACGTACAGACATGGAAAAAATGTTTGAGCAAAAAATTATGTTAACACTCTGGGTAAAAGTCAAAGGTGGCTGGTCAGATGATGAGCGTGCATTAAAAAGTTTGGGTTATAGTGATATATAAGTGGTGATAATATGAAAAAAATATTGATTTTATTAAGTTTATCATCAGTATTACTATTACAGGGCTGTATCACTAAAGTTGTAACCGTTCCTGTGAAAGTTGCTTATAAAACCACTAAAGGTGTAGTGAAGGGTACTGCCGCGGTCGTAGGTGCTGTAATTCCTGATGGTGACGAAGAGAAAAAAGAAGAAAATCAAGAACGGGATCAAGACTAGACATATTTATGCGCCATCAGGCTTTAACTGGTTTTGCACTGCATCAACGCCGTTATCGTGAGCGCAGTCACATTTTGCATTTTTTTAGCCTTGAGTTTGGACGGGTGGATGGCGTAATTCGTCAGACACCGCCTTCGCTTTATCACTTTGCAACATTACAAGCCAATGGTAAATCAGAACTAAAAAATTTTAGCCAACTTGATGTACAGGGTCAGCCTTTTTATTTACAACAAAAAGCTTTATTTGCTGGATTTTATCTCAATGAAATTTTATTGAGATTGTTGCCTTTGGAAGAAGCTATGCCTGCTACCTATGCAGCATATATATTGGCTTTGGAGCATTTGAAAATCTTGGCAAGTGATGATCCGCATGATTTTCAATTGAAATTAATTTTGCGACAGTTTGAACATACCTTTTTAAATGAATTGGGTTATGCCGTGGATTATTTTCAAGATAGTTTTGGGCAAGCGATTCAACCAGAAAGTTATTATCAATTTATTCCACAGGATGGTTTTCAGCCGCAGATCACGCCACAGGGTTTTTTAGGGCAGGATTTAATTCAAATGGGGCAGAGTACCGAAATCAATTCGGCAAATATCACATTACTTGCTAAACTATATCGTATTATTCTAACTGAGCTGTTAGGCAACAAACCACTAAAAAGCCGACAACTTTGGGTCAGCCAACAGCAACGAACATAAGGCTATTCATCATGTCTGCATTATTAGGTGTAAATATTGATCATGTTGCAACATTGCGTCAAGCGCGAGGGACCTGTTACCCCGATCCTGTGAATGCTGCATTGATTTGTGAACAGGCAGGTGCTGAAGGCATTACCTTACATTTACGTGAAGACCGCCGACATATTCAGGATGCAGATGTTTATCGTATGCGCCCATTACTCAAAACCCAGATGAATTTGGAAATGGCCGTTACTGAAGAAATGGTTAAAATTGCATTGGAAGTGAAACCACAACACGTCTGTCTGGTTCCTGAACGGCGGCAGGAAGTCACTACTGAAGGTGGGCTGGATGTGCTGACTCATTTTGAAAAAGTGAAGGCAGCAACACAACAACTCGTCAATGCAGGTATTGACGTATCTTTATTTATTGATCCTGATGCCAGACAAATTGATGCAGCATTAGCTTGTGGTGCGCCAACCATCGAAATTCACACAGGTGCTTATGCAGATGCTCAAGATGATAGACAGGTCGATGAATTAAAAAGAATTATTGATGCAGTAGAATATGCTCACGGACGATTAGTCATTAATGCTGGACATGGTTTAAATCTGGATAATGTTACGGCTATTGCTGTTTTGCCGCAAATTCATGAATTAAATATCGGACATTCAATTATTGCAGACAGTATATTTGTTGGCTTGGCACAGGCTGTTCAACAAATGAAAGCCGTTATTCATGCAGCAAGATAAGGTTGTTTAATAATGCGTGATGATTTAAACCAGTTAATGCAACCTGTATATGATTTTTTAGGATGCCAGACACCGCAGGCGTGGCTTAATGCTGCACAGGAAAACTTAGAGTTGTTAATGCAGGATCATGCCAATTGCGAAAAAAAAGCAGCAGGTACAGCCATGAATCTGATGTTTAGATACAGTTTTTTCACCGATTTACAGGTGAAACTGGCACAATTGGTGCGGGAAGAGATGCTGCACTATGAACAGGTATTGGAATTTATGGCAAAACGCGGACAGCAATGGAAAGCTGTGAGTGCAGGGCGTTATGCAAGTGAATTGCGTAAAGAAATTCGGACTTATGAACCTGAAGCACTGGTGGATGTGCTGATTATTGGTGCATTTGTAGAAGCTCGTTCCTGCGAACGTTTTGCAGCATTGTCACCAATTGTTGATGAAGAACTTGGAAAATACTATCGATATCTACTTAAGTCTGAATCTCGGCATTTTGAGGATTATTTGGCTTTGGCCAAAGATGTGGCTACTACAGCAAAAATGAAGAACCCTGAGGAAGAGATTGAAAATCGGATTGAACATATTCAGGAAGTTGAAAAAAATCTGATTTTGATGCCTGATTCAGTATTTCGTTTCCATAGTGGTACACCGGTTTAAAGAAATAGAAAAATTAATATTCGCTTGACGATCAAAAGAAAAGTACGAAAAAACACCATGTCTATCAGTGTTTTTTTATTTTGGTCACAATAAGCTGCTCCAAAATGAATCACGCTAGTCTTTTTATCATATAATTCGCGCCTTAAAATTTAACATAAGGTTGATGTGTTAATGACAATTCAAGAGCAAATGTTGCAATGGGTGAATTTTTTTAATAACCCATTATGGAGCTTTTTGGTCTATTTCCTATTGGCCGTAGGTTTATTTTTTACTTTGATGACAGGCTTTATTCAGGTTCGATGGTTTTTTCATTCTATCGCCATCATGAAAGGAAGTCGTAAAAAAGGAAATGATGAACATGGCATTACTCCATTTCAGGCATTTGTGACAGGATTGGCAAGTCGGGTTGGTGTGGGAAATATTGGTGGTGTGGCGATTGCTATTGCCATTGGTGGTCCAGGTGCCGTGTTCTGGATGTGGGTAACGGCAATTTTAGGCATGAGTTCTGCCTTTGCAGAATCAACACTTGCTCAATTATTTAAAATTCGTGATCCAAAAAGTAAACAGTTTCGTGGTGGGCCTGCGTACTATATTACCAATGGCCTAAAAAATAAGACCTTTGGTGTGGTATTCGCTTTGGCAATGATTCTGGCTTACGGTTTTGTATTTAATTCTGTACAGGCCAATGCAATGATCAAGGCATCTTCACATGCCTGGGGATGGGATAAAGCTAATTTGATTATTCCATTAGGCCATCTCAATTTTGTAGTTTCTTGGGTTGGTCTAGTATTAGTGTTGATCACTGCCATTGCAATTTTTGGTGGAATTAAACGAATTGCAAAATTTGCCGAAATGTTTGTACCTTTAAAAGCGGGAATTTATCTTGGATTGGCATTGTTTATTGCCTTAATTAATTATGAAAAAGTTCCACATATTTTTTATTTGATCTTTACTGAAGCTTTTAAGGTTGATGCAGCAGCAGGCGGCTTAATTGGTGGTTTAATTTCTATTGCTATGATGCAGGGTATTAAGCGAGGACTATTTTCTAATGAAGCAGGTATGGGATCTGCACCGAACGCCGCTGCTGCATCTGATGTGCCGCATCCAGTTAATCAGGGTTTGGTACAAATGCTTGGCGTATTTGTAGATACCTTTATCGTCTGTACTTCAACGGCCATGATTATTCTTATTTCAGGTGCTTATACCCAGTCTGGTTTTGAAGGTGTAGAGTTGACTCAGCATGCACTTGAAACTCAATTAGGAAATTGGGGCGGTGATGTATTGGCAATTTTATTATTCTTGTTTTGTTATTCTGCCATTTTGGGTAACTATGCTTATGCGGAAGGTAATATGCAGTTTTTACACAGTAGTAAGATCTCTATGTTTATTTTCCGTTTATGTGTATTAGCAATGGTTTATTTTGGTGCCGTTACTAGCGTTCAATTGGTATGGAATATGGCTGATTTGTCTATGGGAATTATGGCAACCATCAACCTTGTGGCGATTGTATTATTATCCCCTTATGTTTTTAAACTTATCAAAGATTATTCCAGACAGAAAAAAGCAGGTAAAGAGCCAGAATTTAAATTGTCTGAGCATCCGGATTTACAGAAGAAAATACAGTCTGATATTTGGTAATGACATAGTTTAATTTATCAAAAGATCGCTAAGGCGATCTTTTTTATTTTTTCGAAAATTTTTTTTATACTTATACCTCAGCATACATCATTAGATTTTGCCATGTTATATTTGATACAAATTAAAAATAGCAGGAAGATGACAATGAAAAGTATCACTATCACTGTGGCTGTTCTGGCTGGAACTTTATTATCTGTGCAGATATATGCAGAAGGTTTATATTTTCAGCATAAAGATTGGGAGCTGGCTTGTGACAACACTGGCACATGTCGTGCCGCAGGCTATCAAACTGAAGATAATATGGATTCGCTGGCAAGCATTTTATTTACCAGAAAGGCGGGTGCATCTACACCAGTTACAGCTCAGGCTGCATTAATGATGTTTAAAGATGATGATGTCTACGAGATTAAAGGAAAAATCAAATTATTTATTAATGGAAAAGATTACGGCGTAATAAATTATTCTTCAAGCCAATCTAGTTATATTCTTAGTCAAACACAAACTCAGGCAATATTAAGGCATGCTGAAGGTTCACAAAATATAGAATTTCGTCATGCCTCAGGGATCAATACAGTATCGGATCAGGGATTAACCGCTATACTATTGAAAATGGACGAGTATCAACATCGTTTAGATACATCAGGTGCCTTGATTCGTAAAGGTAATGTTTCTGAAAAAAATGTATTGACAGCAAAACCATTAACTGTGATTTATGCAAAAAAATTACCAGATCAGGACAATCAAAGCTTTGAGCCTCACAGTCAAATTTATCAGAAATTAAAAATCAAATTATTGGCAGCTATATCAGATAAACAAGATTGTCCAGTACTGCTCGATGCAGATCGCTCTTTTGCAAGTGATAAAAAAATATATGTGTATGATTTGACGCCGAAAAAGGCATTAATTGAAAGTGTTTGCTGGACTGGTGCATATAATACAGGTTTTGGTTATTGGATAATCAATAAAGACTGGACAGGAGCAGCACAATTGGTTACTACAGATGCCAGTGGGTTGACAGATATAAGCGTGACATCTGCGCAAAAAGGTCGTGGTATTGGCGATTGCTGGAGTCAGGATGAATGGGTATGGAATGGTAAAAGTTTTATCCATGGCAGTAGTGCAACAACAGGTATGTGCCGAGGTTTTCCAGGAGGTGCATGGAAACTTAACACCATTTCAAGCGATATCAAATAGTCACTAAATTTACAAGTTTGTTTACAAATTAAACAAATTTTACTCAGTGTCATAAAATACTATGAATGACATCGTAAGATTCTAAATGTAGTGCTAAAAATTGATGTTAAACAGCCTAAAAGGAATACATGATGTCTGCAAGTTATGAAGTGACTCAGGCCAGCGATGGTCAATATAAATTTGTATTAAAAGCTGGAAATGGTGAAGTTATTTTATCCAGTGAATTGTATAAGGCCAAGGCTTCGGCGATGAATGGTATCGCTTCTGTACAAAATAATAGCAGCGATGACCATCGTTATGAGCGTTTGATTGCAAAAAATGGCAAACCTTATTTTAACCTAAAAGCAGCTAATCATCAGATTATCGGGACAAGTCAATTATATTCCAGTGAATCGGCTCGCGACAAAGGCGTTGAATCGGTAAAAAATAATGGTAAAACTGAAACTATTAAGGATTTAACGCTCTAAGTTTTATATCGCATAATATAAGTTCCAAACCAAATTCAGAATAAAACAGCAATATTTTCTGAATGATATATTGTGTTTTATTGACGAAATATTTAGTTATGACAAAGTTGATAATTACTCAGGGTCACCTAGACCCTGAGTAATCTGTATTATATGGAAAATAATAATTTTTTTCAGATTCTATCCATGTTATCTGCTTGATTGTGTAGACATGAAAACTTAAACTTGGCTTTTAATTTTTTAATTTTTAATTTGAGTTTTTTAAAATGTCTGAACAATTACCTGCATGTCCAAAATGCCAATCAGAATATACTTATCAGGATGCAGAAATGTTTATTTGCCCTGAGTGTGCACATGAGTGGGCAGAAGGCGAGAATCAATTGGAAGATGAACAAGTAAATATTCAGGATGCACATGGCAATATACTGAATGATGGTGATAGTGTAACGGTGATTAAAGATCTAAAAATTAAAGGATCATCACAGGTGGTAAAAGTGGGTACAAAAGTAAAAACTATCCGTCTATTGGCTGATGCAAGTGATGGTCATAATATTGATTGTAAAATTGATGGTATTGGCGCCATAAAACTTAAATCTGAATACGTTAAAAAGGCCTAAGAAATATTTATGTCTGCTGCTCCTCAGGTGCTGATTGATGCACAACAACAAATTCAAAATGATTTACAAGACACTTTAAATCATTTTGATCTTCCTTCTCCATTAAAAGAAGCAGTTTACCATGCCGTTATGCTTGGGGGAAAACGTATTCGTCCGGCACTATGTTATGGCGCAGCACAATTAAAATATTCTGTTATTCCCGCTGCCGCCAGACGTGCAGCAGTTGCTGTAGAACTAATCCATTGTTACTCCCTTACCCATGACGATTTGCCATGTATGGATGATGATGAATTACGCCGTGGACAGCCTACCTGTCATGTGCAATATGGGCAGGCTACGGCCTTGCTCGCCGGAGATATTTTGCAATCTATGGCATTTGAAGTATTAGGAAGCCGCTTATTTGCACATGGTGATGTTGCTGACCAAGCAATTACATTAAGACAAATGCAAATTTTAGCCACCGCCAGTTCTAAAATGGTGTGTGGTCAGGTGTTAGATCTTCAAGCAGAAGGCCGACAAATTAATCAGCAAGCATTAGAAAATGTTCACCGTAATAAAACTGGCGCATTAATTCAGGCAGCAATTATGCTTGGCGCAGTTACAGCTTATCCTGTCGGTGATCTGATTTTTACGCAGTTACGTCAATATGGACAGGCATTAGGTCTGGCCTTTCAAGTCCAGGACGATATTCTTGATATCACGTCAGAAACAGCAGTATTAGGCAAAACTGCAGGTAAAGATCAACAGGTGCAAAAATCAACTTATCCAGCATTAATGGGACTGCAATCGGCGCAGGATTATGCAACGCAATTACATCAGCAGGCTGAATCTGCTTTGGCGAGTATGCCAGCCAATACTCAAACTTTGGCACAGGTTACCGACTTTTTGTTACATCGCCAGAATTAAAAGCAATTTAACCGGTTTGATCAATCCGTGTACCAATTGTTTCCAGATGTAGTGGAAAGTCATTGGTTTTGCGATCTTTAAAATAATGTTCTAACGTTTTTTTCACGCTAGGAAATGCCAAATCTTCCCATGGAACATCTTGTTCCGTAAATAAGTGACATTCAATGGTTTCTTCACCAGCACCAAATTGACCATCAATCAAGTCAGCCTTAAATAACACGTAAATTTGCCCAATACGTGGAATGTTATACATGCAGTACAGTTGCCCAATGGCAATTTCTGCTTCGGCTTCTTCCCAGGTTTCTCTTGCAGCTCCTTCCTGCATGGTTTCAAATAACTCCATGTATCCTGCTGGCAGTGTCCATAGTCCATAGCGAGGTTCTATGGCACGACGACACAATAAAACCTTATCCTCCCAAATGACCAATGCGCCACAAATCACTTTGGGATTGACGTAATGAATCGTATTACACACTGTACATACTTCACGAGGAAGACTGTCGCCTAAAGGAATTTTGGTTTCGGTAGGATGACCACAATTGCTGCAAAAAGACATGAGATAAGATGAATTCGCTTGATCAAATTATAAGAGAGCATAGCGCAAAAAACTTTTCACTGCATCAGTAACTATGCTATAGAGTATATGTAGATGAAAAAATATGCAGAGGTAACAATGTCACTATTGTTGCAACCAGTACACATGCTTGGTGCATTACAGCAAAATTTATCTTTTCATCAGCAATGGCAGTTTGCTGATGCTGCTGTATTACTGGCAATTACTCAGGAAGAAAATCCACAAATTTTATTGACCAGACGTACTGCCCAAATGAGATTACATGCAGGAGAAGTTTCCTTACCGGGTGGAAAGCGTGAAATGAGTGATGAAAATAATATCGCGGTGGCTTTGCGTGAAGCACAGGAAGAAACTGCTTTAAATCCTAATGATGTGCAATTGTTGGGTGAATTACCGACACAAAAATCTCGTTCCGGAATACGGGTAAAACCGATCGTTGGCATTATTCCACCACGACTGGCATTAGTGCCACAACCCAGTGAAATTGATCGCATTTTTTTTATGCCTTTACAACAATTTATGCTTGCAGCTCCTGAGGCTTATCTCGTCAAGCATCAACAACAGGAATTTTATTTTCCCAGTATACATTTTGACAATGAAATTGTATGGGGATTAACGGCGCGTATTTTGGTATCTTTACTGGATCAAGGCTTGTGTTATCAAAAAGAATGGCCTTTTTTACTGAATACGCCTGAAACTTAAACCATACAGATAAGATTGAATGGCACGACATCAGTTAAAGTTATCGTGGGACATCATAAAAGTAAGGAGAAGAACATGTTATATCAATTAGGAAATTTTAAACCCAAAGCAAAGCATTGGCCATGGGAAGGTTGGGTTGCAGAAACTGCAACAGTTATTGGACATGTTGAATTGGGACAGGAAATCAGTGTCTGGTTTGGTGCTGTGATTCGTGCAGATAATGCTAAAATTAGTCTGGGTAACTATACGAATGTACAAGAAAATGCTGTATTACATACCGATGCAGGGATAGAAATGCAAATCGGTGATTATGTGACCATTGGTCATCAGGCAACATTGCATGGTTGCACGATTGGAAATAATACCCTGATTGGAATTAATGCAGTGATATTGAATCATGCGGTGATCGGTAAAAACTGTATTATTGGCGCCAATACCTTGATTCCTGAAGGCAAGATCATTCCAGACAATTCAGTGGTTATGGGAACACCAGGTAAAGTCGTCAAAGCGGTTGATGACGCCACCGTGGAAAAAATTAAACAAAGTGCAGCGCATTATGCAGCACACTACAAGCAGTTTAAAACTCAGCTAAAAGTTCACTATCTCGGCTAAAATTACTGTTAGTTTGGGTAGAGTAAGGTATGATAACGAGCTTGACGTTAACCTCCTGTAAATAACCTTATTCTGCCCATGTATATCCTTGCTTTAGAAACAGCAAATGAGCAATGTTCTGTTGCCATTACTGACGCTACTAAAACTTTATTGATTGAACAGCATCATGAAGCCCGCGCTCAAACACAACAAATCTTGCCAATGATCCAGCGAGCGATGCAGCAGACTGGTTTAAACTGGCAGCAAATCAGTGCGATTGCTTTTAGCCGAGGGCCGGGAGCGTTTAGTGGTGTCCGAATTAATGCAGCAGTCACGCAAGCGCTGGCATGGGCAAATGATTTACCAGTTATTGCTGTATCAACATTGCAGGCATTGGCACAACATGCTTATCGTGAAGCAGGTTTGACACAAGTAAGCGCAGTGATTGATGCACGTATGAATGAAGTCTATCTCGGTAATTTTACTTATACTGATGGAATCATGCAGGCTGTCACTGATGAGCAGTTACTGGATTATACAAATGCAAGCCAGCATGCCATATATCATGCTGTGGGTACGGGAGCAAAACTGATTCATCACGATTCAGATACAAAATTATGCTATGCGAATGCGCAAGATATTGCTGAAATTGCGCGAGTTGAATTTTCAAAAGGGGCAGTTGTCAGTCCAGAGCAGGCGTTACCTGTTTATTTACGTGACAATGCTTGGAAAAAAATCAGCGAACAAGGTAAATCTTAATTTTTTAGGCAGTTATTATGGATTTTTTACTCCTGCTCAAAGCCGTCATCATGGGGATTGTTGAGGGTATTACTGAGTTTCTCCCAATTTCCAGTACTGGCCATCTTATCTTGGCATCAGAATTGATGAATTTCTGGACAGCAGAAAAAAGTGCAGTATTTGTGGTTGCAATCCAGATGGGGGCAATTGCGGCAGTTATTTATGAATATTGGGCACGCTTATGGGGAGCAGCAACCGGCTTGTTTACTGGTGAAGCAAATGGTCGCAGACTGGCATTTAATCTAATTGTAGCATCCATTCCGATTGTGTTGGTCGGTGTTACTCTCGGTCAGCAAGTTAAGGAATTACTGTTTAATGATGTAGCCGTTGCATTAGGTCTGATCATTGGTGGTTTTATTATCATTTGGGTGGAGAAAAATCCACCCAAAGTCAATGCACAGGAAGTTGAAAATATCAGTTTTAAAGAAGCCATTTACATTGGTTTTATTCAGGTACTTTCCCTTATTCCTGGAACATCTCGTTCCGGAGCAACAATTATTGGTGCCATGATGTTGGGCATCTCACGTAAAGCAGCCACAGAATTTTCGTTCTTTTTAGGTATTCCGGTTATTATTGGGGCGGGTTTACTGGATTTGTGGCAAAGCCGCGAAGTCTTGCAAACCAGTCATGATTGGTTAGTTGTTGCAGTTGGTTTAATTACATCTTTTATTTCGGCATTAATTTTAATCCGTATATTAGTAGCTTATGTAGCCAAACGTGATTTTATGGTTTTTGCTTATTATCGTATTATTTCTGGTTTATTGATTTTACTGTTTGCCTTTACTGGCTGGAAACTGTGGTAAATGAGTGATCCTGAATTTAGCCTGTATGCCATACCACAACATGGTGTACTGGCTGAGCAATGGCACACACGATTAACTGAACTGAATATTCGGGTAGATTATCGGCAAGTTGATCAACTCAATGCACGTTTTTTACGATTAAATCCACAACTTTGTTTGCTGGTTGACGAGCTGGGATTATGGTTAGCTGCCAATGGCATGAAAATGCAACCGGCGTGGCATGAAGAAACACACCGCTTAAAACGTGCAAGTTTAAAAACTGAAATGATTGCCAGAGCCTGTCAAATTGGTAAAACAGTACATATCCTTGATGCTACAGCAGGTTTGGGACATGATGCTTTATTACTTGCATCAATGGGCGCAAATGTCACCATGCTGGAGCGACACCCAATTCTATTTTCCCTGTTACAATCAGCATTGCAACAAGCGTTACAACATCCATTTTTAGCAAGTATTGCGCAGCGAATATCACTGATTCAGGCTGATGCATCAGAATATCTACGTACCTTGTCAGATGAGCAATTTGATGTGATTTATCTCGATCCTATGTTTCCTACACGAGATGCCAATCAAAAACAGGAAAAAAAGCAGGCTCAAGTCAAAAAACAAATGCAACTATTACATCTATTATTACCTGAGGATGGGGTAATGGATCTTGGTGATCAATTATTGCCACTGGCACAAGGTAAAGCCACTCGGGTTGTGGTAAAACGTCCAAAACATGCAGTTTTTTTAAATCATCAACAACCTCAGCATCAATGGCAAGGCGAGGCATGTCGTTTTGATGCTTATTTTTAACTATTTTTTACAGTAGTTAATCGGAATTTTCATTATTAATTTGTTATTTGTGTCGTATTTCTCATTGTCAAAAAAATTAATACTTTTACACTATATAAGATTTTTGAACGACTAGTTTCATTTTTTATGATCGAGATTAAAGCCACGCCATCTTTCTGGCGAAATTTAAAAAATAACCAGATTGCTGGGATGTGGTTGTTTGTTGGATCTCGGCGTAGCTTAAAATGGGTTGCACCAACAGCATTGCAGCTCATTGTCTGGGTCATCGCAGGTTGTTTGGCCAATACTTTATTTAGCTGGCTGGTTTCAGGCGCACAAGGACATTTTAATGCACAAGGCTTGGTTAGCTATTTACTTTGGCCATTTCTGGCATTAATTGCAGGGGTATTTTTATCCCAGCGTATGGATCTACAGCGTGTGACGCTAGTACCGGCTTTACTTTGGGTCATTTTGGATGTGCATGTTGCTTTATTACAAAGCTTTTTGCAGTATTTAGGGACGATTGATCTACTGCCTGATTTTGCTTATAACATTTTGCCGAATTTATTTATGGTGTTGTTTGTCTGGCAAAGTGGTGCAGTCGTTTGGGTATTTTCCCGTGAGTTAAACTGGCCTTGGTGGGAGCGTGTGCTGATTCTGCTTACCACGTTGATTACTTTGGTCGTTTGGCAGGGCGTGGTTAAAAGTCAGCCGATCTGGAAGATTGAGGAGGTTCAGCCTACAATCACAGAAAAAGCCCTTTATGCGCAATCCGATTTACTTAACAGGGATCTACAGGCATTACAACCCAGTAATTTTATTGATACACAGTGGTATTTTCTGGGAATTGCCGGTGCAAGTTATCAAGATGTTTTCCGTTCGGAAGTAGAGCGCATTAAAGATCAGTTTGATATGCGTTTTGGTACAATTGGTCACTCAATGGCATTGATTAATAATGATGCCACATCCGAAACTTTACCAATGGCTACACATATCAGTATTGAGCGCTCATTAAAACGTATTGGTAGTTTAATCAATCGTGAGAATGATGTTGCCTTTATTTATATGACATCACATGGTTTACCGAATCAATTTGAACTTTCTGATGATCCTGTAGCGATGGATCCGATTGATCCAAAATGGTTAAGACAAACCTTGGATGCTGCTGGAATTCGCTGGCGTGTCATTGTCATCTCCTCCTGTTATTCAGGTAGTTTTATTCCCGTACTCAAATCTCCTGATACGCTGATTATTACTGCCTCAGCCGCAGATCGCAGTTCTTTTGGATGCAGTAATGAAGCTGACTATACCTATTTTGGACGCGCATTTTTTGATGAAGCCATGCGGGAAAATAATACGCTGGAAACCGCATTTCTACAGGCACAAAAAACTGTAGCGAAGTGGGAAAAAGCTCAAGGATTTGAGCCATCAGAACCTCAATGGGTGATTGGTGAAAATATGAAATTGATGTTGCCACAATTAGAACGCCAATTATTTCCACAAAAAACATTGGCCGTACCTGAATCCCCCTCTGTTTTTCTAGATACAGGGAAAAATACTGCGGCAGCATCTCAGCCCGTCAGTATAAAAGTGGCATTAGGAAACTAGGGGTTTCTGTTATAATCATACAAATTTTTGAAACAGCCAGGTGATTCATGTCCAAGCCTTATTTAATTGCACCATCTATTTTATCTGCTGATTTTGCCCGTTTGGGTGAGGAAGTTGAGAACGTCCTGGCGGCAGGGGCAGATGTTGTGCATTTTGATGTGATGGACAATCATTATGTACCGAATTTAACATTTGGTGCAGGGGTATGTAAGGCTCTAAAAAAATATGGGATTCAGGCGCCGATTGATGTGCATTTAATGGTCTCACCAGTTGATCGTTTAATTGGCGATTTTTTGGAAGCGGGTGCAGATATTATTACGTTCCATCCCGAAGCTTCTGAGCATATTGACCGCTCCTTACAACTGATTAAATCTGGTGGAGCAAAAGCAGGATTGGTATTTAATCCGGCAACACCATTGCATTATCTGGATTATGTCTTAGACAAAGTTGATCAAATTTTATTAATGAGTGTAAACCCCGGATTTGGTGGACAAAAATTTATTCCAAAGACATTGGATAAACTACGTGAAGCACGTAAGATTATTGATGCTAGTGGTCTGGATATTCGTCTGGAAGTGGATGGTGGTGTAACACCCGCAAACATTCGTGAAATTGCCGAAGCAGGTGCAGATATGTTTGTGGCAGGTTCAGCAATTTTTGGTAAACCGGACTATCAAGCAGTCATTAACGAAATGCGCAGTGAATTGATAAAAGTGGGTAGCCGTAGCGTTTAAAGCCAGCTTTTAGCAGTTTACTTTTATGGATTTTCGGTTAGTATTTTCAGCAATTTGTTATTTATCATTATGATTACACAGGAACATTATGGCTATTAAATCTGACCGTTGGATTCGGGAAATGAGTGAAAAACACGGCATGATCGAACCTTATGCACCGAATCAAATTCGCTTTAATGAGCATGGTGATAAGATCGTTTCTTATGGCGTATCCAGTTATGGTTATGATGTGCGCTGCGCACCGGAATTTAAGGTATTTACCAATGTGCATTCTGCCATTGTAGACCCAAAACATTTTGATGATAAAAGTTTTATTGATATTGAATCAGATGTTTGTATTATCCCACCTAACTCTTTTGCTTTGGCACGTACAGTTGAATATTTTCGTATTCCACGTAATGTATTAACGGTTTGTTTAGGTAAATCGACGTATGCCCGCTGTGGAATTATTGTCAATGTCACACCACTTGAGCCTGAATGGGAAGGTCATGTGACACTGGAATTCTCTAATACAACCAATTTACCCGCACGAATTTACGCTGGTGAAGGTGTGGCACAGATGCTATTTTTTGAATCTGATGAAGTATGTGAAACATCATATAAAGATCGAGGCGGAAAATATCAGGGACAAACTGGTGTAACCTTACCAAAAACCTGATGAAAACAGGTCTTAGATTATTAGATAAAATACAAAACGGATAAAGTGACCGAATCAGGTCACTTTTCTACATTAAAAAATGATAAAACCATACTTGATAAAAATTAAGCTATATTTAATCAATAGCAATATTAGCGAGAAAAATTGATATGTCTCATAGCAAAATTATCAAATTTATTTATATCATTTTAGGCAGTCTATGGGTTTATCAAGGCATTTTTCCTAAATTGATTTTCACCAGTCCAGATGAAATTGCAATTTGGCAGTGGGTTGGATTATCTGAATATCATGCCAAATTGGCAGGTCAGACTGGCGGTGTAATTGAGATTATTTTTGGTTTATTTTTAATCTTTTACCCGTTGAAAATTTTACATTATTTGAATATTTTGGGATTGTTGTTTCTACTGGTTTTGATGAGCTTGGTTATGCCTGATACGTTAATTCGTGCATTTAATCCAGTGGTGATGAATGTTGCCATGATCAGTTTATCTTGTATCGCCTTAATGCTATATCATGCAAAACAAAATAATTATTCCGAATAAATTTAGGTAATTTATGTAAAGATGGTTTTGTCTAGCAGATGATTTCAGGGTTTTTTATGAATTCAATACAACAAAAATGTGTGGTTATCACAGGAAGTACACGTGGTATTGGTTTAGGCTTGGCAAAAGCTTTTTTGAATCTGGGCTGGTCAGTGGTGATTTCTGCACGTAACTCAGAACGGTTGCAGCACACTATGGCACAACTTGCTGCACAATTTGATGATCGTATATTGGCTGGATATTGTTGCGATATGACACAAAAGTCGCAAGTACAGCAATTATGGAATACATCTGTACAGCAATTTGGACATATTGATGTGTGGATTAATAATGCAGGCAGTTGTCATCCCACTACGGCATTTGCTGATCTGTCTTCAGAAGAATTGTATCAGGTAATCAATACCAATATTTTAGGAACGATGTTAGGTTCTCAAGTTGCACTACAGGGAATGTTGCAACAAGGTTATGGACAAATTTTTAATATGGAAGGTTGGGGCAGTCGAGGAGAATGGAGTGCTGGTATGACAGCTTATTCCACAACTAAAAGGGCCGTGAGTTATTTCAGTCAGGGGCTATATAAAGAAAATAAACACGGGAAAATTTTAATCGGTACTTTAAGTCCCGGTATGGTAGCAACGGATTTATTAATTTCTTCGTGGAAAAATGGCAATCATGAAAATTGGCGTAGAATGAAGCGATTATTTAATTTTGTGATTGATCCTCCTGATGTGGTATGTACGTATTTGGCTCAACAAATTCATCATAATCAAAAAAATAATCGGCGCATTGTCTGGATGACGCCATGGCGATTATTGTTGAGATTTTTTCAACCTTATTACTGGCGTAGGAACGCTGTTAAAGGTACAGCATTGGATGATCTATAAATCAGTTGAATACAAAATTGGCTGTACACACAAGCATACAGCCAATCAAGATTTTAATGAAGCTTTGTAGATATTTTAGTTAAAACATCTTAATCAGGCATGAAATGAAGGTAATGGTTATTAGCAGCAAGTTCACTAAGCATTAATTTTTGCCAATAATTCGGTTTTATTGAGATGGCTTGCTTCGGTATCACGGCGACCTTTATATTCAAAAGTACCGGCATCGAGACCTTTCTCACCAATGACAATACGATGTGGAATACCTGTTAGTTCCAGATCAGAGAATTTGACACCGGGACGTTCATTCCGGTCATCCAGTAAGACATCGTAGCCTAATCCCTGTAGTTCAGCATATAAGTTTTCCGCAGCTTCAAGGGTACGTGGAGATTTGTGCGCATTCATTGGTACAATAGCAACATGGAAAGGGGCAATGGTTTTAGGCCAGATAATGCCTTTCTCGTCATAGTTTTGTTCAATGGCTGCAGCAACAACACGGGTTACACCAATGCCATAGCATCCCATAGTCACTGTAAGTGGTTTGCCGTCCTCTCCTAGTACAGTGCAACCAAGTGCTTCGGAGTATTTTTGTCCTAACTGGAAGATATGACCAACTTCGATACCTCGTTTGATTTGTAGAGTACCTTTGCCATCTGGAGATGGATCGCCTTCAACTACATTACGGAGATCATATACTTCGCTGAATTGAGCATCACGTTGCCAATTCACCCCTGTAGCATGTTTTTCAGCTTCATTTGCACCTGCAATAAAGTCTGATAATACTGCGGCTGCACGATCGACAATAACGGTTAAGCCTTTTTCAAGCAGTCCTTGTGGGCCAATATAGCCAGGATTTAAACCATAAGTTGCCAGTTGTTCTTCTGTTGCAAAGTTTAATGGTGCGGCAATTTGAGGGTGTTTTTCTGCCTTGATTTCATTAAGTTCGTGGTCACCACGTAGGAATAACGCAATGACAGGGATTTGACCGTCTTCAGTTGCAATGCCTTGTACCAGAAGTGCTTTGACCGATTGCTCAGCATTTACTTTTAAATAAGTACATACATCGGCAATGGTTTTGCAGTTTGGTGTATTCACAAGTTGTAAATCTTGTGTTGGAGCAATACGTTCACCAACTTGTACAGCTTCTGCCATTTCTACATTGGCGGCGTAATCGGATTCTGTTGAGAATGCAATATCATCTTCGCCACTGGATGCCAATACATGAAACTCATGTGAACCAGAACCGCCGATTGAACCCGTATCGGCTTGTACTGGACGAAAATCTAAGCCCAGACGATTAAAAATATTGCTATAGGTTTGATACATGACATCATAAGTTTCCTGCAATGATTGTTGATTTGCATGGAAAGAGTAGGCGTCTTTCATGATAAATTCACGAGAACGCATAACGCCAAAACGTGGGCGTACTTCATCACGGAATTTGGTTTGAATTTGATAAAAATTAACAGGTAATTGTTTATAACTTTTTAATTCATTACGTGCCAGATCAGTGATGACTTCTTCATGAGTCGGGCCAAGAACAAAAGGATTATCATGGCGATCTTTAAAACGTAGAAGTTCTGGACCATAGTGTTGATAACGGCCAGATTCTTCCCAGAGCGCGGCAGGTTGTGTAACTGGCATAAATACTTCCAGTGCGCCAGACTTATTCATTTCTTCGCGAACAATCGCTTCAACTTTATTTAAAACACGAACACCCATGGGTAACCAAGTGTATAAACCTGAAGCAAGTTTACGAATCATACCTGCCCGTAACATGAGCTGATGTGAAATAACTTCAGCATCGTTTGGCGTTTCTCTTAACGTTGCAAATAAAAAACGGCTCGCACGCATGGAAAGTGTCCTAATACAAAAATTTAAAAACAGGAATTTCCACATTTATAAACAGTGTGGAAAAAGATAAATGCTGCTTATGATAAGACTTTTCGCATAAGCCTTAAACCAAAATTTTTAAAATCATCCAAATATGTAAATACTACTGGCACCACAATCAACGTTAACAGGGTAGAAGTGATTACTCCACCGATAACAGCATGTGCCATAGGAGCACTTTGTTCACCACTATCCCCAAGACCCAAAGCCAGAGGAACCATTCCCATAACCATAGCACTGCTCGTCATCAGGATTGGACGTAAGCGATTTTTTCCTGCCTGTAAAATTGCATCTTGCCGGGAAATTCCTTGTTCCATAGCTTTTTTAATAAAATCAATCAGTAAAATGGCATTTTTGGTGACTAATCCCATCAACATAATAATGCCAATAATGGAAAAGAGGTTAAGGGTGCTACGAAATAAAAATAATGCCAGAAATACACCGATCAGGGATAAAGGTAAAGAGGCCATAATCGCAGCCGGGTGGATAAAACTGTTAAATTGTGAACCTAAAACAATATAAATAAAAATAATGGATAACCCAATCGCAACAAGGGCATAGCCTGCGGATTCAGCCATGTCGGCATTGGCCCCTTGTGTTGAAAAACTATATCCAGCAGGTAACTTGAAGTTTTGTTGTAATTTTTCAATATCCTGACCAATATCACCTGCTGGTCGTCCAGAAGTGTTGGCTTCAATTAGGATTTCCCGGGTAAGATCACGGCGGTTAATCTGAGACGCACTCATGGTTTGTTGCATATTGGCAACGGCAGAGATTGGAATGAGTCCAATATCGGATGATGTTGGTGTGGTACCATTAAAATATAGTGCATTTAAATCTGCTGGAGACACCCGATCTTTGGCAGCCAGACGGACATTAACATCATAATTTTCACCTTGTTCATCTTCCCATGAAGTGACATTATCGCCAGCAATTAAAGCACGTAAACTGGTGGCAATTTGATTGACTGATAAACCTAATGCATTGGCAAGTTGTCGATCAATTTCCAAGCTTAAAGTTGGTCTTGGTTTACCCAGTGAACTTTCCAAATCAACCAGACCTTTAATGGCGTGCATCTCCTGCATTAAACGATCAGAAATTTTTTGTAATTCATCTAGATCCGGACCTTTGATGGAAATCATGATGGGTTTCATGCCACCTGAAACGGTTTCATCTGCAGAAGCGACAGAACTTAAAGTAATACCCGCTACATAAAGTAAACGCTGTCGGATTTGATTACTAATTTCTTGTAATGATTGTGTTCGCTCATGACGTGGAGTGAGTTGAACATAAAGCGAAGCATGATTTTTTCCCTGATAGTTCGTTGAGTTAATCACCGCATAACTATCCTGAATATTTGGCATTTGTTTTAGAATGGCTTGAACCTGCTTGACTTTGGCAGCGGTATAATGCAGTGATGCATCTTCAGTGGTTTCAAACTTAACGCGTATAGCACCTTTATCGGCAACAGGGACAAATTCGGTACCAATCAAGTTGGAAAGCCCCAGCGCAGCCAGCAAGGAAATAATGGCAATGGCTAAAGTGAGTAAACGAAAACGTAATGCCCAGCTTAAGGCTTTTTCATAAACATGATTGAGGCGATCCAGTTGATGTGAGGTCCAGTGAAAAAAGCGTTGTAAGCGATTCGGGTTTTGTTGCTGTTTGTTTTTTTCAGCCCAGTGTGCCGAGAGCATGGGATCAAGGGTAAAGCTAACAAACATGGACAATAAAACTGCAACACTGACTGTCACACCAAATTGATAAAAAAAACGTCCAATGATGCCATCCATGAACGCAACAGGCAAAAAGACTGCGACAATCGTTAGGGTTGTAGCCAGTACGGCAAGTCCAATTTCCTTGGTTCCATCCAATGCCGCAGTCACATGATCTTTTCCTAATTCTGCATGACGGACAATATTTTCCCGCACCACAATGGCATCATCAATGAGTAAACCAATACTTAAAGACAGTGCCAGTAAGGTCATCATATTAATACTGAAACCCAATGCCCAAATTACAGTTAAGGTTCCTAATAGTGAAATTGGTAAAGTCAGGCCGGTAATAATGGTTGAACGAATGGAGCCGAGAAATAGTAAAACAATAACAACAGCAAGAATTGCACCTTCGATAATCGTGCGGGAAACATCTTTGATCGAACCCCGAATTCCTTGTGAAGCATCAGTTACAATGCTTAATTTGGTACCTTCAGGTAGTTGTTGATCAAGTTGTTGAAATCGTGAATTCAAGGCATCGACGACTTGAATGATATTGGCATCTGAATTACGCAAAATATCAATTGAAAGTGCAGTTTTTCCATTAAATATTGCACTGCTTTCGGCTTCTTCTTGATCATCAATAATATCTGCAACTTGTCCGAGGTGAATTGCAACACCTGCCCGATTTGCAACAATCAATTGATTAAAATCTTTTAAATTACGAATTTTTCCCTGAATTTCTACCACAAAATCTCGTTGCGAATTGGTGAGTGTTCCTGCTGGGATTTGTACATTTTCATTTTTTAATGCAGAAATGACTTCATTAATACCAACGCCGTAGCTTTGTAACTTCATTGGTTGAATGTTGATTCGGATCTGTCGTTTGGTTTGTCCTAACACATCAACACGTCCAACCCCTGCTACCGTGCGCAATTGCGGTAACATGCGTTGATCAACAAAGTCACTGAGCTGTTTTAAATCCAGTCGAGATGATTCTACGACTACAGACATGACGGGTGTTGCTTGAGGGTTATACCGTTCGATAATTGGCTCATCAATATCATCACGAAATTGTGCACTCACGGGTGCAATTTTGTCACGGATATCCTGTGCGGCTACAGCTGAATCTACATCAAGATTGAATTCGGCAATTACTGTGGACAAACCTTGACTAGAGGTAGAGATAATCTGTTTTAAACCGGAAATGGTATTAATTTGATCCTCAATTTTTTTACTAATTTCGCTTTCTACCACTTCTGGTGAAGCACCAGCATAGGTGGTATGTACGACGACAAAAGGAAAGTCTATATCTGGAAATTCTTCAATATGCATACGTTGCCATGATGCAATGCCCAAAACGAGAAAACTTAACATCATCATGATGGTAAACACAGGATATTTTACGCTAATTCTGGTTAACCACATTTTGGTGTCTTCCTTATTGTTGTTGGTGAGTACATATTTACAATTTTGTCAGCTTGGATCAGGATTGAATCTTGACGGCACGGTTTTGATCTTGCTCATTAAATTTGATGAGGCTGACATTGTCTTTATCATTTAAACCGCTGATTAATGCTTGTTCCTGTTGAGCATCTATTTGTAAGACACTGATATTTATTTTTTGTAGATGCTGATTGCGAATGACCCAGACAAAAGGTTTTTCTTGCAGATTTTGTATGGCACGTGTTGGAATTAATAATCCCTGTTGTGGACTATCTTGAATGATTTGCCCTTCAATAAATGCTCCAATACTTTGTGTATTTAATGGTTGTATAGGTTCTGCAAAAAATTCAAAATTACGGCTTGCTGTTTGACTAACAGGTGAAATTCGGGTGATTTTGGCTTGATATTGGCGAGAATTTCCTTGAATTTTAAATTGAATCAATTGACCAATGCGGATTTTTTGTTGTTCACTGGCAGATAGTGTGGCCTTAATTTGTAAACGTTCAGGATTAACTATTTCAAAAATGGTTTGTCCTGCGGCAATGGTTTGCCCAATATCAATTTGTTTTAAACTGATTTGTCCATCAAAAGGGCTTTTGATTACGGTGTCTTGAGCTGCTTTTTGTGCGATATTGACATTAGCTTGTTGTGCATGAACATTTTCTTGTTGTGTACGGTAATCTACCTGACTTTGCAGGTATTCAACCTGTGCAATAAAGCCTTGCTGATATAGGCGCTGTTTGCGTAGCATAATGGAACGATTTAGCTCAGCTTGCGCTTGTGCTGATGCAAGATTCGCTTGTGCTTGTGCAAGACGGGCAGTATTATCCTGAGAATTAAGTATGGCTAAGATTTGTCCTTTTTTGACAGTTTTACCTACATCTGTCTTCACTTGTATCACTGTTGCAGTGATTTGTGCTTGTATACTGGTTTGCTGTGCAGAATCTATACTGCCGGTAAAAGCTGTGAACTGCTGTAAATAGCCACTTCTTACTTGAATAATATCTTCTGGAATAATTTCCAGCGCTGTCTGTTGTGCCTGATGGTTTTGTGGATCAGGTTGTTGTTTTTGACACGCGGATAAGAAGATTACCATACTGTACAATACAGCAAGGCATAGTGGTCTTGTTTTAATTTTTGTTGGCATAAAGCAAATCATAGAGATTGTTGAATAGTTTGCAACTATAT
This sequence comes from Acinetobacter qingfengensis, assembly GCF_008693185.1. Classification (GTDB taxonomy): domain Bacteria; phylum Pseudomonadota; class Gammaproteobacteria; order Pseudomonadales; family Moraxellaceae; genus Acinetobacter; species Acinetobacter qingfengensis. The sequence goes on from NZ_VXKN01000009.1 coordinate 60,860, forward strand.
GGATTATTCTAGGCGTTGTAAACGTTGAATAATGTTATCGTAAAATTGAGTTTGTTGAATCAGATTTTGCTTTAGTTGCTCAATTACCTGACGAACACTTTGAGTGTAGGCATGATTTAGCTCCAGTTTTTGTTTTATTTCAGTAGATACTTTTTCACCATTACGCACGTATCCTGCTTGTTGCCGTAAAAGCTGTGCACGTTGTATTTGTAGATTATGCATTTGCTGATATTGTTGACTAAGCTGTTTTTGTATATTTCCAATACTTTCTTGTTTTTTTTGTTTGGCATGGCTAACGTTATGATAAGCTCGCTTGAGCTGTAAATCCTGTTGCTGTTGTCTGGATTGTGCAGCTCGTGCTGGCGCTTGTTTTAGATCTTTTTCAACGTGATAGGCAGGAACGTGCTTGATAAGATTCATATTGTGATCAAGTACATCATAGCCTCGCCGGATATGTTGTTGTGTAACACTTTTACTTACGGTTACAACACCAGCATTGTCATAATAACGATAATAAGCTGGTTGTGTAGCATGACTGATATTTAATGTAGCGAAAAATAATATCGCCAATCCAGCGATCAAATCAAGTTTGCATATTTGTGCTAATTTACTGCTATAACATACCAATCTTTGTAAAAGTAAATAAAGTAACATTGTCACGTATTCTATTTGTAAACTTTATGAGGGAATTGTGATCTTTAATTCATATTTTGGCAAGAGACTAAGGATCTAAATTCATATTTTTTTTATGGTTTTTATCAGTGTAATTGTAGTTATTGAATACTACAAATTGATCGAAAAATGATTAATACAATAGCATAATCATCTTAAGGACTTCTTGCGAAAGTGTACATTATGTTTTGATATCCCTTACAGAAGTTGATAGACATAATATCGCAAGAAATCCTAATAAAATTAATTGTCTTTAATCCATGTTTGGCTACGGCCAATGGCTTCGACTCCAACATAACCTCGCATAGTAATACGCGTACCATTTGGATTCACTCTGAGTGTGCTTTTATATAGTTTTCCGGACAATGGATCAAGGATTGTACCACCAGCATATTCAGATGGGTTTTTGGCAGAGGCTTTCATATCTTGTAATATGGTCAATCCCAGAATAGGTTTATTTTTTAAATGACCTGTACATTGATCACAAATGGTTTTAGGTGTATAGCCAGGACGGGGAATGACTTCGATAATTTTACCTGAATATGTATTATTGGCTTCTTTTCTAATTTCGACGATACCTTTGCTAAAACCTGTTTTATCATCAATTGTTCGCCATTTACCACTGATATCGATGTTGGCAAATACTGGAAATGAAACGGTAACTAGTGTTGTATATAATAAAAAAAGATTGAAATTTTTCATGATTTTCATCCTGAATAGCATGGATTAAAGACAGTTGAATTGGCAAAGGATTATATTTTTCTTGCCTTGATTACTGCGATGAAAATAAATAATAGACTGCTGGCAGCCAGATTGAAGTTAAAATGGCATTAATTGCCATTCCTAGGGCAGCATAACGACCAGCAATAATACCACGTTGCCAAGCCTGTGCAGTACCGATTGCATGTGCAGCCAGACCAATAGCAAGTCCAGAAGCACGTTCATCATTAATATTGCGCAGAATAATAGAGGAAAATGCAGCACCAATTACACCTGAAACAATCACGATCAAAGTGACTAATGCAGGTGGTGAATGCAGTAATTCTGCAATATTTAATGCGACAGGTGTGGTTAATGCACGAGTAGCAAAAGCCATAATAGTTGGTTCTGAGAGGTGTAACAAATAAGCCAACCCCATCGGTAATGCCACACCGATTACGCTGGCAAAAACTAAAATACCACATAATGGTTTTAAGGGTAAATCATCCAGTCGTATTGCTGCTAGAGGAATCGCTAAAGCAACAGTTACATAGCCGAGTAAATGACCAAATAGCGGGTGTATACGCTGCATATATTGTTCATATTGCCATGCGCATGCCCATAAAATTACAACTACCCAAATCATCGAAAATACAATTACAGGAATTCGAGGAACATGCTTTGAGCAAAATTTACCTAAAATATAGGCCAATAAGGTGATGAAAAAACCCAATAATAGCTGTGCAGTATCCGGAAGTTGATGAATCATATTGAGGACATCCTTGTCTTTATAACCAGCGTTTAGCCATTTTTGCATATAACCATAATGGTATCAGCGTACAGAAAAATAGAATGAAAACAATTGCGGGAAGCTCAGTGCCTAAAGTGGCCAGCATAATCACCGAACCTGCTGAAACAGGCAAAAAAGCAAAGGCACTTTCTTTCATGATTTTTGCATTGGCATCAATTAGTCGGCGAGGTAATGCGCTGACTTTTCTCCAAGTAATCAGAAGTATCAGGAAAAAAAATAGTCCAGCTAAATTTCCCAGTTCGGGGTGATTAAATTTTTCCATGATCCAGACCGAGCTTTCACGAACCAGAACAATTAAGATTGCTGTCAATAATAGTGCGATCCAGTCGATTTTTTCCTGCATTTCGATCACCTGTTTATGTTTATGATATGGATCAGTGTTGAAAAATTCATATCAGCACTGATTTTTATTCAAAACTGTCCATTTGTACTTTAAATTGTTGTGCTTGTTCACCCAGAATACTGTCCAGATCAAAATGATTTTGACGAATCATTTGAACAAGTTTATCCGCAGAAATACGAACATCAACAATGTGTTGACCTTGATCGTCATAATGTTCTGATCGAATCACCTGTAGGTGATGAAGTTGGCTATGCAACTTGCCATGCCTAGGATGTAGGCACAGGGTGAAGTGTTGTAGCTGCCCAAGCAAAGCTTCCTGTACGGCCTGATGCAAAAGGGGTAAGCCTTGGCCGGTATGAGCGGAAACATAAACACGATCGGGTAGATCTGGCTCGGAATATATGATTTTAGCCTGATCTTTGGAAAGGTCAATCTTGTTATAGACTTTTAAAATCGGAATGTCTGCGCCTATATCTTGTAATACCTCTTCAACTGCAGCGATTTGTTCCATCATTTCTGGGCTGCTGGCATCGATAACATGCAGTAAAAGAGTTGCCTGCAAGGTTTCTTCTAGTGTTGCACGGAATGAATCAACCAAGGCATGATTAAGATTTTTAATAAATCCGACTGTATCTGCCAGCACTACTGTTCCTACACCTGACCACGCAACTCGTCTTAACGTTGGATCTAAGGTAGCAAAAAGTTGGTTAGCCGCATAAACATCACTGTCTGCCAGAATATTAAAAAGAGTTGATTTCCCTGCATTGGTATATCCAACCAAAGATACAGTAGGAACCTCAGCCTTTTGCCGCGCGGCACGACCTTGTTGCCGTGTTTGTCTGACTTTGTCAATTTTCTCCTTGAGTTGAGTCATACGTAGACGAATCAAACGACGGTCAGTTTCCAGTTGGGTTTCACCTGGCCCACGTAAACCAATTCCACCTTTTTGTTGCTCCATATTGCCCCATCCACGAATCAGACGTGTAGACAGGTGTTTTAATTGTGCCAGCTCTACCTGTAATTTTCCTTCATGGGTACGGGCACGCTGTGCAAAAATATCTAGAATCAATCCAGTACGATCAATCACACGGCATTTTAGAATTTTTTCGAGATTACGTTCCTGTGCAGGGGAAAGGCTGTGGTCAAAAATGGCCAGTTGAATCTCATGTTCTGCAATTAACGCTGCAATTTCATCTGCTTTACCTGAACCAATAAAATATTTTGCATCTGGTCTTTGTCGTTGATGATGTAAATGTTGAATAATTTGCGCACCTGCCGATTGAGCTAGAAGATAAAATTCATCTGAATCATGATTGGTGAGGATTTGAACACTTACACTGATTAAAATGGCTGGTTCACCATCCTGATGATGGGATATAAATTCCACGCAGTAATATTCTCCGATAACAAGATTGTGCAGTTTAACGACTTACGCATCAAAAGGCGTGATTAATCCATGTAATTAATGATAATAAAGCTATTAAGCGTAAAGCTCATGTTAGGGCTTGGACAAAGATTAAAAATAGATTAAGGTGATCAACAATTCAAGTGATCCATTTTATTCTATTCATTTTGATTAATATTATGACTACAACGCCAACACCTGTTGCTTCAGCCACTTTACCGCCCCGTAATTTAATTTCCAGAGCTCTGCTGTATAGTAAAAAAGCCTTACATGGTCTGACGGTACTTTCAGAAGGGTTTTATATTATTTTTCGTTATGATTTATATAAACAGCCCAATAATCCGAAAAATACCCGTTATATCCAGTATTTTTGCCGAAAATTTTGTAAGGTCTTTAATGTAAAAGTGCAGATTCATGGTGAAATTCCAAGACATACTGCGCTTTGGGCAAGTAATCATGTGTCGTGGTTAGATATTATTGTCTTGGGTGCAGGGGCTAGAGTATTTTTTCTGTCTAAGGCAGAAGTTAAAAATTGGCCGATCATTGGTCATTTGGCAAAGTGGGGCGGAACATTGTTCATCAAACGTGGTTCCGGTGACTCTTCTCGAGTGAAAGAGCAAATTGCCATATTCTTAAAACAGGATATTCCGGTACTTTTTTTCCCTGAAGCAACAACTGGGGATGGCCGAAAAATCAAAAAAATTCATGGTCGTTTGCTTGAGGCAGCCATAGAAGCAAGGCAGCCTGTACAGGCTTGTGTACTGTGTTATAGCAATACCAAAGGTGAACTTGACCAAATTGTCCCATTTATTAATGATCAAACTTTTATTGATAGTGTCACAAAAATTTTGCAAATGGATCAGGTTACTGCACACTTAAAAGCCTTGCCAGCCATTGATTCATCTGGACATAGCGTAGAATCCCTGACAAAAGCCGTTCAAGATACCATGACAGTAGGATTGTATGAACTTCAGACAGAGGTTTTGGGTGAACATCTTTAAAATTATGGCGTAATTGGATATTTGCGTTGATCAATATCCATATTACATTTGACCTTCAATGGGTAGAATTGCCATAAGTTTCAAAGCAATTTTTTGCCACCATTTTAAATAGGGTTCATGATAATACGTTTTTAAACCTGAAGGTGTTTCTGTGGTCCAGATTATACGATTTTGTGAATCAAGCTTGACTTGAAAGGAATATTTTAGTAAATCCTTGTCCATATTTTCATTAATAACACTGGCAAGACCGGGACTGTCCAAAATTACGCCAATTTCTGTATTTAAATAGACGGAACGTGGATCAAAGTTGAATGAGCCAATAAAGACCTGTCGATTGTCCAGCGCCATAAATTTGGCATGTAAACTACTTCGGCTAAAGCCCTTTCGGTTAAATTTTTGAGTACCAAATAGACGGGTACGATGCCCTGAATCCAGTGTTGACGGAAGAACCGGTAAAAACTCATAAAGCTGAACGTTATCCTCAAGCAGTTCACGACGATGCTTTGCATAAAAGGCATGTACTACAGGAACATCATTGGCTTTGAATGAATTGGTTAATACTCGAATCTGTACGCCTTCATTTGTCAATGCTTTAATCACTTGCCGTGCATCTTTGTCTGGAACAAAGTAGGCAGAAACCAGATCCACATGCGATTGTGGATGGTTGAAAATATTTTTCATTTGAAAGCTAAGATGTTGTTCACGTGGAATTTCTTTATTGATTTTATTGGCAGAATCTTTGATGACTGTAGCATTGACCCAATCCAGATTGAGATCCTGTTTAAACCAGTGTTCAAAGGATTGATGATTTAGATCCTGAGTCAAATCATTGTCCAGATGCATATTTTCCCAGTGTTTGGCTAATTGCTGTCGTAGTCCTTTATAACTCAAACGTTGTGGATTATATTTTGCGACCTGTGTGATGGGGTAAGCGTATTCATGATTCCAGTATTCATCAAAAGAATGACGAATATCATCTACCGCACTTCCTACCAGAACGACATCCATATCTGAAAATTGGAAAGATTCTCCCACATCGTAATACTGGTTACTCATATTGCGACCACCAATTAAAGCAACCTGATGATCTGCAATAAAGGTTTTATTGTGCATGCGGCGGGTGATGCGGTTATAATCCAGTAAAATATCTAACGCACGCATTTTGCGGAAACGATAAGGATTAAAAACCCTGACTTGAATATTTGGATGTTGTGAAAGTGCCAGATAAGTGGATTCCAATCCTTTGCTGTTGTTATCGTCAATCAGTAAGCGAACTTTTACACCACGGTCAGCAGCACGGAGAATGGCAGCGAGTGCTAATGCACCAACTTTATCGTTGTCCCAGATATAATATTGTAGATCCAGCGTTTTTTGTGCTTCATTGATAAGTTGTAAACGGGTTTCCAGTGCTTGTGGTGGGTTATACAAGACGTGAAAACCGGTTTTTCCCGGATATTGCGCTTTTAACGGTTCAAAAAGTTGTGCAAGATAACTGTCTTGGGTATTGATTTGAGTAGAATAACTTGATGTGACTGCTTGTCTGGTGGGTAACGTTGAACATGCCTGTAACAAGCACAAGCAACAACTCAAGCATAAAACCAATACAGAATGAAAACGCATAATGCACGTTGTTCCTAAGTTTAAACTTTAAAATATAAGCTAGACTTACTTAAAGACATTAAATTTGCAAGAGTATAAAGTGGCTATAGTAAAATAGATATAGTCGTATATTTCCAACATCCTTATCCTGTCCATCTGATATGACGAGAAAAGCTAACAACAATGTATATTACACAAACTATTCACTGGATTTTATTGATTATTTTTGTTTGGGCATTGGCTCAGGCATGGCGTAGCAGTCAACGTACTGAAACCACTCAGCCAATTAAAGCTTTTGGTCTGTTGTTGATTTATTATGCTTCTTATTTACTTTTCCCATGGATTATCCTGACTGTATGGCAATGGTATCGTACAGAATTAACTCATATTCAGGCAATTTCTTATTTATTGATTGCTATGGTATTAATTTATGCACGTTTTATTGAGCCAAGTCATATTGTGGTCAAGGAAACGCATCTGGTATTGGATCAACAGAAACCTTTAAGTAAGCCGGTAAAAGTTGCGCTCATTGCAGATTTACATATTGGTCTATATTCAGGCAGAGAACAGCAATTGCAATTGATTGTGAATAAAATTAATGCACAAAAACCAGACTTTGTTGTTGTTGCCGGGGACTGGACCTATGAACCTGAAAATAAATTGGCAACAGAACTCAGTGTTTTAACGCAAATTCAATGCCCAGTATATTCAGTGAATGGCAATCATGATGAACAATATCCAGGGCCGCCAATTCAGGCGTTGCTGGCTAATGCACTTAAGGTGAATAAAGTGCTGGATATTGAAAATCAGATTGTTGAATTTGAAGATTTTCGTTTGTTGGGTATTGGAGATTTATGGGCTGGTAAAGTTAATCTTGAGGTTTTATCAGCCTTACCACAGGATAAACCTTGGGTCATTCTGGCGCATAATCCTGATACCGTTGCCATGGTGCCACAATTATCTAGTAAGCCATTAATGCTATCTGGGCATACACATGGTGGGCAAATAGAATTGCCTTGGTTGACCAGTTATGTTATGAAAAAAATTTCCATGTTGGGACATAAACGTGGTTTCTATGAACATGAAACCGCTAATGTCTATGTTACTGTAGGAACAGGGATGGTTGGTGCACCTTTTCGTTTCCGTGTACCGCCTACAGTAGATATTTTACATTTACATTAGGTTCTGTTGACATTGCATAAATGGATTGTGTTGTAGGCTAAAAAATTAAGCTTTTTGCAAAACTAAACCAAATGTCAATCATTCCTAATCAAACGCTCTGAGAGAAATAGATGTCAAATTTGACAGATCCACGTGTGTTATTGGCACTGGAACGCACATTATTGGCATGGATTAGAAGTGCATTGGCATTGATTGCTTTTGGTTTTTTAATTGAACGATCCACTTTGCTTGGTGAAATACTTCAACCTGCACAATATCAACAAAAAGCAATTGTTAGCAAAATTTTTGCAGTGATTATTGTGGTTGTAGGAATGGTGGTGAGTGTATGGTCTGTAAGGCAATATCAAATTGCTTTTAAATCATTGAACGAATATGAGCTTATTCCGGGTTATAAAACCAGTTTAGTGATGTTTATAGGGTGGTTTAACGTGTTTTGTGGTGTGCTACTGTTGATTACTTTTTTTATATAATCAGCTTTATTCGACTTCTGATCTGATTACCCATACAGGTAATCAGATCAATTTAGATTTAACGTAAGACACTTAAAAAGTACAAGTGTCTTTCATACTGATCAATAATGTCTTTTAATAAATCTTCTTGTGTCCATTCCATCACATCATAGTTTTGTCCGCCTTCGCGCAAGTAGACAGCCGCCTGATAAAACTCTTGCTCAATATCCATCTTTTCAGTCATAAAACTTGGTGGTAAAGTTTTGTCACAGATGATTTGATAAATAAAATTAATCTCATCGCGATGATTGATCCTTAAACTTAGTCCGTGTTCTACCTCGTCAATTGATACCTTTAAATTGCGGCGTTTTAATTCACTGGCAATACTGGTAAATGCCTGTTTAGCTGTTGTGGCAATATAATTTTCTACTTCCGCCTTGCTATGGGGATAATGCATGATTAAACCCAGACGTTGTTGCCAACTACGTGGTTTATGAATCGCGTAAGGTGTGGTACGTGCCATCTGTAAAGATTGCATTTTAATTACATCAATACGCAAAGCTTTAATCAGGCCGATACAGATGAGTAACATGATAAACGTGAATGGTAGGGCACTCATAATCGTAGCGGATTGTAATGCACCTAATCCTCCTGCCAGTAACAAAATAATCGCCAATGTTGCCATTAAAATAGTCCAGAAAAGGCGTTGCCATAATGGGGAATCTTCTGTTTTTGCGGTAAGATAATCTGTAACCAATGCGCCTGAATCTGCGGAGGTTACAAAAAATAGAATGACCAAAATGGTTGCCAGAAATTTAGACACTAATGCAAAAGGTAAAGTGTCCAGAAACTCAAATAAGGCAACAGATGAATCTAGCTGTACGGCAGAAATTAAATGGGCGTTTGCCTGTTGTAGTACAGTATATAATCCAGAATTCCCCATGAAACCCATCCAGATGATGGTGAAGCCAGTTGGAATAAGTAAAACACCAATAATAAACTCACGTATTGTACGTCCTTTAGAAACCCGGGCAATAAACATACCGACAAATGGCGACCAGGAAATCCACCATGCCCAGTACATAATTGTCCAGCCACCAATCCAACCATTAGGTTGATAGGCATATAGATTAAATGTCATGCTAAATAAATTAGAAATATACTGTCCGGTATTTTGTAATGTGGTTTGTAGTAAATAAATCTTTGGACCAGCAAGAAAAACGAATAATAAAAGTGCAACAGCCAGAATCAGGTTAAGTTCTGCCAGACGTTTTATGCCCTTATCTACACCCAATATCACAGAAATCGATGCCATGATACTGACGACAATGACCAAAATAATTTGAGTAGATGCGCTTTGTTCGATGCCGAATAGATAATTTAAACCGGAATTAATTTGTGTAACGCCAAAACCTAATGTTGTGGCAACACCAAACACTGTCCCAATGGTTGCAAATGTATCTATCCCATCGCCAATCGGACCATAGATGCGTTTGCCAATTAACGGATACAGTGATGAACGTACTTTTAACGGTAAATTATGGCGGTAAGCAAAATAAGCGAGTGATAAACCAACTAGTGCATAAATTCCCCAAGCATGTAACCCCCAGTGGAAAAAAGTGATTTGCATAGCCGTTTGAGCGGCTGCAATCGTTTCTGGTTCACCGGTTGGTGGATTAGCATAATGCATAATCGGTTCGGCAATACCGAAGAACATCAGACCAATTCCCATGCCAGCAGTGAATAACATGGCAAACCATGAATTATTACTATATTCAGGTTGTACATGATCTGGACCAAGTTTAATTTTTCCGGCATCAGAAAAAGCCAGAATACCAAGAACTAATAAGAAAATAGCCACAGAAAGGACATAGAACCAACTAAATGAAGATGTAATCCATGAGTTTAATTGTTTGGTTAAAAGATCAAATGCATTGGGTGCTGCAATCACAGTGGCTAGAAAAATACCAATAATAATCACAGCACTGAAAAAGACATTGGGGTTTACATTGGCGAACCAATTTGACTTTTTGGGAGTCATGTATTCTCCATGTTTAACTTTAGAATATGAAAATTGAAAGGAAAAATTAAAATTTGATAAAATCAAAAAAATAGTGTAGCGGAAATATAGAATATAATTATCGTTACAGTGTTGCAAAAAGTTAAAAAGCAGCTCAATTTGAACTGCTTTTTAGATTATTTTATTAATGTAATATTTTATTTAGGAATTGTTGCGCACGTTCACTACGTTGACCAGTAAAGAATTCATCTTTGGAGCAATCTTCAAGGATTTTACCTTGATCCATAAAGATAATCCGGCTGGCAACTTGTTTTGCAAAGCCCATTTCATGTGTGACACACATCATGGTCATGCCTTCTTTAGCAAGTTCAACCATGACATCTAGTACTTCATTAATCATTTCTGGATCAAGTGCAGAAGTCGGCTCATCAAACAGCATTGCAATTGGATCCATACTTAAAGCACGAGCAATTGCAACACGCTGCTGTTGCCCACCGGAAAGTTGTGCCGGGAATTTTTTTGCATGGGCGCTTAAGCCCACACGATCCAGATATGCCAACCCTTTTTTTCTGGCCTCATCTTCTTTTCTTCCCAATACTTTGATTTGTGCAATGGTCAGATTTTCCGTAATACTCAAATGCGGAAACAGTTCAAAATGTTGAAATACCATTCCAACCCGGCTACGTAATTTGGTGAGGTCTGTTCTTGGGTTTGCAATTGAAATTCCATCAACAACGATATCGCCTTTTTGAAAAGGTTCAAGTCCATTCACTGTTTTGATTAAAGTTGATTTTCCTGACCCTGAAGGTCCACATACGACAACAACTTCACCTTGTTTAATCTCGGTAGTACAGTCAGTTAAAACCTGAAATTGACCATACCATTTACTTACATTTTGAATGTCAATCATGATTTTACTATTGCTCATACATGTAACCTTTTCTGTAATTTTTTGACTGCATACGTGGCTAGAAGACTAATCGTAAAATAGACCAAACCAGCAAAAAGAATATATTGTGTCAATAATGACATTAAATCACCACGTACATAATTGGTGCGAAAGAAATCAAGCAGACCAATTGCATACACCATTGTTGAATCTTGAAATAGGATAATGGTTTGTTGCAAAAGTAATGGCGTCATTTTGCGAAAAGCTTGAGGCAAGATCACTAGGCGCATGGTTTGTCCATAGCTCATTCCCAGTGCATAAGCAGCAAAAGATTGTCCTTTGGCAATAGACTGAATTCCTGCGCGGACAATTTCAGCAAAATATGCAGCCTCAAAGAGCATAAAAGCCACAATGCTGGAAACCAGTGCTGTATCAATGGTGAGATATTTGCCGGTAATACCTGTATAAATGAATGGCACAGCAAAATAAAACCACATTAAAACCAGTAGCAGTGGGATGGAACGAAAGAGATTTACATAACTTTTTGCAATAATATTTAAGATTTTAATTGAAGATAAACGCATTAATGCCAGAATTGTTCCAATAAAAACCCCACCAATCGCAGCAGTGATGACCACTTGTAAAGTGATTTTTAAACCATGCCATAATGCAGGTGCTGAAGCTTGTAAGTCTAAAATAAAAGAGGTAATCCACTCCATTATTTACCTCCTTCGGACATTAAACCGGGAATATGTAAGCGTTTTTCCAAAAAGTTCATAAACACAATTAGGCAGACATTGATAACAATGAAAATCAGTGTGACATAAGTGTAAATTTCAATTGTATTCTGAGTATATTCACTAATGGTTTTCATCTGGGAGATGATTTCTGCAACCCCAACCAGAGAGGCGATAGAGGTATTTTTAACACAGTTGGTTAATTCAGAACTTAAGGGTGGCAAAATTGTACGGAATGATTGTGGTAAAACGACATAACGATAAAGTTGTGATGTGGTAAAGCCTAATGCATAACCTGCATTTTTTTGTCCTACTGGTAATGCTTCTATCCCCGTGCGTACCTGCTCGCAAACTCTTGCTGCGGTAAATAATCCCAGACCAATACTTGCAGAAAGAAAAGCTGTTGTTCCTGCACTTAAATCATTCATCCACCAAGATTTAATTGGTTCTGGTAAAAAGTTGGGTGCCACATAAAACCAGATAAATAGTTGAATGAGCAGTGGGATATTACGGAAAATTGTAACGTATGTGGTACCGATTGTACGTGCTGTTTTATTCGGTAAAGTACGCAAAATACCTAACAGGCTTCCAAGTACCAATGCAATGGTCCAGGCTACAACTGCGATTAGACACAACCAGCCCAAACCAACCAGAACCCACTGTAAATACGTTGTGTTGTCTACGCCAGTGGGTTGCAAGAGTACAGCCCAATTCCAATTATAATTCATACTCACTCCAGTGCATTCACTGTATTCTAAACTTTATATACGGTTTGCTTTTATCCTGCCATCATGACGATGACAGGATGAGTATGAGCTTATTGATCTCGGTCATGTGGGTTAGCAATTAATGCTTTTACATCATCTGACATTGGGAAGTTCAAATTAATATTTTTTGGTGGAATTGGCGATTCAAACCATTTTTTATACATTTGGTTAATTTCACCAGATGTATAAGTTGCTTTGATAGCATCATCTACAACCTGTTTAAAACCAGTATCGCCTTTACGTAGCATACAACCATAAATTTCTTTAATTGGTGGAGTACCTACAATAACCCATTTATTCGGATCAACAGCTTTGGATTTTTCTCCTGCAAGTAAGATATCATCCATCATAAATGCAGCAGCGCGACCATTTTGCAGCATGAGAAATGATTCAGCATGATCTTTTGCAGAAATAACTTCACCTACACCAAGTTCGGTTGCATGTTGTTTTAACCAGCGCTCAGAAGTTGTTCCTGCTGTCGTTACAACTTTTTTACCTTTTAGATCTGAAAAATCTTTGATACCAGAATTTTTAGCTGTGAGCAGACGACCACCAACTTCAAAGTAGCCAGTAGAAAAATCAACTTGTTGCTGCCGTTCTTTATTATTGGTTGTAGAACCACATTCAATATCAACTGTACCGTTGGATACCAGTGGAATACGGTTTTGGCTAGTTACCAGATTGTAACGTACTTTAAGGTCTGGCAAATTTAACTTTTGTTTTACAGCTTCTACAACTTTCATCTGCAAGTCATGGGCATAACCTTCAGGTTGATTTGGATTACCAGCAATATAAGAAAAAGGAATAGAGGAATCGCGATAGCCTAAAACAATAGTTCCTGATTGTTTAATTTTATCCAAAGTGCCACCTGTTGCTGCACCTGATGCACCTTCACCACCTGCGGTTGATTTATCGCCACCGCATGCAGTCAGCCCCAACATTAGGGTACTGGCACAAAGGACAGAAAGCAGGGTACGTTTATTTGACATAGGATAACTCCTTTTTGGTTTTGTTCTAAAATACAGTTGAACAAGCATGTCCTCTATATTTTTGAATCTATAAATAGATGTTGTATCTCCGTTACAAACTCAAAAATATATGAATATGCATAGTTACACAAGATAATCACTGCAAATATCATGCTAAAGATTAGTCGTGAGTGTTTATAAAATAATCTTATGATTTAAAAGTTATAAAAAGTAAAAATAGATTTGAGTTAAAATTAACTACGATGATAAAAATAAACAAAAAATTCTCTCTGATAATTATGAGGAACTGAATACAAAATATAGTATTAATTTTTTAATGAATCATTTTGGTGCAATAATTTAAAATATAAAATAATTGATTTATTGCATTGTTTTGGTGCAATTTTTACTTTTGTAAGCCTAACATACTATCGAGTTATTAAAAATTGATGAATAATCCTTTAGGTTAAAGTGACTAAATTGTCTTGCAATAAAGTACGGTTTTTGATTGGTATTGTACGTTATCACTGAAATTGGCTTGATTCCTTGAGTAATCCATATTAGAAATAACAGGATAGATCAGGTTTAAGGAAAAGCTATGCAACAAACGTATACACCTCAAGAAAAACGAAAAAGAATTTTCGGTATTGTGGGGGCAGCATCGGGTAATCTGGTCGAATGGTTTGATTTTTATATTTATGCAGTATTCGCAATTTATTTCCAGCATGCATTGACTGCGCCTGGAATGAGTGACACTGCACAGGCCGTTTATGTATGGGGCGTATTTGCTGCCAGTTTTTTTATGCGTCCGATTGGTAGCTGGTTATTTGGTCGTATTGCAGACAAATATGGTCGTAAACAATCTATGGTGATTTCAATTGCCATGATGGCATTAAGTGCGTTCTTATTTGCCTGCTTACCGACTTATGAACAAGTAGGAATGGCCGCACCCTTTCTTCTACTTGCCGTGCGACTTTTACAAGGTTTATCTGTAGGTGGTGAGTATGGTGCCGTTGCCACTTATATGTCTGAAATTGGATTAAAAGGTCAGCGTGGATTTTTTTCATCTTTTCAGTATGTTACGTTAATTGGCGGTCAGCTTCTTGCCAGCTTGTTAAGTGTTATTATTTTATTTTTTATGACAGAACAGCAATTGATGGATGGCGGCTGGAGAATTCCATTTGTGATCGGTGGTGTTGCTGCGATCATCTCTTTATTAACACGAAGTAAACTTGAAGAAACGCTACATGCTGATGAGGCCAAAGCTGAAGATTCTGGCTCATTACGTGCATTATTTCGGGATCACTGGAAATCATTCTTATTGGTTGTGGGTTATACAGCAGCCGGTTCGCTAACCTTTTATGTCATTACGGTATATTCAAAAACTTATTTTACCAAAAGCTTGGGGATGGATGGGCAGACTGTTGGTTTGATGATGACCTGCGCATTATTTGTATATATGCTTGCTCAACCATTATTTGGTTATATTGCAGATCGTATTGGCCGACGTAGTGCAATGTTGTTCTTTAGCGGATTAATGGCTGTCTTTATTTATCCCGTTATGGTGATTGGCATGAAAGCATTTGCCGGTAATGCAGTGATGGTTACTTTATTGCTCATCTTTTTGATGTTAATTTTAAGTTTTTATACATCTATCAGTGGTTTAGTCAAAGCAGAGATGTTTCCACCGCATGTCCGCGCTTTAGGGGTTGGTTTTTCCTATGCAGTCGGAAATGCGTTATTTGGTGGTTCTGCTCCGGCAGTTGCATTAAAGTTTAAAGAATTTGGCATAGAAAATGAGTTTTTTGTTTACGTTATTGTAATGTTAATTATTTGTTTTATTTGTAGTTTTTTCTTGCCAAAAAAACCAGAATATCTAGAGCATGAGCATTAGTTTTTTACAAAAGCCAGATCACTGTATCTGGCTTTATTCAGTTTTTCATATTCGGTAGTTATGTTTTAAATTGTTTTATTCAAAGAAATCTATTTTATTTTCCAAAATATTTCCTGTGTTTTTCAAGGTATAAAATTCTTTTTAAACTTCTATCAGACCTAAATATTTTCTCAGATAAAAACCAGTAAATGAATTATCTGGATGATGAATCAACTCATGTACTGTTCCGGCAAAAATCAATTCACCACCTTGATCTCCGGCAAGAGGGCCAATATCAATTATCCAGTCGGCTTGACTCATAATGTCTAAATTATGTTCAATGACAATGATGGTATTACCCTGATCAACCAGATGATTAAGTAGTTTAATGAGCTTTTCCGTATCCGATGGATGTAGTCCGGAGCTTGGTTCATCCAGCACTATCATATGACCAGTGCCATGAATTTCCTTGCTTAATTTTAAGCGTTGCCGTTCCCCACCGGAAAATGTATTTAAACGCTGGCCAATGGCAATATAGTCTAGCCCCAAACTGATTAGTAAGCGGAATTGTTGTTGCAGGTATTCATGATCAAAAAAATCAAATGCTTCCGCAACGGTCATGGTCATGATCTCGGCAATATTCTTGTTTTTATAATGATATTTTAAAATATCAGGTGTATAACCCGATCCGTGACACATCTCACAGGTCAACTCGATATCATCAAGAAAAGCCAAATCGACTTTTTCAATACCAGTACCTTTACACTGTGGGCAGGCACCTTCACTGTTAAAACTAAACAATTTTGGGCTGACATGATTCGCTTTGGCAAACAATTGACGAATAGGATCAAGAAGATCAAGATAGGTGAGTAAATTGGAACGGGCTGTCGCCGTAATTGCAGATTGATCTATCAGTTTGGTTTGAGGATATTGCTGTGGCAATACTTTACTGATTAATGTACTTTTTCCAGAACCAGCAACACCTGTCACCACATTTAGACAATTTTTGGCGATCGGTACATCAATGTGTTTTAGATTAAACACATGCGCATCTTTAATCCAGATTTTCTCATCACTGTTACGTGGTGTTTTTTGATAACTGGTGGCTTTTTGAAAATACTGTCCTGTCAGTCCTGAAGAGTGTTTTAGTCCGGCAAAATTACCTTGATAAATCACTTCTCCACCTTTAGTACCAGATAATGGACCCATATCGATAATATGGTCTGCAATTTTAATCAAATCTGGATCATGTTCCACCAGTAATACACTATTTCCTTTGTCCCGAATTTTTTTAATAATTTGAATGATATTGTCCAAATCCTTTGGATGCAGCCCAATGCTGGGCTCGTCGAAAATATACAGTAAATCGACCAGACTATTACCCAAATGTTTAACCATCTTAATACGTTGCGATTCGCCACCAGAGAGGGTGTTACTGATGCGATTCAAATTAAGGTAGCTTAGTCCGACCAATTTTAAATTCATCAATTTATTTTTGATTTCATTCAAAATGGTCTCATATTTTTCACTGTGCAAAGATTCGACGAATTGCAGTAATGCATCTACAGAGAGTGCTGTACAGTCGGCAATATTTTTGCCATTAATCTTACAGGATAAAGATTTTTGATTAAGTCGTTGCCCATGACATAAAGTACAAGGCTTGGTGGTAATAATCGGATCAAGACTATGGCGATAACGATTGCGTTCCTGTGCTTCACCTTTTAAATAATTACGTTCAAATCGGGGAATTAATCCTTCATAAAGTGCAGTTTTTTTCCAGTTACTGGTAGGATGTAAAGGTTTGTGCTGTGGTGCATTTAAAAACAAATCCCATTCTTCTGCACTATAGTCCTTCAATTTTTTATCCAGATCGAAATAACCAGAGTCTGCATAACGTGTCCAACGCCAAGCATGCGTGCTATAGGTCGGAAAATTAATTGCACCTTCCTCATTCAGTGATTTATTTAAATCCAGAATTTTGTAAATATCGATGCTTTGTTCAAGACCGATGCCTTCACATTGTGGGCACATGCCGCTCGGATGATTAAAGGAAAATACAGTGGCGTATCCGACAAATGGTTCGCCCATACGAGAAAATAACAAACGCAAATTGGCATAAATATCGGTAATGGTGGCAACTGTCGAACGAATATTTCCGGTTAATGGTTTTTGATTAATCAAGACTGGAACATTCAGATTCTCAATTTTATCGACATCAGCGACACCAAAATGCTGTAAACGATGGCGAATAAAACTATTTTGTGTTTCATTGATCTGTCTTTGTGCTTCTGCACCAATTGTTTCAAACACAAGTGATGATTTACCCGAGCCAGATACACCAGTAAATGCGACGATTTGATGTTTGGGAATTTTTAGGGAGATATTTTTAAGATTATTTTGTCTTGCCCCGTAAATATTGATTGTTTCATTGACCATTTCATTTTACTCCGGTTCTAAAAGATTACATTTATCTTTTTAATAGCGAGAGTTTAGCAAGCTGCATTGGTACAGTTACAATACTCAGGATGATTTTCACTTATGATGTTTAGGAATGTTTAAGTAATTTTATCGTATATTTTTCTGATAATGGGGTTATAAACAGAATACCAACAAAACCTGATTTCTATTTCTTATCACAATCAATTGATTATGAGGGTAAAAGTCATTCATTCATTTGATTTTGGTTAAAACCACACTGACATTATCAAGTTTTCCTTTGAAATAAAGGGAGTATGTTTTCATAAAAATCTTAAATATTGGTTTGTTTGACCTTGGTTTCCTGTTTATAGGTTCGGTATAGGCCGTGCAACCATGCTGCCAATGCAATGATCACAAATACAAGGAGTTTATAGTTTAATTCCTCAGCCTTGATCATATCTGAAATACTAGAGCCGAAAACTAAAATTCCAAATACCCAAAAGAATGAATACCATTTATTTTCGTTTGTCATTTTTAAATCCTCATGATGATTTTTCATCGTCTTTATCTAGCATGAGCTGACGATGTCTTTCTTTATTATTGATTATTTCTAGTCGATTTAATCCATACTGAATTGCATATTGATATTTGGCAAAGAATGCAAAAAACAAAAAAATGAGTGCAGGCTTGAGTTCTATACTGCTGGTGTATCCCATATACTTATCATACAGTGTCACACTCATAGAAAAAACCGCTAGTATTGAGAATAAGTAGAAAGATAATTTTAAAATATTATCAAAAATTTTGTCTTTAAATATCATCATAACTATAGGTAAATATCCTTTAATAATTATTGGCTTATTTATTAAAAATTTAACTGAAGAATATAAAAAATAAATATTTAAAAGCCCAAAACACATCTGTTGAGGGCTTTTAAAAGACAAATTACAAGTTCGCAATCTGTTCCATATTGGCCTTAATTTTTACTAATTGATCAGCAAATTCAGCCAGTTTAACTTTTTCACCTTCCACTACCGCAGCAGGGGCTTTGGCAACAAAGCCTTCATTGGCAAGTTTTCCTGCGATTTGGTCATGCTGCTTCTGGATTTTATCCAGATCTTTTTGCAAACGAGCCAATTCAGCTTTTGGATCAATCAAACCTTTCATTGGGACAAAAACCGATGCTGCACCAATCACACTTGATGATGATAATGGTGGTTCTTCTCCATTTGCCAAGAAGGTAATGCTTTCAACTTTTGCCAAGGCTTTAAATAATGGTTCAATACGTTCAATTCGAGTGCGTTCGGCATCAGAGATATTTTGTAATAGAACTGGTAATAAACGCGCATTACCTAGTCCCATTTCACCACGGATATTACGCACCGCACCAATCAAGCCTTGTAACCACTGCATATCGGCTTCGGCTTGTTCACTGATTTTCTCTTGTTCGGCAATTGGGTACGGTGCGAGCATAATCGTGTCACCGCCTTTACCAATCATCGGCGCAAGAGTCTGCCAAATTTCCTCAGTTAGGAATGGCATTAATGGGTGTGCAAGACGTAGCGCAGTTTCCATTACACTTAGCAAAACACGACGTACTTCGGCTTTACGATCTTCTGAAACATTCGCATCATTTAGAACTGGTTTGGTCAATTCGACATACCAGTCACAATATTCATTCCATATAAAGTCATAAATGGTTTGTGCTACCAGATCCAGACGATAAGTGTCAAAACCAAGTTTCACGGCTTGCTCTGCTTTTTGTAAGCGGCTGACAATCCATTGTTCCGGCAATTCCCAAAGATCAGGACGTGCCGTTTGACCGACGGTTTGACCTTCGACATTCATCAACACAAAACGGGTGGCATTCCAGATTTTATTGGCAAAATTACGATAGCCTTCAACACGTTTTAAATCGAACTTAATATCACGACCGGTATTGGCCAGCGCACAGAAGGTAAAGCGTACTGCATCGGTACCGTAAGCATTGATGCCGTCTGGAAATTCCTTACGGGTGGCTTTTTCGATTTTTGCTGCCTGTTTCGGATTCATCAGACCCGTAGTACGTTTTGCCACCAGACTTTCAAGGTCGATGCTGTCGATCAAGTCCAATGGGTCAAGTACGTTACCTTTGGATTTGGACATTTTTTGCCCTTCACCATCACGTACCAAACCATGCACATATACGGTTTTAAACGGGACTTGTGGTGTGCCATCTTCATTTTTCATAAAGTGCATGGTCAGCATGATCATGCGTGCCACCCAGAAGAAAATGATGTCAAAACCAGTGACAAGAACATCGGTCGGATGGAAAGTTTTTAGAAAATAGTTTTCAGCATCTTTTTTTGCATCACCAGTCCAACCCAGTGTAGAGAATGTCCACAGACCTGATGAGAACCAAGTATCCAACACATCTTCGTCCTGATAGATATAATAATCCGCAGCCAGATTGTATTTTTCACGCACTTCGGCCTCGTCACGACCGACATAGACCGCACCATTTTCGTCATACCATGCAGGAATGCGATGTCCCCACCACAATTGACGAGAGATACACCAGTCCTGAATATTGTTCATCCATGCCATATACATATTGGTATATTGTTCAGGCACAAATTTGATACGACCATCTTTCACTGCTTCAATCGCTGGTTGAGCCAAAGGTGCAATTTTCACATACCATTGGTCGGTTAATAAGGGTTCAACGATTACACCGGAACGGTCACCACGAGGTGCTTTCAAGGTGTACGGATCGATTTTTTCCAGCCAGCCTTCGGCTTCTGCCTCATTAACCAGTTTTTTCCGTGCTTCATAACGTTCTAAACCGACATAATCTTCCGGTGCAACCAGTGTTTTGCTGATCGGTTCACCGGCTTTTTCCATCCAGTCAAATTCGCCGAGAATTTCAGCATTTTTATTAAAGATATTAATTAAAGGCAGATTATGGCGTTTACCTAATTCGTAATCGTTAAAGTCATGGGCAGGCGTAATTTTAACGCAGCCAGTCCCAAAGTCTTTTTCGACATAGTCATCAGCAACAATCGGTACAATTCGGTCGGTAATTGGCAGACGAATATTTTGACCAATTAGATGTTTATAACGTTCATCTTCTGGATGTACTGCAACAGCGGAGTCACCCAGCAAGGTTTCGGGACGAGTTGTTGCAACAACCAGATAATTTTTACCATCAGCGGTTTTTAGATTTTTATCAGCAAAGAAGTATTTGAAGTGCCAAAGCGAACCTTGTTCTTCGCTGCTTTCCACTTCCAGATCAGATAGGGCAGTATGTAGTTTTGGATCCCAGTTGACCAGTCGTTTACCACGATAGATCAAGCCTTGTTCATGCAGTTTGACAAAAACTTCTTTGACCGCATTGGATAAGCCTTCATCCATGGTAAAGCGTTCACGTGACCAGTCTACCGAAGAACCTAAACGGCGGATTTGACGGGTGATGTTACCACCGGATTGTTCTTTCCATTCCCAGACTTTTTCGGTAAATTTTTCACGGCCTAAATCATGACGGCTAATGCCTTGCGCCCCAAGCTGGCGTTCTACCACCATTTGTGTGGCAATTCCGGCATGGTCTGTGCCAGGTTGCCATAAGGTGTTTTTACCATTCATGCGGTTATAGCGGGTTAGTGCATCCATAATGGCATTGTTAAAGCCATGCCCCATGTGCAGGCTACCGGTGACGTTTGGCGGTGGGATCATGATACAGAATGATTCACCTTTGCCGGAAGGTTTAAAGTAGCCATTTTCTTCCCAAATTTTATACCATTTGGTTTCAATTAAAGAAGGATCATAAGTGGTGGCAATGTTCTCAGCAGTGCTAGAAGTCTGAGTTGGTGTCTTTGTATCAGTCATGTTCAATAGAATTAAATCAGATGAAAAATTGTCACCATTGTAGCAAAAAAATAATACACACGCTGGGTAGAACAAAAGCATTATTTAAAATTTACACACCATGCTACACTGGTGATACAAGGGATTCATGACTAAATTAGGATATTAGGAGTTTTGGGTTAGATTTTTATGTCAGCGCATCGTGTAAAACTTCCTGTTCAAGCAGAAACTTATCAAAGTTTATTGCAAATTACTCAGGCATTAAATGCTGGAGAAAAAAATAGTTTATCCAAATCTCTCGGTGAGGTTTTGACAAAATTAACCTGTGAAATTCTGGATCAGGTTTTTGCCGATTTAATTCGTGCACAAGCCCAGCTTGCATCAAGTAAAAGTACTGGAGAAAGCCAGCAGGTGCTTGATCAAATTAGCCAGCAATTACAAAAATATATGCCGATGTCGATTGGGATATTTGCCAATGAGCGTTTAAAACCGGTTGCCAATTATTTACTGGCGCAATTTGATACCGAGAATTCTGAACAAGCTTACTTATGTTATGAAGTTTCTGATGCTCTGGTTGAGCAGTCTAAAACACATTATCAGCAGTTAATGCAAGGTGATCAACACGTTATTGATGGTGTATTTACTGATCTGGTTCAAATTATTGATCAGGGGGTCAGTGCTTTAATTCGTGCGCCTAAAGCTATGTTAAAGTTTAATCTGGTTTTGGATAAAACACTCAATAGTGTCATTAATGTCACAACAAACATTGGTTATAAACGTATTGGTAAAATTGGCAAGTCACTTCAGTTGACACAGGCACAGGATTACGCAAAACATTTTAATCACTTTTTACGAATTGAAGAAAGCAGTTCCTCATAAAGACTAATCAGAGAAAATAATATGTACAACAACCAGAGAGTGTGGATTACAGGCGCCAGTTCGGGGATCGGGCAAGCTTTGGCAATACAATTTGCTGAGCAAGGTGCACATGTGATTTTATCTGCAAGACGGTTACCTCAACTGGAACAAGTACGACAGTCCTTAAAGCATCCAGAGCGACATCATTGTGTAGCTATGGATATTACCGATGAAAAGCAAGTCGCCCAAATAGTTGCACAAGTATTTACAACCATTGGAACGATTGATGTATTGATTAACAATGCAGGTCTAAGTCAGAGAGCCTTAATTACAGATACCACGATGGCAACTGAACGCAAAATTATGGAAGTAGATTACTTTGCACAAGTCCATTTGACTAAACAAATTTTGCCCTATCTAGTACAGCAAAAATCCGCACAGATTGTTTTTATTTCAAGTGTGGCAGGATTGTTGGGTACACAATATCGTGCCAGTTATTCTGCTGCCAAAGCAGCTATTCACATGTGGGCTAACAGTTGCCGTGCAGAATATGCAGATCAAGGAATCAGTGTTTCGGTTATTTTTCCTGGATTTGTACAAACTAATGTATCTTTTAACGCTTTGAATGGTAAGGGGGAAGCGCAGCAACATCAAGATGAGGCAATTGCTCAAGGACTAGCTGCAAATGATTTTGCCCGACAGGCAGTTAAGGCACTGGCAGTGAAAAAGGAATATATCGTAATTGGTGGTCATAAAGAAAAGTTAGGTGTAGCTGTATCGAGATTATCACCACAATTTTTATATAAAATGATTCGTAAAGCTAAAGTTAAATAGTCTAGGCATAAATGCTTGTATAAGATGGTTTTATTATATAAATACCCAAATTATAGGGATGTATAAAAATATAAAATTATCTTTAAATACGTCTTATTTAGGATAAATAGGACTAGAAGTCATGCAGTTTTTAATCAATAAGACATTTATAAAGTATAGTTTTTTTTTGTTTGCATCTATTTTTGGCGTTGTGAATACCTGGGCGAAATCTGCAACTGCTGAACAAGATTGTAGATGTAATTCAGTGGTCACAGCAAAGAAAGAAAATACCAATAAAAAATCAAATAATATTCAAGCTCCTTTACAAAATAAAGAACTTCGCAAGATGGATACGCAACAAGCAAGACAATTATTAGAGAATGGCGAGCAAAACTGGATGGTGCAAGTTGCATTGGCATCCAATCAGGCAGGTGCTGACCGACTAACCAAACAAATCAAAGCAAAAGGTTATAATGTTGTACAAAGCTTCACATCTAAAGGCATCAGAATTATGGTGGAGCCACTAAAATCACAAGAGTCTGCTGAAATTACCAGAAGAAAGATTGCTGCTGATAAAAGTTTAAATTTAGAATCTGCATGGGTGATTCAGTGGACAAATGACAAGAAATAGTAAGATCACCATAATGATTTGCAAGGAGATGTAAAAAGTATGCCTAATCAAATCTCCTTGAGTTAAACAATAAATTGATTATAAATCAAAAATTATTGCTCAATAATGTCTGTTCCTTTTGGTGGGGTAAAGTTAAAGATACTTTGGTTAAGCGTTGGATTAACTTTAACATTACTAAAATTCACCTGAGTTGTTTGACCCATAGAATCTTCCAGAATCATTGTGGTTGGTGCATTATTGGCACCAAAACTGATTAATAGGCGATTAAAGGCACCCTCACGATTTTTAGGTGTCAAGCTATAATAAGTTTTCTTAGCATCGGGCTGGCTAATATGATATGCCTGCATAATTTGTTGCGCATTACCTGATAGCAATAATGCCGGTGTGTTGGCAATTTGTTCATCTAGACTTTGTTTTACAGCTTGTTGTAAGTCTGGATCATAAATCCATACGGTTTTACCCGTAGTGACAATTGTTTGTTTAGCTGGCCTTAAAGTTTCCCAATAGAATTTACCAGGACGAGCCACTTTCATCGTACCAGTAAAAGTCTGATTCATGTGCTGTGGTGCAGGTTTATTGGTTTGTTTTTTGCCACTGGTCAGTTTGGTCGTTTGAGTGAAATTGGCACTTAAACTTTGAATACCACTGAGTTGTTTTACCAGATTGTTGGTGGCTTGTTGGGCTGTTGCAGGTGCAGCGTTCGCAGTTTGAGCCATAATGACTGGAGTAAGGGTACATACGCTGATGCTCAATGTACATGCTGTTTTCTGCAAAATATTCATAAGTCTGCCTTTTACTTGTCTGTTTATGACTATATCTTACTGTTTTTATTAATCCCTAAGATTAATAAAATATACTTATTTATGTAATTTAATGTCGCAAGCTGATGATTTGTGTTGAAAATGAATATGGATATGAAGTTTTTATGAAGATAACAGCATAAAAACCGAAAAATATGATCCATAAAAAAACCTCGCAAAAAGCGAGGTTTTTCAGCACTGTTAAGACTTATGCAGATTCAACAGTTACATAGCGACGGCCAAATTGACCTTTCACTTCAAATTTTACTACGCCATCAGCAGTAGCAAATAGTGTATGGTCACGACCCATACCAACATTTGCACCAGCGTGGAATTCTGTACCACGTTGACGAACAATGATGTTACCAGCAGTCACAGTTTGACCACCGTAAATTTTAACACCAAGCATTTTAGGGTTTGAATCACGACCGTTCTTAGTCGATCCACCAGCTTTTTTAGAAGCCATGTCTATTTACTCCTCGTGATTAACCTGAAATACCAGTAATTTTCAACTCAGTAAACCATTGACGGTGACCTTGTTGTTTACGGTAATGTTTACGACGGCGTAATTTCACGATACGGATTTTGTCGTGACGGCCGTGGCTAACCACTTCTGCAGTTACTTTTGCGCCAGCAACAACTGGAGCACCGATTTGAACACTTTCACCGTTCACAACCAATAGTACATCATCAAATGTAATGGTTGAACCAGTTTCAGCTTTCAATAATTCAACTTTAAGGGTTTCACCCTCAACTACACGGTGCTGTTTACCACCGCTTTGGATTACTGCGTACATAAAGTACTCCGTTCATGCCCGTGTCGTCGTGTCAATAAAGGGATATATTGATCTTAAAACGAACGCCACTGGGAGATAAGGCGCACGATTTTACGAAATCTTCAGTTAAACAACAAGAGTTGTGGTGAAAAAATAACAAAAAATCAGTCAAGTGTTATGTAAATAAATGGATATAGCGATGTGATCTGTAAAAATTAGGCGTTATGCTATGGAGATGTGATCAAATACGCATAATTTCTATTGTGATAGACTTGCAACCGATTAAGACATTCATGAGAATAGGCATGCATGAGTGAGGATAGTTATCGAAATTGTAATTTTGCGATAATAAGATCAGTGTTAAATAGCTTTGTTGGATGAAATAAGAGTTAATATTTTGATTTTGATGTAAATTGCAGAATATTTTCTTTCATTATAGATTGAATAAATATGCCATGTATTTAGAGGGGATTTCATGACAATTGATTTTAAACGAGATGTATTGGCACCAGTTGCTCATGATTTTACAGCCATGGATACCTTTATCAATGAAGGAATTACTTCTAAAGTTGCATTGGTCATGGCGGTGAGTAAGCATGTCGTTGAGGCTGGTGGCAAGCGTATGCGTCCCATCATGTGTTTGTTGGCAGCCAGAGCCTGTGGTTTGTCAAAGATAGAACATGCGCATCATCTGGCTGCAATCATAGAAATGTTACATACAGCAACGCTGGTACATGATGATGTTGTCGATGAGTCGGGATTACGCCGTGGCCGTCCAACTGCAAATGCAACATGGAATAATCAGACGGCTGTTCTTGTCGGTGATTTTTTGATTGCACGTGCATTTGATTTATTGGTGAATATTCAAAATTATGACCTATTGAAAGATTTTTCTACAGGAACCTGTGAGATTGCAGAAGGTGAAGTATTGCAATTACAATCACAGCATCAGCCGGATACCTCAGAAGAAACATATTTAAAAATTATTCATGGTAAAACATCACGTCTATTTGAATTGGCAACAGAAGGTGCAGCTATTTTGGCTGATCAGGCAGAATATCGTGAGCCTTTGCGCCATTATGCCGGACATTTTGGCAATGCATTTCAAATCATCGATGATATTCTGGATTATACATCGGATGCAGAAACGCTGGGTAAAAATATTGGTGATGATTTAATGGAAGGTAAGCCAACCTTACCATTAATTGCTGCAATGCGATTAACTGATCATGATTCAGCGCAATATCAAATTATCCGTAGAAGTATTGCAACAGGCGGTATAGCAGATTTAGAGCAGGTGATTAAAATTGTCAAGCAATCAGGAGCATTGGATTATTGTATGCAACGGGCAAAACAGGAAACGGCTCTGGCGATAGAGGCTCTGCAAGCTTTGCCTGAAACTGAATATCGACAAGGATTACAATCTCTTGCCGAACTTGCATTAGAGCGTATCCAATAATTTGATTTGGAGTACATGGAATGCAAACTGGGCTTAATCAACTTTTTTCCGAAATGCGGCATCAACTGGAAACAGATCAATTAACATCAGACTTACTGGTAGATCTGTTTGATCAGCTCAGACCACAAGATGTAAGCAATCGACAAGATATTCATGACAAAATACAAACTTTGATTTATAGCTTAACTTTTATTCCTGATGCTGCGGCAACATGTCAGCTTTTTTTACTCAAGTTATTAAACCAGTATAAGCAGGTAAGCCTATATGCTGAGAGTGGTATTTTAAGTCCGGAAGGTTTTCCGACACAGCTTGCCAATCGAATTGGTGCGCATGTTTTACCTTTGTTGAAAGATGAATCTGAACTTAAATATCTTGTGGGAAAAGTATTTCATCAATCTACAGATGTGCAATGGCTTGAAACGATTGCTCCACAGGACTGGCAGGATATTCTAGCGCTTTTATGTCAACCTCAAAGTTATGTGTTACAAAAGAAACAGATTCGAGTTAGAATTTTACAGGCAATTCAAACCTTATCTTATCGAATTAGTGCAATAGGATTACATCCCGAACTACAATACATATATCCTGCTTTAAATGAACTGACTTCGCCTTTTTTAATCCAGAATCGTGAAATTCTGGATTTTCTGGATCATTACCAAAAGTTTGATGAATTTATAGATGATGATTTAAATATTGGTCCTCAGATTGCCAACCTCGATCCTGATCAGGCATTGGTGATGCTGGATCAATGCCGGGAGGTAATGCAAAAAGTTAGACGTTTAACCAAACGGCAGGGGGTGAGTCTAAGCTTGACCTATTTGTTGACCGTTTTGGAACAAAGTCTGGAAAGAATTGAATTACTGCTTTCTGTCGTGAGTGATCAAGTTGATGAACAACAACTTGCTATTAAACAATTGTTATTTGATCTGGTTGACGCGCATTATAGTGATCAAAGTGTACGTGCTTTATTGCAAACCAATACTGAATTATTGGCTTTACAAATGACTGAAAATGCTAGCCGTACAGGTGAGCATTATGTAAGTACGGATAAATCCGGCTATTTTAAAATGTATCGTTCTGCTGCTGGTGCTGGTGCCATTATTGCAACAATGGCAACATTAAAAGTATTAATGTCCAGAGTTACCATGGCACCCTTTATGCAGGCATTTGCATATAGCATGAATTATAGTCTGGGATTTGTGTTGATTCACATGTTACATTTTACTGTAGCAACCAAACAACCAGCGATGACTGCTGCTGCACTGGCAGCCACCATTCAAAATAGTACGGGTTCACAAAATGCCAAGTTAGCAGAAACTGCGGCTTTAATTATTAATATTGGGCGGACGCAATTTATTGCAATTATTGGCAATATTTCTATTGCAATTCCTGTAGCAGCATTGATTTGTTGGTTGTGGCCGATTTTATTTTCGGAGCAATTGGTCACTAATATTAAAGCGATGCACTTACTTAATGATCTTAATCCATTTACGTCTATGGCGATTCCTCATGCAGCAATTGCTGGGGTTTGCCTGTTTTTGTCGGGTTTGATTACTGGATATTACGATAATTTAGCTGTTTATCGAAAAATTGGTGCCAGAATTAGTGCTCACCCTAAACTAAGAAAAATATTTAAACTCAGTACATTGGATCGAATTGCAAGTTATATCGAATGTAATCTGGGGGCAATTATGGGAAATTTTTTGTTTGGAATCATGCTTGGTAGTATGGGAACGTTGGGATTTATTTTGGGGCTACCTTTGGATATTCGGCATATTGCCTTTGCCTCTGCTAATTTGATACAGGGATTATTGAATTTAAGTGGTGGCGCTGATCTGGGTATTATTATCATTTCAGTCTTGGGGGTGATGTTGATTGGGATTACCAATTTATTCGTAAGTTTTAGTTTAACGATTATCGTGGCATTACGTTCAAGACGAGTTAAAGTTAAGCAATGGAAACCTTTGTTTAAACTCATTATTACACATTTTGCAACTCGACCAAGCGATTTCTTTTGGCCACCTAAACAGCCATTGCAAATTGAGGAGCAGAACAAACCATAAACTTTCTAATATCATAAATTATTGTTTAATGATTATATTTTTTCTAAGAGATGAGATTTGTTGATTTAAAGTGATGCAAGGTTCAAAAAATATATAAAAAGTGTGATAATTTTTGAGATCAATAAAATTGATTATTTTTTAACAAAAATATCCATTTATTTTGTTATTCTAAGATTGGGTGCTTGAATTCAAGTGTACTACTCAGTACACTTTGTTTGGGTTAAAGTGTGAGCGCAGAATTACACTGTTTATATTTAATTATCAGGTCAGGGGGAAAGTGTTTGCGTTTAAATTTTCTTTTGATGATCTGTTTTATCGTATTGACAGGGATTGGCTGGTTTTATCCGGCTAATTTTATCGATATCAAAATCATTGAATATATTCAGCAACATCAAAATTTTGCACTGACACAATTGTCACAGATACTTTCTCGTTTGGGCGGTTTGCCTGGAACATTGATCTTGGTGGCAGCCTTATTCATCTATAGTCTTTATCAAAAACGTTTTGATCACAGTGTGTTGGTGGTTATAAGTTTTATGCTGACGGTCTCTGTTGCATGGGTAGTAAAATGGTTAGTGAATCGGCCACGTCCTGATTTAGATCTCAGTATTGTAAAAACTTATGGTAGCTCATTTCCAAGTGCACATAGTGCTTATGCAATGCTGATTGCCTGTTTATTGATATTTGTTGTTTTAAACAATCAGTTAGGCTGGAAGCGATACAGTATATTGTTATGGGCATTAATAATGGGATGGTCTCGTGTGAATCTGGGTGTACATTACCCTTCGGATGTGTTGGCAGGGTGGGTATTGGCAGCTTTGATCGTACTTGGCCTTAAAATAATTCAAGATAGACGTATAGATAAAACAGCATGATTTTTCAAAAAGTTGTAACTCGAGGTGAAACAATGAGATCAGTAACAGGCTGGAAACCTACGCTGACAGCATGCACATTGGCTTTAAGTATTGCGTTGGTTGGCTGTGGAAAATCTACAGATCAGACACAACAAAATGCGGCGGCTGCGCAACAGGCTCAAGCTGTGCCTGTAGGTGTGATTGTTGCTCAGGCACAAAATGTTGATCGTACAGTGGAATTGGCGGGTAGAACGACTGCATACGAAGTTTCTGAAGTTCGACCACAAACCAATGGTGTGATTCTGAAACGTTTATTTGCGGAAGGTAGTTACGTCAGAAAAGGTCAGGCGTTATACGAATTAGATTCAAGAACCAATCGTGCAACACTGGCAAATACTAGAGCAGCATTGGCACAACAACAGGCCAATCTAAATTCTTTACGTATTAAAACCAATCGGTATAGACAATTACTTTCTACCAATGCGATTGCAAAACAGGATTATGATGATCTTGTTGGGCAAGTACGTGTTGCGGAAGCACAAGTTGCTGCTGCTGAAGCACAGGTTCAAAATGCACAGATTGATTTGGGGTATTCGACCATTACAGCACCAATTTCTGGTCAGTCTGGTCGTTCTTCAGTAACAGCTGGTGCCTTGGTGACCGCAAATCAAACCAATGCCTTGGTAACGATTCAGCAGCTTGATCCAATTTATGTTGATATTAATCAATCCAGTAATGAGCTGCTTGCATTAAGACAGCAATTGAGTCAAGGTAGTCTGGGTCAAGTAAATAATGCAAAAGTTAAATTAAAACTCGAAAATGGTTCAATTTATCCAGTGGAAGGTACATTGGCTTTTTCTGATGCCAATGTGGATGAAAATACCGGTACGGTAACTTTACGTGTGGTATTTAAAAATCCTAATCATTTATTATTACCTGGTATGTTTGTGAATG
The DNA here is from genome assembly GCF_008693185.1 of Acinetobacter qingfengensis. Taxonomy (GTDB): domain Bacteria; phylum Pseudomonadota; class Gammaproteobacteria; order Pseudomonadales; family Moraxellaceae; genus Acinetobacter; species Acinetobacter qingfengensis. The sequence continues at coordinate 91,744 of NZ_VXKN01000009.1, forward strand.
CGCAAATTGTACAGGGTTCATTGCCAAATGCATTTTTGATTCCACAAGTTGCATTAACTCGTACGCCTACTGGCCAAGCAACTGTCATGGTTGTAAATGCTAAAGGTGTTGCTGAATCTCGTATCGTGGAAACTCAGGGAACACAAGGATCTAGCTGGATTGTAACTAAAGGGTTGCAAAATGGCGATAAGGTTATTGTTGAGGGTATTGCAAAGGTTAAAGACGGTGCCAAGGTTGATGCTAAACCTTATCAGGCCCCAGCACAAACTGCTAATGCTCAATCCGCTGCTCAAGGTCAAACATCCAAGCCTGCACAAGCTAAGCCTGAGCAAAAAGCTAATTCAAATACATAAGAGGTAGATTGAATGGCTAAGTTCTTTATCCATCGCCCCATATTTGCATGGGTGATTGCATTGGTGATTATGCTCGCTGGGATTATTTCCCTGATCGGCATGCCAATTGCTCAATACCCTACAATTGCACCACCCAAAATCAGTATTTCTGCCAGCTATCCCGGAGCTTCTGCGGAAACCATTGAAAACTCTGTTACACAGGTAATTGAGCAGCAACTGAATGGTTTGGATGGTTTACGTTATATTAGTTCACAAAGTTTATCCAATGGTTCGGTTTCTATTGATGTAAATTTTGATCAGGGTGTAGATGCCAATATTGCTCAGGTACAGGTACAAAATAAAGTACAGACAGCAACAGCCTCTTTACCTGAAGTTGTACAAAGACAAGGTATCACGATTAAAAAATCTGGTGCCAGCTTCTTACAGGTTATTTCTTTTTACTCACCTGATGGCAGTATGTCTGGTGCAGACATTAAGGATTATGTTAATGCAAGTATTAAAGATCCTTTAAGCCGTATTCCAGGTATTGGTGAGGTACAAGTGTTTGGTGGTCAGTATTCAATGCGAATCTGGCTTGATCCAGCAAAACTGAATAGCTATCAATTAACACCAAGTGATGTCACTGCCGCGATTTCTGCACAAAACTCACAAATTTCAGTTGGACAAATTGGTGGTGCACCTTCTGTCGAAGGTCAAATGATCAATGCCACCATTAATGCACAAAGCATGCTGCAAACACCAGAGGAATTCCGCAATATATTTCTAAAGAATGCAACATCTGGTGCGCAGGTACGCTTGGGTGACGTTGCAAGAGTTGAACTGGGGTCAGAAAATTATCAGTTTGATTCTAACTTTAATGGCAAGCCATCGGGTGGTATTGCCATTCGTCTGGCAACGGGTGCCAATGCACTGGATACAGCAAAAGCTATACAAGCAGAGTTAGAACAATTACGTCCTAATTATCCAAAAGGGTTAAAGGATGCAATTGCTTTTGATACCACACCTTTTGTTAAACTTTCTATTGAAAACGTTGTACATACTTTAATTGAAGCCATTGTGCTTGTATTTATTGTGATGTTCCTGTTTCTTCAAAATTGGCGTGCAACAATTATTCCAACCCTTGCAGTTCCTGTAGTTGTTTTAGGTACTTTTGCAGTTATTAATTTGTTTGGTTTTACCATTAATACCTTGACGATGTTCGCTATGGTACTGGCCATTGGTCTTCTGGTCGATGATGCGATTGTCGTGGTCGAAAACGTCGAACGTATTATGACTGAAGAGCACGTTGAGCCAGTTGCTGCGACAGAAAATTCAATGAAACAAATTTCTGGTGCATTGGTTGGGATTACCAGTGTGCTAGCAGCTGTGTTTGTCCCAATGGCATTTTTTAGTGGGACCACCGGTGTAATTTATCGCCAATTTTCTGTAACACTGGTTACGGCGATGATTTTATCTCTGATCATTGCTTTAACTTTTACACCAGCACTTTGTGCAACGATTTTAAAACAGCATGATCCGAATAAAGCGCCAAGCAATAATATTTTTGCAAGATTCTTTCGTGGTTTTAACCGTACATTTGAAAAGATTTCGGAGAAGTATCAAAATGGTGTAAGTCGTATGACTCACCATAAAATTTTTTCCGGAATTCTTTATGTGGTTGTAGTTGCTGCATTTATTTTTGTGATTAGAAGTTTGCCATCATCTTTCTTACCCGATGAAGATCAGGGAATGGTGATGACATTGGTACAATTGCCGCCGAATGCAACCCTTGAACGTACTACAAAGACACTGGATGATGTGACGAATTATTTTCTTAATGAAGAGAAAAATAATGTCGAATCTATCTTTACAGTTTCAGGGTTCTCTTTTGCAGGTCAAGGGCAGAACCAAGGTATTGCCTTTGTAAAATTAAAGGACTGGGCTGAACGTAAACAGGCTGATCAGCAGGTGGGCAGCATTGTTGGCCGTGCGATGAGTTTGAATGGTCGTATTCAGGATGCGACTCTGATTTATCCAATGCAATTGCCAGCCATGCCAGAGCTTGGTGTTTCTTCTGGTTTTGACCTGATGTTGAAAGATACCAACGGTCAGGGACATGAAAAATTACTACAGGCTCGAAATACTGTATTGGGTATGGCTGCTCAAGACAAGCGACTGGTTGGAGTACGTCCAAATGGTATGGAAGATACACCTCAATACAAAGTAACTATTGATCAGGCGAAAGCTGGTGCACTTGGCGTAAGTTTATCAGATCTGAATAATACCATGAGTGTTGCCTGGGGTAGTGCCTATGTGAATGACTTTATTGATCGTGGTCGTATCAAAAAAGTTTATGTCCAAGGGGATGCAAATAGTCGTATGCTTCCTGAAGATTTAAACAAATGGTATGTACGTAATAGTGCAGGCACAATGGTTCCATTCTCCGCTTTCACAACAGGTGAGTGGACGTATGGTTCGCCTCGTCTAGAGCGCTACAACGGTGTATCTTCTGTAAACCTTCAAGGATCGCCTGCGCCAGGAATCAGTTCTGGTGATGCAATGAACGCAATGAAGGAAATTGTCGCAAAATTACCATCAATGGGACTTAGTGGTTTTGATTTTGAATGGACCGGATTATCTTTGGAAGAAAGTGATGCCGGCTCACAAACATTGGCATTGTACGCTTTATCTTTATTGATTGTATTCTTGTGTCTTGCAGCTTTATACGAAAGCTGGTCAATTCCTTTCTCAGTCATGCTGGTTGTACCACTAGGCTTATTTGGTGCAGTATTATTGACTTTCTGTGGATTCTTCCTGTTAAGCAATCCAAATCTGTCTAATAACATTTACTTTCAAGTGGCTATTATTGCTGTAATTGGTTTGTCAGCGAAAAACGCTATTTTGATTGTAGAATTTGCGAAAGAGTTGCAGGAAAAAGGCGAGGATTTATTTGAAGCAACGATGCATGCAGCCAAAATGCGTTTACGTCCAATTATCATGACCACACTTGCATTTGGTTTTGGTGTATTACCCCTTGCACTTTCGACAGGTGCTGGTGCGGGTAGTCAGCATTCTGTAGGTTATGGTGTAATTGGTGGTGTGCTAAGTTCCACACTATTGGGTATTTTCTTTATTCCAGTATTCTTTGTTTGGATTCGTACAATCTTTAAGTACAAACCAAAAAATACAAATAATCAGGAGCAACAATCGTGATGCAAAAATTATGGTCTAACTCAGGTCGTGGCATTGCGGTATCTGCGCTAGCAATGGCTTTGGCTGCATGCCAAAGCATGCGTGGACCAGAACCTACAGTGCAAAGTAATATTCCTGGTGCATATACGGTCGCACCAGGAACATCTATAGCCTCGATTGCTTCGCAAGGTTATCAGGATTTTTTTGCTGATCAACGCCTCAAGCAAGTCATTACACTTGCGTTGCAAAATAACCGTGATTTACGTGTTGCTGCTCTGAATGTTGAAAAAACACAGGCACAATATCAAATTACTCGTAATGACCAATTACCTACTGTAGGGGCAACCGGTGGATTTACTCGTGCTGCTGCATTGGACACAGGTTATAAACCTGCCTCTGTTTGGAATGTAGGTTTGGGTGTAACCTCCTATGAACTGGATTTCTGGGGGCGGGTGCGTAGTCTGAAAGATGCGGCATTGGATAATTATTTCGCAACACAAAGTGCTAGAGATTCAACACAGGTTTCTTTGGTTGGACAGGTTGCTCAAGCGTGGGTTGCGTTATCCTTTGCAGAGCAGAACTTGAAGCTTGCGCAACAGACCCTAGCGGCTCAACAATCGTCTTATACTTTAAATAAGCGCCGATTTGATGTAGGTATTGACAGTGAGGTTCCTGTTCGTCAGGCACAAATTTCTGTTGAAACTGCACGTAATGATGTTGCGAATTATAAAACCCAGATTGAACAGGCAAAAAATGCACTCAACTTATTAGTTGGTCAGACTGTTCCGGAAAATCTATTACCGAAAGATCGAGTACGTCAAGTTACTGCCCAGACATTACTTGGTTCGGGTTTACCAAGTGAATTATTGGAAAATCGTCCCGATGTTAAATCAGCGCAGTATCAACTTTCTGCTGCTGGTGCAAACATTGGTGCAGCTAAAGCTCGATTGTTCCCAACAATCAGCTTAACCAGTTCGGCCGGCTATGCTTCGACAGAGCTTAGTGATTTATTTAAATCTGGTAGTTTTGTTTGGAGCATTGCACCAACACTGGATTTACCGATCTTTGACTGGGGTACGCGTAAAGCCAATATCAAAATTTCTGAAGCAGATCAAAAAATTGCTTTAGCAAATTATGAAAAGTCAATTCAAACGGCATTTAAAGAAGTCAATGATGTGTTGGCGACACGTGCCAATATTGATGAACGTATTACAGCACAAACTCGATTGGTTGAAGCAACCAATAAAACCTATGAGCTTTCGCAAGCACGTTTCCGTGCGGGTATTGACAGCTATTTAACGGTTTTGGATGCGCAGCGTAATTCCTATTCAGCAGAACAGGGATTATTGACCTTACAACAGGCCAACATCAATAGCCAGATTGAACTTTATAAAACATTGGGTGGTGGCGTAAAAGACGTGACAACTCAGCCAGCAGTATCTTCAGCGCAATAACTCTTATTAGCATTGCAAAAAACAGTCCAGCTTGTTCTGGGCTGTTTTTATTTAATAAACAGAAAAATCTTTTATCTTGCCTTACTGACCAAATTGCAATGTGCTGTTTCGAAACTTTTTGATGAAAATTTGAATATAAAATTCATTTTATGAGATGATAAAAAATTATGAAAAAGCACAAAATTTTTGTTAAAACCTTGAGTAGTCAAGTACTTGAATTTAAAATTTATAGGAAAAAATTATGTTATTGAGTAATTTAGAATCTGTTCCGGGGCATCATATTGTTCGGCAATTGGATGTTGTTTATGGTAGTACGGTTCGTAGTAAACATGTCGGACGTGATTTGTTGGCTGGTCTTAAGAATATTGTTGGTGGTGAACTTAAAGCCTATACCGAATTACTAGAAGAATCCCGACAGGAAGCCATGCAACGGATGATAGATAAAGCACGACAAATGGGAGCAAATGCGATTGTTGGCATTCGGTTTTCAACTTCAAATATTGCACAAGGCGCATCAGAATTATTCGTTTATGGTACAGCAGTGATTGTGGAAATTGAACATCCTAAACTTCCTGATCCTTTTATAAATTAAGGCGAAAATATGTCAGAGCTTATTTTCAAGATTATTATTTTCTTAATCTTATTTACAATTGGTTGGCTTTTTGGTCGTTATATTGAAGCCAGACATTTAAGGGAGTTGGATGATAAGGAACAACAACTTGCAGATATACGCATGGATAGTCGGCGTTTTTTACAAGTTAGCTCATCTGGAGAATTAATATCTAGTAGTGTCGTGATTTCATCAGATTATTTTAAATACGTATTGGCAGTGATTCATAATCTTTTGGGTAAAAATTTACAAAGCTATGAAAGTATTCTGGAACGTGCCAGACGAGAAGCTATCGTACGTTTAAAACAACAAGCTCGAGAGCGAGGTGCAAACTGTATCCTTGGTGTACGGCTAAGTACCACAGAACTTGGAATGCAAGGAGGCATGGTTGAAGTTTTTGCCTATGGCACAGCGATTAATGAAGAGTAGATGAACTGATTAGCCGAGTTATCAACAATAGCTCGGATGTATTTTGTGATTATGCTGTGGTTAAGTTCGCTGTCTTTTATGATATTGACGTCAGGTTTTGTACATTGATCAATAAAATAAAATGTGGCTGAAACATCAGTTTAGATTCTAAGAATTATAGTCAGGCTGGATAGTGATCGCTGTATTTTTTTTCGGGATGCGCTACACTATAACGCATTCTTTTTAATATTTTTGATTGACATGATTGATCCAAAACTTTTACGTAATAATATTGAAGCAGTTAATGCCGCACTTGCTAAACGTGGCATTCAGTTGAATGTACAAGAATGGGCCGATCTTGAAGCCCGTCGCAAAGAAATTCAATCCAAAGCAGAAGCCTTACAGGCAGAGCGTAATGCTGGTGCCAAACAGGTTGGACAAATCAAGCGTGAAGGCGGTGATGCTTCAAACATCATGGGACGTATGCAGGCCATTGGTGATGAAATCAAAGCTGCTGAAAATGCTTTAGCAGAATTACAGGCAGAGCTTGAGCAAAAATCCTTATCTATTCCAAACTTGCCTGATACATCTGTGCCCGAAGGCAAAGACGAAAGTGATAATGTTGAAGTTTTACGCTGGGGTACACCACGTCAATTTGATTTTGACATTAAGGATCATACCGATCTGGGTGAATTGATGGGTGGTCTGGAATTTGAAACAGCAACCAAATTAACGGGTTCACGTTTTAGCGTGTTAAAAGGGCCACTTGCACGTTTGCAGCGAGCCATTACTCAGTTTATGCTGGATACGCATACGCTTAAAAATGGTTATACCGAAGCCTATGTACCTTATCTGGTCAATGCTGATTCCTTGCGCGGTACAGGGCAATTGCCTAAATTTGAAGAAGATTTATTTAAACTTCAAGGCGAAAAAGAATATTATCTGATTCCAACTGCAGAAGTGCCGGTGACCAATTTTGTACGTGATGAAATCATTGATGCAGAACGTTTACCACTTAAATATGCAGCACATACACCATGTTTCCGTAGCGAGGCTGGTTCTTATGGTCGTGATACTCGAGGTTTAATTCGTCAGCATCAGTTTGATAAAGTTGAAATGGTACAGATTGTTAAACCTGAAACCTCTATGCAGGCACTTGAAGCTTTAACCAGCCATGCCGAAGGTATCTTACAGGCACTTGAATTGCCATACCGTAAAATCGTGCTGTGTGGTGGAGATATGGGCTTTGGTGCGACTAAAACTTATGATCTGGAAGTGTGGGTGCCAAGTCAAAATACTTATCGCGAAATTTCCTCTTGTTCAAATATGGGTGATTTTCAGGCACGTCGTATGAAGGCACGTTATCGTGTTGATCAAAAGAAAACTGAACTTGTGCATACCTTAAATGGTTCTGGTCTGGCTGTTGGTCGTACCTTATTGGCCGTGATGGAGAATTATCAACGTGCGGACGGTTCGATTGAAATTCCACATGCGTTACGTCCGTACATGGGCGGTGCAGAGTATATTGACTAAATTTTGTTGAATGACATTGCATGATTTTTGCTTAAATTTGCTTAGCCGTCGCCATCAAACTTATGTAGAGGTTCATCTTTGGATATTTTTCCGATTTCTCTAAAATTGAAAGATCAACCTTGTCTGCTTGTAGGCGGTGGCAAAATTGCTTACCGCAAAGCAGTTTTATTGGCAAAAGCAGGGGCAATCATTGATGTGATTGCGCCTGAGATCGAACCTGCATTACTGGATTTACTGCATGATACTGGTGGGCAGTTTCGCAATATTGAATTTTCCATCACAGTTGAGATTGCCCATTATCGACTGGTCATTGCGGCAACCAATCGGGCAGAAGTGAATAAGCAGGTTTTTCTGCACTGTGAAACCCAAAATGTATTGGTCAATAGTGTTGATGATATTCCGCATTGTCGTTTTATGGTGCCGGCGATTATTGACCGTTCACCTTTGATCATTTCGGTGGCAAGTAATGGAACATCACCAGTATTGTCTCGTCAGATTCGTACTCAATTAGAAAGTACCATTCCTCATGGCATGGGCAAATTGGCAGAATTTTCCGGTAAATGGCGAGCCGCAGTAAAAGCAAAAATCGCCAATCCCGACGAAAGACGGATTTTTTGGGAAGAGTTATATGCGAGCCCTTTAAGAGAACAGATTTTTCATGACAATTTAACCGAAGCAGATACTTATATTCAGCATGCACTGAATGATTGGCAAGCACCAAAAGGTGAAGTCTATCTGGTTGGTGCTGGGCCGGGTGATCCGGAGTTATTAACCTTAAAGGCCTTGCGGCTAATGCAACAAGCTGATGTCGTCATCTATGACCGTTTGGTATCCAAACCAATTCTGGAGATGTGCCGTCGGGATGCGGAAAAAGTTTATGTCGGCAAAGCACGTTCCAATCATGCAGTACCACAAGAAGGCATTAATGCTTTACTGGTGAAATATGCACAGGCCGGAAAAAGGGTATGCCGTTTAAAAGGTGGTGATCCGTTTATTTTTGGACGTGGTGGGGAAGAAATTCAGCAGTTATTTGATGCTGGCGTGAGCTTTCAGGTAGTGCCGGGGATTACCGCAGCATCGGGATGTTCAGCCTATGCCGGTATTCCTTTGACGCATCGTGATTATGCGCAAAGTGTTAGATTTTTAACGGGTCATTTAAAAGAAGGTTCACCGGAACTGCCCTGGAATGAATTGGTCTATGAAAATCAGACCTTGGTGCTGTATATGGGATTGGTTGGGCTGGAAAAAATCTGTAAAAATCTGATTGATCATGGGCAACGGCCAAGCATGCCAGTGGCATTAATTTCCAAAGGCACAACCCCTGAACAGAAAGTAGTGGTTGGTACGCTGGCTGATATTGCAGATAAAGTTGCTGAATATGAAATTCAGGCACCGACCCTAACCATCATCGGTGAAGTGGTTAAATTACGTGAACAATTGCAATGGCGATGAGCGAGGATAGGTGCGATAGCACCGTAACAGCGATTAATAATCGCTGTCCAAGCACAAGGCGAAGGCTGTGCCTGAGCAAAGAGGATAGATGCGATAGCACCATAATAGTGATTGATAATTGCTATCCAAGTGCAAGTCGGAAGCTATGCATAAAACATTGTTCTAGAACCAAAATGATCGTTAAGCTACAAATGAAATTGTTATAAGTGAGTAATCAAGTGATTCATGTTGTCCTGTTTGAACCTGAAATTCCAAGCAATACCGGTAATATTATTCGCTTATGTGCCAATACGGGTGCGAGATTGCATCTAATTAAGCCTTTAGGTTTTGAACTGGATGACAAAAAGCTGAAACGGGCAGGGCTGGATTATCACGAATGGGCACGTATGCAAATCTGGGACGATATCGAGGCTTGTCTTGCTCATTTGGCGGAACAGGGCATCACGCCTGAACAGGTTTTTCCCTTAACTACCAAAGGTTCTGCGGCACCTTATACGGTTGATCTCAATCAACCTGTGGTGTTATTGATGGGACCGGAAACCCGAGGTTTACCCGAACAGGTACGTTTAATGTTTCCGCAGCAAAACTGGATTCGCCTGCCCATGGCGGAAAATTCCCGCAGTTTAAATTTATCTAATGCCACAGCTGTAATTGTTTATGAAGCATGGCGGCAACAAGGGTTTCAATCCCTCGCTTAAGGTGTTGATTGCTTAAAGTATTTTAATTGTGCTGTGCATCATAGTACTGTTGTGCAGCCAACACCTGTTTGATGTTTGTTTCAGACCAATCCTTAAGCTGATAGGCAGTTTGTGATACATCACGACCCAAAGCGGTTAATTGATACTCTACCCGTATAGGTGAACCTGCTTGTACATGGCGACTAATAAATCCATCACGCTCTAACATTTTTAGTTTTTGTGACAAGACCTTAGGTGAAATTCCCTCAATATTTTTTTTCAACAAATTAAAATGTAATGGCTGATGCATAAGCACATATAAAATTAATAATACCCATTTATCTGCAAGACGTTCAAAAAACAATCTTCCTGGACAATGTTGTTTGTAAATATCAAACTTTAACGGAGCTTGCATTGCTATTTTCTTCCTTTTCATATTTGTAAACATTATGTAAAAAACTAAATTTTTAACAGGTAGTTACCCGTTGGTAACTAATTGACATCTAGTTTCTAAAATATATTATAGAGTAAATTCTAATGCTCTAACAGGTGAAATATGACAAAAGTTGCAGTGGTATATTTTTCAGGCTATGGTCATACCAAAGTGATTGCCGAAACATTTGCCAATGAAATCCAGGCTGTATTGGTTGAAGTTGATCAACAGGGCGAAATTGCTGACGAAAATTGGCAAACACTCAACGATGCACAAGCGATTGTATTTGGTGTTCCGACCTACATGGGTGCTGCACCTTGGCAATTTAAAAAGTTCGCAGATGCGACCTCAAAATTATGGGTTACACGGGAATGGCAAGATAAAGTTTTTGCAGGATTTACCAACAGTGCCAGTCTAAATGGGGATAAACAATTGACTTTATATCAATTGCAAACACTTGCTTCACAGCATGGCGGTATTTGGGTGAGTTTAGGGTTGTTGCCGGCCAATACCAAACAGGCAACACGAAATGATATTAATAATCTGGGTGGTTCGGTCGGTTTATTAATACAAACACCTGCCGATGCAAGCACCGATGAAATTCCAACAGGTGATTTAGACACTGCCAAAATTTTTGCTCAACGAGTATTAAATATTACTGAAAAATTTTATGATTAAAAAATAAAGGGTGCGAATCGCACCCTTCACTTCAGAAATTGATTTAACGATTATTTATCATCAAACTCATTATGTTGTGGAACAGGACGGGTAAAGCCACCTGTTTTGTATGCCAAATAGAACACACCAATCACAGCCCATGATAAACCAGCTTTTAATGATGTTTCATCTGTTTCGATCCATAATGCAGCGATACAAATAAAACCAAGAATTGGAATGATGACATAATTCAGAATTTCCTTGAAAGTCTTGGTTTTGCGATCACGTAATGCATAGCGCGAAATAACAGACAGGTTGACAAAACTAAATGCAGTCAAGGCACCAAAACTAATCAATGAAATGACAAAATCAAGATCCATAAAACCAGCAGTTAAAGCAACAGCACCTACGATCATAATGTTATATGACGGAGTAAAAGATTTTGGGCTAATATGACCAAAAATCTTTTTATTGATAATGCCATCACGCCCCATCACATACATTAAACGGGAAACACCGGCATGTGCAGAAATCCCTGAAGCCATTACCGTAACAATGGCAAATGCCAATACATAAGACTGAAATAATGATCCACCTACCAATAGTAAGATGTCAGGCTGTGTTGCTGCAATATCTTCAAAATATGTTGCAGGATCATTCGGAAAATAAATCTGAATGAAGTAAGTGCTAATGATAAAGATAATTCCAGCAAACAATGCAGTCAAAAACATTGCTTTTGGTAGCGTGTTTTCAGTATCTTTGGTTTCCTCAGCCAATGAACTTAAAGAATCAAAGCCTGTGAAAGAGAAACATAATAAGGTTGCACCAGTAATTAAAGCTCCTACAGATGTCAACTCATTCCAAAATGGTTGTAAACTCCAGAGTTGATAACGTTGATCAGCTGTAATTGGACCATCTGCATTGATTCCCATGCTCAGTTTTTGATAAACCAAATAAGTAAAAACAATGATGACAATAATTTGTATAAGTACAATCAGACTATTAAAGTTAGCGACAAATTTGGCACCACGTAAATTAATACCTGTCATGAATGCAGTAAGTACAACCACCCAGATCCAGTGATTTACATCCGGAAATAATGCTTGTAAATAAATTACGGCAAGAATGATGTTGACCATTGGCGACAATAAATAGTCAAGCCATGATGACCAGCCCACCATAAAACCGACATTTGGGTGTATCGATTTTTGTGCATAAGTATAAGCTGAACCTGATGAAGGATAGCGTCTAATCATGTGACCATAACTAATCGATGTTAGCAAAATGGCAACAAGCGCAAAAATATAAGATGTAGGTACATGAAAATGACTTTCTTCAGATACTAAACCGAAAGTATCAAATAGAGTCATGGGTTGAATATAAGCTAAACCAATAATGATGATGTGCCAGAGTCCCAGCGTTTTCTGTAGTTTAGCTACCGATTGAGTCCCAGTATGAGTAGTCAATGGCTTTATCCTCTTGGAAATAAGGATGATCAAGGATCGCGATATGTTTAAGGATCTATCTTAGAGATCCTCCCCAAATGTGCTTTTCAAAAAAGGTGTGCCAATCTAGCCTAAATTAAGCTGGTTGTCAGTAACTTTGTAGCCAAAAATAGCAAAAAGTTAGCCAATTTCTGCTAAATAATAGAAAAATTAGAAAAAAATACTATAGTGATTTAAAGATTTATGATTGGAAATATTGATTAAAAAATAGATATTTAGATTTTAATAATATTAAAAAAGGGCATGGAATCATGGATTCTAAGCCCTGAATGAATAAATAACGATCTATAACTGGCGGTTAACGTCTACATGTTTAGTTTCTTTAATCAGTAAAAAAGCAATCAAGGATAAAATTGCTGCGCCAGAAAGATAATATCCCACAGCTTGTAGGCCATAAGTTGTTGCCAAATAAGTGGCAATTAATGGTGCAAAAGATGCACCCAGAATACCGGCAATGTTAAAAGTTAGTGCGGAGCCAGTATAGCGCACTGAAGTTGGGAATAATTCTGATAAGACTGTGCCAATTGGACCATAAGTTAGTCCCATAATGGCCAGACCTGTGCATAAAAATAAGAATACAATTGTTGGATTATTTGAGGCAAGCATATCTGCAAAAAAGAAACCAAAGACTGCAGCAAGAATACAGATTCCAATTGAAGTAGTGCGACGACCAAACTTTTCTGCCAGAATTGCAGATAGTGGAATAAAGACGGCAAATGATAAGGTTGCTAAAGTCACCATTTTAAGGAATTCTTCACGACTATAACCCAGTTGTTGTGTGCCCCAATTCAGTGAAAATACAGTGGTGAGATAGAACACGACAAAAGTACACACCGCAGCCAGTGTACCCAGAATTAACATCGGGAAGTGATATTTAAATACTTCTGCTACAGGTACATTTTTTTTCTCTTGTTTATCTAGAACGCGTTGAAAAGCTGGTGTTTCGTGTAGTTTTAAACGGATATATAAACCCATAATCACCAAAATAGCACTGGCCAGAAAAGGAATGCGCCAGCCCCATGCCATAAATTGTTCTTCACTCAAAACCGCACCGAGCAATAAGAAAAAACCATTGGCAAGAATCAGTCCAAATGGTGCCCCAAGTTGTGGAAACATGCCATACCATGCGCGTTTACCTTCCGGTGCATTTTCGGTTGCAAGCAATACTGCACCACTCCATTCGCCACCCAAACCGATTCCTTGTCCTAAACGGCAAAGCGCCAGTAACAGTGCAGCAGTAATACCAATGTCGTGATAGGTTGGTAGCAAACCAATGGCAATGGTCGAAATTCCCATAGTTAATAATGCTGCAACCAATGTAGCCTTGCGTCCAATACGATCACCAAAATGGCCAAATAAGGCTGAACCAATTGGACGGGCGATAAATGCTATCGCAAACGTTGCTAGTGATTTTAAGGTATTGGCTTGTGCATCGCCCTCAGGAAAAAACAGATGTGGAAAAATAATCACAGCTGCTGTGGCATAAATATAAAAGTCGTAGAACTCAATGGTGGTACCCACCATACTGGCGGCCAGAACCCGACCTTTGGAATTTATTGGCGTATCTGTAGCAGTTGATGCTTGCATTTCCATTTCCCTGAAAATAAATCGCAGTAGTTTAACGAGATCAACGCTATCATGGAAATAAAAATTAACGAATAACCTGTTTGAGCATCATCCAAACCGCAAAAAAATGGCTGGCTGCACCTAAATTGACAAAAATATGCCAGATAACATGCGCAAATTTAATTTTCTGTGAAGCATAAAAAAACGTACCGACAGTGTAGAATACGCCGCCTAGTACCAATAAATACAGACTACTTTGGTTTAAAAAGGTACGCATATCTTGAATGACAAAAATTGCACACCATCCCATAGCAATATAGGCAGCCAAAGACAATTTTTCAAAACGATCAACAAAAAATAATTTAAATCCTGTTCCCATCAAAGCGATTAACCACAACACTATTAACAGCACTTTTGCTTTCATCGTGGGGATAAATAGTGCCAAAAAAGGTGTATAAGTTCCAGCAATCAAATAGTAAATCGCAGTATGATCTAGTTTTTTGAACCATAAGCGTTTTTGTGGTTGATGTGAAGAATGATAAAGGGTAGAGGCAGTAAATAGTAGCACCAGACTTAAACCATAGGCTGTTACACTGATAAATGCTTGCCATGAAATTTGTCCTGCCATGATGCACAAAATGATTGTACCAATCAAAGCGACAATTGCTGCAATGCCATGGGTTAAAGCATTCAAATGTTCTTCTTCAGCACTATATACAAAAGGAATTTTTTTCATTGAATATGGGAGAATTACATAATAAGTCGATGAAGATCTGTTGGCATTTCATCTGATGGATTTGCGCAATATATGGCTTATCCTCATCTGAATAAATTTTAGCCGATAACACAATTCATTTATGGAAGGCTAATATATGCTAATTAAGCAATGAAATAAGGAAAAAAGATATGGCAATACTGCCCAATTCTGCTAAAGCGGATGCAGTTCTGTGTAAATCTGGTTAAAATACTCTACTTATTTGAATAGATAAGTGATTTGAAGATGACCATGCAACCGATAATGCCAAAAGTTGAATTTGTTCAGCATTTAAAACAATCTTGGCAAGATCAGCAGTTGCTTCGAGTGATTTTTAGTCAATATCATGGTGATGAACCAAAACTACAGAAAATAACCCTACGTCCGATAGTTTTGAAAGATCAAGTACTATTGTCAGTTATTTACCGCTATCAAACAAAAGACATTACCAAAAATTATACTTGGTCGGAGTTTGAGAATCTGCTGCAACAGTGGTTACAGGAGTTTGAACAATTTAACGTATTGACCCAAACGCAGGAAATTCAATTGAAATATAAGAAAAAAGATTGGAAATTGACACAGAGTAAAATAAAACAAACACCGATTAAAACTGAAGTCAACCTGCATGATCGTGAGAAAAAACGCTGGATTAAGATTGATCGACCATTTCTACAAGGTCTAGGTATTACCAATGCACAGCATCAGGTGATCCCCAGTATGGCGCGTAAATGGAAGCAGATTAATAAATTTGTAGAAATTTTTGCCGGTGCCATAGAGCAGGCACATTTACAAGGACAAAAAGATTTACATGTTGTTGATTTTGGTGCAGGTAAAGGTTACCTCACTTGTGCGGTTTATGATTATTTAATTCAGCATCATGCCCAGCCTGTTGTTACCGGCGTTGAGCTACGTCGTGAATTAGTCGAATTTTGCCAAAATGTTGCCAGCCAGTCAGGTTATCAAAATTTACAGTTTTTTCAGGGAGATGTACGCAGTTATCAACCGGAAAATAAAGCATCATCTCAAACAGGTAAAATCGATGTGATGATTGCCTTACATGCTTGTGATATTGCAACGGATTTTGCTATTCATACGGGTATTCGTTTGGGAGCAAAAGTCATTATGTGTGCACCATGCTGCCATAAGGAATTACGACCACAACTTAAATCTCCTGAAGTGCTAAAACCAATGTTGCATTATGGCGTTCATGCTGGTCAACAGGCGGAAATGTTAACAGACAGTTTAAGAACCCTGTTGTTACAAGCCTATGGTTATGACACCAAAATTTTAGAGTTTGTTGCATTGGAGCATACCAGTAAAAATAAAATGATTCTGGCAACCCGACAAGAGTCATTTAAAGAGGTTGATCAAAATATTCTGGATCAGGTGCAACAGTTAAAAACTTTTTATGGTATTGAAAATCAAACACTGGAATTGTTATTAAAGGATTTACCTGTTGATAATAAAGTGGGCTGTGCATGCTAGGCTATTGTTGAGAAAGCTTGACCTGAAAATTAGCGTGGGAAACTCACATATAATTGCAGGATATGTGATATTGCCTTAAACATTGATATTGGAATACTTGGCAATGACGATTAATCCCAGTGTAATTAGTGTAATGCCAATCCATCCGGCAATATCAATAATTTGTCCCAAATATATTCTTGATAGTAAAGCGACTGCCATAACACCGATACCAGACCATAAAACATATAAAATACCAGCTTGCATATATTTCAAGGCGATTGCACAACAAGCGAAGGAGATGATATATAACAATAAGGCAAAAATTTGTTCATATTTATTTTCTAGACCATTTGCCTTGGCCGAATAAAAGGTTGAGAACACGTCAGTTAAGATGGCAATCATTAACCAAATGATTCCTGGATTAATTTTGCTGGAAAAATCGAGCATGAAGATGTCCTTGCTGGTTAAAATCTAAAAACCAGCATATTTTCTGTACAAAAAACCAAGAATTTCTTGGTAACTTAATCAAATTCATCAAATCATTAAAACAAAAGAGGCGATCAATACTGATGCAAGAGATCTAATCACTAACTGACGATAAGGCCACTATTCTATCTTTTTCAGTTCAATAATCCAAAGAACATAGAATTTTTTTAAACAAGTCATATATTCATAGCAGTATTGGCAATATCCTTGAACTAAAATGCCAGAAAGCCTTAATCTTGCAAAAAAAACTGTTAGAATAATTCGTTTTCTAAAATTATTTATCATTCACGAGAAGTTTATTATGTCACTGGAAGCCCTGACGAATGAAGCGCTTTCTGCGATTGCAGAGGCCAATGATCTTGCAACACTTGACCAAGTTCGTGTGCAATTTACAGGGAAAAAAAGTCAGCTTGCAGAGCAATCTAAAGCCTTAGGTAAAATGGATCCTGAAGCACGTAAAGTAGAAGGTGCAAAAATCCATGCTGTGCGAGAAGCCATCAATACGGCGCTCACTGAACGTCAAAGCATATTACAGCAACAGGCACTTGCAGCAAAACTGGCAAGTGAAACCATTGATATTAGCTTGCCTGGTCGTGGACAACAATTAGGTAGTATTCACCCAGTAACCCAAGTGCGGGAGCGGATCAGTCAATTCTTTACCAAAGCAGGATTTCTGGTTGCAGAAGGGCCTGAGGTTGAAGATGATTATCACAACTTTGAGGCACTAAACATTCCTGGGCATCATCCAGCACGTGCGATGCACGATACATTTTATTTCGATGTTCAGCATTTACTACGGACTCATACTTCAGGTGTACAAATCCGTACGATGGAAGTCAGTAAACCGCCAATTCGGATTATCTGTCCGGGACGTGTCTATCGTTGCGACTCGGATCAGACGCATTCTCCAATGTTTCATCAGATTGAAGGATTATATGTTACCGAAAACACCAACTTTACAGAATTTAAAGGCATCATTATTAATTTGCTGGAAGCTTTTTTTGAAAAAGAATTAAATGTCCGTTTCCGACCATCTTATTTTCCATTTACTGAACCATCTGCCGAAGTCGATATTATGGACGAACGTGGTAAATGGTTAGAAGTTCTGGGCTGTGGCATGGTACATCCTGTTGTGTTGAAAAATTGTGGTATTGATTCAGAAAAATATTCAGGCTTTGCTTTTGGCTTAGGTGTTGAGCGTTTTGCCATGTTGCGTTATGGCGTAAACGACTTGCGTATGTTTTATCAAAATGATGTGCGTTTCCTGCGTCAGTTTGCCTAAGTCACAGATAAAAAAGTTTGAGGAAAGACTTACATGAAAATTAGTGAAAATTGGTTACGCACATGGGTTAATCCAAGTGTTGATAGTGATGTACTTGCAGATCAACTGACCATGTTGGGATTGGAAATTGATGACAGTTCACCTGTAGCAAAACCATTTACTGGAGTTGTAATTGGTGAAGTATTAACAGTTGAACAACATCCAGATGCAGATCGTTTGCGTGTGACCACAGTGAATATTGGCGAAGGACAGCCTTTACAAATTGTTTGTGGTGCGCCAAATGTACGTGCAGGATTACGGGTTCCAGTTGCAATCATTGGTGCAGTTCTACCAGGTGACTTTAAAATTAAAAAAGGTAAACTGCGTGGTGTTGAGTCACATGGTATGTTGTGTGGCGCATCAGAAATTGATCTGGAAGACAAAATTGATGGTTTACTTGAATTACCGGAAGATGCGCCCATTGGAATCAATATTCGTGATTATTTGAAATTAGATGATCGTGTGATTGATATTAGCATTACACCCAACCGTGGTGATTGTTTCTCTATTCGGGGAATTGCACGTGAAGTTGCGGTCATTAATAAAATACATTATCAGGCGCCTGATATTAAAGATGTAACAGCAACCATTCCGGATGTAAAAAATATTCATCTTGAAACGAAAGGCGTACCACGTTATTTGGGACGTATTATTAAAAAAGTGAATACTAAGGCAGCAACACCTGAATGGATGCAACAAGCATTATCACGTTCAGGTATCCGAAGTCACAGTATTTTGGTTGATATTACCAATTACGTTCTTATGGAACTGGGACAACCAATGCATGCTTTTGATCTGGCAAAAATTCAAGGTGATTTGCATGTACGCCAAGCTTATGCAAATGAAAAATTATTTTTACTGAATGAGCAGAATGTTGAATTGCAGGAAGATATCATGGTGATTGCTGATGATCATCAAGCCTTGGCAATTGCAGGAATCATGGGTGGATTATCTTCATCGGTAACAGATGAAACGCAGGATATCTTTTTAGAAAGTGCTTTTTTTGGGCAATTGGCGATTGCAGGTCGGGCTCGTCGTTTTGGGTTACATACTGATTCATCACAACGTTTTGAACGTGGTGTAGATTTTGAGTTACCACTTGTTGCGATGCAGCGTGCCAGTCAATTGATTCAAGAATTGGCTGGTGGTGAGTTTGGTCCAATCAGTATTCAGGAACAATCTGAACAATTACCAAAACGTACAGCAATTCATTTGACACAGGCACAAGTTGATAAATTGCTAGGATTTAAAATTGACTCACAATTTATTGAAGATGTATTGATTCGTCTGGAATGTAAAGTTGAAGGAGATGCACAAAACTGGACGGTGATACCGCCATCACATCGTTTTGACTTGAATATTTATCAGGATTTGGTTGAAGAGATTGCACGAATCTATGGTTACAATAACATTCCAACGGCCAAACCAACCATTGAAATTCAATTGGCAGATTATCAAGATCAAACAGAAATTGGACAATTACGTCAAACTTTAGTGGCTTTGGGTTATCAAGAGGCCATAAGCTTTAGTTTCGTGGATGAAAAACTGGAAAAACAATTAAATCCACAGGTTCAGGCATTGGCATTGGCAAATCCAATTTCCAGTGATTTGGCTGTAATGCGTAGTACACTACTGTCTAGTCTCATTCCATGTGTACAATATAATTTGAATCGCCAACAGGATCGTGTACGGTTCTTTGAAATAGGCTTGCGCTTTGATTATCATGATGCAAAAAATATTGATGATTTAAAACAAATACCAACTCTTGCAATGATAGCAGTTGGTACAAAAACACCAGAATCTTGGCATGCTAAAGCACAGCCAATGGACTTTTTTGATCTAAAAGGTGATCTTCAATCTATTTTGGCAACAGCACATATTCAGCCAGAATATACCCGATCCAATCGAGCATGGCTACATCCAGGGCAATCTGCAGAAATTATCGTTAATGGTCAAAGTATAGGCTACTTCGGCCGTTTGCATCCATCTTTGGAAACAGCACTTGATCTTGGTATTACATGGGTTGCAGAACTCGATCAACATGAAGTTTTGTTGCCGTATGTCTATAATTTTACAGAAATATCACGTTTTCCTTCCGTTAGACGTGATATTGCTGTATTAATTAATGATACTATTGAACTCAGTCGTATAGAGTTAACCATTAAACAAGCAGCAGGTGAGTATTTGGCTGCTTTAAGATTGTTTGATGTATACACGGGTCAAGGTGTAGAAACAGGAAACCGTTCATTAGCATTTGCTTTGCATTTCCAACATGCATCACGTACGTTGGAAGATGCTGAAATCAAACAAGCAATGGACAACGTGATTGAAAGCCTAGAAACAACGTATAATGCAAAATTGAGGGCATCATGACAGCATTAACTAAAGCCGAGATGGCTGATCATCTCAGTGTAAAGACTAATCTCAATCGTAGAGAAGCAAAACAAGTTGTGGAACTTTTTTTTAATGAATTAAGTGAAGCATTGATTGCTGGTGAGCAGGTTAAACTTTCTGGATTTGGTAATTTTGAGTTGCGTGACAAGCGTCAACGTCCCGGTCGAAATCCAAAAACAGGAGAAGAAATCCCTATTACTGCGCGTCGAGTTGTTACTTTCCGTGCGGGACAAAAGTTTAGACAGCGTGTCGAAAACGAACAGGGTTAACGATTGATTTCAGATTAGAGATAAATAAAAGGTGTCGGATACGATGCCTTTTTTATTACTATTTTGTCGTGTTCTTAATGATATTGATATTTTTTTATATTTTAAATTAGAGCAGTATTGATAAGTTACAGTATTTTAATATCAGAATTGGGCTAAGATATAATCAGTAAGTAGCCTCATAGCTATAATTTTAGTTATAACAATAATTATTTTGGCGTATCAGCTGCATTGTAGTATTAAAAATATTTTTATCATAAAAAAAGAGAGCAAAAGCTCTCTTTTTCTCTAAATATAAAATTTAGATTATTGTGCAGTTGAAGCAGCAGCAGCGGCAGAAGCAGCAGCAGTGTCAGCAGAAGCAGCAGCAGTTTCAGCAGAAGCAGCAGCAATTTCAGCAGAAGCAGCAGCTGGAGCAGCATCTACAGGAGCAGAAGCTTCAGCAGAAGCAGGAGCAGAAGCTTCAGAAGAAGCAGCAGCTGGAGCTTCTTTCTTAGCACAACCAACAAAAGCTAAAGTAGCGGCAACAGCAGCAGCAACAGCGATATTTTTGAATAACATGGCATCACTCTCTATATAACATGAGAAAAAAATTTAGATGGAACTATATATTTTAATATCCTTATTCCTCGCATTGAACTTGGATATATTAGTTCTATCAACTTGAGCATATCCTATCACTGGCTGTAGGTAATTTCTACTCCCTAATGTTTAATGATCATGAAAAAAATAAATAAATAGAGAGATATTAAAAAGAATTAGCAATGATATAAAAAAATAAAAGACGTTTTTTGATTTAAGTATTTGATTTAAATTAATATAAATCTTATAAAATAGTTGACATTCATTTTTAAAATATATAAAAATGCAGTGTAAAAAAATGTAAGTCATGTCAACCCATAAAAAAACTGTCTATTTTCATTTGAAAATAGACAGTTTTTAATGGTAATAGGAATGCTATTGCTTGCGTTTCATTTGATCAAAAAAGTCATCATTAGTTTTTGCTTCTTTCATGCGATCAAGCAGGAACTCCACTGCTGCAAGTTCATCCATTGGATGAAGTAATTTACGTAAAATCCAGACTTTACGCAGTTTATCTTCATCCATTAAACGTTCTTCACGACGTGTACCAGATTTCTTGATGTTCATGGCAGGGAAGACACGTTTTTCAGCAATACGACGATCTAGTGTAATTTCCTGGTTACCTGTACCTTTGAATTCTTCGTAAATGACTTCATCCATTTTACTGCCCGTTTCAATTAGCGCAGTAGAAATAATGGTAAGAGAACCACCTTCCTCAATATTACGTGCTGCACCGAAGAAACGTTTAGGGCGTTCTAAAGCATGTGCATCTACACCACCTGTTAATACTTTTCCTGAAGATGGAATGACAGTGTTATAAGCACGCGCCAAACGAGTAATCGAATCAAGCAAAATAACAACATCTTTTTTATGCTCTACAAGGCGTTTGGCTTTTTCAATCACCATTTCTGCAACTTGTACATGGCGAGCAGGAGATTCGTCAAAGGTTGAAGCCACAACTTCACCACGAACACTGCGTTCCATTTCTGTTACTTCTTCAGGGCGTTCATCAATCAATAGAACAATTAAAAAAACTTCTGGATTATTACGCACAATAGACTGCGCAATGTTTTGTAATAACATGGTTTTACCGGCTTTTGGAGGTGCAACGATAATTGAACGTTGGCCTTTACCGATTGGTGCAATCAGATCGACAACACGAGCAGTTAAGTCTTCAGTTGTACCATTGCCTAATTCCATAACCAGTTGTTCTGTTGGAAAAAGTGGTGTTAAATTTTCGAAAAGAATTTTATTACGAGAATTTTCAGGCGTGTCATAGTTAATCTGATTAACTTTTAACAATGCAAAATAACGTTCGCCTTCTTTTGGTGGGCGAATAGTACCTGTAATAGTATCACCTGTACGTAGATTAAAACGGCGAATTTGTGAAGGGCTGACATAAATATCGTCAGGTCCTGCAAGATAAGAGCCTGCGGCCGAGCGTAAAAAACCAAAACCATCAGACAAAATTTCTAATACACCATCACCAAAAATTTCTTCACCATTCATGGCATGGCGTTTAAGAATCGCAAAAATAATATCTTGCTTGCGATTACGTGCCATTCCTTCCAGACCCATAAACTCAGCGATTTTAATCAATTCGCCAATAGGTTTTTTTTTCAGTTCGGTTAAGTTCATATGAGGATAATCAGTGGTTAGTACTTTTTACTACAATGGAAAAAAAGGGTTATACAAGTTCGCACACTCAAAGCGGCAAGAGTGATGTCTTGATCGTATCTGCACAAGTAAACGCGGAATAAATAGTTAAGGCAAAATATCGGAAGACAGAGAAAAGCCGAGCGGCGATCTTATTGTTAGACAAAATCCCTTTTAAAGTTTAAGGAATTTTAATCCTGAACGAACTATAAGTGAGTAGATAGATTTTGTCAATGAGTTCGGCAAAAATATACCATCCGCAAAGGATGGTATACAAAAATTATGCGTTTGTATCAATAAATTCAACAAGTTTAGAACGTGGTACAGCACCGACTTGTTGTGCTACCACTTCGCCATTTTTAAATAACAATAAAGCCGGAATGTTACGAATGTTATAATTGATGGCAGTTGCTTCACAATTGGTCACATCTACTTTTACAATTTTAACTTTGCCCTGATATTCTTGTGAAAGGTCTTCTAGAACAGGTGCAATGGCTTTACATGGTGCACACCATGCCGCCCAGAAATCTACTAGTACAGGGGTGTCACTCTCTAATACATCTGATTTAAAATTGTCATCAGTTGTATTGATGATATGTTCTGACATGAGGTACTCCAATTAATGGTTATTTCATTGTAAAAATATGCCGTTAGTTTAACGAATTTGAGGGTTAAATCACAACGCCATACTGTGTTAATTGATTTGATAAGGGTTGTTTTGCAATTTTCAAGGTAAAAGCCTTGAAAAGCAAATAGAGCTTTCTGATTTAAATTATCGGCAGTCTCGATTTATATCAATTAGATTGATGTCTTAAAAAGGATTTAAATTTTCAGAATTTATGGCGAAAAACTTTAAAAATTACTGATAGTGGATTAATCTAGGCATGATTTTTTCTGGGACTTTAAAACAGAATGTCTGATTTTTTGATAGATGAAGAATTACTTGCCGCAATTGACATGGGGTCAAACAGTTTTCACTTGGCAATTGCGCGAGTGGATCATGGTGAAGTTAAAAAAGTTGCGTCAATGTCAGAGAAAGTTCAGCTGGCTGCCGGACTGGATGAAAATAACTATTTAAATGAAGCAGCACAGCAACGTGGTTTGGCGTGTTTATCACGTTTTGTCGGACGTTTAAGTGCTGTACCGACCAATCGATTACGTATTGTAGCAACGAATGCTTTACGCCAAGCTGAAAATGGTAGCGAATTTATACAAAAAGCTGCGGAAATTTTACCTAAACCGATCGAAATTATTGCAGGTCGGGAAGAGGCTCGTTTAATTTATCTAGGCGTATCGCATACCATGGTGAATGGTGCAAGACGTCTGGTCATTGATATTGGTGGTGGATCAACCGAGTTTATTATTGGTGAAGAATTTGAACCAATTATGACAGAATCACTGCAAATGGGGTGTGTCGCTTATAGTAAAGCATACTTTCCGGAAGGTGAGATATCAGAGAAAGTGTTTGATAAAGCTGTTGTTGCGGCAAGAAAAGAGTTAAGTGCGATTGCCAGTGCATATTTGAATACTGGCTGGAATACTGTGGTCGGTTCAAGTGGTACGATTAAAGCTTGCCGCCATATTCTGGTCAATATGGGGCTGAGCGATGAACAGCAAAACGTAACTTTTCATGGACTTAAAAAACTTAAAGATCGCTTATTAAAGTTTAAACATATTTCCGAAATTGACTTTGAAGGACTGCGAGATGATCGCCGTGCAGTATTGCCAGCAGGGTTGGCGATTTTATATGCGATTTTTGATGTACTGGGAATAGAAAGTCTGGCCTATTCAGATGGAGCATTACGTGAAGGTGTGATGTACGATCTACTAGGACGGTTTCGTCATGAAGACATTCGTGATCGAAGTGTACAGGCCATGATGGGACGTTATAGTGCTGATTTAAAACAAGCCGAACGTGTTGTAAGTACCGCACAAAAATTATTTGATGATGCTAATGTAACGTTAAATCTTGATGCTGAAGATGGTGATTTACTACGCCGTGCAGCTTATCTACATGAAATTGGTCTGGCGATTAGTCATGGTGGTTATCATCGTCATGGCGCCTATTTATTACAACATTCCGATATTGCCGGTTTTTCTCAGATAGATCAAAATCATTTGTCACATTTGGTCGCTCATCACCGTCGTAAATTACGTCATGATTCATTACTTGATGTACAAAAAGTTGGCGGAAATCGACTGGTTTACCTATGTTTACTTCTAAGATTGGCTGTTTTACTCAATCATAGTCGTAGTGATGCTGCATTACCTGAGTTTGATTTACAGGTGAAAAATGAGCATAGTTGGCAATTGACCATTTCGGGAGATGTGAAACAATGGCCTTTACTGATTGCTGATTTGCAGGATGAACAAATCCAGTTTAAGCACTGGGACATTGATCTGCAAATTAAGTCCAATCAACACATGGATTAACAAATAGAGTGTTGTATGAATACTAAGGCAAAAATCTCTCAGGCATGGCAGACGGTTCAAATTGCCCGTCATCCCGACCGTCCCCAGTTTCTAGATTATGTCAGTGAAATTTTCACTGAATTTGATGTTTTACATGGCGATCGTTTGTTTGGTGATGATGGTGCCCTAGTTGGTGGTTTGGCACGTTTTGATGGTCAGCCAGTAGTGGTAATTGGTCAACAGAAAGGGCGTACCACACGTGAACGATTACAGCATAATTTTGGTATGTGTAATCCGGAAGGTTATCGTAAATCGCAACGTTTATTTGATATCGCAGAACGTTTTAACCTTCCAGTATTGACTTTTATTGATACCATGGGTGCTTATCCTGGTGTTGGTGCCGAGGAGCGTGGGCAGGCAGAGGCGATTGCAAAAAATCTTGCAATTTTATCGGGATTAAAAGTTCCAGTGATTGCTACAGTGATTGGTGAAGGTGGTTCAGGTGGTGCATTGGCCATTGGTGTTGCTGATAGAGTCATTATGTTGTCACACAGTATTTACTCTGTAATTTCTCCGGAAGGTTGTGCTTCTATCCTATGGAAAACTGCTGAAAAAGCAGCTCAAGCTAGTGCAGCATTATCATTAACAGCACCTCGTTTACATGCTCTGGGTATTGTTGAAAGTATTATTGAGGAAGGTGAAGGTGCTCATCTTGATCCACAAACTACAATGTTGCGTTTAAAAGATGAATTGAAAAAAGCACTGGATGAACTTACCGATATGGATGCAGATGCACGATGCGAAGCACGATACCAACGTTTAATGAAGTTTGGCAGTGCGAATTTAGAAAACGCCTCTTAGATGATTTAACTCAGTTTAATACATCTGCAAAAGTTATCTTAGGATGCAGCGGTGGTATGGATTCCATGCTGCTGCTTTATCTTCTAGCCGAACTGATTCCTCATCGTTTATCGGTGATCAGTGTAGACCATCAATTACAGCCTTTAAGCCAACAATGGTCTTTATGGGTTCAACAAAATTGTCAAAAATTAAATATTCCCTGTCAAATCATTGCTGTTGACCTACAGCAGGGCAATGTTGAAGCCGCAGCACGTCAAGCACGTTATCAAGCATTATTACAACAATTACAATATGAAGATATATTGGTTCTGGCTCATCATCAGCAAGATCAGGCTGAAACTGCTTTACTACGATTATTACAAGGTACGGGAGTACAGGGTTTAGCTGCCATGAAACGTATAGAGCAGCGATTTCAAAAAAATCAACTTGTGGAAAATCTGCAAAAAGAGCGTTACTGGGTATGGCGGCCTTTATTGGATTTATCCAGAACTCGCATTGAACAGTGGATGCAACAACTCAATCAATCTTATATCAATGATCCGATGAATCAGGATCAGCATTATGATCGCGTCTGGTGCCGTCAAAGTGTATGGCCTGTGTTGGAGGCACGTTTTCCAAAGATGCAGGAAAGTATCGCCCGTTGTACAATATTGATGCAGGATGCACAAGAGATATTGCTTGATGTTTTACAGCAAGACAGGCAACAATGTATTGACGTCTATGGGCGATTGCAGTTATTAGTTTATCATCAGTTAAGTTCAGCGAGACAACGTCAATTATTATCAAGTTGGATGCAAGCTGATTTGCAATATCGTCCAGCATTGGCAATGGTATTGCGATTACAACAAGAAGTGATTGCTGCAAAAGAAGATGCACAAGCAGTATTGCACTATGATGGCATTTATTTTGTTCGTTTTGCTGCACATCTTTATCGTTATTCAAAATCCGAATGGATAAATTTCAATACGGTTCCAGTTGAGCAAACTGTACAGTACCATCTTGAGCAAAGGTTCAAACAAGCATCAGAGCAATTTCATATTCAAAAAGCTGATATTGGTTTGAGTTTTGCATTATTGCAGAAAACTTTGTTATTAAAACCTCGTCAAGGTGGAGAAAAAATTCAATTATGGGGGCGTTCTGGTCATCGTATGTTAAAAAAAATGCTACAAGATGCAAAAATAGCACCGTGGCAGCGTCATCAAACCCAAATATTGATGTACCATAACGAGGTGTTAGGTGTGTTTACATCACAAGGATTCTGGTTGGCAGATAGTATTTATGTACAGTCACAAGGCTGGTTGCCACAGATTGATATTGGTATTTTAGGTCGAATGGAAAATGATAAGTAATTTCGAGCAAAAAATTAGTTTTATTGGTGGTGGTAATATGGCGCAAGCCATCATTGGTGGTCTGCTTTCCAGAGGTATGCCATCGACACTCATTACTGTATCAGAACCCGTTGAAAAAATTCAGGAAGTGTTGAAACAACAGGACTTGAATGTGACTGATGATAATGCAGTGGCTATTGAAGATGCCGATGTTGTGATTTTGGCGGTTAAGCCACAAGTACTGTCACAGGTACTTACGCCGCTTGCTGGAAAATTAAAACAGCAATTAATTATTTCGATTGTTGCCGGAGCACCCATTACTTTAATCTCCAGTTTGTTGGATGGTTATGACCGTATTGTGCGGGTGATGCCAAATACACCAGCTTTGGTACAATGTGGTGCAAATGGTGCATTTGCATCTGAGGGTGTAAATCAGCAAGATCAGGAGTTAGCAAGCAAGATTTTATCTGCAACAGGTTTGGTGATCTGGGTGGATCAGGAACGTAAGATTGATGCAATTACTGCTTTGTCTGGCTCGGGACCTGCATATTTTTTCTATCTTATGGAAGCCATGATTCAGGCAGGTAAAAATCTTGGATTAGATGAAAAAACGGCTACAGCTTTAACTTTACAGACAGCTTTAGGGGCTGCCCAGATGGCCATTACTTCTGAGCATAGTCCATCACAATTACGTAAAAATGTAACTTCTCCTGGTGGAACAACACAGGCAGCAATCGAAATTTTTGATCAATTTCAAGTTTCCCAGCATATTCAGGCTGCTTTGGCCGCTGCGGAAAAACGTAGTCAGGAACTGGCGCAAGAATTGGCATTACGTATTCAAACCCCATCCAAGTAATTTTAGACGAGAGAGTTAATATTTTGGCAATTATTTTTAATGTCATTATTAATGTTGCGATCCTTTTAGTTTTTTTGCGTTTTTTAATGCAATTAGCCGCCATTAATTATTTCAATCCCGTTGTACAGTCAACCATTAAAGCCACAAAGGTGGTTGATGTTCTTAATCGTACACTTCCTGTAATTGCAAAAGGTCGAGTTAATCTCGCAGCACTGGTTTTACTCATTATTTTATATTTATTAAAAGTATGGGGACTCAGTCATCTGGGAATTGGTGTCGATATTTTCGATGATCATTATAAAAATCTTGCAGCCAGCGTGACAGGATTACTGTTAGGAACTTTCATGGCTGTAATGGATGGTATGATCAGTTTTTGCCGTTATTTAATCTTTGCCTCAATTATTATGAGTTGGGTAACATTATTTACTCAAAATCGTGGACCATTTGCTGAAGCGATTCAGGATCTGGCAGAGCCATTATTTGCACCTTTTAGAAAAATTATGCCAAATATGGGCATGATTGATTTATCCCCATTATTTGCAATTTTAGCTTTGATGATTATTGATATTCTAATGAGTAATGTGTCACAAACATTATTGGCAGGCATTCATTAAAGTATTTTGGTTGTGAGATTAATTGCGCATGGTGTTAGCCATGTTTTTAATCAAAAAAATAAAAGCGCAACAGTTATAATTGCGCTTTTATTTTATCCAAATGTTTAAAGAAGGTTAGTGTGCTTCATCCCAATTCTTTCCTTCACCGACCTCAACGACTAGCGGAACAGAGAGTTCTACCACATTTTCCATAATAGTTTGAATAATCGGTTTTACTTCAGCAGCATAATTTTGATCTACTTCAAATACCAGTTCATCGTGGACTTGTAATAATAATAATCCTTGAGTTGGTTGTATTTCTTTTTCGATTCTGATCATAGCCAGTTTAATAATATCAGCTGCACTTCCTTGTAATGGAGCATTGATCGCTGCACGTTCCGCTGCTTTTCGTACCATCATGTTACGTGCATTAATATCTGGGGTATATAAACGGCGACCTAATAATGTTTCTACAAAACCCTGTTCCTGTGCCAGTTGGCGAGTACGTTGCATATATTCATAAATGCCCGGATAGCGTTGGAAATATTGTTTGATATAGCTTTGTGATTCTTCACGAGTGAAACCAAGTTGACGAATTAAGCCAAATTCGGACATTCCGTATAGTAGGCCAAAATTGACAGCTTTGGCTTGACGACGTTGATCTGAAGTGACGTCTTCAACTGGAATACCTAGAACTTCAGATGCTGTCGCACGGTGAATATCCTGTCCTTGTTTGAATGCCAGTACCAACGCAGGATCTTGAGAAAAATGTGCCATTAAACGTAATTCGATTTGTGAATAATCAGCAGCGAGTAAAACTCGATCTTGTGGACAAATAAAAGCTTTACGAATTTGTCGACCAATTTCTCCACGAATCGGAATATTTTGTAAATTTGGATCGGAGGAAGATAAACGACCAGTGGTGGTAATCGCTTGATGATAGCTGGTGTGTACGCGTTGTGTATTTTGATCAGTTTGTTCAACCAGGCGGTCGGTATAAGTACTTTTTAGTTTGGCTAAGGTACGATAATCTAAAATTAGTTGTGCAATTGGATGGTCAATTTTTTCTAAAATTGCTTCACTGGTGCTGTATTGCCCACTGGTTGTTTTTTTACCTCCTTTAATTTGTAATTTATCAAATAAAATTTCACCGACTTGTTTGGGGGATGCAATATTGAAAGAGCTCCCCGTTATTTCAGTGGCTTGTTGTTCATATTGTTGCATATCTCGTTCAAATTCTGTACTAAGTTTATGTAGAAACTCCGGATCAAGCTGGATGCCGCGTGCCTCCATTTCAGTTAATACTTGAGCAACGGGAAGTTCTACTTTTTGTAATAATTGCAGCAATTCAGGCTGTGCATTTAGTTTCCTAAAAAGAACTTCATATAAACGATAGGTTACATGTGCATCTTCTGCTGCATAAGTCGCAGCAGTTTCTAGCGGGATCTGATTAAAAGTTAGTTGTTTGGCACCTTTACCAGCAATTTGTTCAAATGTTGTGGTCATGTGACTTAGATAAACCCGTGCGACATCATCCATATTATGTCGTGTTGCAGTTGGGTTGAGAACATAAGATGCCAGCATGCTATCAAATAACCATCCTTTAAGCTGGATGCCGTGGTTTGCAAAAATATGTGCATCATATTTTAAATGGTGACCAATCTTGCCAATGTCCGGATTTTCCAGAATGGGTTTGATTTGTGTCAGAATTTGTTCACGATTAAGCTGTATCGGGGCACCGTCATAATCATGGGTAAATGGCACGTAATAAGCATCTTTGCTATCAAAAGCAATAGAAAAACCAACCATTTGTGCAATACGATAATCCAGACTGGTTGTTTCAGTATCAATGGCAAAATGTTGACTATTATTAATTCTGTCAAACAATGCATCCCAGTCGCTTTGGCTTAACACTGTATGATAAGTGGCTTGTCCAAGCAGATCTTCATCATGAGTAAGTTGCGCACTTTGCTCAGTTTCAATGGATTTGGTTGCATTTGTAGCTGGTGTAGTAGTGATTTTTTTATGATTTGGGTGATCTGGATTATTTGGATGTTCAAGTGATTGTAATTGGGTACGAAATTCTAATTCAGTATATAGTCGTTTTAATTCATCATAATTGCCATGATTTAATTTTAGATCGTCCCAACTCAGACTAAGATCAAGCCCAGTAATAATTGTTGCCAGTTGATGATCAACTTTGATGTTTTCAACATTATCTTTGAGGTTTTGTCCAACTTTACCTTTAATTTGGTCAGCATTATTAAGGATATTGTCTAGAGAACCATATTCATTTAAAAGTTTTGCTGCGGTTTTTGCACCAATACCTGGTACACCCATAATACCATCTGAGGCATCGCCCATTAATGTCAGATAATCTACGATCTGGTATGGATGGACGCCAAATTTTTCAAAGACACCTTGTGGATCTAGGGTACGTTCCTTAAAGCTATCTTCCAGTGTGACATGTTCATTGACCAGTTGAGCCATGTCTTTGTCACCGGTGGAGATCAACACTTGATGACCTTCCTGTAATGCACGCTGTGTAAGCGTTCCAATAATATCATCAGCTTCTACGCCAGCCAGGCTGTAGAGTGGAATACCTAAAGCTCGGATCAGGTTATGTAGATATGGAATTTGTTCTGCCAACTCATCGGGCATACTTGGGCGGTCACCTTTATAAATTGGAGAAAGTTGATGGCGAAATGTTGGTTCGGGTGTATCAAAAATAACAGCCATGTGGGTAGGTTGCACACGGCGCATAAGTTTCTGGATTGCAGCAGTTGCTCCACGTACTGCATTCGTGTGCAAACCTTGTGAAGTGGTTAGCAATGGAATCGCATGAAATGCACGAAATAGAAAATAAGACCCATCAACCAAAACAAAAGGCGGCATATACAACTTCCAGATATTAAAATTCAAACATAAGTTGATAGTGTACTGGAATTCAAAAAATTTCACGACCCGAAAACAATTCCCTACATGACAAATTCTAAACCTGTGTTAATTTGTAACAATTTAAAAGAACAAATTTGTGGATAGCATGCAGCAGAAAACGCCTTTAAACGACAATTTTTCGCTCATCAGTTACCCTAAAGCCAACTGGGCACGTTGTGTAATTGTGATATTGGCCTTGTATTGTATCTGGGATTATGTGCACTCGGACTATACGATGATCTGGTTGAAAGTTCTGGGTTTATTCAGTTTTATGGCAATTATCAATACATTGGAATATCAACAAGAAAAAATTTTAGCATTACAACAACACATTGAGGAATTACAGCAAGGTTTACCAACTACATTTGATAATAAATCTATAAATCCAATAGTCACATCAAATTCTTTAATCGATCATCCATCCTCAACATCCAGTATCACAATAGGATCTACTACACATGATGTGTTTACAGATAAGCCCGCGGGACATCAGGATTTAAAAGTGATGACGTCTCTGTGGAGTGCGGCATTAAACTGGTTTAAGGGCGGTAATAGTATTGTTCGTATTGCTGTTGTGATTTTATTGATTGGTGTAATTTTCTTATTACGTTTTGCCAGTGAGTATTGGCAGCTGACTTTATCGGCAAAAATGGCAGCAATTGCTGTAGCTGGTGTTGTGCTAACAGGGATTGGTTATGTCCTGCGACAAAAGCGCTTTGAATATGCCATCAGCTTACAAGGTTTGGGTTTAGGCGTTATATTTTTGGTGTTGTTTAGTAGTTATTATTTACAGGTCATTGTGTCTTTGGCAAGTAGTTATGTCATGCTAATGCTGTTATTGGCCATCACATTATGGTTAGCACTTCGGCAAAATGCTTTGATTTTGGCCTTTATCGCGTTAGGTAGTGGCTTTATTGCACCATTTATTTTGAATAATGGTAGTGATAATGTTTCGATTTTGATGGGTTATTATTTTATGCTCAATATTGCTTTGGCAATTATTGTGTATTTTAAACCTTGGCGTATTCTAAATACATTGGCTTTATTCATGACCTTTGGGATTGGTGGATTTGCCATCTGGTTTAATGCAGACCCTTTAGAATATTTTCAAATCTCATGCTGGGTTTGGGCAATATTCTTGCTCTATCTTTATATTTCTATTCTTTACAGCCGACATATCGTTGCATTGGGAACTCAATTTAAGGATATTCCACTTGTCGATACTGCATTGATTTTTGCCACACCGTTTATGGCCTTTAGCCTGTACGCAGGTTTGGTGAATTCCAGTGCTGTCAAGTTAAGTTTGGCCAGTGTAATTTTGGCTCTGGTGTATTTAACCTTAGGTTATTTTATCCATAAAAGATCCAGTCGTTTAACTTTACTAAGTCAATGTTTTTATGGTTTGGGGTTAGTTTTTGCGGCATTGATTCTACCATTTGCTTTCAATGCGTATTGGACCAGTGTTGGCTGGGCAATACATGGTTTGGCAGTTTTGTGGATTGGTCGAAAATATCAAATTGATAGTGCCCGTTACTTTGGCGTTGTGGTGTTGTTGGCCAGTGGTTTGGCAACTTTATATAGTCATTTACTGAGTCAAAATACAGTGCTATTTGCAAGTAGTGTATTGATGATGGCGTATGCTTGGGCATGGTATATACATCAGAGTATCAATCATGAAAGTGCCTCATCAGTATCACAATTTCAGCGAATAATCGGTAATCTTTTTTTATTATTATCTTTTCTAATCGCTCCTTATGTTTATAAACATTTATTATTGCAGGCCTCCATTGATCAATCTTCCAATAGTTTAAGCTTATTGTTATGGTTTAATGCATTAACACTTATCTGGTGGTATAAAGATCACAAATTTTATCCGGCATGGTGGCGGGTAAATTTGATGATTCTAT
Source organism: Acinetobacter qingfengensis (assembly GCF_008693185.1). Taxonomy (GTDB): domain Bacteria; phylum Pseudomonadota; class Gammaproteobacteria; order Pseudomonadales; family Moraxellaceae; genus Acinetobacter; species Acinetobacter qingfengensis. Next base: position 125,383 of record NZ_VXKN01000009.1, read on the forward strand.
TTGTTACTTTAGTTACCACAGCATTTGAACTCTCTTGGATTAATTATCCATTTACAGGTGTAGAAAAAATCCAATGGACATTGATTTGTCTGTTATGGTTGTCGGCATTTTATCTTTTTAATCAATATAAACCTCTCAATAAATTTTCTAATATTTATATTCAACAGATATTGTCAACACTTGCGATGGTGTATTTGGCAATTTTGGGTGCTGTATTTGCTTCATTACAATCATTAAGTTATGTTGTAGCCATATTACCGATAGTGTGTCTGATATTCAGCTATACAATTCAGAAACTACAATTTTGGAAAAATTTGTGGATTGCAAATCCTGGAGTGAGCTTACTGACAGTAGGTTGGTTATGGATGATTTCAATTTCACATAGTGGTGCATGGTTATGGTCTTATGTCCCATTGTTTAATCCGGTAGATCTGCTCAGTATTGCTGCTTATATGATTTTAGTACTAAATCTGCAATCCTACTTATTCAGTCATGTTAAATTTTCACAAATTATCAGTACCTTGATCTTACTTATTTCTGGCTTGTTAATGATCAGTAGTATTTTACTTAGAGTACTACATCATTATGTCGATTTGCCTTACTGGTCATGGCAAATTTGGCAAAATGGAACAGTACAGGCATGGTTTACCATTGTTTGGACGATTGTAGCACTTATTCTTACGCTACTTGCAAGCCGTCAGGCGTGGCGATATGTCTGGATGATGGGAATTGCTGTATTGGCGGTTGTTATTTTCAAACTGATTTTTCTGGACTTATCTCATAGTCATACGATTACACGAATTATTTCCTTTATTGGTAGTGGATTAATTATGCTTGTGATTGGTTATTTTGCACCGTTGCCACCTGTAGAAAAAACATCAGATCTAAAATGAGTGATCTGATGTTTGTATATTGATAATTAGATTGGTTCAGGCTTTAGGTTCACGTCTTAAGGCCTGTTGATTGGCATATTCATCAATGTCTTCATTGTTCAGTGGGGAAGGTGTAGTGCGATCAACTAATCCCATTTTAGGAACTGGAATCTCAATATTATTGGCAATGAAACCATTGCGAATACGTTCCTGTATTTCGTCATTGGCTTGACCAAAATTATTTTGTAATGTCCACACTGTAAATAAAATTTCAATCGAAGATTCGCGGAAAGCGGTAACAGTCACCATCGGACGTGGTTCATCCAGCACAAAAGGATAATTGTCTGCAACATCAATCAAAACTTGGCGAACTTTGACAATATCTTCATGGAAGTTAATGAAGAGTGTGATCGGAATGCGTCGAATAGGGAAACGCGTTAAATTATATACAGGGGTACGAATTAATTGCTCATTGGGAACACGAATAAAGGTATTGTCTAATGTTTGTAATTTTACCGAAAGTAAGTCAATCGATAACACTTTTCCTTCAATGGTTTGACCGCGAATCACCGTCATTTGAATAGTATCGCCAACCTCAAAGGAACCTTCACCAATCAAGAACAAGCCACTGATAAGATTTGATGCCGAGGTTTGAGATGCAAAACCCAATGCAACCGTTAAAATTCCTGCTGCACCAAGAAAAACACTGAGCTTAAAACCTGCTTCACGTAAGCTGGCAATTAAAAACAGCATAAAAATGAAATAAAAGATCCCACGTCGCCAAATCAGCTTGTGATGTAAATTTAAGCGGGCACCAATGGTTACACTAAAGGCATTACTAACGATTCTGGCAATCACAAAACCAATAAATGCAAACAGGATTGCAAATAAAATTTCCTGAAAACGATCGGTACTTAAACCTGTTACAAAACTTTTAAGGGTACTCAGGACTTGATCGGTAATGTTTAAGTCAGCCATATACAATCCTAGAATAAAGTTTCAAACATATTGGTAATAAAACCACCACTGTCTGTACGTGCCGGTTGAACAAAAGATACCTGACCGGCCATAGGTGGTGTTCGCGATTCAATACGAATTCTCGAAGGCCGATCTATACTGTCCTGAAAAACCTTAATTTCTGAAGTCCATAAGCGGTTGGTTTCTTCACTATAAAATAAAGGTAAAGAGTGTACCGGTACATTGATACGTTCAAGTCGCATTTGCTGATTAGTATCATTATAGAAATGAATTGGTGTAACAGCACGAAATGGTCGTGGGGTGAGTAAGTTTAGATCTGTACTACCATCTACCAATGTGGCATAACACAATTGTCCCTGCATTTTATCCTGACCAAACCAGGTATCTTTTGGACGGATAATTGGCACATCAAACAGTGCTTCACGTTGTGATTGAACAAAACCGCTTAGCCATAATGGCGTACTAATAAAAAGCGTACTACGTTGTCCCGTTGGAATATAAATTGGTTGTACAGGTTTAATCACTACAGAACGATCTGCCATACGTGGCATCAGATAAAAAGTGTGATGCGTTTGATTAAACATATAACGTTCAAAATTTATAGGCGCGGGAAATAATTCATCTGGATCGAGTTTCTGCCAATCCTGTTGTGTTTCATGCTGATTTTGTGGGCGATGGTATTCAATTCGCCATTCTTTTTCTTTACGAATCACACGAAAATAGAGAGAACCAAAACGCCATGAGTAGGCTTGATGTAGTTCAAAGTCAAATTCTCCCCACCATTTAATTAAAGGATGAAGGGGTTGTTCGTGATATGTGGACATGATCTTAAAAAATCCTGAGATATTCCAATCCTATAACATTGTTGTAACATATCTGAAGTACAGAATGTAGCAAAGATTTGCAACCTGCTGAGATAACAAGTTATGTAGAAATAATTGAATAAATACAGGAGACAATCCAGATTTTAAAGAAACAGATTTATGGGATATTTATATCTAGAGTGTTAAAAGTTTACGATGCTGGATCAACGGCATTGCCTCTCTAATTTTACGTTGTCCATCAAAATCAAAAGGTACAACAATTAATTGGCTACCTTCATCATAAACTTCTGCCAGAATTTTTCCTTGAGATTGTGTTGCCATTGTATGTCCCCAAGTCTGACGTTTTCCATGACTATGCCAGCCTTGCTGAGCTGAACCTAAAACCTGACACTGTGAGTCCATTGCACGTGCCTGTAATAATAGTTGCCAGTGCATTTGTCCAGTTGTATAGGTAAATGCTGCTGGAGCCGTTAAAATATTGGCACCTTTAGCACGTAACATCAGGGATAATTCAGGAAAACGTAGATCGTAACATACCATTAAACCGAGATTACCAAACGGTGTTTTTGCAACAATAAGGTCACTTCCTGGTTCAAATACCGCAGATTCCTGATAACCACCAACACCATCGGCAACTTGTACATCAAATAAATGAATTTTGTCATAACGCGCAACAGTTTTACCTTCCGGACTGACACATAAACTGACAGTGCGTACCCGACGATCTGTAATTTTGTTGCCATTTGGACGATAGGGACAAGGTAATGTCCCTGCTACAATCCAAATTTGATGTTTAAAAGCAAGTTGCTCGATACGCTGTTTTAATTCATCAAATTGCTGTGCAGTTTCAGATTGTTTACCTGCAGCAAAACACGCAAAATTTTCAGGTAAAACAATTAGTTCAGCTTGCTGAGCTTTTGCTTGCTGAATAAGTTGCTCAACTTGAATAAAGTTGGAATCAATATCATTTTGCGAGTTTAGCTGTGTTACGGCCAGTAGGGTCATTCCATTGTCCTTAATTTTGTCTTTAAACTTTTTGATTGTCTGGTTGAAAAAGTGTTTCCTGTTGTTCTTTTTGCAATTGTTTTACCAGAGGTTCAAACATATTTTGATTGTTTTCATTGAGCTGCATTAATGTACGATGTGCATCAAGCACCGTATTCAACATCTCAGAATGCGTAATATTATTATCGGCTAAAGTCTGTGTACAAACTTTAGGATCAGTACAATAATTTAAAATCACAAAAACCTGAGCCAGTCCCATACTATGGGCTAGCGTCGTAATATCCGGATTAGTCGAAAGAATGACTGCCTGAATATTATGATTTTGTTTCAACTTTAATCCGAGTTTAGCGAGCATGCCTAACACAGTACTATCAATAAACGTGGTTTCAGTCAAATCAACGATAGCGCCAATAACTTGAGAGCTTTGATCAATTTTGTTAAGTAAATTATCTAAACTAATACAAGCTTGGGCACGGACTTCTCCAATAATTTTAAAGATATAAGTACCATTTAGGCTTGCATATTCGATACGACCTGTCGACATAGAAATGCCATTTTTAGAAGACATTTTGCCATTATCACATAGCAAAACTTGCTCTGCAAGAAGTAGTGGAATTGTAAAAACCTGATGTTCGGTTATGAGTTAACACCAAAACAGATTGGCAAAAACTATCATAACTTAATGAAATATAATAAATCCGAGTTTTTACCTTTATGATTAAATAAAAATATTTCTATGACTTTGAAACATTTCTTGAAGATTTAGTTTTGAATATATTGTATACAGAATTAGATTATTCTCTTTAAACTAAAGATTGCGATATCATCATTGACATGTTCAGGGGTATGGAACTGACTCTGTTTTAAACGATCAATTAACTGTGTAAACTGCTCATTTAATCCTCCCTGAAATGGCTCCAACGCACCATCAGAACAGATAATCAAATGACTATTTTTCGGTAAATCAAAATAGAATTCTTCTACCTGAATATCATCTGTTAATCCTAATGGAAAACTATTCGAATTAACAATTTGAGGTTCTTGATCTGGATGTAAAATCGTTAATGGTGGGAAATGTCCTGCATTGCAACAGGTTACAGTATTTGCTTTCACATTAAGCATACCAGCAATCATGGTAATATGTTTTTCGATATTTTCTTTAATCAGCATACTATTTAATTTTTCAATCAAATAACGTGGAGAATGGGCACGTTTATGAAATGCGGCCATCCATGAAGTCAATAAGCTACTGGTCACCCCATGACCAGAAACATCTGCCAAATAAAACAGTAAATGTTCACTATCTACCCACCAATAGTCATACCAATCACCTGATAAGTAAGCTGAAGGTTTGAAAAGTGTTTTTAATTGATAGTTTTTCAAATCAATGGGTTTCGGTAACAAGCAATGCTGTAACTCAGCAGCAGCAGGTAGATCGCGACTATCTTGATTGCGTTTATATTGTGCTTCAATTTTTTGTAATTCTTCATAAGGCTGTTCGGGTAAATCCTCCCAAATCCAACCTGCTAAAGCTCCTTTTTGCCAAGCCTGACTTAAAGCTGATCCTTCACTTTCACATGCAATTACGACAGTTGGACATTCCCAGCTTTGTGCCAGAAAATCATGAACATCAGCAATATAAATTCTATTCTGATCACACTGATCAATTTGGGTGAGTTTTACCCATTCAAGATCTGCAAATAAAGCTAAAGCACGATCCAGTTGGCGTAAAACTCGTGAAGGATAAATAAAATACATAATGAATTTAAGATCTCACATTAGAAAGCATTATTGCACTTCATTGGGCTGATCTTGTTCGTCTATAAAATCAGATGAATTATCCTCACCCGAAAATAGATCAGCAGAAACATCTTCACCACGTGCGTCAGTTACAGCATATGCACGTTGTTGCAAATAAGCATCCCGAATCACAGCATATTGATCACCTTGTAACAATGAATCAACATCAAGCAATTTACTTCTTGAGTCAACCAAATCAATGCCACGAACAGACCAATATAATTTATCGTCATCAATAATATAACTTTGTGTACGACCAAAACTGTCTACAGCAGTACCCACACCATCTCTAAATGTGCTTGGTCCTAATATAGGAAGCATTAAATATGGACCGGAAGGTAGTCCCCATACACCCAGAGTAATACCAAAATCTGTGGCTTCATTTTCAAGATGTTTACGACGTGCGACATCAGCAAATCCAAGACTGGTTAATATATTGAGAGTAAAGCGTCCCAAACTTTTTAGTGAAGTTTTAGGTTTTCCCTGCAAGGTTTGATTAACAGCATTCCATGGCTCACGCATATTTGTTCTAAAGTTTCCGTAAGTACCACGAATATCTTCTGGAATAACTTTTACATATTGCAATGCAATTGGACGTGCAATATAAGTATCCAAATAATTATTAAATACATAGATTTTTCTATTGATAGGTTGTAGAGGGTCCTTAATATGTTCTGGTTGATTTGCTTTAGCATCAATCTTTAACTGATTAAAATGAATTTTTTTTAACGCATTTAAACTATAGATATCATCAACATCATTATTTAAGGAATTATCATCTGGAACGGTTGCATCAGCATTTACTGAAGATTGAATACCATCATCAGCCATCGCAAAGTTAGCTAAACCAATAGCACCAAAAAAAATGACCTGCAATGGAAACTTATACATTATATACACCTAATAAATGCGGATACCTTGCAAGATAATAACAATCTTTATTCATAAAGCAAAAAGTAAAATAGCAAGATAACTTTATAATGCATTTAATACAGCATGTAAGGCTTAAAAAACAAACAACAATAATAAAAATAGGGTAGAAATGCTGAATAAACGAACGAAAGGAGAAAAAAAGGGTTTTGGGGTATTGCAAAGGTATGGGGATAGTGTAGAATGCACATCCATCGGCGGTGA
>NZ_VXKN01000010.1 GCF_008693185.1 Acinetobacter qingfengensis
TTTTCAACAAGTTTTTATCTGCATCACCGCCGATGGATGTGCATTCTACACTATCCCCATACCTTTGCAATACCCCAAAACCCTTTTTTCTAATTTTTCTTCTTGAGTGCGTGAAAATTGAGCTATTCTCGCAAAAACATAACTTTATTTTATTAATATTTAAATTATTTGTCATTTTTAATTATTTATTTTTTGATTTACGCTAATTTTTCAATTTTTAGGATAGTTTAAAATGATTTCCCAGCACGATATTAATCAAAAGCAATATGCCAATAAATCCAGATCTTATTTAAATAGTCAGGTACATTCCCAAGGTATAGAGTTTGAGAAAGTGATTAAGCAAGTTTCTACTATTTCTGATCCTGTCGTGTTGGATTTGGGTTGTGGTGGTGGACATGTTAGTTATCATCTGGCACCTTTTGTAAAATCGGTAATTGCTTATGATTTATCTCAAGAAATGTTAAATACGGTAGAAGCTACGGCAAAGACAAGGAAATTAGTTAATATTGATATTCAGCAAGGTTGTGCTGAGCAACTACCTTTTAAAGATCAAATTTTTGATGTTGTAGTAACGCGGTACTCTGCACATCATTGGCAACATGTTGAGTGTGCGCTGAATGAGGCCTGGAGAGTTTTAAAACCTAATGGGATATTTATTTTGGTTGATATTCTAGGATCAGATATGCCCATTTTAGATACTTTTTTGCAATCTATTGAGCTTATTCGTGATCCAAGTCATGTTCGAAACTATAGTTTGAGTGAATGGTTACGAATGTTGGAATATTCTAATTTTCAAATTAAAACCATTGAAAAACAGAGAATTATTTTGAATTTTCATGCTTGGGTAATCCGTATGCAAACAACACCCACTCAAATTGAAACAATTCGTTTTTTGCAATCTCAATCTGCTGATATTGTAAAAAACTATTTTGAGATTCAAGAAGATGGTAGTTTTTCTAGTGATGTAATTTTTTTAATTGCTGAGAAATTTTAAAATGGCCGATGTAGTTGAAATATTATGCTACATCGGCTTCTACATTTTATTATGCTATTTTTCTAGATTTATCAATCATAAAACATATAACGAATATGATTAATGAGGGCATCAACCAAGCAAGATTTTCCTGATTAAGAGGTAAGTTTTGTAAAACTTGTGGCAGCTTATCCGAGAAACCCGCAACTTTTAATCCATCTATAATTCCAAAAATAAGGGCAATTGCCGTGACAGGCGCAATAACATGAGAGGGTTGATTTAAATATTTCCATAAAAAACTAAGTACAATCACTACAATCGCAGGTGGATAAATAGCTGTCAATACAGGTACTGAAACAGCAATTAGTTTAGTCAAGCCTAGATTTGACACAATAAAAGCTGATCCCACCAAGATAAATACCAGTAATTTATAAGATAGTTTTGTTAATTCATGAAAATATTCAGCACAAGCACAGGTTAAACCAACAGCAGTTACCATACAGGCAAGACAAATTAATACTGTTAAAAATAATGCGCCAAGATCACCATAAGCATGTTGTACATAGGCATGCAGAATAATGGCACCATTTTCTGCATTCGGCACAATATCATGGCTACCAAGACCTAATTTAAATAGACTGAGATATACAAAAGTTAATCCTACTCCGGCCATAATTCCTGCAATTACAGCATATTTCGTCACTTGTCTGGTTTCCGTGATTCCACGAGAATAAATGGCTTGAATAATGACAATCCCAAAAACCAAGGCGCCTAGGGTGTCCATGGTAAGGTATCCATTCACGAAACCTTCAGAGAAAGGATGGTCAACATAGTTTTTAATCGGTGGTGCAATTGTCCCTGCCGGAATTACAAATGCAGTAATGCCAAGAATAGCAAGTGCAATAATTTTTAATGGAGCCAGAACATAGCCTACCGTATCCAAAAGTTTATTGGGATATAGTGAAACGATCATCACCGCAAAAAAATACAAAGCACTATAGATCCATAACCCTTGATCTTTATTGGTAAAATACGAGGACATACCAATTTCATAAGATACCGTTGCGGTTCTTGGCGTGGCAAATAGTGGGCCAACTGATAAATAACAAATAACCGTAAGCAATAAACTGGCATATTTCCCTAAAGGAGAACTTAAAATCTCAATAGAACCTTTAGTTTTTGATAATGCCATAATTGTAATTACAGGCAAACCTACACCTGTAATCAAAAAACCAAGTGCAGCAATCCATACATTTTCCCCGGCTTGTTGAGCAACAATAGGAGGAAAAATAATATTGCCGGCACCGATAAATAAAGCAAAGGTCATGAAGCCCAATGCAATAATATCCGTAAAACGCAATGTAGACATGATAATTGTAAATTTTGAAAAAGCGTAATATTAAGGCAAGATTGTGCTTTTTTCATAAGTTTTTTACAATTATTTTTATAAATTTTCTTATTTATGCACATATATTGTAGTATCTCTATTTTAAAATTTAACAATAGATATTTTATTTTTAATATAAATTTCTTTAAATTTAGTATAATTAAGTGATTGATTAAATTATTATAATTTCATAAATAAAATGCTATCTGTCTAATCACAACACAACAAATTAATTCTAAATATTCCAGAGTCTTTTATTATCAATATGGCAAATCATGAAAATGATTCAAAAATGCTAATTCAAATTATGTAAAGCATTGAAGCAAGGGAAAAGTAGTAAATCTTAAATACTACTTTTCCCATTTCAATCAAGACACCTTATCACCAGGTTTTGCACCACTTTCAGGTGAAATAATAGATAATCTTTCATCGTTTCCAGCACATAGAACCATACCATTTGAGATCCCAAATCTCATTTTACGCGGAGCAAGATTAGCAACCAAAACCACCAGTTTACCTTTTAAATCTTCTGGTGAATATTGGCTACGAATGCCACTAAATACATTACGTGGTTCAGCTTCACCTGCATCCAGAGTCAATTGCAATAATTTATCTGAACCTTCAACGATATTGGCATCCAGCACTTGCGCCACACGCAAATCTACTTTTAGGACATCATCAATACTGATAACGTCTGATTCGATTGTCGAGGTTGGTTTTTCAACAGCTTTTTCCTTTTTCTTTGCGGCTTTTACTGGTACAGCGACAGGCGCAGCTAAAGAATCTTTGGAGGCTTCGACCATTGCATCAACTGCTTTTTTATCAACACGTTGCATTAATGGTTGAAATTGTGCAATCTCATGATTGAGTAAAATTGTTTTACGGGATGCAAAATCAAATTTTTCCAGTTGTAAAAATGCTTGTACTTCATTGGCTAATTTTGGTAATACAGGTGATAAGTAGATGACCAATTGACGGAATAAATTAATTCCTACTGAGCACACTTCATGCACTTGTTGCTCTGTACCCTCTTGTTTAGCCAATGCCCATGGTTTTTTCTCGTCAATATACTGATTGGCTTTATCTGCGAGGGACATAATTTCTCGAATTGCAGCACTAAACTCACGATCTTCATAAGCGCTGGCAATCGAATCGCCTGCATCAATAAAACTTTTTACGAGTTCAGCTTCGGCACATTGTGCAGATAATTGATGATCAAATTTGGTGTTAATAAATTTGGCGCAACGACTGGCAATATTTACAACTTTACCAACAAGATCGGAATTTACTTTTTGAATAAAGTCATCCAGATTCAAATCGGAATCCTCAACTTTATCGGATAATTTTGAAGCAAAGTAATAACGTAGATATTCTGGATTTAAATGTTGTAAATACGTTTCTGCCTTAATGAATGTACCACGTGACTTTGACATTTTCTGGCCATTTACGGTCAAGAAGCCATTCACAAATAAACCTGTCGGGGTACGATAGCCTGCACCTGCCAGCATTGCCGGCCAAAACAGTGCATGAAAATAGACAATATCTTTACCAATAAAATGATAAATTTCGTGACTACTGTCTTTTTTCCAATAATCATCAAAGTTTAATTCAGGACGTTTGGTTTGGATATAGTTTTCAAAACTCGACATATAACCAATAGGTGCATCGACCCAAACATAAAAATATTTATTTGGCGCATCTGGTATTTCAAAACCAAAATACGGTGCATCACGAGAAATATCCCAATCAGCTAAACCCGCCTCAAACCATTCATCTAACTTATTGGCAATAGAAACTGGTAAACGACCTTGATCTCGTGTCCATTTTTGCAAATATTCAGTAAAATTTGGTAACTTAAAGAAGTAATGATCTGACGATTTTTCAACTGGTGTTGCGCCACTTAGAGTAGAATGCGGATTTAACAGCTCAGTTGCATTATATGTGGTTCCACACACTTCACAACTATCACCATATTGATCATCCGCTTTACATTTTGGACAAGTACCTTTAATAAAACGATCAGACAAGAACATTTGTTTCTCTGGATCAAATAATTGATGTACAGGTCTGACAGCGATATGACCAGCTTGACGGTTTTTTAGGTAGATATACTCGGAACGAGCTTTATTGGTTGTGCTATGTGTTGAATCATAATGATCAAAACTGATCCCAAATCCAGCAAAATCACGCTCATGTTCTTGTTGTACATTGGCAATTTGCTGTTCAGGTGTAATGCCATTGGCTTCTGCACGAAGCATGATTGCAGTACCGTGAGCATCGTCTGCACAGACATAAATCACATCATGTCCCATTGCCCGCATGGCCCGTACCCAGATATCTGCCTGAATATAACCAAGCAAATGACCCATGTGAATTGGGCCATTAGCATAAGGAAGAGCATTGGTGACCAAGATTTTGCGTGCAGACATATTTCTCTCTTTCACTATTTTTGACGTCTTGATTTTACATGAGTTACATGTCCGTTGCATGTATCAATTCATGAATTCTCTTTATTCCTGATCTAAAATATCTTCGTGGATCAAAATAATAAGATGTTGTTAAGTCATCTGATAATTATGTTACCTTTTAGTTTGAGTTACGATCTTGATTCATTACAGGACATTCTATTGCTACAGGTTGAACTAAACTTACCGCTTCATACTGCCCTGTACTTAAATTAAATACTTTTAATCCTGACGATCTTATATTCAATATTCTAATTACTCTGGAATATGCAGCCTGGTCAGTTAAGGCGGGAGTAACAATACGAGGATTAAGCTTACCTTGTTGATTAATCTGGAAAGAATAAATGACCTGAAGGTTATGACCATTCATCGGTACATTTTTTTGTTGCAGCCATTTACAAGTTGAATGATTTATTCTTGGTCGAATAACTTTAGCAACCGCTTTGCCTATAGGTAAAAATTCAAAGGTTTTTTGATAAACAGGATAAAATTTTGTTTCTTGTTTAGGTTCTATTTTATTTGTCTGCACTGTATTTTGTGATGTTCCCTGTTGTGTTTCAGAATTAGCATTTACTTGCTGTGTTGGAAAATGGGATAGAGGTGTTTGCTGTGCCAATCTTCGCACATGATTTTTAAGTAACGTAGGCAATTTTGCATCATCTGGAAATATAACTTGTATTGTCTGTGTGGCTACATCAGGTTTAAGCGTTAATGTAACGCTATATTCAGATATCACCATTTTATTATCATCAATAATAGCTTCCAGTGATTTAGATAACTGGACCGGAGGTTGATCATCCGCATAAGCAGAGCAAATAAGTCCACTATATAATGAGACTAATCCCACAAAGCACATCATATTTTTTTTGTTCATATTATGACTAACCACAACATTAAGTTTTACTTTTCAACATTACAATACAGTGATGTTGTCCTACAATCAAACGCTTCAACCTTAGGAAGGTAAGATTAAGACACATAAATTATTAGGTATAAATTCAATTACCATAAAATAGGATAAACCAATACCTGTGCATTGTGATATCGTAATTATTTAAACACTTGCACTTAACCTGCCTTCACAATAACGTTACACTACAACAAAATCCCCTTTTATTCATTGGAGCCAATTCATGTCCTGGTTTTCTTCCTTAAAAGCCAAATTTTCCCCTGCACAGGAAATCAATGAGGAGAAAATTCAATCATGTCTGGAACAGTTTTCAATTCCTGTCTCTCAGGCAATATTGAAAGATCGAATTACTCAACTGAATATCGAACAAGATAATTTACAATTATCTATTTTTGTTTATGAAAACGAAATTGATCATTTACAACAATTACATGATGAATTAAGTGCAAAACTGGCACAAGCTGGGGTAAAGACCTTAAATTTACATGTTGTACAAAAGAAGAAGCCGCAAAATACAAGCATTCCACCGACAGTTAATGCCGTAGAAAATCAGACATTAGAGCAGGCAAAACAACAATATCAGCCACAACAGGAAGAAGCACCTATAAAAAAAGCTGCACCTACCCAAACCCAAATTAAGCCTCATCCACATATACAGCATGTAATTGTTGTTGCTTCAGGTAAAGGTGGTGTCGGAAAATCAACAACAACTGTAAATCTGGCACTTGCTTTACGTGAGTTAGGGCTAAAAGTAGGTGTTCTTGATGCCGATATTTATGGACCAAGTATCCCGACCATGTTAGGAAATGAAGGCCAAAGCCCCTTAATTGAAAATGAACAATTTATACCAATCGCAGCATACGGCATGCCTGTACTTTCTATTGGTCATTTAACCGGAGATGGTCGGATACCTGTTGCTTGGCGTGGTCCCAAAGCAACGGGCGCACTCATGCAGTTATTTAATCAGACCCAATGGCCTGTACTTGATGTCTTATTGATCGACATGCCACCAGGCACTGGAGATATTCAACTGACACTGGCACAACGAATCCCTGTATCTGGAGCAGTTATCGTTACAACACCACAAAATGTTGCCTTACTTGATGCACAAAAAGGTATTGAATTATTTAATAAAGTAAATATTAAAATTTTGGGTGTAGTAGAAAATATGTCTACACATATTTGCTCTAACTGTGGTTTTGAAGAACAGATTTTTGGTGTAGGTGGTGGTGATAAACTGTCTGAAATTTACCATATTCCTTTACTTGGACGCTTGCCTTTAAATGCTTCTATTCGGGAAAATGCAGATCAAGGCAAACCCAGTGTAATTGCCAAAGACGCAGCGTATGAAAGTTATATGGAAATTGCGACTAAATTACAAAAAAGTATTGAACAACTACCTCATCATCATGACGAAAAAAGAATCTTTTAAATGAATCTACAATAGTAAAAATGAAAAAAGACCGCAAATGCAGTCTTTTTCAATACCATCTGACTTAAGCAGCCAATGCAGATTTTGCTTTTTCAGCCAATGCAGCAAATGCTACTACGTCATGATAAGCGATGTCAGCCAGTACACGACGGTCGATGATCACCTGAGCCTTTTTCAAGCCAGAGATAAAGCGGCTGTAAGACAAACCATTTTGACGAGCGCCAGCATTGATACGAGCAATCCATAAAGCACGGAATTGACGTTTTTTCTGACGACGGTCACGATATGCATATTGACCAGCTTTGATCACTGCCTGGAATGCTACACGATAAACACGTGAGCGAGCACCATAGTAACCTTTTGCACGAGCAAGAATTTTTTTGTGACGACGATGAGCCACTACACCACGTTTTACACGAGCCATTTAAAATCTCCTTAGATGTATGGGCACATACGACGAACTGATTCCATGTCAGAAACATGAACCATTACACAGCCGCGTAATTGACGAATACGTTTAGCAGATTTTTTGGTCAGGATGTGACGTTTGAATGCTTGCTTGCGTTTAAAACCGTTCGCAGTCGCTTTAAAGCGTTTAGCTGCACCACGGCGAGTTTTTAATTTAACTGCCATAACAACCTCTTTAAGCACCTGTTCGGCACGTTTGCACCATGCAATACGACCTGCAGGTAAGGGATGGAATATTCTATAGAAAAAATAATCAAATGAAAATACCTCACCACAAATGCAGTGAAGTATTTTTTAGACTCATCCTTGTTTTAATCAAAATAGTAATTTAAACGGAATAGATAATTACGTGGTGTGCCTGGCATAGATGAAGTACGCCAATATTCTTTATTTGTTAAATTATTCACTGCAAATGTTGCACCCCAATGATCATCCTTATAACCAATTGCAGCATCTAATCGCGTCCATCCATCAATTTTGGTGGTATTTGCATCGGATGTATAGAAAGAACCAACATAAGTTGCACCAATCTCACCATAGATTCTGTCTGTAGGTAAATAACGAATAAATAAATTACCAGTATTTTTTGCAGAATTTGAGAATCGATTTCCCTCATTCGCAGGCGTACGAATATTTTTTGTGATTTCTGTATCAGTATAACCGTAGCCCCCACGAATAAATACATTATCCGTTGCTTTACCGATAAAGCTAAACTCTATACCTTTTGACTCTCTTTCACCAATATTAATAATTGGTGAACTATCATCATCTTCAATAGCACGCCCACGCATATTATCTTTCTTAATTTGATATGCTGATAACTGTGTATTTAAACGATTGTCAAACCAATCACTTTTTACTCCAATCTCATATTGCGTATTATTTTCAGGTTTTAAATCTTCCGCGGTTTCATCAATTACACTGATCCAACCTCGACCACCATAGGGAGAAAAACTTTTACTATAGGAAGCGTAAAATGACTGGGTTGCTGTAGGCTGCCAAACGATACCGGCATTAGGACTGAATGATTCTCCATCATATGAACCATATACATCGACATCTTTATTGGCATTTCGAGTTTGATGCGAACTCATGTCATAAGTATCATATCGACCACCCAACATAAGTTTAAATTCAGGAGTAAGGCTGATTAAATCCTGAATAAATATACCTAAAGAAGTTGCTTCAATCTCACTATAACTTCGAGTAGATAAAGTACCACCATTACGTGTATTACTGAGCTTACCGGTTGCCGGATCATACCAACCATAGATTGAGGTTAAAGTTGTACCATTACTTCCCACATATTGATTTGCAAGTTTCGGATTTCGCTCTTCTTTCGTCCAATCCGTTCCGATCATAACATTATGTTTAATTGCTCCTGTATTAAACTCACCAGCAATATCCCATGTATTCGTCAATGTTGACGTTTCCGTTTCTTGCCAATAATAAACTTGTGAAATCTGCCCAATATGACCAGCACATGCTGCACTGGTCGATGAACAATAAGAACCTAGATAGAAATGATCAAAATTTTGGAAAGAATTCCTATAACTCAGCCCCCAATGGAATTTCCAGTCTGGCAGAAATTCATATTTAAGATCTAAACGTGCAGATTTAGTTTCATCAGTAACAATATCGCCATTTTGAGCATATCCTTGTTTAATATTAATGGGATAACCTGTTTGCAATAATACAGAATAATTTGGTCCACGATCCGGAACACGTTCCATTTTGTCGTAAGTGGCTTCTGCCGTCCATGTTAACTTTTCATCATCACTACGATAAGTCACACTTGGGGAAATTGAATTCTGCTTTGTACCGATGCCTGAACGAAAACTGTTGGTATCAAATTTTTCGCCAACCAAACGAATCGCCCAATTATCAGTCACAACTTTATTGAGATCAATTGTTCCACCCACATTGTCATATGAACCAACATAGGCACCAATATTACTACGAGATTCAAAATTGGCAGTTTTTGTAACCAAATTAATTACGCCACCGCCCTGACTTCTACCATAAAGTACAGAAGCAGGTCCTTTTAAAATTTCAATTCGTTCAACATTTGCTGTACTACGTCGATATTGTCCACTTTCACGTACACCATTTCGGTAAATATCACCATTATCTGCACTAAAACCTCGGAGTGTAATACCATCACCACGCATATCGTACGCTGTGGTCACACCTGGGGTACCTTGTAACATAATACTTAAATCGTTGGCACCATAAAGCTTATATTTAGAAACATCAATTGTATCAACGGTTTGTGGAATATCCTTTTTATCCAATCCATTGCGTGTCACATTGGCTTGTTTATAATCAACATAAGTTTTTACTGGATCTCCATCATCCATAGCTTCAATCTGTAGTGTTGGTAGTACTGCCACATTACTTTGCTGTGTCGATACATTCGTTTCTGCAGATGCATGATTCAAATGCAGCATTGTAGCCACTGTTAGCATTAAGGATAATGTCGTCCTTTGGTAAATCATAATAAAGCCTATTTCAATAAGTAAACGATAATTGTTTGCGAGTATTTTAATATTTTTTTACATTTATTCAATATTTATTCATAATTTAACACTAGAAATACATTTAAATTAAAAAATGAAGGGAAAATGTAAATATCAATATTTCCCCAATTTAAATTTATGATTTAAAAATCAAAATCTTAAATATAACATTACATATAAGTTCCCATAACATCTTCAAAAACTAATGATGAGGATAATCTCAATGATTAAAAAAAATAATTTACACGAAATAAATAATTACGTGGTGTTCCAGGCATTGAAGAAAAACGCCAGTATTTTTCATCTGTTAAGTTATTCACTGCAAAAGTTGCACCCCATTGCTCATTTTTATAGCCAATTGCTGCATCTACACGATGAAAACTATCAATTTTATAAACATTACGTACATTATTATAAAAAGAGCCGACATAGGTCACACCTATTTCAGTATAAATATTATTTGTAGGTAAATAGCGTATAAATAGATTGCCTGTATTCTTTGAGCTTAGACTTAAACGATTTCCTACATTAGTTGGCGTTTGCAAATCTTTGCTAACTTTTGCATCAGTATAGCCATATCCACCACGGAGGTATAAGTTATGAAGCAATTGTCCAATAAAACTAAATTCAATACCTTGTGATTTATGTTGTCCGGCAATTGCCCAAACGTCAGGATAATTTACTGAATCTGGTTGATAACGAATGTTATTTTTTTCAATATGATATATTGCTAATTGTGTATTTAACTGTTGGTTAAACCAATCACTTTTTAATCCAATTTCATATTGCTGATTGTATTCAGGTTCAGTACTTTCGGTTGAATCAATCTCTATATACCCTCGACCGCCATAAGGTGCAAAGCTTTTATTATAGGAGGCATAAAAGCTATGATTTTCTGTTGGTTGCCAAACAATACCAATATTGGGGCTAAGGCTTTCATCATTGTTCTTAAGTCTAAGCAAAGATAATTGATTTAACGATTTAAAATCATAAGCATCATAACGCAAGCCCAACATAAGTTTGATTTCTGGCGTTAACATGATTAAATCCTGTAGAAAAACACCCAATCCATTAGCTTCATGATCATTGTGAGATGTAACAGTATCTAGGCGGGAACCCACAAAAAATCGATCTGAATAGTTATAAGGATTCACATAACCTTTTGGTCCGGAAGTACTGGTATCCGAAAAACTTCCAAATCTAATATTACGAACTTCACGTGTAATATCTGCACCCAACAGTATTTGATGCTTGATGTCGCCTGTATTAAATGTTCCTGAAATATCAAAGGTATTGATAAAGGTTTTATTCGTTGCTTGTTGCCATTTATAATTTTGTAATACATAACCTGCTTTACAATTACGCTTGGTAGTATCGGTTATACAATAACTACCACCAAAGAAATTATCATAGTCCTGATCAGCCTGAAGATAATTTAATCCCCAATGAAAATTCCATTCTGGCAAAAATTGATACTTTAAATCACTACGTATCATTTGTAATTCATCTTTGATGTAATCTCCGGATTGTGCAAAACCAAGATCCGTAGGAACATCATCGGGCAGATTATAATAATATGCTCCACGATCAGTAACCCGATCAAGTGCATCATAAGTATATTGCACAGTCCATAAGAGTGATTCATCATCATTTTGAAAACTAATACTTGGAGATAACATGGTTTGATTCTGATCAATCCCGCGCCTAAAACTTTCTGTATCGCTATATTCACCAGCTAGACGAATAGCAACATTTGGATGAATAATCTGATTAAGGTCCAATGTTGTGCCATAATTATTATATGAACCAATGAAAGTCCCTATAGAACTTCTGGAATTAAAGTTTGCAGCTTTGCTAACCATATTAATCACACCACCACCAGCATTACGTCCATATAACACTGAAGCAGGCCCTTTTAGAATTTCAATGCGTTCTATATTTGCAGTACTACGACGAATTTTTCCACTATCACGAATACCATCCCGATAAATATCCCCGGCATCTGCATTAAAGCCACGAATACTGATACCATCTCCTTCTGCATCATAGCTAGTTGATATTCCCGGTGTTCCTTGCAACATGATGCTTAAATCATTGGTACCATAAATTTTATATTTAGAAACATCAATTGTATCAATAGTTTGTGGAATATCTTTTTTATCTAATCCATTACGAGCTACGTTGGCCTGTTTATAATCAACGTAAGTTTTTACTGGATCTCCATCATCCATTGCTTCGATTTGCAATGTTGGTAATACTGCCACATTGTTTTGCTGTATAGACAAATTACCTTCTTCAGCAAATGCGTAGTTTAAGTACAATATTGTGGAGATTGACAGGAGAGTGGATAAAGCGGATTTATTAAAATACATAATAGGATTCATTTAAAAATATAAACAATAATTATTTACATGTATTCTAATAATCTTTCATATTTATGCAATATTCATTCACAATCTAACAATTTCAATACATGTTATAAAAATATCTAAAAACACCGTGGGAATCATTTTCATTTTTATAGAAACATCTCTATTTGCGAATTTAACTTAATTATTTTTATAAAAAATATTTTTAAATTCTTCTGACTAAATCGTCAAAAGAATTTCTTACAAGCAAATTATACGGTTATTGCCAATGCTTTTTTGATTGCTGGTCTTGTCAATAAATTATCAATATACATTTTGACATAAGAAAAATCATTTAAATCCACTGCTTGCCATTCATGACGTAAAAGCCATGGCAAAATTGCCATATCAGCAATTGAGTATTCATCTCCAACATAATCTCGATCAGACAAACGGCGATTCAGCACTCCATAAAGTCTTAAAGTTTCCTGTTGATAACGCTTGGTAGCGTATTCGATACGTTCTGGTGCAAACTTACTAAAATGATGATTTTGCCCTAACATTGGCCCAAGTCCCCCCATTTGCCACATCAGCCATTCTTCAACTGTAACTCGCTGCCGTTCTTGTTGAGGGTAATATTTACCAGTTTTTCGACCTAAATATTGTAAGATTGCACCCGATTCAAATACAGAAATAGGATGCCCATCTGCACTGTCATAATCAACGATAGCTGGAATTTTATTATTTGGTGAAATTTTTAAGAACTCGGGGGCGAATTGTTCATCCTTTAAAATATTAATAGCAAAAATACGGTATTCCAATTCCATTTCTTCCAAAGCAATTGAAATTTTATGTCCATTCGGAGTTCCCCAGTAATAGAGATCAATCATTTTCTTTCCCATTCTATCCTAAAATTTATAATTTAAATTAACATGGCATATTTTGTACATGCAAGATTATTTTGTAGTCGATTAAAGCTTTTGATTTAATTTAATATTTTTAATTTTTACAATAATTTTATACAAATAATACCACAAGTGGTGATTTGAATATTACAAACTCGCTTGGTGATTCTATCGTATATTGCTAAGAATTATCTGTTGCAAGGATTTGATTAAAAACAAATTAAAAAACGCTGCATAATTGCAGCGTTTTCGTTCAGCCCGAGAACTATTTTTTCTTTTTCGGACCAAGCAACATGCCCATTTGACGCCCTTCCATTTTAGGTGGTTGTTCAACTACACCAAATTCCGCAACATCGGTTTCAATTTTTTGTAGCTGGACAAGACCTAGCTGTTGGTGCGCCATTTCACGACCACGGAAACGTAAAGTAATCTTGACCTTATTGCCATCTTCAAGGAATCGAAGAATAGCGCGTAACTTCACGTTATAATCACCTACGTCTGTTCCCGGACGTAGTTTGATTTCTTTCACTTGTACCTGATGCTGTTTCTTTTTAGCATCTTTTTGCTTTTGTTTTAAGTCAAACAAATGCTTGTTGTAATCCATAATCTTGCAGACTGGTGGCTCGGCATTGGCCACAATTTCTACAAGATCAAGTTCTGCATCTTCGGCAGCTTGCAATGCTTCACTTAAAGAAACAATTCCTTTTTGTTCTCCATCTGCTGCAACCAGACGCACTTCTTTTGCACGAATTTCATCATTGATTGCAGGACGGTTACTTTTAGCACCTTGTGGTTGGTTACGGTCAGGCTGTTTAATTGCTATTACTCCACTATATACCGGCCACGCTCGGCGACGGCTGTTTTTACCAGATCAATGAAGGCTTCAATTGACATGGTACCCAAATTTTTTCCTGTACGTGTACGCACATTTACTGTTCCTTCTTCCACTTCACGGTCACCTAGAACCAGTAAATAAGGAATTCGCTCTAATGTGCGCTCACGGATTTTAAAACCGATTTTCTCATTTCTCAAGTCGGAAATGCTACGAAGACCATGTGCATTTAACTTGTCTACAACATTTTTGCACGCATCTGCCTGAGCATCGGTAATGTTCATGACACATGCTTGCACTGGAGAAAGCCATGGTGGCATGAATCCAGCATAATGTTCAATAAGTATACCAATAAATCGTTCAAAGCTTCCAAGAATCGCTCTATGTAGCATCACAGGTTGATCACGGTCATTGTCTTCTGTGACAAAAGAAGCATCCAAACGTTGTGGCAAATTAAAATCACATTGAATTGTACCACATTGCCATACCCGACCTAGGCAGTCTTTGAGGGAGAACTCGATTTTCGGACCGTAGAAAGCACCTTCACCCGGTTGTAATTCCCATGAAAGACCAGCTGCATCCAGTGCATCTGCCAGTGATTTCTCGGCAAGATCCCATAGGTCGTCTGAACCTACACGTTTTTCTGGACGTGTAGAAAGTTTCATCTGAACATCTTCAAAGCCAAAATCTTTATAAACATCTAAAGTTAATTTAATAAAATCTGCAACTTCTTGTCCAATTTGTTCCTTGGTACAGAAAATATGTGCATCATCTTGAGTAAAACCACGTACACGCATAATCCCATGCAAAGAACCTGATGGTTCATTACGATGACAGGAACCAAATTCTGCTAAACGAATCGGTAAATCACGGTAAGATTTTAATCCTTGATTAAAAATCTGTACATGACATGGACAATTCATTGGTTTAACTGCGTAGTTACGATTTTCAGAATGTGTAGTAAACATATTTTCTGCATAATTTGCAGCATGTCCCGATTTTTCCCAAAGGACAAAATCAACAATTTGTGGGGTACGTACTTCCTGATAACCATTGTCTTGCTGGACTTTACGCATGTATTGTTCTAGTACTTGATAAATTGTCCAGCCATTTGGATGCCAGAAGACCATTCCTGGTGCTTCTTCTTGCATGTGGAATAAATCCAGCGCTTTACCAATTCTTCGATGATCACGTTTTTCAGCTTCTTCAATACGTTTGATATATGCTGCAAGTTGCTTTTTATCTGCCCATGCAGTGCCGTAAATACGTTGTAATTGTTCATTTTTGGCATCTCCACGCCAATATGCGCCAGAGATTTTTGTCAATTTAAATGATTTTAAAAATTTGGTATTTGGCACGTGTGGACCACGGCACATGTCAATATATTCCTGATGATAATATAAACCCATGGCTTTTTCATCAGGCATATCTTCAACTAGACGTAATTTATACTCTTCCCCACGATCAGAAAATACTTTAATGACTTCATCTCGAGGTGTTACTTTTTTGATGACATCATAATCCTGATCAATGAGCTGTTTCATACGCTCTTCGACCTTTGCCATATCTTCCAGAGTAAATGGACGTGGCATCCAGATATCGTAGTAAAATCCTTCTTCAATAACTGGTCCAATCACCATTTTTGCTTCAGGAAATAATTGTTTTACTGCATGCCCAACCAGATGTGCACAGGAATGGCGAATAATCTCCAGACCTTCGTCATCTTTTGGCGTGATAATTTGTAAGGTTGCATCTTCGGTAATTAAGTCACAAGCATCTACCAACTTGTCGTTAACACGTCCCGCAACAGTATTCTTTGCAAGACCTGGTCCTATACTCTGTGCAACATCCATCACGGAAACTGGATGATCGAAAGTTTTTTGATCGCCATTTGGCAATGTGATAACTGGCATAATGTAATCCTTAAGGAGTGATGCCCCACACTACGGAGCATGTCACCGCGAGATTGATATATAAATGAATATCAAATCATGGTTAATTTTAAGCGCTTCATTTTACACTTGTTCATACATTTCTCAAAGTTTTAATTCCATCCAGATGTTTTATTGAGAATTCATCATAAATTTATTCTACTTGTGATTAAGAACTGAAAATATTGCAGGGGAATACCCTAAAGAAATTAACCTGCAATATTCAGCAACCCGCTTATACTTTTACTCGCTTCTTCAACATATTGGATGTCAGTTTAACCATCATTGATCTTGGTAAAATTCTTGATAGTTGTGCAGTAAGATAATTATTTATTCCAGGTACACAATATAATTTATTTTGATCAAGTGCTTGTATGGCAGCCTGTACAACTTCTTGCACTGTTGATGCAGACATCCCCGTAGTATCTGCATTGGCAGTTTGAGCGAAATTTGTGGTTGTATTTCCCGGGCACAAAGCCAAGAACTTTATTCCTTGACCAGAATACTCCCCAGCAAGCGCATCAGTGAAATTCAATACAAAAGATTTTGACGCTGCATAAATCGCAATATAAGGTAATGGCTGAAATGCAGCAGTTGAAGCTAGATTAATCACTACTCCTTTCTTTCTTGCTAACATTGCTGGTAAAAATAAATAACTTAAATCTACAAGTGCGTGAATATTTAAATTCAACATATCATGATAGCTTTCTAATGATTCATTCAAAAAATTTGCCCATTTACCAAAACCAGCATTATTTATCAGAATATCAATGGATTTATTTAAATGCTGAATATCGTTAAATAGCTTTTGAGCTGCGCCAGCTAGCGTTAAATCCAGTACCAACACATCAATCTCAACCTCGTATTTTGCTTTTAATTCGGCAGCTAAGTGCTGTAATGATTGTTCTGATCTTGCTGTAATTACTAAATGAATACCATAACTTGCCAATATTCTGGCAAACCCCATTCCAATACCAGAAGATGCACCTGTAATTAGGGCTGTTGAACCTTTAAATAATGCCAATGTATCCATTGTTTTGACCTAAAAATAAATAAGGCATTGACTATAAACCCTGCCCTTAAGGTAAGAGTCAAATAAATTTTTTCCTTTGTGGCAATAAAGTTAGTCAAGGTCTTTGTCTTTTTTATAAAGATCTATAAGCTCTAACTCTAAAGCTGTCAAATTTTTTTCAATTAATGCCAATTTTTCTTGTTGTTGCCGGATTTGCTGGTGTTTTTGTTGAAAAAGCTGTTGTGCAAGATCGAGAGGAAAACGTTTTTGTTGCGCTTTAATCTGTGCTAACTCTGTAATTTCAGCCAGACTAAATCCCACGGCCTTCGCACGATGAATCATCTTGATTAAGTGTACGTGTATTGGATCGTAGATGCGATAATTACCTTTACGCTGTGGGATCGGCAATAATCCTAATGCTTCATAATGTCGGATAGCTTTTTGTGTTGCACCTGTCAGTGCTGCCAATTGACCAATATACATTACGTTAATCCAATTCAGAATAAACAATACTGCGAAATTTCTAGAATTTCGCAGTTTAAAAAATACTTTGTAGCTTACTCAGAAATTAATGCAACTTGTTGGACATAGTTAATAATATTTTGGCGTAAAATTTGTAAGCTTTCAGCATCAGCATTGTTTTGTGCATCACGTTGATAACGCAATACATGCTGTCTTAATGTATGACGTTCAGCTGCTTGATATTGCTTACAAAACTCATGAATTGCTGTATCGCCCTGCTCAATCACCCGATCAACCCAACGCATTAGTTGCGCCTGTTTTTTAGCACCTTGTTTAGGCACAAGAAAGCTCAATAGTACCGTTTCGTCTTCATTACGTAATAATTTACCAATACGCTGAAATTGTCTGCGGCGTGCTTCAAAAGAACTTATATTTTCCAATTCTAAAAATGCATCAATGAGTCTTTCATCAACCGGCAATTTTTGAAGTTGTTTTTTGGGTAATGCTGCAAGTTGCTCAGCCAGTGCAGCCAATCGCTGTATATGACGTTTTTGTTCAGCCTTACTAATACGGCCATCTTCTGGTAAATCTTCAAAATCTTGTTCGGTATAAGAACGTGGACGCCGAGCCATTATTCAGCCTCATAAAATTTAGCGTTAAATAATGCCTGAATCGCCTCACAGGCTTTTTCTTCATCAGATCCTTCAATCACCAAGCGCAATTGTGTGCCTTTACCAGCACCGAGCATTAAAAGTGACATAATATTTTTGGCATCGATTAATTCCTTGCCTTTGCCGAGTTGAATACTGGAGCGATAGCGACTGGTAACTTCAATCAATTTTCCTGAAGCACGTGCATGAAGTCCTAGTTTATTAATTACGTTTACGGTAGTGTCAATCATGACCAGTGTTTCATTTCCCGATGTAAAACTTGCACCGACCATTTTGCCTGAAGTGCTTTGGCAAGTCTATCTACAAAATAAACCGAACGGTGCTGACCGCCGGTACAACCAAAGGAGATGGTAATAAATTGACGATGGCCCTGACTAAATACTGGCAACCATTTTTGTAAAAATTGCTCAATATCCTCATACATATCATTGACCATATCATCAGCAGCCAGAAACTCCTGTACCGGAATATCTAGTCCAGAATATGCCCGCAATTCACTAATCCAGTGTGGATTTATCAGATGCCTGAGATCGAAGACATAATCTGTATCCAAAGGCAAACCATGTTTAAAGCCAAAAGACTGTAAAATCACCACCAGTTTGTCACCTTGCCCTAGTTTAACTGACAAGGTATGACGCAAATCATGTACATTTTTATTACTGGTATCAATAGTTAAAGTAGCACGACGATAAATTGGATACAGTAATTGCTCCTCAACACGAATACATTCAGTCAATGAATCATATTTTGTGGCTAGAGGATGTGGTCTTCGAGATGAGGCATAACGTGCTAATAAAACATCTTCCCTTGAAGTAAGATAAATGACTTCAAATACGCCATAATGTTGTAACTCATCCAGTACTTCATCGATAGAAATCTGATCATTTTGTAAACTACGGATATCAACACCCAATGCCAATAATTCCATGGCATTGTCCTGATCAAGTTTTGCAACGATACCTGGAACTAGCGAAATGGGCAGATTATCAATGGTATAATAACCAAGATCTTCAAGCACTTGTAACGTTGAGGTTTTACCAGAACCTGAACGCCCTGTCACCAATACAATTTTTTTCATGTTGTGATGATGCCACTCTTATTTTTAATTCGGAATATATTTGACCAGTAAATTATCGATTAAACGTGGTTGCCCCAATTTCGCTGCTACAAACAACATAATATCCTGATTAAATTGTTGTACCGACTGTAAATGAGGCGTGTAGGCTTCGACATAATCGATTTCAAAACCAGCCTGTTGCAGCGTATCACGAATATTCTGTAAAACTACGGATAAATCTTCGCCACTTTGTAACGATTGTTTTGCAGCCAATAAACTTTGATAAATCACTGGTGCCTGTTGGCGTTGTTGTTCTGTCAAGTAGCCATTACGAGAACTTAATGCCAGACCATCTTCTGCACGAGCAATCGGTACACCCACAATATCTAGTGGAAGATTTAAATCCCTTGTCATGGCTCTGATCACTTCTAGCTGTTGCCAGTCTTTTTGTCCAAAAAAAGCCGTATTGGGTTGTACAATATTAAATAGTTTAGTGACAACCGTCGCTACACCATCAAAATGTCCGGGACGTGATTGCCCACAAAGTAAATCCGTAATACCTGACACAACCACACTGGTTTTACGAACATGATCACCATACATTTGCTGTACTGTCGGTGCGAACAATAAATCACAACCGACATCTGCCAATAGATGGCTATCGGCTTCCAATGTACGCGGATAATTATCGTAATCTTCATTTGGCCCAAACTGAATTGGATTCACAAAAATACTAACAACCACAACATCACATAATTTTTTTGCTTCCCGAACCAGACTTAAATGCCCTTCATGTAAATTGCCCATGGTCGGTACAAAGCCAATCGTTTTACGAGCCAATCGTGCTGATGCTAAAGCTGCATTTAAGCCTTGTATAGTGGTTTCAGTTTTCATGATGACAACTCAACTTGAAAGGTATGTTCTATGGCTGGAAATTCCTGATTGATGACGGCATCGTGATAGGCTTTGATGGCATTCACAATGGCATGTTCACCTGATTGCTCCCGCATAAAGTTACGAACAAATCGTGCGACTTTACCAAAATTTAACCCTAACATATCCTGAACAACCAATACTTGTCCGTCAGTATCTGCACCTGCACCAATGCCAATGACAGGAACATCAAATGTTGCAGCCACTTCTTTGGCAATCGCTGCGGGAACACATTCCAATAACAATAATGCAGCACCAGCTTCAACAACAGCATGACAATCTGCAAGTAATTGATCTGCGGCATTGCGGGTTTTGGCTTGAAGTCTGTAACCACCGAATAGATTTACAAATTGCGGTGTCAGTCCCAAATGTACGCATACAGGTACGCCATTATGCGTTAAAGCTTGCACACTATCTGCAAGCCATGCTCCACCCTCAATTTTTACTGCATGCGCACCAGCCTGCATGACTGCACCTGCATTTTTCAATGCATCCGTAACCGTGGCATAACTCATAAATGGTAGATCTGTCATGATAAATGCATGTTGATTAGCACGGGCAACTGCCTGAGTGTGATAGATCATGTCCTGAACAGTTACAGGTAAGGTAGAATCGTGTCCCTGAATCGTCATACCAAGCGAATCTCCTACCAGAATACTATCAATTCCGGCTTGCTGAATAGCTTTGGCAAAACTTGCGTCATAACAAGTCAGACAGGAAAATTTACGTCCTTCTGTTTTAAATTTTTTTAAATCTGTCAAGCTAATCATAATGTAATCCTCTTGCTGTAACGATCCCTATTATCCCGTTAATGATACCAGTCTGAATCTGCAATTACTTTTGCAGTCGCTTGCTGAATACAAGGCAATTCTCTTAAATTCTGTTGATTGACCTGCATATCTGGCGCAAGATCCAATAATGGTAAAATTACAAAATCACGTAATAACAATCCAACATGAGGTACTGTTAAACGAGGGTGATTAATTTCTAATGTGGCGTATAATAATAAATCCAGATCCAGGGTACGCTCTCCCCAATGACGCAATCGCACCCGTCCCGACTCATTTTCAATACGTTGTAACTCATCCAATAAAGCCAATGGTTCCAGTGTAGTTTGTAAGTTAACCACAGCATTTAAATAATTTGGCTGATCCTGAGGCCCCATGGGGGGACTGGAATATAAACGTGACACATGTATTGTGCCAAGATCTTCAAGTTGCTGTACAGCATGTTTTAAGGTTTGCCGACTATCCCCCAGATTACTACCCAGACCAATATAGCACTGCTGAATCTGACTCATTGTGTCGGTCCAAAAACCACATGGCTTAAATCACGTTGAACACGGCGGCGTTTTAAAATCGGATGGTCAGGTGAGATGCCTTGACCTTGCTGCATACTCACTGGTACCTTATCGATAATTTCTGCACGTTGTTGTTTCACCAGTGCTTTTTGTTTGGCACGCCGGGCAGCTCGACTATTCACTTCGGTTTCCAATACGAGTGGCACAAATGGTTCCGCAGACTGTTCAGTCGTTTTTTTACGGGAGCGTTGCTGTTGACGACGATAATCGGCAATGGCCTTTTCTTTTTGGTCATTGTTCAATTCCTGAAATTGCTCCCACCATGCGCCCATATTTTGCGTTGCGGCATCGCCAGATTGTTCCCGTAACAATAAAAAGTCAAATCCTGCCCGGAATCGGGCATGGTTAACCAATTGCATAATGTGTTGGGCTTTAGGTGCAATCAGACGAGTTTGCATTTCCCAGACTTCTCGAATAAAGGTTTCGGCAAAACGAGGAATAATGGTACGTGTTGCCTGACGTTTTAGTACATCAATACTGGCCTGCGCTCGGGCTTCAGCGTCAATTACGCCTTTACTGCGATAAAACTCCATTCGCTCCAGATAAGGTTGCCATAATAAAACGGCATAAAAAAATGCTGAATTAATGGATTTACCTTGTGCAATACGTTTATCGGTATTTTCCGCTGCACGTTGCATTAGTGGTGTAATTTTTGGCTTAAGGTCTGCCAGTAATTGCTGCCAAATATGAAATTGAATCAATAAAGGTAAAAGCTGAGTCAATTTACCCATTGAAAACATTTTTTGTGATTCATCGTATAAACGGTGAGGTGATACTTCTCTAAGTAATTGAGTACATTCAGGCGTAAAAATGTCCAGAATTCCCTGATCGATCTGAAAACCAAGTTTTGCGGCAAAGCGTAATGTCCGCAACATTCGCACAGGATCTTCTTCAAACCGCTGTTTCGGATCTCCCAGTAAGCGTAATTTTTTTTGCTGAATGTCCTGAAATGCTTCACAAAAATCCAGTACAATTCCCTGACGCGGCTGATAATACATGGCATTAATACTAAAATCGCGCCGTGAAAAATCTTGTTCGATGCTGCCCCAGTTATTGTCTCTTAAAATCATACCTGAAGCACTGGTCACTGCTTTTTTTGGTGGAGCACGAAAGGTTGCAACTTCAATTAATTCACGACCTGAATGAACATGAGCCAATT
The DNA here is from genome assembly GCF_008693185.1 of Acinetobacter qingfengensis. Taxonomy (GTDB): domain Bacteria; phylum Pseudomonadota; class Gammaproteobacteria; order Pseudomonadales; family Moraxellaceae; genus Acinetobacter; species Acinetobacter qingfengensis. The sequence goes on from NZ_VXKN01000010.1 coordinate 22,825, forward strand.
CAAAACGGCGTCCAATAATTCGACAACGGCGTCCAAACACCTGTTTAATTTGTGCAGGGGTCGCATTGGTCACAGCATCAAAGTCTTTGGGATTTTCCCCAAGCATAAGATCACGGACACCGCCGCCAACGATATAGGCGTCATATCCTGCTTTGGATAAGCTATCGATAATTTCTAATATGGCAGGTGATAATTTTGATGTGGACAAACCACATTTCGAAGCACGCAAAGTTTGCAAAGAAGCTGGCTCCAAGTTGGAATTTAGCTAGTAAAGAATGGCTTAATCATATCGCTAACGCTGGCAAAGGGCAATTTGTTTATGCGCTTTCCACAGCATGCTAATCACGAATTTTAAGTTTATTTCTATTTTTTTCAAAGGTTTTTTCACCAATCCCTTTAACATTTTGCAAATCTTCAATTCTCTTAAAAGCACCATACTGTTGACGATATTGCACAATTGCTCTGGCTTTTTTTGTACCAATGTCGCTAAGTTTTGCTGATAATTCCTGTACTGTTGCGGTATTGATATTGACACTAAATTGTTCACCTAAAATAACAGTTTGTGGCTGCGACTGCGGATGTACTGCTGGTGAAGTATCAAGCAATTGTACGGCACGGACTTGTATGTTCTGACTGGATTTATATTGTTTTAAACGTAAATCATGCTGTTCCTGTCTGACTTTCCATGCATGATAATCCATCTGCTGTGCAGTATTCGCCAGCACAGTAGATGAAAATAAGTACGATATCAGTACCAAACTAAACTTTTTCAGCATCCTTTGCCTGATTCCATAAATCATCTAACTGTGAAAGATTACACTGTTCCGGACGCAAGCCTTGCTGCGCCAATTGCTGTTCAATATAGGCAAAACGCGAACGAAATTTAGAGATTGTAGCAAGTAATGCCTGATCACAATTTTGTTGTAATTTACGTCCGACATTGATCAATGCAAATAAACTATCGCCGAGTTCTTCTTCAATATGTACTGGATCATGCTGCTGAATGGCTTGTTTTAATTCCTGTATTTCTTCATCAAATTTTAACCATGCACCTTCGACATTTTCCCAGTCAAAATTTAATTTTGCTGCGTATTGCTGAATTTGCTGTGCCTGATGAATGCTTGCACCAAGTTTAACCTGATCCAGTGCGCTGACATGGGTTTGTCCTCGTTGCTGTTTTTCCTGTTGTTTAATTTGAGTCCATAACGCATTGACTTGATCTGTAGATAAATTAACATAATTTTCATCAAATACATGCGGGTGTCTGCGAATCAATTTTTGCTTCAGCCCCTCAACCACATCATAAAAATCAAATGCTCCCTGTTCACTATACATTTGTGCCTGAAAGATGACTTGTAATAATAAATCGCCTAATTCTTCCTGAATATGGGCAATCTCGCCCGACCTTACTGCATCTTCGACTTCATAAGCTTCTTCAATAGCATAAGGTGTCAGACTAGCCGGTGTTTGCTCTCGATCCCACGGACATTTTTCTCTTAGCGTTTGCATTAACTCAAGTAAATCCTGCATGGCTCTTGTCTTTTGCTCAAAAATTTATCTTACAACAAATTGCTGATATTTAACATTTTTAAGCTTGCTAATTTTTTTACTCTCAAACACCATGATGGCCTGTGATCACATGAATTTTTTGTTGGGAGAAGATTGATGTACTTACACAAAATTTCTGCATTACTCTTGGGTATGGGAAGTATACATTTTGCTTATGCAACTGTTGGCGGTTCTGAAATAATCGAAATGATTGGCTATTCAGCACGTGAACAAAAAGTTTATGTATTACGTCACTTTGAAGATGGGCGAGGACGTTTACCACAGCTTTATTATTATGATTTTAGCCAAAAAAATGCTGTAAATTATCCGCTAATACAGGTTGACTCTCTGTATATTAATCAGAAAACTGGAAAAATTGACTATGATCATCCTAATGAAGTGATTTTTGATCGGGAACTTGATCGGATTAAACGCCGTACTCAACCATTAATTCCGCTTAATCCAGCAATTTTTGAGGTTGAAATTCAACAAAGAAACAGCTCAACACAGCATGAATGGCATGATGTTGATTCCAATGATCAGGCGAATCCTGTTGTTCAATATATTTTTCAGTACAAAGTGAAAAATCGAAACTATCAAAGTCCAACACAAACGGCTAAGACCTTTTCTAATCAATTAGATGTTAAACAGGCTTATCGTATTCCACAGCAAAATAAATTACTGGTGACCATTGATTATTTTGGTATCCCATTAGAACAGGGATATCACATTGAAGATCCAGTACTTTTACAGCCTCAGCCATAAAAAAGACCCACAAATCAATTGTAGGTCTTTTTATATTAAAACATGATGCAGTGGTTTTTTTAATGGCCTTGCACTACACGACGCGCACTAATAATTCTCGGTTGTTGCTCTAGACGAGCCAATAATCGGGATAGTTGAGATAAGCCTTTCACTTCAATCATCAGTTTCATGTTGGCTATGCCATCAGTGTCTGACAATGTGTTGACCTGACGGATATTAATATGATCAGCAAAGATAACTTGTGTCAGGTCTTTGAGTAAACCTCGACGATCATAGGCTTCAACCATAATCTGGACACTTTGACCACGGGTGGGTTGCATTTCCCAATCGGCCTCGACCATACGCTCTGGTTCGTTTTCAATCATGCGTAAATAATCGGAGCAAGCAATTTTATGAATACTCACACCACGATTAATGGTGATGTATCCACCAATGGATTCGCCATGCACAGGCTGACAACATTGTGCAATATGCAGCTCAACATTATCCAGACCATCAATCAGAATGCCATGAGCAGAAAGTGTACGGCTCGCTCGTGGATTAAGCGCAGGTTTAAGTACTAGTTCAGGTTCACCATCATCAATGTGCATTTGACGATTAATTTGATTCATCAAGCTATGCAAGCCGATATCGCCTGTGACCAAACCAATCAAAATATCATCACCAGATTTCACATTAAAGGTTGAACAGTAATCACTTAAATCAATGCTTTTGGGATGTAATGCTAAACGAGTTAATTCTTTATGCAGAATTTCCCGTCCAATTTCCAGATTTTTACTGCGATCCTGCTGTCTAAACCAGTGACGTAATTTATCACGTGCCCGTGCCGTCTTGATATAACCCAAAGAGTTCACTAACCAGTCACGATTAGGTTCACGATCTTTCTTGGTCAAAATTTCAACTTGTTCGCCCGTTTTTAGCTCATAAGTTAGCGGAACATAACGCTGATTTACTCGTGCCGCATAGCAATGATTACCCACCTCGGTATGTACATGGTAGGCAAAATCCAGAACCGTTGAGCCTCGCGGTAATTCTTTAATGTCCCCATCACGACTAAACACATAAACTTTTTCGTAGCCTTCCAGATCCTGAATTAAATCGGTATTGTCATGATCTTCTTCATTGGATTGTAAACCTGGTTGCGCTTCTTTGCGTTCCTGATAATTTTCAAGTACAGAGCGTAAGGAATGCAGACGATGATTAAAAGAATGATCAGTACGCTTTTGACCTTCTTTATAATTAAAATGTGAGCATACACCCAGCTCTGCTTCCTGATGCATGCTTTTGGTTCTAATTTGTACTTCAAGTGATTTATTTTCAGCAATCACAGCCGTATGCAATGAGCGATAACCATTGGCTTTGGGATTAGTAATATAATCATCAAACTGATGTGGAATATGTCGCCAGATCTGATGAACGATGCCTAATGAGTGATAGCATTCCGGCACACTGTTCACCAAAACTCTTAAAGCACGAATATCATACAATTGGTCAAAGCTTAGATTTTTCTTGCGCATTTTACGGTAAATCGAATAGATGTGCTTGGCACGTCCCATGATTTCCGCTTCAATCCCGTTTTCTTCCAGCTCATCCTTTAGAGTTTTGATAACATGCTGAATATATTGCTCACGTTCAGTACGTTTTTCATTGAGTAAAGTTGCAATTTCCTTATAACGGTCTGGCGATAAATAACGAAATGCCAGATCTTCCAGTTCCCATTTTAGCTGGGCAATCCCCAAACGATGTGCCAACGGAGAATAAATGGTTAGAATTTCTCGTGCAACCCGTTCCTGTCGGTCTTTAGGTGCATTATTCAATTGACGCAGTACATAGGTACGTTCGGCCAGTTTAATCAGCACAACCCTTACATCTTCGGTGACAGCAATCAGCATTTTATAAATACCGGTTAAATGTTCACGCTGGTCATTATTAAAATGATCTTCCAGATGTTTATTGTTTTCAATCAGTTCAGACAATTGCCCCATGGCCAATGTGCCTTTTACCAATTGCGATACGGCATGACCAAATTCCTGTTCAACTTCATCCAATGTAGTCAATTCTTCACGGACACTACGATATAGTACCGCAGCAACCAGTGTTTCTTCATCGACATTCAGATGTGCCAGAATATCTGCCATACCAATACCCATGGCAAAGGTATTGCTACGATGTTTAATGGTACTGTTAATTTCATGATCCAGTGCCAGATGACTGGCACGATGTAGAGCATCTAAATCCTGAAAATTATTGTTCTGTTGTTTTAACCGCTCTAGCCAAGCCACCAAATCGATCTGTGTTTCGGCGGCATGTTCTCCAGTGGTCACTGCTGAAACCTGATTCAATCGTCCCGGCAGTTGTTCTCGTACTGTGACCATACCATCCTCCCTTTCATTATATTCATCTTTCTTTATCGCTCGTTATCGTGGCGATTTTTTCAAATAAGGCAATAGACTCAACATGTTCTGTATGGCTAAACATATCCATAATTCCAGCCTTTACCAAACGATAACCCTGCTGTATCAGAATTGCGGCATCTCTTGCTAAAGTTGCCGGATTACATGACACATAAACGATCCGTTTTGCAGCAAAGTTCGCTGCATAGTGCATTACCTGTTCTGCTCCAGAACGTGGTGGATCAATCAAGAGCGCATCAAATCCCTGTTTTGCCCATGTTTGATTAGAGAAATCCTGTGACAAATCCTGCGCATAGAAAGAAACTTGTTGAAGTTGATTACGTTTGGCATTTTCTTCACCACGCCGCACCATTTCCTCAACACCTTCAACAGCAATCACTTGTCCAGTCTTACCAACACATTGTGCTAATGCCAATGAAAAATTACCTAGCCCACAAAATAAGTCCAAAACTCTTTCGCCTCGTTGTAAATCAAGCAATTGGCATGCCATATACACCATTTGTCGGTTTACATTTGCATTAACCTGAGTAAAATCCAGTGGTGAAAACGCCAGATTCAGAGCAAACTCAGGTAACGCATAATGCAAGCGCATTGTAGCATTTTCTGCGTCTATACGTTGTAGCGTTTGGTAGCGATCTGGCAACAAATACAGCTGCCACTGGTGTTTTTTTACAAAATCTAACAATTTTTCAATATCTTGGCGCTGTAAAGAAGTAACATGCCGGATCAAAAGTGCAACATCTCTATCGCCCAATGCAAATTCTATATGCGTGATTGCTGTTTTATTTTCAAGAGAAGCCAAGGTTTGTGTTAGTGCCAATAAATGTGCTGATACTCGCTGATCCAGTACACTACATTGTTGAATAGGTACCAGATAATTACTGTTTTGTTCACGAAAACCTAACACCATTTGTTGTTGTTTTTCACGCCAGCGCACCCCCATTCTGGCTTTACGACGATAATCTGCCTGCGCATTTCGAATTGGTGGCAACCACTCCTCTGGAGAAACACCTGCAAAATGCTGTAAATGTGAGGCAACCACCTGTTGTTTAAAGATAATTTGTTGTTCTGCATCCAAATGCTGTAACGAACAACCACCACAAACACCAAAATGTTGACATGTTGGCGCCACTCGATGAGAAGAGACATGATCAATCACCTGAATTAATTCAGCTTCATCAAACCGTTTATGCGTTTTAGTGATTTTGGTCTGAACAAGCTCTCCGGGTAAAGCAAAACGTACAAAAGCTTTTTTGCCTTGCTGTTTTGGATCATGTGTAGCCTGATCGCCATAAAGTGCGACTCCACGTCCCTCATGTGAGAGGTTTTGGATTGTAAACGTTACACTCTGGCTACTTTGACTTTGTTGCTGTCGCTTTGGCTGTGAACGTGTCTGTCTTTTCAAGTTTTTTCCAAAAAAAATAGCGCCTATGGATTTTGCAAGAAATCATTGGCAGTAAATGCAGTGCCTAAACAACTCTTTTGCCACTGCTGTAAAAATGCCGCATGCTGTGCATGTTGCTGTAAATAACCGATGGTACGCTGAATCCAATATTGGTGCTGCTGCTGATCAACAAAACCTCGAAGTAACAACCAACGTAAATAAACCAGCCATGTGTTGAGAACATCGCTTTCGCAATAACAACCAAGCGCTGCCCACTGTGCCTGCTGTACAAACTCAGCAACATCATTTCCGCTGATGCCTTGCTTACCGGGATATCCTAAAATTCTGACAATCTCATCAAGTTTTTGGAACGATTTTTGATTAAATCCGGACAAGACATCCATCAAATCAGTATGTCTGGGCAAATAACGGTTTTGATAATTATTATAACGTTTTTGCTGATCCCATTCGCCTTGCTCAAATAAGGTTGCTGCGGTAATACCATGATATAAGCAACGATACATAATGACAGGCAAATCAAATTGTGTACCATTCCAGCTCACTAGAATGGGCTGTTTTTTTTCAAAAATCCCTGTGAATTTTTGTAGAATTTCTTTTTCACTATATTCATGCTGCGTCCAAGAAAATAGCTGAAACTTACCTTCATCAATCCATAACCCAGAGATACAAACCACTTGATGCAAGGGTAATTTTGCAAAATCTGTTCCCGCTTCCTGCCTTCGTAATTTTGCCAATGCCTGTAACGAAGATTCATCAGCAAGATCAAGCTGATAAAGCTGGCTTCCTGCCTTTATATCAGTCATGGTTTCTACATCAAATATCAATATAGGAAAGCCAAACATCATTATTCCTTGTCTTGAACTGAAAATAATCCGGTTGATAAATAACGATCACCACGATCACAAATGATACAAACAATGACTGCATCAGGATGAGTTTTTGCAATTTCCAGTGCAGCCCAAACAGCACCGCCAGAAGACACGCCTGCACTGATCCCTTCTTCACGTGCCAGACGGCGCATAGCGACTTCAGCATCTTTTTGATCAACATCCATAATCTGATCAACACGACTGGCCTCAAAAATTGTTGGTAAATACGCTTTTGGCCAGCGCCGAATGCCCGCAATACTCGAACCTTCTGAAGGTTGTAAGCCAACAATTTGAATATCTGGATTCTGTTCTTTTAAATATTTTGACACACCCATAATGGTGCCTGTCGTTCCCATAGAACTAACAAAATGCGTAATTTTCCCCTGTGTTTGTTGCCAAATTTCCGGTCCTGTGGTCAGGTAATGTGCTTCAGGATTATCCTGATTTCCAAACTGATTCAATACCAATCCTTTACCTTCTGCCTGCATTTGTAGCGCAAGGTCACGTGCGCCTTCCATACCTTGTGCCTTGGTAACTTCAACCAATTCTGCACCGTAGGCAAGCATGGCATCTTTACGCTCCTGACTCATGTTATCCGGCATGATCAAAATCATTCGATATCCACGCATCGCTGCAACCATTGCCAAAGCAATCCCTGTATTGCCACTGGTTGCTTCAATTAAAGTATCGCCCGGTTTAATCTCTCCGCGACGCTCAGCTTGCATAATCATGTTATAGGCAGGACGATCCTTAACGGAGCCTGCCGGATTATTCCCTTCTAACTTCGCCAAGACCGTGGCAGTACACTGATTCAATCGTTGTAAACGTACCAGTGGCGTTTTACCTACATAGTCATCTAGTGTGTATTGGGCTTGTTCAAAAAGGGAGTTGCTGTTCATATTTGGCTCTTCAACGCTATGCCGATTTTCATCAATAGTTGCCTATTGTAGTGAAAAACCTTTGTGCCTGCACCTGATCTCATCATAATTCAACATGAAATATCTGGAGTTTTTCACAGTGTAGAAAAAATACATGATAGTATTTCGCCTGAGAAATTCCGCAAGATGTTGATCGCACACCATGCAACGACCATCAGAAACTTTCTGGCAACGTTTTAAAATCAGCAATGCTTACGGGCAGTTGATTGCCTTGATTTTTGTACCAATCACCATACTGGCGCTAACAGGTGCAATCATTGTACTCAACGAAATTTATCATTCCAGCAGAGCGCAACAAACCTCGGCAGCATCTGCTATTTTGACTCGTTATCATCAAACAGCCAAAATTTTATTAGAGCTTACCCATCAACATCCTGATCAAATCAATACTGCAAAAAATATTCTCATGTATATGCGCAACGAACCTGATCTGGTACGTAGTGCAATTGTAAGTAATACTGGCGAAGTCATCATTAGTGCAGGATTAGATGTTCCGGATTCATGGCCTGATCCGCCAGAAAATGAAACACGTTTTGGCCCCATAAAACAAGCTGGTAGCAGTATTTTTGCCCTTCAAATTCAAACCAGTGAAGCAGAGCCGGCCTGGTTAATGATTGCATTGGACAATCGTTCCTATGCGATTACCCGTTACCGGGTACTTTTAGCATTGGCTGTCACAGGACTACTGACTTTGCTATTATTATTGTTATGTTTAAATTTTTACTCTAGGCGCTGGATCGCACCAATTTATGAAATGCGGCTACAATTACAACGAATGAATGCCGAAAGCCTGGGAAGACCTTTTCAAACACAAAGTTCAGGTGAATTGGCGTTATTACAAAAAGATATTGCGCGATTATTAAGACGTCTAAACATCAGCTTTCTAGAACTACGTGAACATACAGAACAAACCGAAGATGATTTACGTAAAACACTAGATACATTGGAATTACAGAATATTACCTATAAACAGGCTCGGGATCAGGCGATTTCTGCCAATCAGGCCAAATCTGTTTTCCTTGCCAACATCAGTCATGAGTTACGAACACCGCTCAATAGTATCGATGGCTTTATCAATCTGATGTTGCGTCGGCAGCAACTCAATGATGAAAATCTAATGTATCTACAAACCATTCATAAATCATCGGCACATTTATTGGCTTTAATCAATGATGTACTGGATTTTTCCAAAATTGATGCTGGTAAATTGGAACTTGAAGTTGCCCCATTTAATCTGGAAGAGGCCATTTACGATGTCATGGATATGATGTCACCTTTGGCTTCGGAAAAAGGATTGGATATGGCAATGTATTTTGACAAACAATTGCCTTATATCGTCTACGGTGATGTTTTACGTTTCAAACAAATTGTCACTAACCTCATGTCCAATGCCATTAAATTTACCCCTGAAGGAGATATTATTCTTCGCACTCGCCTGGAACAGCAACACTTAAATACCGTTACTCTCTATTGCAGTGTACAAGACAGTGGGATCGGATTAAGCGGCACAGACCGCAAAAAATTATTTGCTTCATTCCAGCAAGGAGACACATCTGTTACCCGCCAATATGGAGGTACAGGTTTAGGTCTGGCCATTTCCCGCCAACTTGCACATATGATGCATGGCGAGATTAACTTTGAAGATAATCAGGAACGTAATCCAACAGAAAAAGGTTCTACCTTCTGGTTTACCGCAGAGTTCGAGATTGAACAAGAACGCCCAGAACAGGAACCGAATTTATCGTCTTATCATGTATTGAGTTTTATTGATCACCATGCAACGGCAAACATTCTAAAACAGTATCTAGAAGATTATGATGCGGCACATATTGAAGCAACATCAATTCTGGACTTGTTCAGCCGATTACGCACTTTTAATCATTACGGTGATAAGGGCTGGGTTTTTGTTGAACATTCCGGTGATACAGAATCATTATTACAAGAAATTCGTAATCGCTATACTGGTAATCTGGCTATTTACGGCTATCAGATGCGTCTTGATCCAAATGTATTAAAACAATACCACACCATTGCACTACATCAGCCGATTAGCCGAATTAATTTATTAAAAATTTTTAATAGCGAACAACCTGCAACTTTTATTGAACCCTTTAATGGTAACGGATTACATGTATTGGCTGTTGATGACCATTTACCAAATTTGATCGTACTTGAAGCTTTACTCAATGAATTAAACGTCAAAGTCAGTACGGCACTCAGTGGGCAAATGGCACTGGATCGTTTACATGCACGAATTGATCAAAATCAACCATTATTTGATCTTATTTTTATGGACATTCAAATGCCCGTGATGTCTGGTATAGAAACAACCCAAGCCATTCGCGCACTTGAATATGCAATGGAACGCCCAACTGTTTTACCTGTTATTGCACTAACAGCTCATGCCATGGCAGATGAAAAAGAACACTTATTAAAAGCTGGTTTCAATGATTATGTCACTAAACCCATTCAGCTTGAACAACTAATCAATATATTAACAACATGGACAGATATTCGAAGCACTCATTCCAATCAAAACGAATTATTAGACATTACTCCTGTTCATCCCACTCAGGTCGATCGGCAAATTCTGGACTGGAAACAAAGTGTAGAACTCTCTGCCAACAAAGAGGATCTTGCCAAAGATTTACTAAAAATGCTCATAGACAGCTTCAGTCGTGAACAGGAAGAAATGCAACAACTAATCGAAGATGAAGATTTTCCACAACTGGAACATAATCTACATCGTTTATATGGGGCAACTCGTTATGTGGGAACGCCTGAGCTTCAGCAGGTTTCTGGTGATTTTGAGCAATTTGTTTCTCAACTACGTAAGCAAAAACGTGTTGCTGATACTCAGTTTATAGAACAAGTCCATCAACGCTATATTTTCTTGCTTGAAGCCATGCAACGAGTAGAACATGCCGCAAAATCCTATTTAAGCTGAATACTGCGTCATTTTCAGGAGTTGGCAATCCATAACGAACTGTTATGCTAAATACAGTCATTTGTTTAGGGAAATAGCATGACACTGATTCAACTTGATGTCGATCAAACCGGCTTGGCAATCGTCACCTTAAACCGTCCTGATAAACGTAATGCCATGAGTTTTACCATGCTCAAGGCACTCATTAGTACAGCGAAAAGTATTCAAAAAAATCGTCAGATCCGTTGTGTCATTATTACAGGTTGTGCACAGGTTTTTAGTGCAGGCATTGATCTATCTGATTTGAATGCTCCCAAGCAAAAACTCTATGCCTTCTGGCAACTCATCAAACCACAGCAAAGTATATTTCAACAGGCATGTCTAATCTGGCAACAATTACCTGTTCCAGTGATTATCGCTCTGGAAGGTTATTGCTTCGGTGCTGGACTACAATTAGCATTGGCTGGTGATTTCAGAATTACGAATTCCAGTTGCCAATTTTCCATCATGGAAAGTCGCTGGGGATTAGTACCAGATATGGGAATCAGTAAAACATTAGCGGATCTCATTGGTATTGATCATGCCAAGGATCTTACTTTTTCAGGACGTATCATCAGTGCAGAATACGCAAAACAAATTGGATTAGTCAGCGAAATTCATCCTCAACCATTGATCAGAGCGCAACAATTAGCACAGGAATATTTACAGCGCTCACCAGATGCATTAATGGCAGCAAAACTTATCCTTAATGCAATGCAACAACGTCGTCAATCTGTGCTATGTTTGGAAAAAATCTGGCAACTTCGTCTAATTCTTGGCAAAAATAGCCGGATTGCCAGACGTAAAGACAAACAACCCGAACTAAATTTTTTCAATCGGCAACGTTAAATACAAAATTCCGGTATTTTTAACATGAGGATGACATGCACACCTTTACCACAAATACTGCTATTGCTTTTTTAGGTATGGGGCTAATGGGTAGTCGCATGAGTAAACGCTTGCTGGATGCCGGTTTTCCAATTGCAGTCTGGAATCGTAGCATTGCAGCATGCGAACCACTTTTTGCACAAGGTGCAAAATCCTTGATCTTTGAAGATCTGGTGAATTATCCTATCATTATGCTTTGTCTGGCTGATGATCAAGCGGTTCAATCTACAATCGATAAAATTCGGCCCTACTTACGTAGTGGACAAATTATTATCGATTTTTCTAGCTTATCAGTACACACCACCACTGCTTTGGCACAACAACTTGTCACACAACAAATTATCTGGATTGATTCTCCTGTTTCGGGAGGTACATTCGGTGCGGAACAAGGCTCACTGGTTGTTTTTGCAGGCGGTGATATTGATCTGATTAATGCCCTTCAACCAATTTATGCACCATTATCACAACGTGTTAGTTGTATGGGAAAAACAGGTACCGGGCAAGCTACCAAGATTTGTAACCAACTGATTGTTGCCGCATCCAGCACACTGATTGCAGAAGCTGTAGCTTTGGCTGAACAGGCTGGTGTCGATACTCAATTACTGGCACCAGCACTTGCCGGTGGTTTTGCTGATTCAAAACCTTTGCAAATTCTTGCTCCAAGAATGGCAATCCAACAATTTGAACCTGTACAATGGAAAGTTCAAACCTTGAGTAAAGATTTGAGCAATGCAGTTCAACTAGCAACACAATTACAGTTGGATATTCCGGTGGCAAAACATGCACTCACACAATTGCAGCAGCACCAGCAACAAGGTTATGCCCAAAGAGATCTATCCACAATCATCCTCAACATAAAAAACACAAATTAAGGGAGATCATGCCATGCTAAACCTCGCTGTAAACCTATCCCTGATTTTCACTGAAGTTCCCCTGATTGAACGCTTTGCTTTGGCCAAACAACAAGGTTTTCAGGCTGTAGAGATTCAGTTTCCTTACGAATTACCTGCCACAGCCATTCAGCAGCAACTGGACGAACATGATCTTGATCTGGTTCTAATCAATGTCCCCACCGGTGATTTAATGCAAGGTGGTAACGGTTTGGCTGGTATTCCCGGACTGGAAATCGAATTTGCCAAAGCAGTCAAACAAGCGATGGAATATGCATTGGCACTACAAGTTCCTACCGTGAACATCTTGGCAGGTAAACAACCTGAAAATGCTGATTTACTGCCTTGCCTTAAAACCTTGGCAGATAATTTACGTTTTGCCAGTGATGCATTTCAAAATGCCGGAATCACGCCTGTAATCGAAATGATCAACAACATTGATATGCCTCGTTTTCTGATCCAAAATCTGGCTCAGGGACAAGAAATGCTGGAAGCTGTACACCATCCTGCCCTTAAGCTCCAATATGACTGTTATCACATGGCCATGATGGGTGAGGATGTTCTGGAAGGTTTAAAGGAAAATCTGGATCAGATTGCCCATATTCAATTTGCAGATTTTCCATATCGCCATGAACCAAGTACAGGAATTATAAATTATTCCGCATTATTTCAATGGATTCAGCAAAGTACATATTTGGGCTATTGTGGTGCCGAATATAAACCTAGCGGTTTATCAGCGGATAGTTTTAATTGGTTAAAAAGCTGTATCTAAATCAACAATGCTGCATCACGAGATGCAGCATTGTTTAATACGGTTTAAAGATTTATCAATGGTTGTAGCCTGTTTTGCTAAGCCTAACAAGCTCTAATAATCCTATCAATTAATGGCTCTGCTGCTCTTTTTTACGATAAGAAATTGAAGAAATCACTGCCCAGACAATAAAGATAATTCCAATCAATCCTGTGACAACTTCCGGAACATGCCATCCTGTACCACTTCCCAACATGATCACCGCCAAAGCACCAATCGCATAATGCGCACCATGCTCAAGGTAAACGTAAGCTTCTAGCGTACCTTTTTCAACCAAATAAATCGTCATTGAACGCACAAACATGGCACCAATCGCAAGACCAAGCATGATAATCACCACATCATTGGTAATCGCAAAAGCGCCAATAACACCATCGAAACTAAATGATGCATCCAGTACTTCAAGGTAGATAAAGCCACCGATCCCACCTTTCATAACTGTTTTTGCAACTTCAGCATTACCTTGTGCTGCCAGATTTGCTTCATCATCATGATCTTGTGAACCTTCCAGTAAATGACCTATCACCTGTACACCAACATAGACCACAATTCCCCAGATTCCGGCCATAGTAACCACTAAACGATCCTGCTCAGCAACATTAGCTGCCATAATTAACAGCACAATCAGAGCAATAAAAACAGCCATTGCAGGAATACTGCCTAAATGTGCTGATTTATGTTCTAACCATTTAAACCAGTGGGTATCTTTTTCATCATCAAACATAAAATTCAAAAATACCAGCAAGAGGAACATCCCACCAAAAGCTGCAATTTCTGCATGATGAGCCATCAAACGTGCGGAATATTGTGCTGGATCATTTAATGCCAGCTTGGCTACTTCAATCATTCCCATATCTGCAGTTACTGCAACAATCAATAATGGAAAAATCAGACGCATACCAAATACAGCAACCAGAATCCCTACTGTTAAAAATAGCATTTTCCAAAAAGGATCCCAATTTTTAAGGACGGATGCATTAACGACAGCATTATCAAATGACAGGGAAATTTCCATCACTGCCAGAATACCGGTAATCGCCAGTGCCTTGAACATGGTTGAGACACCCGCTTCTATACCATGTGTATAGCCCCAATATGCGGATAAACTCAAACAGATGATGCTAAAAATAATGGAAAAACGAAAATGCTTCATATTACAAAAATCCCGTCATGCAAAGAATGTAGTGATTTCACTCCGAGTTAAATCATCACATTCTCATATCTTTAAGAAATTGACAGAATCATACACGGCAACCGTTAAGCTGCCTAATTGTTTTCTTCGCTTCATTGATATCAAAAATCTGAAAATTACTGCTTTTTACTCATAAAAAAAGCCTGAATAATTGATTATTCAGGCTTTTATTACATTTAAAACCAAAAAATTTAGTGAGCAAGCAAAATACTTGCAATCACACCAGTGGCAACAGATACCAAAAGATAGCGACCATCAACTTCTACCCAGCGATGACCTTTAGGTGGTTGACGTAAACCTTCTTTTCTCCAGTCCTGTACATAATAACGTTTGTTTTGATAGTACTGCTTTGGTAAACGCTGACCACGCTTAAATTGCTGCTTATTATGTGAGTTATGTACGTTCTGTCTTGGTTGATGCTGAGGTTGTTGCTGACGAACTTGCTGTTTTGGTTGCTGATGCGCTTGTTGACGAGGCTGCTGCTGAGCCTGTTGACGTGGTTGATCACGCTGCACTTCTTTTTTAGGCACATCCCCACGACGTTGATCATTATTATCGCCTGGTTCTGCAAATGCCGAAGTCGCCGCACTTAACGACAATACTACGCCCATCATCACTGTAGTAAATTTTTTCATTACATTCTCCAATTTGTTTCATAATGTAAAATATAGCGCATTATTACGAAAAAAAAATGAATATCGCTTTGGCTTATAAAGTAATGTTGTTAAAACTATGAACGAAATCAGGAGAATTGTATTTGTATGAGCATACTCGTTTTTTACGATAAAAACCGTTACCATACAAAGTACTTAATTTAAATGCCTAACACTTCATGAGTGAACTGAACTTTAGTCGCCTTACTGACTTCCTTAAAAAAATTCCGGCAATTCAGGAACAGGGCTTAATTGCTCATGGTTCAGATGGGCAACATGCATGGTGGATCAAATTTAAAATCAATATTGAACATGCTCTGGCGTGGCAAACTGTGCAAGAGTTTGGACATGTTCTGAATTATCTGTCTACCAATGAACGACTCCCAACATTATTTTTTCCTGTTTCTCCACCACCCTATATGAATGGTGAAGCCAAAGAGTTTTTGGCATGGATCGTTCAATGTAATCATGCTGATTTTCCACCAGACATCATTTGTGACTGGCTGGAAGGACGACTACCCAGCCCTGTGGACGATGAAAAACAATGGAATATTCAGACCAAACTAGATCAACTCAAAGATATAAATATGGAACAATTGAAAATAGTAAAATGATTGTTTTTCGCAAGATATTATAAAATTTACTTAAAATAATATTCAGCGGACGATTCAAAATTTAGTCGCCCACTGAAATGCTGGTGAGAATATACTTAACTTAACGCTGATCCAAAGGAACCCAGCCAATAACCCACGCCGATTTCATATTTAAACTACTATCACTGGTAATTTTCTTACGGATTGCATCCGCAGAATCACGATCTTTTGAAGGGCCAATCATAATACGCACGCCTTTGGATGTTGGACTTTGGGTGACTTTATAACCTTTAGCACGGAGTTTGGCAGTAATGCTATCTGCATTGGATTGACTTGCAGCCAAGGCTACTTGCACCATCCATTTTTTATCACCATTTTCTAATAAATCTCTTGCCTTATCTGCATCTTTTTTCTTTTTATCTGCATCCGCTTTGGCCTTTGCTGTAGCTTCTGCTTTTCTTTTAGCATCTGCATCTGTCTTGGCTTTTGCTTCTGCCTTGGCTCTAGCGGAAGTTTCTGCCTGATGTTTGGCTTGCGCCTCCGCTTTAGCTTTTGCTGCCTTTAATTCTGCATCTTTTTTTGCTTTGGCAGCAGCCTCTGCCTTAATTTTTTCGTCACTGTCAGTTTTTAATTTATTAACGCTATCCGGTTTTGTAGTTTGGTTTAATTTATTTTTGGCATCCTGAACCAATTCAGGCGGAATATTGTCAGAACTTTGCAGTTGAGATTGGCGTCGTGCTAAAACCGCAGCTTGTTCAGCAGCAGCTTTTCGGGCTGCATCGGCTTCAGCTTGCTGTTGTGTAGCCAAATAATCCGCAGCACGTTGTTCCTGTTCTGCAACAGCTTTTTCACGTGCCTTACGCTGTTCTTCCAATAAGCGTTTTTCAGTTTCAACATCCACAGCCAAAGGCTGCAAATTGACTTCCTGTCCGACTGTATTGGTCTGATGATGTTGTGCTTGCTGTGTTGTGCTTGCTGTTGTGGGGTAGGGTGCATCCTTATGATTTTGTAACAAAATTGCGGCCAACAATACTCCACCACCAAGTAAAACGATGCCACCTAACAGGCGCTGTTTACTGTTCATCGCCATGTAACAAACACTCCCAAACCGCTTCTAACGTATGAAATGAACCACAGACTAAAATCAATTGATGCTCTTCACTTTCACGTAAAGCGATCTGGAAACTGTATTGAATGTTGTCCGAAACCTTTACGTTATAGCCATTTAAAGCCTGTTGTAGACGCTCAATAGATGCTGCACGGTACACATTTAATGGGGCAATATACCACTTGTTCACAATATTTGTTAGTAGTTCAATCACACCATCAATGTCTTTATCCTCTAACATGGAGAATACTGCATTCACTTGCGTAATTTCAGGATTTAATTGTAAATATCGTGTTAATTGCTGTGTTAAAAACGCCACACCATGTGGATTATGTGCGACATCTAGTATCAAATGATGCTTTTTATAATAGCGCTGCTCAAAACGGCCAGCCAAACGTGTATGTTCTAATGCAGTTTCAATCGCTGTCTGGGTAATATTTAAGTCACTCACCAAAGCAGCCATAATTGCTGCACTTTGATTAATATGCGCCAAATGTCCATGTGGTAAAGCCATGGTCAATGCTGGCATTGCCAAATACCAGTTTTCAGAATTGATCTGAAAATCATAATCTTTTTGATATTGAAATAAACTTGCCTGACATTCAGCAATTTTATCGGCGATTGCTTGTGGTAGTTCCTGATTTCCAGCAAAAATTACTGGAATATTGGAGCGAATAATTCCTGCTTTTTCAAAGGCAATTTTTTCAATACTATCTCCTAGCCAGTCAACATGATCCAAACCAATATTGGTAATCACTGCGACATCGGGATCAATAATATTCACCACATCCAATCGTCCACCCAGCCCGACTTCCAACACCCAGACATCACATAGTTGCTGTTTAAAAATCAACAATGCTGCAAGTGTGGTGGCTTCAAAGAATGATAAAGTCAACTCGCATTGCTGCCGTGCCTGTTCGACCTGAACAAAAGCATCAATCAAAGCTTGATCAGAGATTTCAATGCCATTGATACGGATTCTTTCATTAAATCGAATAATATGTGGCGACTGATAAAGCCCGACCTGATAACCAGCAGATTGGAGAATATTTGCCAAGGTTGAAGTTGTAGAACCTTTACCATTGGTGCCAGCAACCGTAAAAATTTTTGCCTGTGGCTTTAAAACATTTAAAGCGTGTGCTACAGGTAACACACGCTCTAAACCTAAATCAATGGCTGTAACATGAACGGTCGTCCAATAATTCAGCCATTGTTGCAAAGAATCAGTCGATAATGGGGCGATTTGACTCAAGGTAATTTCATCAATTTGGTTACGATACGATAGATTGTATCTCTTAATGCATGGCGATGTACAATTTGATCGACTACACCATGTTCAAGCAAATATTCAGCTCGCTGGAACGGCTCTTCCAATTTTTCACGCACTGTTTGCTCAATGACACGCTTACCAGCAAAACCAATCATGGCTTTTGGTTCAGCCAAATGTACGTCACCCAACATTGCCAAAGATGCTGTCACACCGCCATATACCGGATTAGTTAATACCACGATGTATGGAACACCCGCCTGACGCAAACGCTCAATGGCTGCGGAAGTACGAGCCATTTGCATCAAGGATAACATCCCTTCCTGCATTCGGGCACCGCCCGATGCTGCAAAGCAGATTAATGGCTGACGATTTTTCAATGCCTGTTCAGCTGCCTGCACAAAACGATCACCCACAACGGTTCCCATCGAGCCGCCCATAAATTCAAAGTTAAAGGCAACTGCATACATGGCGACATCCTGCAATACGCCATGCATACTGATCAAGGCTTCTGTTTCGCCAGTTTTTTGTTGTGCTTCTTCCATTCTTTTTGGATAAGGTTTACTGTCAACAAAACCCAATGGATCTTTTGCCGTAAATTCCTGTCCTAATTCCTGATTAACCTGATCAAAAAACCAATGCAAACGTTCACGTGCTTTCATTGCCAGATGTTCATCACATTGTGGACAAACGTAGGTGTTAAATGACATCGCCGTTTGAGTCACCAATGCGTGGCATTCAGGGCATTCCACCGTAGGTTCACTAAATGTTGGCTGATCCTTGTTTTCTTCAGGCACATGCACTTTAGGAACTGTACGCTCCATCCAAGATGTTGCCGCTAACAACGATTGCGCTTGATCTGTTTGCGTTTCACTCATGTTATAGCTCATCCAAAGCTGTTCGTAATTCTTTCACTTTTGCTACAGCTTTTACCGCAGCATCAGTTGCATTTTCGGTGGCAAAAGGTTTGACAAAAGCACTGCCTACAATCACTGCATCAGCAACGGCACCCATAGCTTTGGCTGATGCGGCATCACTAATCCCAAAACCGACACCGACAGGTAAATCTGTTTGTGCCTTAATCTTGGCAATACGTTCTGCGGCTGATTGCGTATCCAGTGTGGCTGCGCCTGTAACACCCTTCAATGACACATAATAAATAAAACCACTTGCCTGTTTGATAACATGGGCAATACGTTCATCGGTTGATGTAGGTGCAAGCAAAAATACCTGATCCATATTGTATTGCTTTAATACATCATCAAATTTGATCGCTTCTTCCGGTGGTAAATCTACCAAAATCACACCATCCACACCTGCATCTGCTGCAATTTGTACAAATTTGTCATAACCAATGACTTCAACCGGATTCAGATATCCCATCAACACAACAGGTGTTTGTTGATCTTTTTCCCTGAATTGCTTGACCATGGCAATAGCATCCAGTGTATTGGTACCACCTGCCAGAGCTCGTTCAGCAGCCAGAGCGATGACTGGTCCATCGGCCATAGGGTCCGAAAATGGCATACCAATTTCCAGAATATCTACACCAGCAGCGACCATGTCATGAATTAAAGGCACAGTAACGTGTGGGTTTGGATCACCCGCCATCACATACGTGACCAGTGCTTTTTTATTTTGTGCTTTCAGTTGGGCAAAACGCTGCGCTAGACGAGACATAACCTTTGCAATTCCTATCAATAACGTTCTTATGTACAGCAATCATAAAACTAAACACGATAAAATTGCACGGTTGATTTGCACTTTTCTGCATTAGATTGCAATGACATGATGATAAACAGCAAAAAAGTTTGACTCAATGATCGAATCTTCCACTTTTACATTTCTTTAATATTATTATGCTGTTTTTAAATCTTGTTAAATGAGAAGGAGGTTAGATTTTTCTATAAAATATCATCATACCTATAGAACAATGTAGTCGTTACACCATTGTAATGGCTGAAAATCCCCGGCGATTAAATGAATATACTGTTGCTCAATTTGTTTCAAATGTATGCAATCATCAACATCGATAATTGCATCAGTATGTGGTTTAAACCAGTTTTTTTCATAAAATGCTTTTGCTTGCTGTTTGGCTTCGCGTTGATTATAGGCAGCAACCATAACATAGCGATGGATTTCACCAAATTGATCAGGCATATATGCACCCAAATTTACAGCAAATAATTTCAAGCCATCGACTAAAGTGGGTTCTTTCTTAAAGACAATTTGATAATTTTTTTGTTGATATTGCAGACCTGAAATTCGCATCCATGCATCAATATGCACTGTATTATTTGATCCAAACCAACTTTGTTTTAGTGCCGGATAAGCATCCTGTAAACAGGATGCTCGTGTGAAGACTAAATCATGAACTTCAATATTGGCTTGCGGATGTTTACCGCCAAGCAATACCATAAACAAATCCAAGTTTATAACCCATCCATTGACATACCATCAACTTTCGCTACAGTATGCAAATCCTTATCACCTCGGCCTGAAACTGTAGCAATAATAATTTGATCTTTGGACAGCGTTGGCGCAAGTTTAGTGACATAAGCCATAGCATGTGAACTTTCAAGTGCTGGAATAATTCCCTCAATTTTGGTCAGATCACGAAAACCCTGAAGTGCTTCATTATCATTGATTGGGACATATTGCACACGTTTCATGTCTTTAAGGAAGCTATGTTCAGGCCCAACCCCTGGATAATCCAAACCAGCAGAAATAGAATGTGTTTCAATGATTTGACCCTGCGGATCGCTCATTAAATAAGTACGATTACCATGTAATACACCCACATGCCCAGCGTTTAATGGTGCAGAGTGTTTACCTGTTTCAATACCCAGACCTGCGGCTTCAACACCGTACATTGCTACACCATAATCGTTCAAAAATGGGTAGAATAATCCCATGGCATTTGAACCACCACCTACACAAGCCACCAATGCATCAGGTAACTTTCCAGCCTGTTCAAGAATTTGCTGACGTGCTTCACGACCGATAATCGACTGAAAATCACGAACCAATTGCGGGTACGGGTGTGGCCCTGCAACCGTACCAATCACATAATAAGTACTATCAACATTGGTTACCCAGTCACGCATCGCTTCATTCATGGCATCCTTCAAAGTTTTAGAGCCACTTTCTACAGGAACAACTGTTGCACCTAATAAGCGCATACGATAAACATTCATGGCCTGACGTTTGACATCATCTGCCCCCATATACACGACACATTCCAACCCCAATCGTGCTGCAATGGTTGCCGTTGCCACACCATGCTGACCTGCCCCTGTTTCAGCAATAATACGTTTTTTACCAGAAAGTTTGGCCAACAATGCCTGACCAATGGTGTTATTGACTTTATGTGACCCGGTATGATTTAAATCTTCACGTTTTAAATAAATTTGCGCACCACCTAACTGCTTTGACCAACGCTCGGCATGATACAAGGGGCTTGGCCGACCAACATAATATGCAAGATCCCGATCAAACTCAGCCAAAAATGATTCATCATCTTTCATTCGAAAATATAAGTTTTCCAGATCCTGTAATGCTGCCATCAATGTTTCAGAAACAAAACGTCCACCATGAATACCAAAATGCCCCTGTGTATCAGGAAATTGAGTATAGTCAATACGATTAGTTTGTTGATCCACGTTGGACTCCTTGCATAAAGTGTTGGATAAGTTGTTGGTCTTTGATGCCTTTCGCTGATTCTACACCACCACTGACATCCACAGCATAAGGTTTTGTAATGGAAATTGCATATTCTATATTTTCCGGAGTCAAACCTCCGGCCAAAATTAATGGCATATCGCTTTCAGGAAACTGTGACCAGTCAAATGCCTGCCCTGTCCCACCTTTTAATTGTGGATGCCATGCATCCAGCAAAATTGCACTGGCACCCGCCTTTTGATAATGCTGAATCTGTGCCATAACATCCAGCCCGGCCCGCACCTGAATAGCCTTGTACCAACGCCGCTGAAACTTTTGTGCAATTTTCTGACAATCTTCCGGAGTTTCATCACCATGAAACTGCAAAATATCAATCGGTAATTGTGTCAGAACTTCTGCAATCTGATCCACATCGGCATTCACAAATAATCCGACAATTTGGACATAAGGTGGCACATGCCTGATCAACTGTCTGGCCTGATCAATCGCAACATAACGTGGACTAGGTGGGAAAAAAACTAAACCTATGGCATCAACACCAGTCTGTACAGCAGCAATCACATCCTGACTTCTGGTAATACCACAAACTTTTGCCCTTATACGCCCTGTCGCCTGATACATATATTCTTCTCAATAAATCCTGAGTACTTTTAATACAATTTGAAAAACAACCTCAATAGCTTGCATTCGCTTTTGCTATACAAGCGTTGCATTTACGTTGTGAAAATGCAACTAAATCTTTATACTTCGCTCAAGTTTATCGCATGTACCGAGCCATATCGGCTCAGGAAACTGGTGAAAATCCAGTACTGCCCCCGCAACGGTAACGATGAAACCCCTATTATCTCAGCCCAAAACTGACGCCACTGCATCATAAACCATGTGGGAAGGTGAATAGGTGATCATGTCAGAAGATGATATTTTGCCATGAATATCTCCAAGTCCGGAAACCTGCATGCTGTATTGATCCACCAATACGTTCACGGGGAGTGAATGTCGGAGATAACCATGTCTGTTTTATTTAAGCCCGCCACTTTATCCGGTGCCATCCTACTTGCCCTGATTTCATCAACCAGCTTTGCGGCTGAGCAAATCAACCAACTTGATCCTATCGTGGTTACAGCATCCAAGACTGAAGAAAAAGTCAGTGAAGTCCCTGCCCGGATTACAGTAATTTCCAAACAACAAATTGAAAAAAATCCTGCTTTGAACCTATCTGATGTATTACAAAAAGATGCTTCTATTTATGTAAAACAGTCTGGAGGAATAGGACAGTTAACAGACCTATCGTTACGTGGGGGTAGAACTGGATCTACGCTATTACTCAAAAATGGTGCACGTTTAAATAGTCAAAATGGCTTAGGACCTGTTACACCAGAATTTATTGATTTATCAAATATTGATCAAATTGAAATCCTAAAAGGTCCAGCATCCGTTCAGTATGGTTCTGATGCGTCTAGTGGTGTAATACAGTTAATTTCACAAAAACCATTGAAGACTGGTGCAAGTTTAAGTGGAATATATGGTGAAAATAATACGTATAAAGCTAGTATTAATGCAGATTATGTAAATGATAACGGATTTTATGTAAGTATTGGTGGTCAACGCATGGAAAGCGATGGTACTTCTGTTATTGATATTCAAGCTAAAAATCAAAAAGCTGCTTTTGATCAAAAAGGTTATAATGCACAAATTGGTTATATCAATAATATCATCAATACCAGCCTATCCATTGATCAAAATCAGGGAACAAATATCTACACCACTAACTATACGACCAATAATGCAAGACGTAATTTTGAAAATCGTCTGATTAACTGGTTAGGAAGCTATAATATCATATCAAATTTGACATTGAATGCTCGATACTCTCATTCTCTGGATAAAAGTGAACAAGTTATATATGGTAATCATTTTAATACCACATCTGATGAAGGTGACTTAAATGCTAAGTGGCATTTTACAAATCATCAAAATCTTTTAAGTGGTGTAACCTATAACCGTTCAGAATATAATGCCAGCTCTTCACCAGAATCAGTTAGAACCATAAGTTCTACCGGTTATTACCTACAACACCAATACGATAATAATGGTATCCATACACAGGCAGGGCTACGTGTTGAAGATAATGATTGGTTTGGTACCCACACTGTCGGTCAGGCTGCTATACGTTATCAAATACTGCCTTTAACAAGTATTTATGCAAACATTGGAACAGCATTTAAAGCACCTACCTTAGAACATTTATATGGTTCTTATGGTTATGATTTCTATAGTAATCCAAATCTAAAACCAGAAGAAAGCACTTCTTATGAAATTGGTTTAGATCAGAAATTCAACTATGGTCTTTCTGCCTATATTTCAACTTATTATACTGATGCAAAGAATTTAATGGCATTTGGTACAATTAACAATCAATCAACGTATGTAAATATTAATAGAGCGAATATAAAAGGTGGTGAATTAGGCTTTAAATGGTCAGGAGATAACGTATTTGCCAGTGCTGAATATACATACGTAATTGCCCAAAATAAAAATAGTAAAGAAGATATCGCTTACCGCCCACGCCAAACCTATACTTTAACAGCAGGTTATGATGATGGTAAATATGGTGTCAATACATCCCTTGTATCACGCTCCAAAGCAAATACAGGTACTTCTGGTGTCAAAGTGCCAGGCTATGCAACAGTTGATATCAATGCTTTTTGGAATGTAAATTCAAATATAAGACTATTTACCAACATTCAGAATATTGGTGATGTACGTTATCCTACCGTATACAATTCACCATCTTCATGGTCACCTGAATATTGGTATATCAACGGTGGACGTCAGGCATCTGTGGGTGTCACACTGAAATATTGATGAATACACCATTAAAATGAAAAACTTGATATAAAGTTTATGGATAATGTTCTTGACCGGCATTATCCTTTTTTAATGACCAAATCAAAGGCAATATAATATTATGGGACACCGTTTAAGCAAAATTTACACTCGCACAGGTGATACAGGTAGCACCGGCCTAGGCGATGGCTCACGTATTGCCAAAGATGATTTACGTATCCATGCATTAGGAGAAATTGATGAACTTAATGCGGTTATTGGCGTTTTACGCGCTCAAATTCATCAAAGTGACATCAAACACAAAGATACTTGGGATAAAAAACTTAGCTTGATCCAACACTGGTTATTTGATTTGGGTGGCGAAATCTGTATCCCAAGTTACCAGTTGCTACAGATACATAGTGTTCATTTCCTTGAACAAGATATTGATCAGATGAATCAGCACTTACCGATGCTTAAGGATTTTATCTTACCGAGTGGTAATCTCGCCTGTAGCTATGCACATCATGCACGTGCAGTATGTCGTAGGGCAGAACGTAGTCTAACCACACTACAACAACGGGATCAAAATATTCAATCAACTGCCTCACAGCTTCTCAATCGCTTGTCTGACTGGTTATTTGTTGCATCAAGACAATTACAAACCCAAAATTCCGGTACAGAAGTTTTATGGCAAAGAAATATAAATGACATAATGAATGACATATAATATAGGCACTTTGTATTGCTATATTTTTGTGAACTCCCATGCAAATTATTGGTCATCGTGGCGCACGAGGCGAAGCACCGGAAAATACCCTTGGCGGATTTAAATATTTACATGATTTAGGTGTCAGGGCTGTAGAATTTGATGTAAGGCAATTAGCTGACACCGAGTTAAGCGTCATTCATGATGATAATTTTTTGCGTACTGCTGGGATAGATTATCAGGTTAAGGATTGTACTCAACAGGACACACAACGTTTTAACCAAATTAAAGGCTGGGAATTCTGGCATCAAACCGAACCACTACCGTTATTGCGTCAAGTCATGCATGTTTTAAAAGACTTTCAACACATCGAAGTTGAAGTTAAAAGTGTAAAAAATGAAAAAAATGCAGAAAAAATTGTTCATACACTTCAGCAACAACTACAGCATTGCAAAGACCACATTACAATTACTTCATTTGATTTAAAAATCCTCAAAGCATTACAAAGTCAACAATCTGATTTTAAACGCGGATTATTGGTTGAAATGCCCATTGGTGAACATGCGATTGATATTGCAACACAATTTAATTGTCAGCGCATTGGCTGGAAAAATGAACTAGTCAATGAATCAATTGTCAAACTGTCTCGGCAAGCAAAACTGGATGTCAGCGTCTGGACAGTCAACGATATAGACCGGGCAAAAACCTTACAGGATTTTGGTATTCAAGGATTGATTACAGATTATCCTAAACGTATGTTGCAACATCTATCTCCACTGTAATCTGGTGCGATTTTTGCTATTTAAATTGGTGTCAATTTACCCTCTAATTTTGTCATGTTTTGATATAAATTATGCAATTTATTACATGAAGTTCTAAAATGACATGCTATGATGTGCGCATGAATATACAACTGTATTTTAATTGTGATTTATTCAAACAATAAGTGTTAAAATAAATCATCTAGCATGTTTTAATCCACAGTTTTAAAGCCTTATTCCATTTCTTTTGGGAGATTTCCTGATAATGCCTAGCTCCTCAACTAGCAAAGCTCCGATTAACTGGCCTGCGGTACTTACTTTATTAGGAACACCCCTCGCTGCAATTATTCTTATCCCGTGGTATAGTCAGAGTCATGATTTTACTCCAGGTGCATGGATCAGTTTTATCTGTTTACTCGCATTCAGTAGTCTAGGAATTACTGCTGGTTATCATCGTCTATGGGCACATAAAACTTATGAAGCCTCAAAGCCAGTTCAGATTATGATGATGATTGCCGGAACATTTGCAGTACAAAACAGTATTTTATTTTGGTCATCAGGTCACCGTATTCATCATCGTCATGTTGATGATCTGGAGCTTGATCCATATTCAGCAAAAAAAGGATTTTGGTATTCTCATATTGGCTGGATGTTAAGGGATTATCCAAGCGGTGAGCTGGATTTTAAAAATGTTCCTGATTTACGCAATGATAAATTGGTTATGTTTCAACATAAACATTATATTCCGTTAGTGATCGTTACCAGTTTTGGTATTCCTGCATTGATTGGTTGGGCAATTGGTGATCTATGGGGCGTTATGTTATTGGGTGGATTATTACGCCTCATTGTTAGCCATCACGTGACATTTTTCATTAACTCTCTATGCCACATGTTCGGTAAACGCCCTTATACTGATGAAAATACTGCCCGTGATAATTTTATTCTGGCGATCTTTACTTGGGGTGAGGGTTATCATAACTACCATCATATCTTCCAGTACGACTATCGTAATGGAGTAAAATGGTGGCAATATGACCCAACCAAATGGCTCATCTGGTCATTATCAACTGTTGGACTTACCCGTAATCTACGTCGTATTCCGAGTTTTAATATTAAACGTGCTGAACTTGCCATGAAGTTTAAATATGCAGAAAAAGATTTTGAAATCTTTGGTCATGATTTAAATGAAGACATTGTACATTTAAAACATAAGATTGCACTTGAATATGACATGTTTACCCAAACCATGAATGATTGGGCAAAATTAAAAGAACAGGAATTACAATCGAAAAAGGCCAGTATGGCAGAGAAAATTCATCAAATTGATCTTAAACTCAAACAAGAATTTAACTTGATCGAAAAAAATTTGGTGGAACAAAGTGATCGTGTTGAGGTAGTTTTGCGCTCTTTACGTAAAGAAGTTAAACGTATTTAATCCCTCCCTCGATACTACACATCAAAGCTTCGCAACATGCGGAGCTTTTTATTTGTTTAAAAATCTTGTTATAGTAAATTTTGCCAACGCACAGGATTCCCACATGCAATTTGACAATCGTTATGCCACTTTATCCTCCAAACTTTTTCATCGGCAAAGTATTAATAGTTTACCCGATGTACAGGGTGGTCATTTTAATCCCGTTTTGGCACAACAATTACAATGGTCTGTTGCAGAACAAGATGACTGGATCAACATTATTAATGGCAACACTCAACTTAAAGGCAGTGATCCGCTGGCAATGGTCTATGCCGGACATCAATTTGGGCAATGGGCGGGACAATTAGGTGATGGCCGGGGATTGTTACTTGGACAAATTCGTGATGTTTCTGGCAAATTGATTGACCTGCATATTAAAGGTGCCGGATTAACACCTTATTCACGTATGGGAGATGGTCGAGCCGTATTACGTTCTGTTATTCGTGAATATCTTGCTGGTCATGCATTGCAACATTTGCATGTTCCTAGCAGCAATGCCATTGGTTTTGTTTATTCTCATGCATTACAGATTCAACGTGAACACAAGGAACCTGCGGCAATGTTGCTACGTACATCTGACTGCCATATTCGCTTGGGACATTTTGAATGGATTAACCAATATCAACCTGAACTACTGACGGAATTTACCACACACTGTATTCAAAATTATTATCCACAATGCCTGCAACATGCCGAACCTGTGCTTGCTTTTGCCGGGCAAGTCATTGATCGTACAGCATATATGATTGCACAATGGCAATTAACTGGTTTTGCACATGGGGTCATGAATACGGATAATTTCAATATTACTGGTTCGACACTGGATTTTGGCCCCTACGGTTTTATGGAGCGTTTCCGCCCAAACTGGATTAACAATCATTCTGATGGTCAAGGGCGTTATACCTATCAAAATCAACCCAGCATAGCACACTGGAATTTATGGATCTGGCTGAATAACCTGATACCACTTGCAAAATCCGAACAAAAAGAAGCCTTTAAACAAGAATTAGCCAAGCAACTTGAACAATATGAACAAAATTTTCTACATTATTATTCTTCAGGCTTATGCAAAAAAATGGGACTGCCTGTAGACAATGAACAAAGTTTTCAATGTGGCTTACAATTTCTAAAAATTCTGCAAGCAGAACAACTGGATTACACCACAAGCTTTAGACAACTCAGCAGCCATCAATATACAGCGATTAGGGATCAATGCCTTGATATTCGTACTTTTGATGATTTTCTCACAACTTACCATCAGCTCAGAGAAAATCAACAGCAAAGTATTCTGGATATGGACATGCAACAACACAACCCTATTTATATTTTACGTAATCACATGGCACAACGTGCCATTGAACGCGCTGAACAAGGTGATTTATCTGAAGTTGATCGTTTATTTAAGCTGCTCAGCCAACCTTATACCAAACAAGCAGATTTAGAAATAACTGAAGATTTAGCACCATTATCGAATGATGTACCCGATGTCATGGTGAGTTGTTCATCTTAATTTTTAAGAATTAGGACAAGTTGTCCACAATTTCTGTGGATAACATTGTGATTATCCACAGGACAACTTGTGCAATTTTATGTTTTACTCTGGAAATTCAAAGCGATAACCTACACCATAAACCGCCTGTATCCATTCGTGCCGATTTCCGGTATCTGTCACATCAGTAATTTTACGGCGCAAGTTTTTAATATGACTATCAATCACACGGTCTGCCACATCATAACTATCCGGATTAATATGATCCAGTAGTTGTGAACGCGAATAAACATGACCCACATGCTCTAAAAATAATTCAAGTAACCGAAATTCAGTGGGTGTCAGATTCAACGCAGTCTGTTTAAACCAGATACGTTGCTGAGCTTTATCTATTCTAAAGGTACTATTATTACTGCTCTCAGGTTCTGCTTTACGCTCTAAGCGGCGTAATACAGCTTGTACACGTGCGACCAGTTCTTTTGGACTAAATGGTTTACAAATATAATCATCAGCCCCCATATTTAAGCCGAGCACCCGATCAATTTCTTCAGTGCGTGCTGTGACCATAATAATAGGAATATCGGATTGTTCACGGACTTTTCGGCATATCGTCAAACCATCCATACGTGGCACCATCAAGTCTAAAATCATCAGATTAGGCTTATGTTGTAGAAAAGCATCATAAGCTGCCTGACCATCATGAAACATGCTGACCTCAAAACCTGCCGCCACAAGATAATCTTTTACCAACTCAGCCAGTTCAATTTCATCCTCAACCAAAAGAATATGTTTCATGTTATCTCCTATTACTGTTCATTTTTTTGCTGGCGATTTAAGCGTACTGTACAACGTAATCCGCCCAAAGGTGAATGATCAAACTGTAAATCACCACCAAGCGCTTGAGCAATTTTTTTCGATAAAGCCAGACCTAAACCGGTTCCACCGGTACTTCGAGTACGGGAATCATCAACACGATAAAAACGCTCACCCAATTGCTGCAATTGTTCATCCGTTACACCCAATGGGCTATCATCAATATACACAAACCAGTCATCTGCGGTTAATGCTGTATGAAGGTGAATCTTACCTTTTGTCTCAGTATAACGAACACTGTTACTCAATAAATTGACAATAATTTGTCTAAAGCGATCAGGATCAGAAAACAAGCTCACGCCCTCACCCGTTGCAGTAACTTCAAGCTGTTTTTGTTCAAATTTTGGTTTAAAATTTTCAATTTCATGCAATACAATATCCCAAGGATTAATTTTACTGCGATAACATGTCAGCTGTTGTGCATCTGCTTGTGCCAAATCTGCTAAATCCTGCGTCAATTTTTTTAAACTTAATACTTGATGCATCATACGATCCAGATGTTCTGGTGTTGCCTGACGCACACCATCGCGAATCGCTTCAATTTGTGCCTGTAATACACTAATTGGTGTTTTTAATTCATGTGAAGTATCCGCAACCCATTGCCTGCGTGATTGTTCATGTTGATCTAAAACTTTGGATAATTGATTGATCAGTTTGGATAAATCTCCCAATTCATCATTACTGTTAATTTCTACCCGGTAATGATAATTACCTTTACTTAATTCAACCGCAGCATTCAATAATCGATGAATAGGTTTTTTAAAATATGTTGCCAGCAATAAAGCCGCAATCGCACTAATGATAATAGAAACTGCATAAATCAACATTAAATAACGTTGTTGATTACTGAAAAAATTAATACTCAAAGCATCGTCTACATTTAATGCCGGACGCAACCCCAGATAACCGACAATTTTTCCATCAACAATAATGCTTTGTAAAGGAATATCCGAAGCAGGATCGCCTGTAATTAATTTTTTATCTGTATCATAAAGTGCCAGTCGATGACCATAACCCAAGCGATCAGGAACTGGAATCAGCCAGCGATGTTTTCCATCCCAACCTCTTGGTGGTGGTAAATCTTCGGCACCGTTGAAGTTATTTAAACGTTTAATCTGCTCATCAGTTAATTCTGGCGGCTTTGCAAATGGTTCAAAATGCGATGGTACATAAATTTTATTTTCATCATTACTCATTCTTGCCTGAAATAACGCCGGATTTTTGATAATTTCACTTTGCTGCTGGGCAATATCGTATTGTCTCCGTAACCAACGCTGTGGTAAGTGCTTTAGCTCATCCTGATCCATCTTGCGATCAGATCCTTTCGTACTATTTTGAATGGCTTTATTCCAACTGCCATATACCTGATATACTTCGGATAAATTATTATTCAAATGCTCTAATTTTTGCATTTCAACTTCAGTCACATAGCGCGAGAAGTTCTTTTGCAATGCCCACTGGAGTACTCCCAGACTAACAGTTGTAATCAGCAATGTTGTTAATAACACAATTAAAAACAACCGAAATGCAATGGGAAGCCGCCAGTATTTCAAATCAATTCCTCATCAATACATCAAAAAAACTGTTCTTCATCATCATGCATTGTAACCAACAACGCCCCAAAACTCTCTCCATTGTTTCTTCATGTTTATTATCTAATCTTTGTAACTATTAAAGCATGACAATTTTTTTAATTTTTAGAGGATAATGAGATGAGTACATGGTTAAAGACTTCAATGATGACTTTAGCGCTGGCATCCGTAGTCGGTTTAACAGCGTGCCAAAGTAATACTGCACCACACAATGATCGTCCAGACCATTTGCCTAAATCCGCTCATAACGATAAACAACGTCCACCACTACCACATAGTGGAAAACCATTTGATAAAATGACTGATCAGGAAAAGGCAGCATTCCAGCAACGTATGCAGGAACATCAAGCAAAACGTGAAGCACTAGACAAAGCCTGCGAAGGTAAAGTCGGCCAAACCATTTCTGTAAAAGTTGGTGATAAAACACTTGAAGGTAAATGTGAAGTGAATTTTAAACCAAACCGTCCGGAAAAAGGTCAACAACCACCTCTACCACCTCAAGATGGACAACTGGCACCACAACCACCTGCACCAAATCAAGCGGCAGTAAATTCATAATAAGAAAATCCCTGATTTAAAGTCAGGGATTTTTTTAGAAGTCTTTACAAAAGGTTTGCCATACATGTTCAGCTTTCTGGGTTTTTAATTTTAATAATAACTGGTCTTTCGGCTGTAATGCAGCTACACCTTTAGGTGTTCCTGTCATTACAACATCGCCAGGCTGTAAGCTAAAGGCCTGACTAATATTTACCAATACCGTTGCTATATCAAATAACATATCTACAGTGAATCCATGCTGTTTTTCAATGCCATTTTGCACAAAACTAAATTCCAGTGCTGCCCAGTCGGTGACTTCATTCACATCAATCCAGTCTGCCAATACACAAGCCCCATCAAATGCTTTTGCCCGTTCCCAGGGTTCGCCCTTATTTTTTAATTCCGTTTGCAAATCTCTCAAGGTTAAATCCAATCCTAATGTCAGTGCGCCAATGGCCTGTAATGCTTTTTCTGGATCAGTTTCATTAGATAAAGGACGATCAATACGTAATGAAATTTCACATTCAAAATGGCACTCTCCAAGCTGTTGATTCCAGCGAATACCATCATCTAGACCAATTAAACTACTTGGTGGTTTAATAAATAAAACTGGGCGTTCAGGAATAGCATTACCCAGTTCTTTGGCATGATCGGCATAATTACGACCAACACAAACGATTTTAGAGGGTTGAACTGACATGTTTGCTCCTTGTATAACAGACATAAATATTCTGCTTAAACTTTATATGCTTTAAATACCGATTCAAAAAAATCCTTCTGTCCGGTAACTTCAACGGCTTTTTTGGAAATAATAATGACGGTTTTATTTTTTAATTCAATTAAATAAGCTTGTTTTGCTTCGGCAAACTTTGCAATTTCGGTATATTGAATAATTTGTTCATTACCAGCCACTAAAATTACTGCATGTTGCTGATAAAGATCTATTCCTTGCTCTGTTTCGCCAAACTTGTAACGCTGATACTGACGTGTAAATAATTTTGGTAATAGTACGAACCGTAATAAAAGTTGCAAAATGAGAAAAGTTGCGCCGAGTATGACATAAAATTTACCAACACCAGATAAACCAAGACTCAATCCCCATATAATAATAAGAATACTTAGAATCGGGGTAATATATTGGGTAAATCGTTTTTTTCCAAACGTTGCCAATGCAAAACCTTCTTTGGCCTCATCCAGTGTTAAGAAATATCGACAGCTAAAACTTGGATTTGCATCCGTCATTGTCATCACACATCATGGTTAAAATCAGCCATAACATTACTTGATGGTTTTAATGGTGACAAGCAATTTTTGAATGACACTTAATAAAGTCACTGTTAAGTTGCCTCATTTACAGTGACTTGATTAGAACGTCCTGATCTAAAAATCAAAAGACTTTTAAAAAGCGTAAATTCATTCGATGGCTTTCCTTAAAACCATTTTCTACTCGAATATCCTGACCATAAGTTGCAATTAGCTGCGTTGTCGTCGTTGGTTTAACAGCAGTTCCAAGCCAGAATTTACTTTGCGTCATCGCATCAGTGGTAACGCCATTCACTCGGGTATCACCAAAGTCTGCATAAGATAATCCTGCACGTAAATCTACACGATCATTCATTTGATAACGCATGTTGGTCTGCAATTGATATCCCATGTTTTGCTTGAGTTCACCAGTTGCATAATCATCATTTTTACCATAGAAAGTTACATCACCCAAAACATCCCATAACAAATTTTTGGCAACGCTGATTGTAACTGCCCCCTGTACCGTTAATTTATAACGATTCTCACCAATATTTAAAGCACCATTCTGATCATAATTCCCTGTAGGTAAATACAAATATGGTGTAATCCCGATCATGGTCTTACTGGCAGTGTCATGATGTACAAAAAAAGTATTGGCCAGAATAATATCTCCCAGGCCACTGGCACTCCCCAGTGCAGAAATATCTTGTTCAGCATCAAGATGCCCGAAAGGAATTAAAATTTGTGGAGCAATTTGTACGCCACCAACTTCCATATAATGCACATAACGGGCGATTCCAATATCTGAAGTCAGTTTTGCATCTCCTGCCATTTTTTGACTGCCACTATACAATGTGTCACGTACAGCATGCTGATAATAAATAAGACCCAGATTTACGCCATTAGGGACATAATCATAATCTCCCGCATCCACATCTAGCGCATGACTGATCTGCGTCATCGTACTGGCACATGCCAGTGCCATTAGCATTAATTTTTTCATGATTCATTCCCTTGAACGATTGTCCCTATATATACTTCATCAATCCAATAACAGATAATCTGATTATTGTTTGATGATGTGATTCACCGCTGTTTCAAATTTAAGAAAACTGCCATATGATCCTTGATCCAGAAAAGGCAAAGTCTGCGTTGCCCAATAAGCACCTATATGATTTTTTAAATCAATCCAATAATATAAATTTGCTAAACCACACCAACCAATCGTTCCTGCTGGACGGCCAGAAGCAGTTTCTGTTTCATTCAGCATAAAACCTAGTGTCCAGCCTTTTTCTGCTTCTGGATAAATATTCACATCATTGGACAAGGCAGGAATGGCTCCAGGCAAATTCTTCATGGCAATTTCACCCAGACCATTGTGTAAGGCCAGTTTAATCGTGTTTTCCTGTAACAGTTGTTGCCCCTCAACTGCACCATGATTTAACCACATACGGATAAATTTTAAATAATCAGGAACTGTTGAATACAATCCATGTCCCCCCATCTGCACTTCTGGATCCTGTGGCAAAATAAATGCTGAATCGGCTTGCAAAGAACCATCAGCCTGCCGATGATGCATACTGACTCGACGCTGTTGCATACTGTCAGTCATTGTAAATGCTGTATCCTGCATTCCCAATGGATTAAAAATCTGTTCCTGCATTAACTCTCCCAGACGTTTACCTCCGACCGCTTCTGTTACCAAACCAGCCCAGTCAATATTGGAACCATATTCCCATGCTGTACCTGGTTCAAATAATAATGGTGTTTTTAATGATGCCTTCGTTGCGGTAATAATACTGGGATACGCATGTCTGACGGTTAATTGATGATAATCATCATTAAAAAAGTCATAGCCCATACCAGCTGTATGCAATAACAACATTCTGGTTGTAATCTCATGTCTGGCATTCACAAATACAGGCTG
Source organism: Acinetobacter qingfengensis (assembly GCF_008693185.1). GTDB lineage: Bacteria > Pseudomonadota > Gammaproteobacteria > Pseudomonadales > Moraxellaceae > Acinetobacter > Acinetobacter qingfengensis. The sequence continues at coordinate 58,245 of NZ_VXKN01000010.1, forward strand.
ACCACGATCATCAAAACCCTGTAATCGTTTTAACTCACCAATCTCAGGTAAGTATTCCCAAGCAGGAGCATCCAGATCCAGTTTTCCCTGTTCATATTGTTGCAGGGCAATTGTCGTTGTAATGGCCTTTGTGGTTGAAAAAATTGCAAAAACACTATCATTCGCCATCATCGTATGGGTGGCAAGATCTCGTTCGCCCGCATGATTCAAATACAAAATATCATGCTGATCCGTTACACCTGCCACAACGCCAGCAACTGGATAATTATCTACAATCGATTGTTGTAAAATAGGATCAAGAGCTTGCTTTAATTGCTGTTTCATATTTTAACTCCATTCCATCTGGAAAATCACAAAAGATATCCTCCGATATCTGAATAGGAGTTTATGCAGTCATCATTTTATTTCTCTACTAAAATCCGGCAAGCTCTGTCAGATTTCGGCAATTATTTTTGTACTCATTGTTTTTTTTGTAAGGTCTGTGAAGGACGTTCGCCATACTTCAAACGATACTGGCGAGAAAAATCACCTAAATTAATATAACCACAGGCATAAGCAATTGCTGCAACAGTCTGACCAGATGATGCCCGCAAAAGCTCTTGCCGAACCATTGCCAGACGAATATCTCGCATAAATTGTGCTGGGGTAATCTGGCGATATTTTTTAAATCCTGATGACAAAGTCCGAATACTTACCCCTACTGCCTTTGCAATTTCTGCAATGGTTGGGCTATAACAAATGGAGTCCCGCATATATTGCTCTGCCCGATCAATATACTTCGGTGCAATATATTCTTGTTGTTGTAAATTAATCTGCGCCCGTGCTGCCCATTCATTTAAAATATGTAAACAGACCATTTGCTGTAAATGTTCACCAGCACGTGCCTGCAATTGAATTTCAGGAATTTCGCCAATACTTTTGCTTAAATATTGCAACAACATCAACCAACTGGAATGAACACCGCCAAATGAAGTCTTGAATTGCCATAATTTTACTGGTGCATGATGACCAAAATTTGCCAACATCAATTCCGTCATACAACGATGTGGAATTGTCAAATTCAGTTGTAAATGATCAGGATGAAAACTTACAGCATAATCATCCGTCTGACTGCAATCAACCAGAAAAGATTCACCAACTTCTGTTGTATGCCAGTGTGCAGCATTAACCGCATGATGACCCTGCCCCTGAAGTGTGGTCAATAAAATAATATTTCCTGCTTGTTGATCCCACTTGTTCAAATGCACAGGAACACCATACTTAAAACGGGTCACAATCATATGACCAACTTTTATTGAATGCATACTAGATACAGGATCAGGAGATTTCCCCAAAAGTATAACGTTATATGGCATATAGACTTGATCTGTCCATGCCTTAATTTCATCCCAATCTTGCGAAGACGAATTATGTGATTGTGGAATGGGTTGACCTGTTACATCATAAAGTAAAGTTTGTTCCAGCATAAGACGACTCCATCCTGTCCACTGCAATGCTGTTTCTCTCCCCCCATCTTCCATTGATGGGACTCATTTTTATTCATATTTTAGCCGGACTGTAGATAAGCTTTGGCGATTTATTATATTCAATCAAAGCTAAAATCATGAATAAATGTCAAATAATAAACACAAAAAAACCGCAATTCCATAAGAATGCAGTTTAATTTTTCCTATATAAGGAAGTGGTGCGCTCAGAGAGATTCGAACTCCCGACCCCTTAGTTCGTAGCCAAGTGCTCTATCCAGCTGAGCTATGAGCGCATCGTGGGCATATTATAGATAATTAATTGAAATATACCAGCCTTTTTCAAAAGAAATAGAACAATTGCCTAATTTGTGTTCTAAAATCTTTATTTCTGAAGACTTTGTTTAAACCACGCATTCAAACGTCCTACAGCATTTTTATAAGGGGATGCCGTATTAAATTGAATCATTCTACCTCTTGGCCATTTTCCATACCATACTTGCCCATAAAGTTGCTGATCATCAAAACGTGATACCAATTGCTTTATCGCCTGTTGATTCTCTGTCAATTTTTTCAACAAGACAACATAGTCATTCACTGCGGCATAATCCTGATAAAATTTTTGTGCCAGTAAACCCAGTTGATTCCATTTATATCCTGTTTCTGGAAAATCAATGACCAGCCCCTGCTGCTCTCTATCATGCCATTTTAACACTAACGCTCCCCAACCAATGAGATAGGCAACCAATTGTGCCACACTGATGCATGTATTTTTGACATGTCCATCCAATACAGGCAAATATGCCAGCTCTACTGGAACTTGATGCAGTTTCTTAATCAGTAAATTAAAGTTTTTATCAATCGCAATTAAAAGTTGTTGTTTATTCTCAGGTACAGACATCTTATTGTTTGATCATTTAAATAAAATGGAATAAACATTGTAACAAATAATAATTCTTTAAACACAAAAAAACCGCAATTCCATAAGAATGCAGTTTAATTTTTCCTATAAAGGAAATGGTGCGCTCAGAGAGATTCGAACTCCCGACCCCTTAGTTCGTAGCCAAGTGCTCTATCCAGCTGAGCTATGAGCGCATCATATAATGTATGAAGAAATCCAGAATTTCATTTAGTGGTGCGCTCAGAGAGATTCGAACTCCCGACCCCTTAGTTCGTAGCCAAGTGCTCTATCCAGCTGAGCTATGAGCGCATCATTTCAAACATTATCTCGTGGCGGTGAGAGAGGGATTCGAACCCTCGGTGAGCTATAAAACCCACACTTCCTTAGCAGGGAAGCACCTTCGGCCACTCGGACATCTCACCGTAACGAGGTCGCCATAATACAAATTTAACTCTTGCAATTCAAGCGTTGCATCGGCTTTTTTTATTATTTCTCATCCAAATATCTATTTTTTGTACAAATTTAGCAAATCTTTGTACTTTCTTAGCGTGTTACCATTAAGGCTTCACAGCAATACGCAATACGTCTATGATAGACTGCAAGTAAAGTTAAAATTGATGTGTTAATAATGATGAAAAAATGGAATGATCCTGAAGCATTGCTTGAATCACAACGTTATGATAACCCGATCCCTAGCCGTACATTAATTTCGTCACTGGTTGAAAAGTCTGATCAGGGGATGACGTATGATGATGTTGCTCAGGCATTTCAGTTAGAAGATGAAAATAGCCTTGAAGCACTCAGACGTCGATTGGGTGCGATGATAAGAGATGGACAATTAATCCGTATCGGTCAGACATATCAGCTATGTAATGATGATCAGGAATATGATGCTTTAGTTGACATTAACCAACGTGGTCAAGGTTTTGCTGTCATTAAGGACCGAGATGATCTGTTGCTCAGTGAACGGGAACTTCGTCTGGTTTTTAATGGTGACCGTATTCGGGTGCGTCCAACCAGTATTGACCGTCGTGGACGCACACAAGGTTTTATTACTGAGGTGATCAAACATCAGGTACAGCAAGTGATTGGTGAATTGTGTGAACATGAAGGTGAATTTTATGTTCAGCCTTCAGCTCCCAATACACACCAACCAGTTACACTAGAAAAAGAACTGGTTGAACATGCAGGACTTCGTGTAGGTGATGCAGTAAGAATCGCCATTGACGACTATCCAACACGCGAAGAATTTGCAACTGGGCATGTTATCAAATCCATGGCAAATCAGGCTGATACACAAATTATTATTCCGGCAACCATTCTGGAATACGGCTTGCCTTATGAATTTCCGCAAGAAGTCATTGCTGAAGCAGAAAAATTCAAGGAGCCTTCTGCTCGTGATCGCAAAAATCGGGTCGATTTAAGAGATTTACCATTAGTAACCATTGATGGTGAAGATGCCCGTGACTTCGATGATGCAGTTTATGCAGAAAAACGTCCTGGTGGTGGTTACCGCGTCATTGTTGCCATTGCAGATGTCAGTCATTATGTCAATGTGGGCAAACCTCTGGATGATGAAGCGCAACAACGGGGGACGTCTGTTTATTTTCCGCATTATGTCTTACCCATGCTACCAGAAGCATTATCGAACGGCTTATGTTCACTCAATCCAGATGTCGATCGGCTATGCATGGTCTGTGATTTAAACCTTTCCCGTGCCGGACGAGTCACTAAATACGAATTTTATCCGGCTGTAATGCATTCACAGGCACGTTTGACCTATACACAAGTTGCCCAATATCTAGCTGGAGATAGTCAGGCCATTGTCAATAATGCAGCAATCCATAAATCCATCAATACGCTATTTCAACTCTATCAAACCTTATTGCAGTTACGTGAACAACGTCATGCCATGGAGTTTGAAACAGTTGAAACATATATGACCTTTGATGACAAAGGTGCAATCAAGGAGATTCTGCCACGTAGTCGTAATGATGCACATAAACTGATTGAGGAATGTATGCTGCTTGCCAACGTCGCTGCGGCTGATTTCGCCTTAACAAATGATGTTCCAATGTTATACCGTGTGCATGAGCCACCTGAATTTTCCCGCATTCAAAAAGTACGTGATTATGTCAAACTTTTAGGGTTAAGTTTCCCAGAACAACCCACTCAGGCCGATTATCAACGCGTTATTGAAGCAACTAAAGATCGCATTGATGCAACCAGTATTCATGCTGTGCTGTTACGCTCCATGATGCAAGCGTATTATGCACCTAAAAATGCCGGACATTATGGTCTAGCCTATGAGGCTTATACACACTTTACTTCCCCAATTCGCCGTTATCCGGATCTACTTTTACATCGTGCAATTAAAGCCAAACTGGCCGAAAAACCTTATCCATTACAAGGTGCTGCGCTAGATGCAGCCGGTGAACATTACTCCCAAACAGAACGCCGTGCCGATGAAGCCTCTCGAGATGTCACTGCATGGCTAAAATGCCATTATATGCAACAACATCTGGGTGAAGAATTTACAGGTGTGATTACAGCCGTAACTGATTTTGGCATGTTTGTGACCTTAAGCGACCTTTATGTAGACGGCATGATTCATATCAGTCAACTTGGCGATGATTATTTTGTTTACGATGCTGCTTTACAGCGCTTAACAGGACAACATCAGGGACAGGTGTTTGCGCTTGGTGATAAAGTCGTTATCAAAGTCGCAGCGGTAAACCTTGAAGAACGTAAACTTGATTTTGTGCTGGTCAAACAAGTCAGTAGTGCTGGTCGTCTGGTGCGTGGTAAAGCACCACGTAGTAATAGCACGGCAACACCCCGATCTACTCGGAGTCGGACAGCAGCAAAAGAACCACAACAATATGACAATACGTCAACTGGTAATAAGCCAGTGCGTAAAAAACGTACCCCTACAGTGACAGATAACCAACCAAATCTTCCAGAACAACTCGTAACACCAACTGAAGATAAACCTAAAAAAGCCAAAAAGAAAAAATCAGACCATGTTGCTGATCGTAAACCAAGCAAAGACAAAGGCAAAACTAAAAAGAAAGACAAAGTGAAAAAAGCCGTCAAAAAAAGTAAAAAGTCCAATGCAAAAGCCAGAGCTGAAGATTAAGCTCTACTCTTTACCATCAGCTATTGTCCTGCATTAGCTGATGGTAAAGGTTATTTTAGATTACACATCAGCCAACAAAATGATTATAAATAATAATTTCTTTTTATCCTTCTATTCATAAATAAACATTAACTATAATTTTTTGGTTTATAAATGACGATTATTTAAATCTATCTTTCCTGTATTAAATTTATTTTAATCATAATCCCGCTAATCACATTAAACACCCCATTTCTTTAGGATAAAATTAATAAAACTTTTTATTTTTGGAGGCATCATTTTGTCACGAAGGTAAATAATATGCATTGGACGTGCAGGAAGTTCTATTTCCTTGAGTATCTGAGTTAAACGACCTGCTTCTAAATCTGGTTTCAGTAAAACCTCGGGCTGCATAATAATACCGACACCTTGTAAAGCAGCCATGCGTAGACCCTGACCATTATTTATACTTAACTGACCAGAAACATTGATGAGCGTCTCTCCTTCCGGACATAAAAAACGCCATTCCCTCTTTGCCGCATGATGATGAAAAGCTAAACAATTATGATGTTTTAAATCTTCAGGTTTCAGGGGTGTACCATATACCTCAAGATAATGTGGTGATGCACATAACACCATTTTATATGGTTTAAGTGGTCGGGCAATCAGCCCTGACTCAGGTAAATGACCAATCCGTATCGCAATATCCTGATTATCATGTACCAGATTACTTTCTATATCACTTAATAATAATTGAACTTCTACTTCCGGATATTCACGTAAATATTCTGCAATTGCCGGGGATAGACATTGGGCTCCAAATGTTAATGGCGCACTCACTCGAAGAATACCTTTGGGATTGAAATTCATTTCACGAACATCAAGTTCTGCTTCTGCTATTTGTAATAAAACTGCTTTGCATTTTTCGTAATAAAGACGACCAGCATCAGTCAAGTTTTGTTGCCTTGTCGTTCTATTTAATAATTTTACCGATAAATGTTCTTCTAATTCTCTGATGTGCTTACCGACCATCGTGGAGGAAATACCAATTTCATCAGCCGCAGCAATAAAACTTCCTCGCTCAACCACTTTCACGTATGTTGCCATACTTTCTAAACGATTCATTCCTAACTCTAGGTTTTTAATTAAAAAAGCTATTCATACTATTTCTTTGCAGCAGAAGCAATCATTATCTCTACAAGATAAGTTTTATCGTTATTTATGTTGTTGATTTAATTTTAGGAATTAGATAATGCCATTCGCTATTTGGGCTCTGGCCGCAGGAGCTTTTGCAATTTGTACCAGTGAATTTATTATTATGGGGCTGTTACTTGAAGTAGCCCATGATCTAAATATAAAAATTGGTCAGGCTGGTTTCTTAGTCACTGGTTATGCGCTGGGTGTAGTCTTGGGTGCACCTTTTTTGACACCATTTCTATTGGGACTTAATCGAAAAGCTGTACTGGTCGGATTAATGCTTTTATTTACTGTAGGAAATTTAGCATGTGCTGTTGCACCGACTTATGAGATGCTTTTGATTGCACGCTTAATAACAGCTTTATCTCAGGCCACATTTTTTGGTTTAGGTGCTGTTGTTGCAGCAAAACTGGTTACACCGGATAAACAAGCAAATGCCATTGCCGCTATGTTTATTGGTGCAACATTAGCAAATATTCTTGGTGCACCATTAGGTGCTGCGATCGGCCAATCTGTTGGCTGGCGTTCAACCTTTATTGTTATTGCCTGTCTAGGTTTGATTGCAGCTTTAGCCATTTCAAGACTACTGCCATACATAGAAACCGAACGTACAATCAATTTACGTCAGGAATTTAAAACACTTGTGCAGCCGAGCATGATTCGTGCCTTACTGATTACTGTTTTGGGATTTGGAGGAACATTCACGCTTTTTACTTACATTGCACCTATTCTCACTCAAATCACAGGTGCTGCACAAAGTACCGTACCCTTTCTACTGTTAGTGTTCGGATTAGGTTTGGCCTTGGGTAATCCTATTGGTGCAAGATTGGCAAGTCAAAATATTACCTCAGCATTACGGATCACACTTTCCAGTCTTATTTTAATCATGCTGGCAGTTTATTTTGTGATGAATTCTTTCACGGCAATGGTCATCGTCATCTTCTTTTTTGGTGCAGCCACATTTGCAACGATACCACCACTCCAACTTAATGTTATGGCTGTCGCAGGGAAAGCCCCTGTCCTCGCATCTGCATTTAATATTGCAGCATTAAATCTAGGAAATGCCTGTGGGGCATGGATTGGAGGAGTCACAATTGATCACGGTATATATTTGACGAAACTACCGTTAATCGCAGCAGGGATAAGTGCTATAGGTTTGTTCCTTAGTTATTATCAAGTCCATTCAAAGAAAATAGCAGATATACATTAATCACTGATAAGTGCTTGTGTCGCAACAATAGGGTTGCCCTCATCTATAAGCAATCGAATTTAAGCGGAAAATCGAATTAGGCTTTATGCAATTGGATTTTCTATTTTATTTATATACAAATTTATTCACAGTAAATGATGATCAGGAGTATAAAAATGTCTTATGATTTTTTTAACAAAGTAGCGGTGATTACCGGTGGCTCTACAGGAATTGGTTTTTCCATCGCAAAAAAATTGCTCACAGCAGGAGCTAAGCGTGTCTATATTACGGGTAGATCCATAGATCGACTTGAAAAAGCTGTAGATCATCTAGGTGAAAAAGCTATTGCTGTTGTATCCGATGTCGCAAGCATATCTGACCTACAGAGATTAAAAAAAGAAATTGAAAATTATGGTGACCGATTAGATATTATATTTGCAAATGCAGGGATTGCCGAAACCAACCATTTTGAACAAACTACAGAAGCACAGTTCTATAAAATTTTTGATATTAATGTAAAAGGTGTATTTTTTTCAATCCAAGTTTTATTACCACTCCTCAATGACGGTGGGGCAATCGTATTAACCTCATCATTTGTTGCTCATAAAGGACTTGACCACTTGAGTCTTTATAGTGCATCAAAAGCAGCCATCCGCTCATTTACACGAACATTAGCCAATGATCTAAAATTGCGAAAAATTCGTGTCAATGCATTAAGTCCCGGATTTACACAAACACCTATCATGAAAAATGGGATGAAATTAGATGATGCACAAATACATGCACTAATAGAATATGCAGAAACTACTGTTCCGTTGGGATTTGTTGCCCAGCCTGAGGATATTGCATCTACTGCATTATTTCTGGCTTCTGATGAAGCAAGATATGTGAATGGAGCAGAACTCATTGTTGATGGCGGATTAACCCAAATATAAACAGCATATACTATTTTATAGACTAGATTTCTTGCGAAAGGCATTAAACCCACCCAATAAAAGAGAATTTAATAAGTTATAAATATCTCGCAAGAAGTCTATTATGCTTACACAATATGTCATTACCATAAGTTCAATCAATGCTAGAGATTCTTGTTCTAATATAAGTAATATTAAAACAGACATCAATTTTATAACCAAAACATATACCTATTTAAGTACCGAGTATAGTTTTTAAGAACATTTCACCCCGCTCTAATTCCTGTTGATTAACGGCATGCGGTAATCCGGCAAATGTTTCCAGATGTACATTAAAACCCGCCAGGGATAACTGCTCTCGTGCCAAATGACTTTCCTGTACAGAAATGACAGTATCTGCTTCACCGTGCATAAGAAGTATTTGTGTTGACTTCGACACACCATCAAGGATTGGCGTCACCAAACGTCCAGATAGGCCAATAACCCCTGCAACTGGCCAGCGACCAGACACTACAGCATCAAGTGCCATAATCGCTCCTTGTGAAAAACCACAGAATACAACCTGATCCAAATGATTTTGCATTTGATGTTGTTGCAAGATCGTTGTAATGGTCTGATCAAATGCAACTCTAGCTTCAACGATGCGTTGGAATCGATTTTCCTGATTTATCTCGCTAATACTAAACCATTGAAATGCATCCGGGCTATTCATAAAATGAAATGGTGCATTTGGTGAAGCGAACTCCAAATCAGTAACACCCTTCTGCCAATATCGGGCAATTGATTCCAAATCAGCACCATAACTTCCAACGCCATGCAACATGATCACTAACTTTTTCATCATCGTACCTCTTCAAAATATTCATCAAAATCACTGTACTCAAAAACCATCACTTTATCAGTGATCATTTTTTAGTTTATTTTTATCTACATATTAAATAGGCTACAGGATTGCAACGAAGCTGGATATATAGACCATTAATTTATACTGTTGCAAAAATTACGCTTGATTTCTTGTTAAATAGCACTTATCTAATGAATTATTGCAAATTGATCTTATTTAGAGAGTACAACAATGACATTAACTGCTGCAACTTTACCCTTACCTCAATTCAGTCAAATCAAAATTGAGGATCTGAAACACAATATTCAGCAATTACTACAACAAGGGCAGCAATTACTACAACAAGTACAAGCGAGTGAAAATTTTGCAGAAGCCCTAGCAACCATTGATGCTTTTGATGATTTTGAAAATCAATTTAGTGAGCAATTCGGTGTACTCTCGCATCTTAATGCGGTGATGAATACACCTGAGTTAAGAGAAGTTTATCAATCCTTACTCCCTGAAATCAGTGATTTCTACACCCAAATCGGGCAAAGTGAAGCGCTGTATCAAAACTATCAATTTGTGGCTGATCAAACCCAATTTCAAACTTTACGTCCAGCCTTGCAAAGTGCGATCCGTCAAGCAATTAAAGATTTTAAATTGTCAGGAGTTGCTCTACCGCAAGATAAAAAAGCTGAATTTGCAAAAGTTGCAGCACGCTTATCGCAATTATCATCTGATTTTTCCAATCATGTTTTGGACGCAACACAGGATTATGTTCTAGCGTTAGACGATGCTCAACTCAAAGGTTTACCTGAAAGCAGCAAAGCGCTATTACAGCAATATGGACAACAAAAAGGTCTGCAACAAGCTGCTGCGACACTAGATATTCCAGCCTATCTTGCCATTATGACTTATGCAGATGATCGTCAACTAAGAGAAACCTTGTATCAAGCCTATACCACTCGAGCCTCTGAACTCGGTAAAACAGCATTTGATAATGGTCCAATCATGCAGGAAATTTTGGCATTAAGAGAACAACAGGCGAAATTACTCGGCTTTAATACTTTTGCCGAATTATCGCTGGCACGTAAAATGGCGCCTAGTGTTGAAAAAGTCAGAGAATTTTTACTGGATCTCGCCGATAAAGCACAAGCGCCCGCACAAGCAGAAATTGCCCAGTTAAAAGATTTTGCTGCACAGAATGACATAGACATTTTACAACCCTGGGATAGTGGTTATTATGCAGAAAAACTAAAACAGAAAAACTTCAATCTATCACAAGAAGCTTTAAAACCTTATTTTCCAATCAATAAAGTTGTGAATGGTTTGTTTGCTATTGCCGAAAAATTGTATGGCATTCAAATTATTCAAAAGCAGGCTGATGTCTGGCACAAGGATGCCAAATATTATGAAGTAGAAGAACATGGAAATGTCATCGGTGGTTTCTATTTCGACTTATATGCACGAGACCAAAAACGTGGTGGTGCATGGATGAGTGGTTTCCGCTCCAAAATCAAAGATCTGACACAGGATCAAAAACCTGTTGCATTTATGGTCTGTAACTTCGCACCACCTGTCGGTAATCAACCTGCACAATTAACCCATGATGAGATTACCACCCTGTTCCATGAGTTTGGTCATGGCTTACATCATATACTTACCGAAGCTGACCATATCGGCGTTGCAGGAACGCATGCCGTTGCTTGGGATGCGGTAGAACTCCCAAGTCAATTTATGGAGTTCTGGGCATGGGAAGAGCAAGGTATCGATTTAATCAGCGCGCACATTGAATCCGGCGACCCTTTGGACAAAGCATTACTGGAAGCGCTATTTGCCGCACGTTATTTCCAAACCGGAATGCAAACCCTGCGTCAACTGGAATTTGCCCTGTTTGACCTGAATATCCACGATACTGTTCCTGCCCCAGATGTTGCAGGCATCCAACAAATTTTGGATCAAGTACGGGAAAAAGTTGCCGTCTTACCAACCCCTGCATACAATCGTTTTCAGTACAGCTTTAGCCATATTTTTGCAGGTGGTTATGCGGCTGGATACTACTCCTACAAATGGGCAGAAGTTCTGGCCAGTGATGCTTTTGATCGCTTTGAACAGGAAGGCGTTTTTAATGCCCAGACCGGACAAGCATTCCGTCAATCCATTCTGGCTGTCGGTGGACAAATTGATGCACTGGAAGCATTTAAGGCATTTAGAGGACGCGAACCTAAAATTGATGCCTTATTACGTCATAGTGGCTGGACCAATTAGGCTAAAAGTATCCAGTTTTTGGGAGCAGAGCAAAGCTCCCATTCTGGTTTTTATAGACTCAACCTCTTTCGAAAACATTTAAACCCCCTTTTAATCTTACTTAAGCAACATATTCCGCAAGGGGATTAAAAATTAAAACTCAACAGCTCTACGTTTAACACCTAGAACCCAAATGCTATAAATAACGTGCCCATTTGATTTTGGAGGTTATTTCTGTTTTCATTTTTCCATTGCTAGGATCAACTCCTGAATTAGTTGTTGATAATGTATAAACCACCTCAATCGTAGACGTTGATTTTGCAAGCGTATTATTATTTGTTATCTGTGCGGTGATGTCATAACTATCATCAGAATATGATATGGCTTTAATAATTTGTGCACCAATCTTATTTTTAGCGCCTGCAGGAAGATTAATGATTAATTGCTCTGGATCAGTTTCGCTCGTTGTTTTGTATTCTGCCAACTGGTCTGATGTGCGACTTTGCAAATACTGCCGTACCACTTCCACGCCTGTCCATGCTCCTTGCTGGGCATTGGCCAAGACATGACTAGTGATTACCAATTGCTTTTTCATACTTAAATAATAGACTGTTCCCAATACCATAAAAACCAGTGCAAAACCCACCAGTAATATCATTAAAATTGTGGCTGCACCTTATTGTAATTTTGAATAATTAGACATGGCAGACCTCATGATTTTGCCACCTGAATATGAGATTTTTTGATGTAATTTTGGTAACTCGGTAATGCAATCGCTGCCAATATCGCAATAATCACGATCACAACCATTAATTCAACCAAAGTAAAGCCCTGAGGGCGTACTATCCTCATTGTTCAGCCTTTTTTACTGTTCATTTTTTAAAATTTAATCTGGTGAGTGGCTCAGTGCTGCTGCCTTTGTAGATATGTCATTGTTTTTGCCCCTAAAAATGATTAAAAAACACCCTTAAAACTTCCCCATCATAAAAAAAAACGATCGTCAAGCAAAAAATATAAATATTTTTTGCTTATTTTTTAAGTGATTACACTTCACAAGCAGATTGTTTTATATTTAGCGCAAAAATATGCCACAATCTATTTTATCCCATCAGAGATAACGATGCATTGCCAATTTTATCACTGGTAAAATTAGACGAATAAATCTGAATTGGTTAAACTAGAACAACTTTTTGAACAGGACATCATGATGAAACGTCGCTTTATTGCGGGTGCAAAATGCCCCAAATGTCAGGCACAGGATCGTATCGTGATGATCTCTACCGAAAATGATGAGTGGATTGAATGTATCGAATGTGATTACACGGACAAGCGTCCAACTGAAGTAGACTATGAAGCGCCTGCCGTGCCTGATGAAATTGGGGTCATTCAGTTTCGACCACGCAAGAAATAAACTTTTGATTTTTTTAGAATAACATCATGTCAAATCATACTCAAAGCAATAAAACCGTCTGGATGATTTTTGCGGCAATTTGTGGCGTTTTCGCCATTGCTGCACTGATTTATTTTGCCTATTCTTCATTGAATAGTCCTTCACAACAAAAAGAAACTGCTGTCAATCCTAGTGCTAAATCAAGCAATCAAAATACAACAAGCAACACTGATGCAATGTCGTTACAAGCCACAAACTCGGCATCAACGGCGCAACCTGCCAGTATTGATCAGACATTTAATGCTTTGGTACAAAATGATTTAGACAAGCAACCTCTCCCAGAAAATCCTGCTCTCGCTAAAGATGAACTCCAGCAATTAGCAGATGTGCAAAAACAGTTGCATGAACAAAAACAACTATTACAGCAGCAACACCAGTCGGCGGATCGCCTTATTGAATTAAAACAGCAGCAGATTGCAGATTTGCAACAGCAACTTAAAAATTAAGGATTTTATTAAGCAATCTATAATCAGTGGTGATATGGCGGTTGTTTTCATCAGGATATGCCTAATGCTACTGATGTCTTACCAATCGCTGCAACCGACACCATTGCTGATGATTTAACTGATCCTGCATAATACATAATGTGGTTTTATTTTGGGTATGCTCTTCAACAAATGTCAAAAAAACTGCAATACCCAATGACTGAATTTTTAATAATCGTTGTTGTGTACGATGTTGATATTGATCCTCTAAACTCCATAGATCCTCAGTTAAGTGACTTAAACGCCGGATTGAAGATTTTGGACGCAAATAAAAGCTGAATAATGCGGTCAATAGCACGATACTCAAAGCCCAATAGACAGCTACACTTTGCTTTAAAACATAAAACAAGCACAACAACACCGTAATCATGAGCAGTAATTTTAATAATCCTGTCTCTAAATCAAAATGACGGGGGTGAGTGTGCTGCATATCGGTCAAACCTGATGAACGTTGTTTTTCATTTTTTCGATCAATTCTGAAAGCTCTGGTTTTGGTGGTTCAGATACAGCCATAAACCAATCGAGTAAATCCGGATCTTCTGCTGCAACCAGTTCTGCAAACAATGCTTTTTCTGCATCAGATGCAGATAGATAATGTTCTCGAACATAAGGGTCAAAATAAATATCCAGTTCCTTTAAACCACGACGTGAACGATAAATAACTTTACGTTGTTCAAGTGTTGGCTCAATTGTCATCATTTTATCCCTGTAACATATTATAAAAAGCTGATTGTAACGTATGACAGATCTTTTACTCTAGCCTCAAATTCAAATTTTAAATTACATTTAAAATTGAGTTTAGCGTAAAAAAAACCATTCAATACAATTGTTTTACATGGCATCAACATATTATTGCAAGCTTTATACACCGAATAAGCTCATTTTTCATACAATAGAAAAACAGTTAAATTTTCCTGTATTTCGCCAATTTTTATAAACTAGCTACAATAAGGAAATCAATCAAATGAATATTTTTGAAGCACTTCGAGAAAGTCACGATAAACAACGTATATTGTGTCAGCAATTATTAGACACTCATGGGGACAGTCTGGAACGTAGGGAAATTTTTACTGCGTTAAAACAGGAATTATATGCACATTCTGTGGCTGAAGATCGTTATCTTTATATTCCCATGATGTTTAACGATACAGGTCTGGATATTACCCGACATGCACTCTCAGAACATCACGAAATGGATGAGTTGGTAGAACAACTTGAACAAACTGAATTAAGCAATACCGGTTGGTTGGCTACAGCAAAGAAACTGGCAGATGTGGTGCATCATCATTTAAAGGAAGAAGAACATGGTTTTTTTCAACAAGCAGGTAAAATTTTATCTGATCGGGATAAACAGCAATTGGCTAAAAACTATTTAAATGAGTATCAAAAATACCTTTAAACCTTACTCCTCTTGTCAGGCTAGAAGTTCCTCCCTAGCCTGATTTTTTTAATCAAATCAACTCCTACCCTGCATTTTTTGTTATGCACCCAATTTCTTTCTTTGTCTATAACTACGCAGTGTGATCCCAATAGATGCCAGCATAATACTAAATAATGCAACCCACTGAATCAGGCTAAGATATTCATCTAATACCAACATACCTACGATCGCAGCCATTGCAGGCGATAAACTGGTAAAGGTGCCATAACTCAATCGATTCAGCGATTTAAGTGCATACAAATCCAATGCATAAGGAATAGCCGTTGCCAGTAATGCAAGAATCAGAGCATTTTTCCAGTACATTGTATTTAAAATTCCTGCTGAATTTTGCCAAAGCCCATAAGGTAAAAGACATAAGGCAGCAAGTCCAATCCCCAACGTCAGACTATGAATACCAATATTCTGACGAATGACTTTTTGTCCAAAATAAATATACATCGCCCAGCAAAAACCTGCACTCAATGCAAATCCGACACCTCTCCAAGATAAACGCTGATAACCTGTCCACGGCATCAATAATACAATGCCTAAAATTGCACACCCAACCCAGATAAAATCACTGCGTTGTTTTACTGATAATAATGCCAAACCTAATGGACCAATAAATTCCAGCCCAACTGCAATACCCTGTGGTAAATCATTTAGTGCATGGTAGAAACAAATATTCATCAATCCCAATGCCAAACTATAGCACAGGATAATTTGCCATTGCACAAAGGCTAATTTTTTCCAGATACGCCATGAACGTAACATGAAAAAGATGATCAAAAAAGCAAAACTCAACCTTAATACTGTTACCGAAGTTGGATCTAAAACTTCAAATAAATGTTTTGCATAAGATGCGCTGAATTGATAGGACAACATCGAAATCAGCATACAAAGCATGGCACCTAATTGAGATGAGAACATATATTTACCATTGATTTAATCATTGATTACCTAATCTTAAGCAGATATTCACCATGCTTTAAGAGAATAGGAGAAAGCTTTAGCCATAAAAAAACCACAGCCGAAGCTGTGGCTTTAATTAATGCTTTATTTAAAACAACACACGTACACGGATTGTGCCTTCTACATTGTGCAAGGTTTCCAATGCTTCCTGAGATGCAGAAGCATCAACATCAATCACTAGATAACCAACGTCACCCTTAGTCATCAATTGCTGACCAGAAATATTGATATTATGTTCAGCAAATAATGTATTGATTTTGGACAATACACCCGGAATATTTTTGTGGATATGCAATAAACGATGCTTGCCTTCGGTTAATGGCAATGCAATTTCAGGGAAATTGACCGCAGACAGCGTCATTCCTTTATCAGAATAGGCAACAAATTTTTCAGCAACTTCCAAACCGATATTTGCCTGTGCTTCCATGGTTGAACCACCAACATGCGGTGTCAAAATCACATTATCCAAACCACGTAATGCTGACTGGAATTCCTCACCATTGGCTTTTGGTTCTTTCGGAAATACGTCAACCGCAGCACCGGCAATATGACCAGATTTAATTGCATCGGCTAAATCTTCAATTACCACACAAGTACCACGTGCCGCATTCAGGAAGATGGCGCCTTCTTTCATTTGCGCAAACTGATCTTTTCCGAAGAAATTACGGGTTGATGGTACATCAGGTACATGTAAAGTTACAACGTCAGCATTTGCCAGCAACTCTGCCATTGAACCAACCTGACGGGCATTTCCCATTGGTAATTTGGTCACAACATCATAATAAATCACGTGCATACCCAGACTTTCTGCCAAGACAGAAAGCTGAGAACCGATTGAACCGTAACCTACGATTCCCAGAGTTTTACCACGAGTTTCAAAAGAACCTACCGCTGATTTTTGCCAGCCGCCCGCATGTGTTGTTTTTGATTTTTCAGGTACACGGCGCAATAGAAGAATGGTTTCGGCAAGCACAAGTTCAGCAACTGAACGTGTGTTGGAATATGGCGCATTAAAAACAGGAATACCCCGCACCATTGCAGCATTTAGATTTACCTGATTGGTTCCGATACAGAAACACCCCACAGCAATCAGTTTATTTGCTGCTTCAAAAACTTCTTCAGTTAACTGAGTGCGTGAACGGATCCCAATAAAATGTGCTTCTTTGACGGCGTCTTTTAATGCTTCGCCTTCAAGTGCAGTTTTACGATAATCAATATTGGTATAACCCGCAGCGTTTAACGTATCAATAGCGTTTTGATGAACGCCTTCTAATAGCAAGAAACGGATTTTATCTTTAGGAAGAGAAAGATGCTGGCTCATTACGTCTCCGTTATAAAGGCCAAATATTTTGGTCGCAGTATGATACCATATTGCTCATAACTTGTTTAATTGTTATTAGGTTCATCTCTTATGAATGCTCCAGTCAATTTATCTGCCGATTTTCTGAATACCATCCGTTCTATCGTTGGTGAACAACGTGTTAAAACCGACACTGATACCCTATTGACTTGGGGCAAGGATCATACAAAACACTTTGCTCCAGACCCATCGGTTGTGGTTTTTCCTGCGACAACTGAAGAAGTTGCTGCACTGGTAAAGGTTGCTAACGAATTCAATATTGCCATTACACCCTCAGGTGGTCGTACCGGACTTTCTGCCGGAGCTGTAGCAGCCAATGGCGAAATGGTCATCAGCACAGATCGCATGAATAAAGTTTTAAACTTTTATCCAGCAGATCGTATGGTACACGTGCAGGCTGGAATCATCACCGAACAATTACAGAATTTTGCTAAAGAAAACGGTTTTTATTATCCGGTTGATTTTGCCTCATCAGGCTCATCACAAATTGGTGGCAATATTGGAACCAATGCTGGTGGTATCAAAGTCATCAAATATGGAATGACACGCAACTGGATTTTAGGGTTGACCGTAGTTACAGGAAAAGGTGATGTATTACATCTGAACAAAGGTATGATTAAAAATGCTACGGGCTATGCATTACAACACTTATTTATTGGTGGTGAAGGTACGCTGGGCATTGTAACTGAAGCAGAAATCAAACTGGAACGCCAACCGCACGACTTACAGGTTATGGTATTGGGTGTGCCTGATTTTGATGCAGTCATGCCTGTATTACATGCATTCCAAAGCAAAATTGATCTGACCGCCTTTGAATTCTTTGGTGAATTGTCAATGCAAAAAGTATTGGACAATGGTCATGTCCAACGCCCATTTGAAACTCAATGTCCATTTTATGTTTTGCTTGAATTTGAAGCGCCTTATGAACCTATCATGGATAAGGCCATGGAAATTTTTGAACATTGTATGGAACAAGGCTGGGTGCTTGATGGTGTGATGAGTCAAAGTCTGGATCAATTACATAATTTATGGCGCCTACGTGAAGATATTTCGGAATCAATTGCACCATTTACACCGTATAAAAATGACATTTCGGTGTTAATTACCCATGTTCCAGCATTTATTAAAGAAATTGACGCGATTGTTCAGGAAAATTATCCTGATTTTGAAATTTGCTGGTTTGGTCATATCGGTGATGGAAATCTGCACTTAAACATTCTAAAACCTGAAGATCTAAGCAAAGATGAATTCTTTGCAAAATGTCAGATTGTGAATAAACATGTGTTTGATACTGTAAAAAAATACAACGGCTCTATCTCTGCCGAGCATGGTGTGGGAATGACCAAAAAACCATATTTGGGCTATACCCGTTCGGCAGAAGAAATTGCCTATATGAAAGCATTGAAACAAGTCTTTGATCCAAATGACATCATGAATCCAGGTAAATTATTTGATCTATAACTGATAGATTCCCTCAATCCACCCAGTGGTTGAGGGAATCGTAATCTAGACAAGAATCCTATGCTGTCTATATTTCCAAACTTGCTTATTTGACAAAAAAGGATGCCCTTTTAGGTTTTTTAGGACGTTTCAGAGTATGGGGGGGTAATCCGAATTTCACCCGATTTTGTCCCATAAACCAACTGGTTGGTATATTGTCTAGACAATGCGTTTTATGCCAGTTCAAGCACATCTTTTGCACATAAACCACAATATAAATTATGGGGAATAGCCGTCAGTTTAGTGCCTGATTCAATTAATAATCGTATATACATAAAAAATATACACGACTATTCTCTTATTGCAAATCTGCACGGCACTGCCTTTCGAGTTACTAGAATATGAGCTATTAATCATGCCCAGTGAGATAGTAACTATCGTCAATCAATTCAAAAATTTCTTTTTCTGGAACAGTATTATCAAGAAGTACCGTAAGCCAGTGCTCTTTATTCATGTGATATGCTGGTAAATACCCTTGTGCCAGACGTAAGGAACCCACGATTTCTGGTCTACACTTCACATTCAATACATCAATTCCATCCGTCCCTTCAAGTCCAAGCTTGTTTCTGGGAACATTCATCAAGAGCGCAAACCATTTCTTCGTTCCATGATGTCTTAGTGCAGCATAATCTGGATATTTGCTCCAGGGGTAGTCTGGTGCTATCTGATATTTGTTTTTTACATGCTTAACTACGGCTACTTTTAAGTTTGGCATCTTGTTTCCTTGAATTAACAGCATTCGATTAATGATTTAAAAAGTATGGTTAAATTTGCATTAGCATATCCACTCAAAAAGATGTAGATATCTATAGACTAAACTCCGAGCTTGTACAATTAACCGGATAAATCAGATCTCTAAATATTCAGTACGTTTCAGGCACAAAACACGTGGCTCATATAATCAAATAAATCAGGTGTTTGTACCCATAGAAATACTGATAGCCCTAACAATAACAAGAGAATAAAAGACATAATCTTCATGCACTATTCCTGCTTTGGCAACGCTGAGTGATCACTGACAAAGAAATGAATAACCACCCCAAATCCACTCAGAAGAATTGAAAACAACCATACATAGTAATAATCTCCAGTAAGGTCATGATTTAAACCACCTAGATATCCACCCAGAAAAGAACCAATTTGATGGGTTAAAAATACCATACCGCTTAGCATAGACAAATATTTAACTCCAAACATATTAGCAACCAATCCATTGGTTAAAGGAACTGTTGATAACCACAACAATCCCATAACGATACCAAAAGCATATACACTATATACACTTAATGGTAATAATAAGAACAAGATCATCGCTACACCTCTTAATCCATATAGATAAGTCAGTAATCTAGCTTTGCAATAACGATCTCCTAACCAGCCTGCGCCATAGGTACCAATCACATTAAATAAACCAACCAACGCCAGAAAAATTGTTCCTGTTTTGGCATCATAACCATGATCAATCAAATATCCTGGTAAATGAATTCCAAGAAAAACCACTTGAAAACCACACACCAAAAATCCTAGAGATAACCACCAAAATGGACGATGATGACGTGCAATATTTAATATTTGCTTTAAAGTCAGATCAGCTTTATTAGCAAAGGCTTTTTGCTTACCTATCACCGGAGATCTAATCCAAAAACTAAGCGGCAAAATCAAGGCCACCAGAACTGCACTGACCAATAATGCTGCAGACCAACCAAAATACTGGATCAACATCAATGTCGATGGCAACATAATAAATTGTCCAAATGAGCCTGCCGCGCTAGCAATTCCCATGGCCATACTGCGCTTTTCTGCAACCACCATTCGACCAATGGCAGATAGTAATACCGAAAAAGATGTTGCCGAAAGTGCAATACCTAAAATTAATCCCAGACTTAAATTTAGCAATATTCCTGTTGAACTAACCGCCATTATGGCAAGCCCAATCATATAAAGTAATCCACCTATTGCAACAACGATTCGACTACCATAACGATCTGCCAAAGCACCGGTAAAAGGTTGTGCCAATCCCCAAATTAAATTTTGTGATGCAATTGCCAAACTAAATACCTGATGCCCCCAGCCAAAATGATGGCTCATTGGCTCAAGATATAAGGCAAATGCATGTCGAATCCCCAATGAAAGTGCCAAAATAATTGCACTAGCAATGATCATATTACGGATAGTTGTACTCTGTTGAGCAATTTGCATAATGTTTACATTCCTGCATTTCCACTATTTCATGGCATGATACATGAAAATAATCACTAAACTTGTGCCTGATCCCATCGTCTGCCCTGATCTATTCATTTTTTAAGAAAAATATCAGTAAATGCAATTTCCTGATTTTTTTTATACAATCCACATCAATTTTTTTATACTGCTAACCCTGAAAATTCAATCATCATGATGGAACCTGCCATGCAACAACGGACTGTTTTGACCACCACCATTTATACGCTATTTCTGTGTTTTATCATTGCCATTCTGGAAGGATTTGACTTGCAGTCAATGGGCGTTGCAGCACCACGAATGAAAGCTGAAATGGGGCTGGAAAATTCTCAAATGGCATGGATCTTTAGTGCCGCAGTATTGGGAACACTGCCAGGGGCTTTATTGGCTGGGCGTTGTGCAGATATTTTTGGTCGTAAAAATGTGCTGATTACCTGTATTTTTTTGTTTGGTGTCATGTCCTTATGTACACCTTTTGTCGGACATTTTGACTTACTCATTCTTATCCGTTTTTTAACTGGTCTGGGAATGGGTGGCGCATTACCTTTAGTCATTACATTGGTTTCTGAAGCTGTTTCCGAACGGCATAAAGCAACTGCTGTAAGTATAATGTATTGTGGTATGCCTGTTGGTGGAATTCTAAGTTCAGTGGTGGCATTGTCTTTAAATGCAGATCACGAATGGCGGCATATTTTTTATTTTGGTGGCATCTGTCCTATTTTACTTGTACCTTTTTTAATCTGGTTATTACCTGAATCCCGAGATTATCTGGCGTTAAAACAGCAATCTGTTCTATCCGAAAAAATCGGATTTATGCATGCAATCTTTAGTAAACAACGAATTTTTATCACGCTTTGTTTATGGTTGAGCTTTTTTGGAACCTTACTGGTCCTCACTTTATTACAGAACTGGTTACCTACCCTAATGACTAATCTGGGTGCCTCAAAAGCAACCAGTAATTATGTACAAATCGGCTTTAATCTAGGAGGTGCCATTGGTGCACTTGTCCTGGGAATATTATTAGATAGAATCAATAAACATATCGTCATTACACTCGTATATTTGGGTATTTTAGCGTCTCTCAGCGGTTTAGCTTTTTCAGCTCAAAGCCATACGTTAATCTTCGCTGCTGCGTGTAGTGGTTTATTTATCATTGGTTGCCAATCAATTCTATATAGTCTGGCTGCAAAATATTATCCCACACATATGCGCGGCTCAGGTGTAGGCGCAGCAGTTGCTGTAGGTCGAATAGGCTCATTTACTGGGCCATTAATCGCAGGCTATTTACTAAGTATGGGACAAAATGAAGCCTTTGTGATTGCGTCAAGTCTACCAATGATTCTGGTAGCAGCCATTGCTGCATTATTTTTACTACGCCAACCGTTACCATACAATAGCAATACATCTGACACAGACAAATCAAAACTGTTAAAATTTTAACTTATCTATTTCAGCTCAGTGGGAGAACACCATGTCATCAGCCCATCAACAACTTTTTAATGAATTTCATCAAGTTGTTGGCACACATCAGGTTTTATATCAACCTGCTGCTTTGGAACCTTATGTCAAAGGTTTTCGTCTGGGACATGGAAAAGCTCTGGCAGTCATTATTCCCGAAACCTTGCTACAAATGTGGCAAATTCTCAATATCTGTGTCACACATGATGTCATTATTTTAATGCAAGCTGCCAATACTGGTGTCACAGGTGGCTCTACACCAGATGGTGATGATTATGATCGAGATATTGTCATTATCAGTACCCGAAAAATTAAGGCAATTCAGGTCATTGATGACGGAAAACAGGTGATTGCTTTTCCGGGTAGTACTTTGACTGAACTTGAACAGGCTTTAAAAACTTTCGATCGTGAGCCGCATTCAGTTATTGGTTCATCATGTATTGGGGCTTCTGTAATTGGCGGAATTTGTAATAATTCCGGTGGTTCACTGTTACATCGAGGGCCTGCGTTTACCGAAAAATCTTTGTTCGCACAAATTGATACTAATGGTCAATTACAACTGGTAAATCATTTAGGCATTGCCTTGGGAGAAACTCCCGAAGATATCCTGAAAAATCTGGAACAACAACACTATCAATATGGGGATCAACCTGATTGGGAAGGAAAGCTCTGGGCAGAAGATTATGCAGATAATCTGAGAAATGTTGATTCGTCTCAACCTACCCGCTTTAATGGTAATCCGAAATACTTACACGACAGTGCTGGTTGTTCCGGTAAGTTAGCAGTCTTTGCCGTACGTTTGCCGACATTCGAGGCACCTGAAGCAACAGAAACATTTTATATTGGTAGTAACAGTGAAGCCGTTTTTGTGGCATTAAGACGGTTTCTGCTGCAAAAACTTACTGATTTGCCAATGCAAGCCGAATATATTCATCGTTCTGCTTTTGAACTCACTGTACATTATGCCAAACACATGTATCGTGCCATTGATAAATTTGGTGCTGCACGTATTCCGGAACTATTTCACTTTAAAAATACAATAGACCGCTTATTTAAAGCCATTCCTTTCATGCCGGATAATGGTGCAGATCGTCTGATTCAATTTGCCAATCGCATGACCAGACATCATGTCGAACCTCGAATCTGGGAATATTACCAACAATTTGAGCATCATTTAATATTAAAAACTGATGTAAAAAATCAACAGGAAATGCAACAACTGCTACAAGAGTTTTTTGCACAACATGAAGGTAATTTTTTTAACTGTACACCGGAAGAAGCGAAAAATGCTTTTCTCATTCGTTTTGCCGTAGGTGGCTGTACAATTTATTATTGTGAAAGCAAGAACATTTCAACTGATCAGCGCCTTGTGGCCTTTGATGTCGCACTTCCAGCCAATGATGATCATTTTACATTGGATTTACCCCCCGAACTGGCAGCACAAGTTGAACTAAAATCCTGCTGTAGTCATTTTTTCTGCTATGTCGTTCATCAGGACTACATTTTAAAAGAAGGTTATAATGCTTTGGAATTTAAGGAAAAAATGATTCCTTATCTCGAACAGCGTGGCGCAAAATATCCTGCAGAACATAATGTGGGGCACTTATATCATGCTTCGGATGATTACGTGACTCACTTTAAACAACTTGATCCAACCAACAGTTTTAATTCCGGCATTGGCAAAACCAGCAAAAATAAATTCTGGCGTTGAGATTCCTTTCTATTTGGCGGTAGAGATCAACTTATTTAATCTCTATCGCAAGCAATTGTTGTTTCAAACGTAACAGTTCAGGCAAAGTTTCCAGTAGTAAACTAATTTGTTTGAGTACCAATTGCCAGTGTTCTGATAATTGTTGTTGACTATTCAATTGCTGAATTTCCTGTAACTGATGAAAAATTTCCCGTTCAGATAGATGTCGCTCATCCAGCATCGCCTGATTTAAAGTCTGTTCTGTCCAGAGTAACAATTGTAAAATCTTTGTATCCGTTACCTGTTGCCGGTGACTGCCCAATGCAGAAATATAGCTTAGCTGGCTGTGACTATAGACCAGATAACGAAAAGCATTATGAACCAGATGCTGATCCGGATGTGGCTCTGTGCTTAAACTGGAAATCATACTGGAAAGCTCTGTTTGAGCATTATGTGCTGCCCGTCTGGCTTTACGATATGCCATACTATTATTTTTACCAGACTGGTGTTGCTGCACCACAGCAGAAAAATAAGTCATTGTTGCCATACTACTTTTATTAATCGTTCTGGAAATATTACGAAAATTCCAGTCTGGCCAGATCACACTGACGGCAAACCATGCAATTAAACACCCCAAAAGCGTGTCAATAATTCTTGGAAAAATGATGCTATAGCCTGCACCTTTTAAATTAAAAATCAGTAATACCATCAAGGTTGCCATTAATGTGGCAATCGCATATTTTTTGGAACGCAAATAGAAAAAATACACACCACAAATAATGGTTAATAATAATTGTCCTTCAATACTCGGAATAAAATACAACACAGGAACACCAATTAATACGCCGAGTAATGTTCCCACTGTGCGCATGATCAGACGACTTTTCGTCGCAAAATAACTCACCTGACAAACAAATAAACTGGTTAATAAAATCCAATAACCATTTCTGGCAAATGGTAATAATGAAATGACGTAACCCAGAGCAAAAACAAAAGCAATGCGTACTGCATGACGAAATAAAGCAGATTGTGGTGTCAAATGTTGTTTTAATTTTAGCCATAAATCATGCCAACCCTGAATATCATCATCCAGCAAATTAAGGTTATCAATATGTTGCTGATAACGGTTTTGCACTGGCGGCGAATTTTTTTGAAAACTGTGTAATTCCGTATATAAACTTTTCAGATTATTTAAAATCAATTGTAGATTTTTAACTTCGAGATTATCAGGGTTTTGCCTAATCCAATCCTGCATGGAAAGTGTTAAATTCTCTAATGGCGCTGTGAGTTCATGCTGCACTTCAAAACTCTTATTTTGCAAAATACTCTGTGCTAGATCTTCACATGCACAGGCCAAAAGCCGAATATTTTTTTGAATACGATAAATTACATCTGTGCGACTAAAATTTTGCTGAATTTGCTCATAATGTAAATAATTGGAGCTAGCTTGCTCATGTATATCCTGTGCAAAAAAATACAGATTAAGCCAGTGAATCATTTTATGATTAGCGCGAGCAGCCTTTAAGCGCGTCAATAAAGACGCTTTAGTCTGATTCAAATTTTGTACGACAGTAGCATTTTTTAATGACATGGCGTAAAGCAAAGCCTCGACCTGATCGCGATGATCCGGATCAAATAATTGTGCTTTACTGCGTAATAAATCTGCAATCGCAATAAAAGATTGGCAAAGATTATCCTGTACAGCCTGAGTAGGCTTAATCAAATAAAAAATAATTGAACTAATACCATACCAGATTGCCCCAACGACAAAACATAAAGGCTGTATGTACCAGACGTGATGTTCACCCAAACCAAACATAGTATAAATAGACAATAGCACTGCACCAAAAGAAATGGTGGCATAACGCTGCCCCAAACCACCCAACAGAATCAATGCTGCACTATTTAAAGATAAATACAAAATAAACAAAAGTTTATATGGAAACAGAAATTCCAGAATACTACTGACCACAAAAAATAAAATACAGACATATAACAAGTTGCGTAAGCGCATCACTAAACGATCATCAAAATCTGTTAATGCTGCCGCAATTGCTCCCAAAGTCACAGGAACAATCCATTGTTCATAATTTAAAAAAAATAAACCTAATGTCGTACCAGACAACACAATAAAAATTTGAACACAATAAATAAAAAGAGAATTATTTTTGAAGTTTTGAAAAAGCTGACCAAGACTATTCACAGGACGACTGCCGGATCAAAATTCTAGGAGATTAGCCTGACCTGTTTTTTCATCGCTGTCAAACCAATGTTAAATTGTGTATAACATACAAGTTATCCACATTTTCAAAAAATTTACATCACATACAGCGATTCAATACAAATTAAATTAGGTTTTAATAATAAGTTTTGCTAGTCTGAATTTAAACAAATTTTATCGATATTTATCTATGTTACTTAATCATATTCTCGTAACTCAAGAAAGTCTGGATCAGACTGAACCCAATTGTATTGTTGAAAATAACATTGATATTTTAAATGCCTTGTTTGAACGCTATGTTCAAGCAGAAGAAGTTCCTCAGGCAGCATTACAAAGTTATTATATTGATTATTATCTGGCACAAATTGAAAATGGTGGCTTTGCACAATTTGTGTATAACACTGGTTGGCATCCAGATATCATTCAATGGATTGAAGATGGTTTACAAGCCATCGGAGCTGATCGACACTTACAACTTTTTAAACAAAATTCAGAAATTCTTCATCAATTTACGCCTGATCAACTCGAACAGTTTCTAGAAGGAGAATATTTTGGTGAGAATCAACAACGAGATACATTGAATGCTTTTGATGAAACTTTCTATCGCCTGAATGAGCAAGAAAATTTAGCCACTCTCAATCAAGAATGGCTTAAACAACATCCTTTACTAAAAGCAATTGCTGAAGCAGAACTAGAGCAGTATCTGGATCAAATCGCCAAAAACATTCCAAATTTACAAGAACGTATACAGGCAGCCAAAGCTAATCAACCTAGATATTATCATGTAGTTGATGCCTTATGTGAAGCAGCAAATTTACAATTGGATCGAATTACGGCAGGAGATCCGAATTTTCAATATCAAGGTCAACAACATATCTCATGGCATTTTCTGACTGACCAAGGACATTTTTACATGCTGGATCTGGATGATCATGCCTTATTGTTTAATGACCAACAATCTGAACCAATATTTACACTAGATATTCAGCACCTACCTAAAGAATAATTAATTTTTGCAGGTTAAACCTTATGCATGGATATAAATACGTTGATTTTATCTTCATTGTATTTATGTCCATGATTTAATCAGTTTATAATAAAGAGTTATGTAGTTTTAATTTAAAATTCAAAATAAATTTATAAATACCACGCAATATTATGTAACGCTATTTTCTGTAAACGACACTTTTCTAAAAATCGGATTCGTCATATTCAACTTGATTCAGTATTTAGAACGAAGCTAAATCATATTTATATTCAAACCTGAACGAGCCATGATAGCAAGTAAATGGCTTTAGTTCAGGTTTTTGCGATTATCGTTGATCATCCTTGTGATGTTTTAAAGATTTTGTTGTATATAAAGATCTGCTCGTTTTGCGTGACCAAAGCACCAATCTTCGGCTGTATTTGAAACAATCACAAACATAATATCCTGATCAGGAATATTAAATGTATGCTGCAATTGTGAGCTGACATTTTGCATTAATTTTAGTTTTTGATCGGCGGTTCTCGGTTTTCCTGAGGTAATATAAAGTAAAAGAAATTTTTCAGTTCTGGGAGCTTCTACCCAATAATTTGGATCAACAATAATCTGCTCATGACATAATTGTTCAAAAATATGAAAACAATCATTTTTTGACGTATCAAAGTAAGTTTCCATACAAACCTGAACGATTTTAGAAATCTGTTGTTTTTCTTTTGCTGTATAAGTATAGGCTGTGCTAAAGCGAATCATGGGCATGACCAAATCTCCTCTGGCATATGTTCAAGGGCAGAAATAACGGTAGGTAATCCGACATAAAAGACAAGATGGGTGCTTAACTCCAGAATTTGTTCTTTATTAACACCTTGCTTAAGTGCATTTTCAATATGCCATTGCAGTTGCGAATAGCGACCTAGAATAATCAATGTGGTAATGGTGATAAGGCAGCGTGTTTTGATGTCAAGTTGCTCTCTTTGCCAGATGTCAGCAAATAATATGTTTTTACTGAGATCATAAATTTTGGGTGAAATCTGAGATAGATTGGAAATATCAATTTTTCTAAACATCTATTAGGACTCATCAAGATTGTTGAATACAGTATTACAGTTTGCTATAGTTTTAAAAATCAAAATATTTTTTATATATAGTTCGGAAATCATGAATAATTTAAATAAAATTCCAACAAATTTAGACTTAGATGCCTTACGTGCTTTTGTAAAAGGGATTGAGTTAGGCAGTTTCCAACTTGCTGCACAACAGTTATGTCGTTCTCCGGCTGCAATTAGTGCTCAATTAAAGAAACTTGAACAACAAACCCAGTGTCAATTATTACGTAAAAGTGGTCGGGGTTTGGTATTAACTGCATATGGTGAAGTTTTATTAAGTACAGTAAAACAAATGTTAAAACTTAATGATCAAATTCTTGTGACATTAAACCAAAATCAGCAATACGGAAAAATTCGCTTTGGCTTACAAGAAGATTTTGGCGAAAGTATTTTACAAGCTTTAATTGCCAGATTTATACAGCTTCATCCAAATATACAATTTCAGATTGAAGTTGACCGCAATCAGCGATTAATTGAAAAAATACAACGGCATGAATTAGATCTGGCACTCATATGGAGTCAGTCACAGCAGCAAGAATACTTTACGCCACTTACGACGATGCAAACACAATGGCTATATTGTGAAGCATCACACATTGAGATGCTGTTAGAAAAACGACAATCCATTCCACTGGTAACTTTACAACACCCATGTCTATTACGGGAAATGGCAATAAAAAAGTTGGATCAACAGGGTTTACAGTGGCATATCGCATATGAATGTAATTCTGTACATGCATTATGGGCAGCATTACGTGCAGGGATAGGGATTAGTTTACGTGCTTTATTATCTGTACCTGAGGACATTCAGGTGCTAAAGCTGGACAGTTTACCTCTGCTTGATGATATGACATTTGGTATGTATAAAACTAATAGTGAACCAAATACTTTATTAAACCAGTTTGAGCAGTATGTAATAAAAAATATAGAGCGTAAATCTTCATTTAATTCAAGTTTTATACTTCATTAAAAAATATCCCTGTACACGACAAAAAACCTGAATATGATATTGCCCATATTTCGTTTTTTAGTGTACAGGAACGGATATTATTAACTTTTGAAATTACAGTGTTTCACTATCCCAGAAATTATCTGTATTAATTTGTATTTTTGGAAAAATTAATGCTTGATTGATATATAAATTAATGAGTTTTTTTCGCGAACCAATTGAACGCTGATAATAACTAGAATTCAACAATAAACAAGCGCCAAAAGTCAATGACCAGACATAGGATGAATAATCACGAATAGAAATATCATAATTTACTTGCTTTAAATATGCTTCAACCATATCTCTAATCGCCAAAATACGTTGTTGGCGAATTTGATACAAGTGTTCAAAATCCAAACTGGTCTGAGATGCCGTCATGGTTAACTGCTCTTCAATTTGATGCAGAATAATGGTTTTTTTCGGCATCAATAGGTGGTAAAGCATGTAACGTGGAACATATTCATTAATATCCTGATGATATTGCTGCGAAAGCTCCAATACTTTCTGTTCATTATCAATAACAAGATGCATCAATAGTTCATTTTTACTGGCAAAATGTTTATATAAGGTTCCCTTTGCCAGATCTAATTCTTTGGCAATTTCATCCAGCGTAAAATTCTGGTTTTCTAATAATAATGTTTCTGCAACTGCAATAATTTGTTGCTCTCTTTCCTTAAATTGTTCCTGACGTTGTGATTTCATCGTAAGCCAATCAATCAAATCCAAAACAACACTATACTATGTTTTTCCATGAAAAAGGATTGACCAATCGTCTTAAAACCCTGAATAAATATACATTCAAGTTAAAAATGTTTGCCAGACCAAACGTCCGATCAAAATTACCAATAGCAGCAAAAATAATTTGCGAATAAAAGCTGTACCATAATGGAATGCCATTCTGACACCAATAATCGCACCGACAATATTGGCCATTGCCATGATTAAACCAATTTGCAGCAAAATATGCCCTGAAGGAATAAAAAAACTTAAGGCAGCAATATTAGTAGTGAGATTGGCAATCTTGGCCAATGCAGAAGCATTTAAAAAATCAAAATTCAAATAGCGAATAAAAAAGAAAATAAAAAAACTACCTGTGCCGGGACCAAAAATTCCATCATAAAAACCGATACTTGCAGCGCCTAAAATCGCAAGGATTGCAGTTTTTTTCGACCAGACAAAATGCTGATGTAACTGCCCAAACTGTTTTTGTTTAAAGGTATAAATGGCTATCGCAATTAACATCACCAAAACAATCGGACGTAAAATATCCTGTGGAATCAGACTGACACTATGCGCGCCAATCCAGGAAAAAATTCCAGCAAAAAGTGCCACAATCACAATCAGTTTATAATTAAACACCACACGGCGAGCATAATTTAAAGCAGCAGAAGCTGTACCACAAATTGATGCCAGTTTATTGGTACCGAAGATTGTTGCTGCGGATGTCGTTGGATAAAAATTCATTAATGCAGGAATCTGAATAAGACCGCCACCGCCCACAGCAGCATCAATTAATCCTGCAAAAAAAGCAAACCCGACTAATGCAACAATTGTAAATGGTTCCAACACAATTCCCCAACATCATCCATTTTCTATAAATTTAACAATCTTTGTGGTATCAATCGTCCGTGTGCATTTATTTTTGCCAATCCCAGACATCGCCCCTGAAAGAACACCAATATAGCATCACACGCTGCATGATCGACCGTACTTTCCTGACCATTACAAAAATATTTAAGACGTGGTTCTGGTAACTCAAGACAAGGTAATTGTGCCACAGGAGCAATTACTGGCAATAATAAGGCATCACGTTGTTCACGATTTAAGCTTTCCAGATATTCAATTGTATATTCGGGAATAAGCTGAAAATGTCCGGTCTGAATACGATGTAGTGCGCTTAAATGACCAAAAGTTCCCAATGCTTTGGCAATATCTTCACCCAATACCCGAATATAAGTGCCTTTCGAGCAAAGGATATCCAGTGTCAAACTATTTTCTGTATGCTCAATTAAATTAATTTGCTGAATATAAATCGGTCGTGCTGCACGATCAATCTCTATGCCCTGCCTTGCCAACTCATATAAAGGACGACCATCCTTTTTTAAAGCAGAATACATAGGTGGAATCTGCATTGTTTCGCCTAAAAAACCACGTAATACGGATTGCAGTAATTCTTCTGTTAACGGAGGAATAGATGCTTGTTGAAAAATTTCACCTTCAACATCACCTGTCGTTGTACTATTCCCAAGCTGGATCGTCGTTTGATAACGTTTATTGGCATCTAACAAATAATGTGAAAATTTAGTCGCCTCACCCAGACAAATCGGTAATAACCCTGTAGCCAAAGGATCCAGTGCACCCGTGTGTCCTGCTTTATTGGCCTGATATAACCAGCGCACTTTTTGTAAAGCTGCGTTAGAACTAATACCCAAAGGTTTATTGAGTAAAAATACGCCGTGAATTTGACGTTTGGATGATTTTGCCGCCATAATCTAATCTATGCTTGAGTCATTATTCAAAAAAAATGCGCCACAATTGCGGCGCATTTTATCACTGTAAAACCGAAATTAAGCTTCAGTTTTACGAGCAGGTAATTTTTCACGAATACGTGCAGACTTACCAGAACGTTCACGTAGATAGTAAAGTTTCGCACGGCGAACATCACCACGACGTTTCACTTCAATTTTAGCAACAATCGGTGAATGTGTCTGGAATACACGTTCAACACCAACACCACTAGAAATTTTACGAACAGTAAAAGCAGAGTTTAAGCCACGATTTTTCTTCGCAATAACCACACCTTCAAATGCCTGAAGACGTTCACGGTCACCTTCTTTAACTTTCACTTGAACAATCACTGTATCACCTGGAGCAAATGCTGGGATATCAGTTTTCAATTGAGCGTTTTCAATGACTTGAATTAAAGGATGTTTGCCACTCATTGTGGGAATCTCCAATGTGCGAAAGATGAATTTTCGCTGGTGATAGAGGCTAAAACGCATATCAACCCGTTTATATTTCCCCCAAATCACAACATGCAATTTGGGACACTATAATGAAACTGTATCAAATATTGCCATTCAATCTCCTCTGCTTGCCAAACAGCGCAATCAAGAGAAAATGTCTTCCCCTCATGAGGAGAAATTGAGAAGGATTATAATTTTCTAACAGTTTCCAAATCTTTTAGCCATTTTATTTGCTGCTTGCTCAACACCACCTTTTCCACCAATTCAGGTCGGCGATCAAGTGTACGCTGATATCGCTGCAAAAACCGCCATTTTTCAATATTTGCATGATGTCCTGATTTTAAAACTTCAGGAACATCCAAACCCTCAAAATGATCTGGCTTGGTATATTGCGGACAATCCAGAAGACCATCAACAAAAGAATCTTGCACATGTGATTGTTCATCAGACATTACATTCGGTAATCGCCGAATGATACTGTCGAGTAACACCATGGCAGGCAGTTCACCACCAGATAAGACATAATCTCCAATTGACCATTCCTGATCAACATATTGCTGGATCAAACGCTCATCAACACCTTCATAACGCCCACATAGTACAATTAATCCATCATAATCAAGAAAGTTTTGTACTGCAGGTTCATTAAGTGCTTTTCCTTGTGGTGACATATACACCACAGGGACATGAACACAGCCTGCTTGCATTGCAAGTTTTTTGGCATGATGAACGGCTTTCGCTAAAGGTTCTGCCATCATCACCATACCGGGACCACCACCGAAAGGACGTTCGTCAACTCGTTTGTAGTTACCTTCAGCAAAATCACGTGGATTAATACAAGTTACTTGTACCATGTCACGTTTTGCCGCGCGCCCACTGATACCATAGTGTGTAATCGCATCAAACATTTCGGGAAATAACGTAATAACTGCAAAAAACATCGCAGATTCTTCCTCTTTCCCTTAATTAATCGGCTGATTAATAATCTACGCCCCAATTGACGTAAATGCGATTATTTTCGATATCAACACGCTGAACCACCTCTTTATGCCAAGGAATCATACGCTCCTCAGAATCAACGCTGTCAGATGTGGCGCGTACCACCATGACATCGTTGGCTCCAGTTTCAAACAGTTCATGAATTTTTCCAAGATTGATTTCCTGTTCAGCATCATCCAATCCGATTACGGTTAAACCTTTCAGGTCTGACCAGTAATATTCATCTATTCCTGCTTGTGGCAATTGCGATTTCGCAATCCAGATTTCGGCACCGATGAGTTGCTCTGCTGCAGTGCGATCATTCACACCTTTTAGGCTCACAACCAAACCTTTACCTTGTGATTTCCAGCGTTTTACATCAACTGTTTGCCAGCCTGCCTTGGTTTGAATATACCAAGGTAAGTAGTCAAACATATTACTCATTGGATCTGTATTGGAGTAGACCCAAAGCCAGCCATTCAAACCATACGGCGAACGTAACTGTCCAATCTGAATACGATCTTCTGGCACATTCTGCATGGATGTCTGACTCATGTATTAAACAGCTGCTTTTTGAACTTGTTTTGCCAATGCAGCAACACGATCAGATGCTTGCGCACCTTGTGCAACCCAGTGATCAAAACGTACTGTATCTAAACGAACTTTTTCCGCCTGACCTTGTGCAGTCGGGTTAAAGAAACCGATACGTTCGATGAAACGACCATCACGTGCATTACGGCTGTCAGTTACAACGATTTGATAAAATGGACGTTTTTTTGCGCCACCACGAGTTAAACGAATAACTACCATGAGAAAAACCTTATAATTTTTACGGATTATCCCTGCACCGACCATCGGCAACATTTCAAACCCCTTTCATAGAGGGCGGTATTTTACGTTAAATTTTAGACAAAAGAAAGAATAAATGTTTATACTCGAAGCATCAGTTCAATGATTGAGATACGATTATGGCGAATCTTGCATCACATTTAAAAATATCAGAACAAGACTACCTTACTGGCGAGCTACATAGCGATTTCAAACATGAATATATTGATGGCGAAGTCTTTGCCATGGTGGGTGCAACTGCCAATCATAATACACTTGCATTCAATATATTACTTGTGCTGGGAAATCACCTAAAAGGAAAATCTTGTCGCCCCTTTACTTCTGATATGAAAGTCAAAATTGGCACAAAGTATTTTTATCCTGACGTACTGGTCGATTGCTCAAACATGTCTGGACAAGACAGCTTTACCCAGACGCCAATATTGATTGTAGAAGTCCTATCCAAAAGTACGCAGCAATATGACAAAACACTAAAACTTAAAAACTATTTAACAATTGAAACATTATTGGAATACGTTTTGATCGAACAAGATAAAGCAGAAATACAGGTTTTACGCAGAACACACGGTTGGCAACCAAATTATTACTTTTTGGGTGATGATGTCACCTTTGAATCAGTCGGTTTAACCGTATCTGTTGAAGAGCTTTATGATCGTATCCAAAATGAAGATGTTAAAGAATGGCTTGAACAAAAAACCCAAGCCGATGAGGATTAATTGCCTTCCCAATTTGATGAAGATGATAACGCACAAGCAGTGGCGCCTTTCGCCCAATATTTTTGTCCATCTTGGTTTAAGCAAACAATCCCATTGCCATTTTGAATACCTGCTTGTGGTGTAGCTGTAAGGATATAGCCTTGATTATCTTCATCAACATTTAAAGCCAGTACATAAAAAGCGGATCCTGTTGTTGGATAATTAGCAGTTGCGCCGGCTGTAGCCAAAGTCACATCACTATAATTATGATTAATTACATGATAACTCTGTAATCTTTGCGAAATTCTCATCATCTCGGTCTGAATATCTGCACGATTCGTTCGGATTTTATATTGTGTATAAGATGGATAAGCAATTACTGCCAAAATACCAATAATTGCAACAACAATCATAAGTTCAATCAGAGTAATGCCTGTTTGCTTTTTCATACTGAAATAAATTCCACTTCATTTTACCAAGATGCTGTGCTACTGCCACAGCCTGTATAAGCACTAATATCTGTTAAATCCGCATCACTATAATACGTTGTCTTACAACGTACTCCTGTACTGGTTAACAGCATGGCATCATATTGAGTACTTTTAGGAATAGCATTGATCGCCCACTTTTGCCCCAAACCATCATTATTCGTTGCTAATAAACTGCCATCGTTATTGCCACTGCTGACATCTGCCAAAGTAATTGTATAACGTTTGGTTACATCATCTTGTACAGGAAATTCAAAACTACTCACACCACTGGTCTTGCCATATAAATAATAAGGATCAAAGCCATGATATGAAAAGTTACGACTTTTATAATGTTCTAATTGATCCGCAAGACGTAGCATTTCTGCCTGAACTGCTGCTGCATGAGAACGTCGAATATAAGCCTGATAGGATGGAATAGCGACTACTGCAAAAATCGCTACAATAATCACGACCAGCATCAATTCTACTAAAGTAAACCCACGTATAGAGGACATCGTCATCATGCCCCCCTTACTCAACCACACTTTGGTTAAACCAGCGTAACGGTTTAAATTGTTTAATTTGCGTGTAAGTACTATTAGATGTCCCGGATGTATTTGTGGATGTTGAAACGTTCAGAATACCAGATACAGTACTTGAACCATTGCTATAAGTTGCTGCATTCAGTTTTTGAATCCCGTCACCCATTTTAGTAAACACGATACCGCCTGATGTTGCACCAGAACAAATACCATAGGGCAAACAAAATTGCGCTGATGTGGTGACTCCGGTAATTCCACCTGTACAAGTCGTTGGCTGATTACTGGAACTTTCTTCCGGATTATATAAAGACACATATAGATCAGAATAATTTCCACCTGATGCCAATGCAACATAAGGACCCAATGCTTTTACTGTACCATTACTATAGCTAGTTGAAGTTCCTGTATTGGTTAATTCATAGTACCAGCCTGCTTTAGTTTTATTGGTAAATGCTGTTGTCGCAGCAGTTCCTAAACCGGAAAAAGCAACTAAATTAGATTCAGCCGCATTTTGCAGAGTTTTAGTATAACTACTACTATATAAACTATTTGAAGTTACATCATGATCGAACAATACATATAAGCGATTATTATACGTATTCGTTTCATCTAGTGGACGGCTACGATTACCTGATGCCAAAGCAATCGCTGCAAAACGACCATTACTATCTGTATGAATAGTAAACGTTGGCATTTCATAAAAACGTTGATATTGACTGCTAAAATCTGCCAAGCGAGTTAATTCAGCAAAACTTACCTTAGCAGTCCCATAAGTATTATTTAAATCGACCCGCCAAACTTGTCCACCTAAATCGCCAAAATACAAA
This sequence comes from Acinetobacter qingfengensis, assembly GCF_008693185.1. Lineage (GTDB taxonomy): Bacteria > Pseudomonadota > Gammaproteobacteria > Pseudomonadales > Moraxellaceae > Acinetobacter > Acinetobacter qingfengensis. The sequence continues at coordinate 95,282 of NZ_VXKN01000010.1, forward strand.
TGATCTGCCAAACCATCATTATTACGATCTTCTGCCTTAATCTGACTAACAACACTATATTGCATATTTGGGCTTTTAATCTCACCGGCAGCCGTACTACTAGAACCAAATCGGGCATCCCAGATCAGTTCACCGGTTTCGGCATCAAAGATATAAACACCAGCGCCTTTGTTTGAAGTATTGGTTGTAGTTGTACTCGTTGTAGTGGTGGTAACAACTGAAGTCGTTGTTTCCACTGTTGTAACAATTTGATTGTAAGTTGATGTTGTTGTAGTTTTTAGATAACAACTGCGACGTCCTCCACCCTGACAACTATTAGAATTCGCATTGGAATAACTAATTTTCGTTTCTGTGATTGGTGTTGTTGCTACAGTCGTTACTGTAGTCTCCGTTGTGGTCGTAGTGGTATTACCACTGATCGATGTTGTTGTTACAGGATCACTGGTTGATGTTGTCGTTGATGTCGAACTTGTTGCAGTTGTAGTACCAGCACCTGTATTAGAAGTAACATAACTGGTTGTAGTAGTTGAGGTTGGAGTTGTAGTTGTAGTAGTTGAGCCAGTAGTAGTGGTTACCACTGGATCACTTGTTTGCGTTGATGTTGTGGTTGTAGTCCCTAAAGATTTCTGTGGCACATATCCCGTATCTTCATAGGCAGTATCATAACCGCCACCGACAATCATTACCTTACGGATTTCATTGTTATAACGAATTTTTGCCAGTGTCGGTTTCGACCAACTTTGCCCCATGGCTTGCAACGCAGCCTGTTGAGCGGTAGTCACTGTAACTGATGAGCTGGATTTAATTGTCCCATTGATAGGATCAATCTGGAATAGAAATTTGGGGTTAGTTGGATCAAGTACATTAATGCCATAATAACTATTTCCGCCCATACGCATACCGCCATAAATATTGGCAACTGTCGCGCTAAATGTATTGTTAGAGCCCGCAGCATATTCAGTCCAGACATTCCATGGCGCATCTAAACCTGAATAAGGTAATGTTGTTGATCTAACAGTATTGTCCTGATTAAGCAAAGCATCCCGACGACCGCCTGTAGACGTAGTTGTCGTACCATCAGTCGTCGTACTGTCTTGTAAAATTTCATTTGGCAAGAATGCAAAAACTTCCTTACCTGTCGATTGGTTCACCATATGCAAAATACCTTGCATAGAACCGAACACCACATAATCACTACGATCGGTATACGTACCTGAATCACTATCATAGGTACCAGACAACGTGACCAAAATTGGGTCGGAATGGACAATCGCACCCATTTGGGAGCCTGTAGATAAACTACTCACGTCACTGAACTGCGTCCATGTTTTTATTGCTGTATAACCAGTTAATGTATTTTTAAGTAATTGATATCCCAATGCTGACAATAAATAGGGTTGATACTTATTGGCCCGCCAATAAGTTGAGCTATCACTCGAACTATAGTTTGTATCAGCCGTATCCGTATAACTTGCAGTGAGTACATTTGCTGTAGTAAGTTTGGTCAGACTATTTGCAGCACTAAGTTTTCCACTGGTAATACTGGCATCAATCCACAATGGTCTTGTTGTTACATTCGCTGCTGTTGTCTGCGAAGATGCATCCGGTGTAATCAAACGTGAAAGTGATCCCCCCAACAATGCAGAACTACCATCAGAGCTACTTCCGGCATTCCAAAAATCATGTGTTGATGAAACAACCTGACTATCATCATCCAGTAAAGTTGTGCCTGTGCTGTCTTTAATAACACCGGAAACAATCTGGTATTTTTTTAAATTACCCAGCCAAAGTTGTTTGGTAGAATTACCGGCACTGATATTTGGTTGGAACTGTGGAGCAAATACAGGATAGACCGTATCACCACTATTGGTATATGAATATGAACTATCCGTATCAAATGGATCTTTAGGGACAACATAAGTACCAAAACTAGCCGCATCAAAAGATGTTGTTTGTAGCTGGGACACGAAATCAGACATTGCCGTTGCAATCCCGGCTGTATCATTAGCCACAGTAAAACCGGAAGTTGTTGTTAAGCCAGTCACAGAAGTCGGATTATCATAATCATCCAGACTTCCATTCATTCCAATATAACCCCATTTACGAATTTCTTTAGCAACCAACCAATTGGTTGTATTGTTTTTAAAGTCTGCACCAAAACCAACCACGTAGGTATAAATGCGTTTATCAAGAGGTGTTGCAGTTAATGCTGTCTTATTCACTAAACGTTGGGCAAAATTTCCAATACAGGTTAAGGCACTACGATCTTCTAAATTAGAATTATCCTGGCTATTTGAAAATGGCGTATAAGCTCCAGCCTTATTGGTCTGATTACCAGTAGTATAATAAACCGTATTAAGCAAAGAACTATCACAACTAAAAGTACTGTCGTAGCTCGATTGCGATAAAGAGTTTTGCAATAAAGGTAATGCTTGTGTTGGTGTGATCAGGGTTGGTGTACCATCGGTAAAATAGAAAATCCCCTGTGCTGAGCACTGTCGTGTGTCATCATCGGATATTTGTGCAGTAAGTGGTGGACTATAAACTGATCCTGATTTCGTGGTACTTTGTGAATAGTCAAAACCACTATTTTGGAAAGTGGATGAACTTGTCATATCATTGCCAATCGCAGTATTTCGTTTTCCTCCAGAAGATTGTGTTGTACTTGTACCAAGTGTAGTGGTGCCCAATAAATAAGCCGCAGTTTCGGCATATAAATTAACCGTTGGCGTTGTTGCGGAATAGTTAGGTTGTAACTGGCTGCTTGGACTAGACGTACTATATGTCATGGCTTTTAGAATTAAAGCACGCTGGGTAATTGTTCCACCGCTAATCGGATCCGTTACACTGGTTGACAGTGGACGAGCAGGAATAACGACTGCACCAGGACCGTAAACACTATTGGCAAACATTGAAAATCCGACAATGACATCATCATCTAAAGCGGTGACAGTATTACCATTATCATCTGTTCCACCATTTAAAATCAGGCTAATTGAACGTTCCATGACTGCACTACGTCGTTCATTACTATTGGGCCCAGCATCTTTATTGTTATACATACTCCATGATGTATCCAACATCAGCATAATAATGGTTTTACCCTGTACTGATGGATTCTGATAAATCTCCATATCACTGGCAGTCGTGATTTGAATCGGAACCAACCCTATACTCATAATGCTTGTAGCAATTGCGATTGCCAAAGACTTACGACAAAGTGCAGTATTTTTTATAAATTTTATCTTTTTCATGATAGCCACCTAAGCATTAACTACAACTGGTAATGGTCGAAGCATTAGCTGAACTAATGGTACAACTATCCAGTTTAAAATCTTGGACTTGTGAATTAAATGGAATATTTAAGCCCTTTAAACAACTTGACATCGTAGAAGCCGAACCACTTAATGGGCTCTCATTAGGACGTTTTAGGCAAGCTGTAATTTCAGCATCTGTTGCTGTAGAAAGTGCCGGAATAAAAGAATTAACGTACACACGGAATAACTTGGTATCCGTGACGTTGGAACTATCTGAATCTGTTCCAAGTGATGTAGAAGAGAATGGTGTGGTATCAACTGTAGATGTTATTGGATTGGCAATAATTGCAACTTGAGTCATCTGTGCTTTACGACTGCTGGCAAAATCTGTTGCCGTACTTAAACTACAAAAACCACCAGTACCACTTACAGTAATATCTGTTTGTGCCGAATTCCATGTTAATAAGCTTGTATTTGACGTGTTAAATAAACTTTCAGAAGTTTGACTTCTAAAACAAAATATCACTTCTTTACCTTGATTAAGCAAAGCATAACCCAATAGGCTGGTCGCTTTACCACTTGTACTGGAGAATCCACCTGAGCCTAAACGGTATAAAGGCGTATCAGAAGACTGGAATAACAATTGGTTTGCCTGTGTATTGGTGGCAATATTTAATGTTGTTAATCCTTGCCGAACAGCCAAAGTGCCCATGATGGTAATCATCAACAGTAAGATTAAAACTACAATTAAGGTGGAACCGTTTTGATGCTTTATCATAACTTTCGCTCCACTAAGAACAACTTTCTGTCGTTGATGAAGAGTCAGTGATGCATAGACCATTTCTTAATGCGATTGTCTGTTGTACAACTCGTCTTAAATATTTCGCAGTAGAATCTGTTGTTTTCACCGTTACAGATTGATCCAAAACCTGAAAAGTTTGAGTTTCACTGATTAGATTTTCCGAGCCAACACTTTCAGAAGAGCGTACCAACATGCCCAATTGTATGGAATTAATTCGGGTATCACTCCGGCTAGAAAGTGCCATATATTGAGCAAAATTCATATAACGAAATGCGCCATCATGATTTGCATTAGAAACACCAAGTAGTACATGAAAATGATCGACACGATGCAAAATAATTTGCCCTTTCCCCTCACCAAATTTTGTAGGTGAAATCACTGTTGCCTCACTACCTGAATAACTTCCAGCTTCACAAGCCAAAGCCAGTGGACTGTTTGGTTCTGTTGATGCACCATTATCATCTTTTCTTAAAAAATAACGCTGAATGATGTATTGCCCCGAATTGTATTTTTCACCTTCGCAGTTATAACCCGCTTGTGTCGCATAAAACTGAATAACCAATTGATCACTATTTTGTGCTGAAGCACTAACATTAACATTACTGGTATTTACTGAACTTTGTGACAATGGAATAGTAGACGTTATTGTTGTGGGTAAATTTGATGTTGATAAAACAATCCCACCATACGTGGTCGTATCAGTAATTATTGTGCTCGCTGCATCCAGATTGGCTAAACCAATATCTCTAAGCATATAATTTAGACCAAACACACCATTATTCTGAATATCAGCTATGCCCTTTTGCATATTTAAACTGCGCTGCCCGGTGATAAATAATTGAATTCCGGCTGCAACAATAATTAAGCCCAATGCAATCGCCACCATCAATTCAATTAAGGTAAAACCATATTGCTTATATTGTGTTTTCATCAATACAACTCCATCACTACACAGCTTGCCGTGGGTTGATAGGAACCGCCATTGGTACAATTGGTATCCGCTGTTCCATCTTGTGGCTGAGTTTTATTCCATGAAACATAAATACATTGCCTTGCGATCGTTCCAGACACTTGACAACTTGGCATGGCAATTTTCATACCCTGATCATTTGCACTGCTAATCACTTGCGCCGTATCATAATTTGCCATTTCTGCTGCTGTACAGGTTGTGCCATTTAAGCATGCTTTTGATGCGGAAGTTGTTTGTGTTGAAGCATTTAAATTCGCAAGATATGTTGAATATGCAGATCGATTCGCTCGAATACGTTCGGCTAGATCGCGTGCTAAACTCATTGCATTGACTTTTTGTAAAGCTTCATCGGTACTGGAAATTGCCCGTAACTGCAAAGCCGTAAAACCAAGCACTGCTATTGCCAAGACTAATAATGCAACCAGTATCTCCATCATTCCCACACCTTTCTGATTATGTTGCATTAGCATGTCCCATCTGCTGAGGGCATTGCATACACCACACCCATGACACTCAAAGAAAATGTTTTTGTTGTATTTGATCTGGAATTGCATATCACAAAATCTGTATCCGCAGTAACGGTCCCATTTTCATTAAAAGTAATAGAAGATAATCCACTTGGCGCCGTTAAAGTATTATTTGATTTCGGCGACCAGTAATAATGATTACTCGAGTTTTCAGAAGTAGAATTTAATGTCACAGTAACAGCAGTTCTTTTTAAAATTGCCTGACCACGTGCTTCAGTTAATGTAGCGATAAGCTCTTGAGTTGTCGCATTCAAATTTTGCTTGGCCATCAACGTGCTAAAAGAAGGTACAGCCATCATCATAATAATAGCCAGAACCGCAATCGTGACCATTAATTCAACTAAGGTAAATCCTGTATTTTTTTGCATCTTTGCACCCCTACCGCTTGGATACAAAGATAATACATTTGTCCATTAGGTAGAGGTCTTTTATGACCAAGGTGTTTTTTTTATAGATAAAGTGTCATGATAGGCGATTAAACCGTCATTACACTTTGAATTTAAACGGGTAGTAAAACAGCTTTTTTATTAAGTCAATCTGATAAAAATTTAAATCTCAACACACTCTAGTTCACTTCCGTAATTTTTATTCGTAACTCTTTAGGCAAACTAAATGTTATATGTTCTTCCCTTCCGGCCAGTTCTTCAGGAATTTTAGCACCCCAGTCCTGTAAACGATCAAGCACTTGTTTAATTAAAATTTCCGGCGCAGATGCCCCAGCAGTTACACCAATTTTGGCATGTGCAGAAAACCATTCCTGTTGTAATTCCTCTGCATTATCAATTAAAAATGCAGATTTACCCATACGCTCGGCTAACTCACGTAAACGATTGGAATTAGAGGAATTTGGTGAGCCTACGACCAAAACAACATCACATTGTTCTGCCAAATCACGTACAGCATCTTGACGGTTTTGTGTAGCATAACAAATATCATCCTTGCGCGGTCCATGAATATCTGGAAATTTATCACGCAAAGCTTCAATTACTTTCGAAGTATCATCAATGGATAAGGTTGTTTGAGTTACAAATGCCAACCGATCAGGATAATTTACATTTAATTGTTCGACATCTTGCTCATCTTCAACCAGATAAATATTCCCACCGTATCGGGTATCATATTGTCCCATCGTCCCTTCAACTTCAGGATGTCCATGATGTCCAATTAAAATGGCTTCTGTACCTTCACGAGAGTATTTAGTGACTTCAAAATGGACTTTAGTGACCAATGGACAGGTTGCATCAAATACTTTTAATTGACGACGCTCCGCTTCCTGTTGTACCGACTTCGACACACCATGCGCACTAAAAATCACAATCGAATCATCAGGCACCTGATCAAGCTCATCAACAAAAATTGCACCACGCTGTTTAAGATCATTAACCACAAATTTATTATGAACAACTTCATGACGCACATAAATCGGCGCACCAAAACATTCTAGTGCCCGGTTCACAATTGCTATGGCTCGATCCACGCCTGCGCAAAAACCACGGGGATTGGCTAAAAGAATTTCCATTGTTGCACCTGAACGATATGCTGACAAAATAAAAGGATTTGGGTTTTGTTTAGATCAACATTCTAATACAATCTAAACAGCATTACTGATGATACAGGAAATTTTTATATGTCGGGTTTACTTTTTGTGGTATCTGCTGCGTCAGGCACAGGAAAAACCTCTTTGGTCAAAGCACTACTGGATCGTACCACCAATTTACATGTTTCTGTATCACATACCACACGCTCACAACGTCCGGGAGAACTGGATGGCGTGCATTATCACTTTACCAATAAAGATAACTTTCTGGAATTGGTCGATAAAAATGGCTTTATCGAATATGCAGAGGTATTCGGTAATTTTTATGGCACATCGCAAGCCAAAGTTGAAGAGCAACTCAAGAAAGGCCATGATGTACTTTTGGAAATTGACTGGCAAGGCGCGGAACAGGTGCGCAAAATTTTTCCAGATTCCATTCAAATTTTTATTTTGCCACCAAGCCAGTTTGACTTGCGTCAACGCTTATCCAATCGTGGTACGGACAGCGTTGAAGTCATTGAACGCCGTTTAAATGGTGCCGTGATTGATATGCAACAATATGTGAATTTTGATTACGTTATCGTCAATGATTCATTTGATCGGGCTTTGCATGAACTAGAATCCATTATTACAGCCAACCGTCTAACCCTTGAACAACAAGCCAGAAAAAATGGTGAATTAATTCAGAAATTATTAACCCCTTCACAGAACTTACTTTGATATGAAACTGTGGTGCAATGCTTGAGAACGCGCATAAAAAACGCTACAATTACTGATTAATTTTTTGATCAAAATAAGGCTAAACATGGCACGTGTAACCGTTGAAGATTGCTTGGAACATGTCGATAACCGTTTTGAGTTGGTATTAGTTGCGAGTAAACGTGCTCGTCAATTGGCACGCCAAAACATTGAACCGACTGTTGACTGGGATAATGACAAATCTACGGTTGTTGCACTTCGTGAAATCGCTTTAGGTACTGTCACGAAAGATATCCTGAAACAACGTGATCAGGATTTACAACAATCTAATCTAGATTTGGCACTTTCCGCCAATAACCTGAATTTAGGTAATTTTAGTTTCTAATTTAGGTTTCCATCTCTGATAAACCTGTCTCTTAAAAGCAACAGGACATTTTTCCGTCCTGTTGTATCAAAAATAATACAATTTTGAGAGATTATAATTGACTTTCATTCCAATTTGTTTTTCATTATAAGTTAACCTTTTTCAGACAACCAACGCTTAGGATGAGTCTATTTATGCCAGGTGATGCAGTCAGCCATGCCAAGCAGCAGCTCAAAACAATGATTGAACCATATTTATCTACTCAACAAGTTGATAAAGTAATGGATGCAAGCAATTTTGCAGATGATGCACATAAGGGCGTGACACGCAAAAGTGGCGAACCTTATATCATTCATCCGATCGCTGTCGCCTGTATGCTGGCACGAATGCGCATGGACAAAGATACATTAATTGCCGCATTACTTCATGATGTGATTGAAGATACGCCTGTGAGCAAAGAAGATGTCAGTGCTCGTTTTAATCCAACTGTTGCCGATCTTGTTGATGGTGTAACAAAACTCACCAGCTCCAGTGATAAGCAATTTAATAAAGCAGCTTCATTCAGAAAATTTCTGCAAGCCACCTTACAAGATCCTCGTGTCATCATTATTAAATTATCTGATCGCTATCATAATATGACAACACTCGGTGCTTTACGCCCGGATAAACGCAAACGAATTGCTCAGGAAACATTTGATATTTACGTTCCTATGGCACGTTTGGTCGGTATGAACGAAATGGCCGACTGGCTTGAAAACCTGTGTTATCAGAATCTGGATCTGGATATGTATGCCAGTGTGCAACAGGCCTTACAGGAAACCAAACCTCGCCGCTGTGAATATCAGGCAACATGGGAAAAACATCTAAACACGCTATTAAAAGATCATCAACTTGAAGGTCGAATTAAAAAGAAAAATAATAATACAGAATTACTACGGCATTTTATTAAAAATGACATCAATTTACATCAGCTTACGCACAGCCATGCCTTTGATATCATCCTACGATCCGTGCAGGATTGCGATACGCTAGTTGACTTACTTAGACAAAATTTCACCACATTATCGTATACCGATCACATTCGTAAACCAATGCCAGGCGGTAATCAGGCACTACTATTGCATTTAAAAGGCGAAAAAACCTATCTATCCTTAACCATCCAGACAGAATTAATGCGTAAAGCTTCCCGTTTTGGGCTGGTACTGGGTGAGGCAGCACCACAAGCCTGTCGCTCTGCAATTCAAGCTTCACTATATAACTTAAATGACATCATTGATGATGAATGTGCAAAAACTACTTTTAGTGATTTACTGGATTATTTACATCAGGAAAAAATTGTAGCCTATACCCCACAAGGTCATTTACACGAATTACCCCGAGGTGCAACTGCTGTAGATTTTGCTTATGCAGCCAGTTTATTTTTAGGTAATCATGCAGTTGGCTGCAAAATCAATGGTGAACAGCAACCGCTTTCTACTGCTGTGCAAAACGGTCAAACAGTATTAATCATTACAGATGTACTTGCCACACCAAATCCAGATTGGCTTAGCTTTGTAAATACGCAAAAAGCTCGCCGCGCCATTCAAAATATCCTGAAAGATCAGGATCAAGATGAGCAAATTCTGATTGGTAAACAAGCGCTGAATCGGGCATTAAAACCTTTTGGAGGATCTGTTCAGCAATTGAATGATGAGGATTGGGAGCATATTTTAAGCTGGCGTCACCTAGCAGATAAAAATGCTCTATTTGAGCAAATCGCCGTAGGGGATCTAGTACCACAGCTGGTTGCTAACAAGCTTTATAATCATCAAGAAACAGAAAATGCCGAATCAGACACCCTAATTCAAGGTACTGAAGGTGTAGAAGTCAAATATGGGCATTGCTGTAATCCGGTTTTTGGCGATACCATTACTGGACATTTAACTCGCCGAGGATTGATTGTTCATCGTACACCTTGTCAAAATCTAATTCAGGAACAACGTTTACACCCTGAAAATATTATGCCGTTGTCTTGGCAAAATCAGGAGCAAGAAGCCGTCCGCTTCCACGCATATCTGGTCATTGACCAGACATTAAATGATGAACAAACAACGCAGGCCATTTATCAGGCACGTAAAAGTAATGCCGGTGTTGAGTCTGTACAGCACGAAGATCAGAAAACCTACTTCAACATTGTTGTGATTGACCGTAATCATATTGCACAAATTATTCGAGATTTGCGGATGATACTTAATTTTCCTCGCATTACTCGTTTACACATGCCTATTGCCACACACCACACGGCTAAAGTAAGCTAAGTTAATTTTTACATTTTAAATAAAGGAGAAATCCTATCATGTCTCGTCAAGTGATTCATACTGAACATGCTCCTGCTGCAATTGGCACCTACTCCCAAGCAATTTTGGTTGAAAATACATTATATCTTTCCGGACAAATTGGATTAGATCCTTATAGTATGGAGCTTGTTGAAGGGATTGAAGCGCAAATTCGCAGAGTATTTGATAATTTGAAAGCTGTATGTGTGGCCGCAGATGCCAGTCTTGAGGATATTACCAAATTAAATATCTACTTAACGGATTTATCGCATTTTCAGCTTGTCAATCAAATTATGGGAGAATATTTTGCACAGCCGTATCCTGCACGTGCAGCATTAGGCGTTGCTAGCTTACCAAAAGGTGCATTAGTCGAAATGGACGGTATAGTCTTTGTCAAAAAATAATTTTTGAATCTATTACCAACAGTCTAGTTGATATAAAAATCCGGAATGGGTTATTCCGGATTTTTTATTGATTAGACAAATTTAAAGCAAAACATAAATTAAAATAATATATATCAATAACCTAAAAATATTTTCTGCAAAAATACTTCTTTAAATATAAATATTGATTATCATTTTCCTATCGTGATTCAAAAAATGATCTTTTTTTCCTATCAATAAATATCAAAAAATCGATAATTTTATTTGACAAACGATAATAATTATCAATAATATTAATTATCCAATTTAATCTCGGGCTGACGATATTATGTATGTTTGCTTATGTCGTGGAATCACTGATCAAGACATTAAAGATGCCATGCAAAACGGTGCGCAAAGTTTTCGTGAAGTGCGAGATATGTTAGATCTAGGCACATGTTGTGGTCGTTGTGCTCCTGAAGCAAGAGCCATTATTTCAGAAGAACTAGCAGAGATCGCAGCAAGAATTTCTGTAGCAGCATAATTTTATTGACAAGATAACGATAATAACCACAAACAAGAACTACGATCAAACTTCTCCTCCCCGCTTCGACTCAAAGCGGGTTTTTCTTTTTTATCAAAGGTATATTCATTTCTATTCTCATTTGCTGTTCAAAAAAATACTCGCCTAATATCGATACAACACTTAAACTATTTGCCAATGGTATGATATTTCGGGGAATGGTATGCAAGGTAATAAACAAGTTATCCAGCAGCTTAATCAGGTCTTATTTCATGAGCTAACGGCAATTAATCAATATTTTTTACATTCCCGTATGTTTAATGACTGGGGAATTGAAAATCTAGGCAAAGCTGAATATAAAGAATCTATCCGTCAAATGAAACATGCGGATAGAATTATCGAACGTATTCTTTTTCTGGAAGGACTGCCTAACTTACAGCATTTGGGTAAATTGTATATTGGTCAGCACACACAAGAAGTTTTACAGTGTGACGTTCGTAAAGTAAAAGAAAACATTGAGTCAGTACAAGCAGGGATTAAACTTTCTGAACAAGAACTTGATTATGTTACCCGAGACTTACTCAAAGAAATTCTTGAAAAAGAAGAAGAATATCTAGATTGGGCAGATACTCAACTTGATCTTATTGAAAAAGTTAGCATTGAAAATTATATTCAAAGTCAGCTAGAAGATGATTAAACCCGCCTTGGATGGTATTTTTTATTTAAAGCTCTAATTATGAATTAGAGCTTTTTTCTTTTAAAGTATTTAATAAATCACTATAAGTATATTTTTTATTGTACATGGCGTTGATCTTGCCCAGTAACTCTATTGCACCCTGTTGATCGCCATTGTAAGCTAAAACTTGTGCGAATTTATACATATCATAATGTGTTAAATAGCACTGTACCACATGACGGTAATGTTCAATTTCAATCGGGCTTAAATGTGTTGCCGGCTTTAATCTTACCCATTGTGTACGGGTATCCAGTTTATCAAATAATGACCATGTTCTAAGTTGCCAGCTATGTGTACTTTGTCCTAAAGCCTTTGCCGGAGGCGTGGGCTGACTATAAAAATAACAGGTGCATGCCATAAAAATAATTCCGGCAATAAATCCTATACGTGGCACCCATCGAGATAATCGAATCTGATTTTTTGGTTGAGTTTGCTGTGCCAAAATGACACCGCTTAAACATGCCACTGGAATCAAATAATACGCATAATACAGTGGGTATTCGAGTAAGGCATGAATCAATACAGCGAACATCATTAGGATGGCACAACCAGCAGTTACAGTTTTTGCTTTTTGAAATAATATCAGCAAGAAAAAGAAAAAATAAACGATGATACAGCCACCCAGTAACAGACCGTTCCAGGCCAATAAATCAATTATGATATTATGCGAACTGGTGAGCCAAACATGCACCGGAAATTGACCGGCAACGGCATATTGTGCTGCTGTTGTTTGATACCAGCCATACCCTGTCCACGGTTGTTGTAATACGGCATGGAAAATCTGGTTCCACATCTCAAAACGTTCAAATCCTGAACCTGTCCGATCTGCCATTGAACGCATCTGAAATTTTGGCGTTGCTGCAATGTATTCAGCAACCAAATGATTTAAATATGGCAATATCCAGAAACATCCCATAAATAATGCAAACCATAGCAACATATAACGCCGTTGCAATCGAAAGCCACTGGATTTGGCTTTAACCAAGAGAAACAATACAATCACAATACTGGCCAGCCATGCAGTACGTGATAATGTCAAAGACATGGTAAATAACAACAATGCCCCCAGCAACACGGCCAAAATGGTTTTTATTTTATATTTTTCATAAAGATATAAAACAGATAACACACTCATGATCAGCGATGTTGCAAATAAATTAGGTTGTCCAATATTTGCATAAGGACGATCACTGACTAAATTAAGTACCAATCGAGTATGTAAATCCAAATGCAACCATTGAATAATCGCAACAATACAAGAAATAACGCCTGCAGCAATCATGGTTAAAGCAAAACAATACATAAAACCTTCTGAAGGTTTTGTATTTGGCGCTTTTGCTAGTGTCAGACTATAGCTGGTGGATAATGCAAACCATGTTGCACAAATAAATAAACTTGGTAAAACAGCATTTTGTAGAAAAAATACTTGTCCAAATAAAAACTGGATAATCGGAATAAATGCAATTACCAGTATAGGCAGTGCAATTTTAGGCGAATAAAGTGTTTTTTTCCAAAATAATACGATTGCCAAAATAATTGCAGCAAAAACCAATATTTCTGAAATAAAGCTAGGAATTGGTAAATACCGAAATGGATTAATAATTGCTAGGACAAAAAAAAACCAGCAAAACAGGCGATCACTTTTGACGGCATAGTAGGATAAACCGAAAACCTAAAATTTGCCAGATTTTAGCCGAATATGCCAATTCATGTCACGGAGTTCTTTGTATGCTTATGTCAAAAAACAACTTGTTGTTCAATATCTAATAAGATTTTTTTATTTTCCAAACCACCTGCAAATCCTGTGAGTTTACCATTCGTTCCAATGACCCGATGACAAGGTACAATAATAGAAATAGGATTTTTTCCAATTGCAGCACCAACCGCCCTCACTGCTTTCGGATGATCAATAAATTGTGCAATCTGTAAATAACTATAAGTTTCCCCAAATGGAATATTTTGCAGGGAATCCCATACTGTTTTTTGAAATACAGTTCCTTGTAACAAGAGCGGTAGATCAAATGTGTGACGTTTTCGATCAAAGTATTCTGTTAATTGATTTTGAGTTTTTTGCAATATGACATTGGGTTGTACATGTATTTTTTTTGCCTGTAATAACCATTTTGGCTGCTCATTTCCCCACAATATCCCAAGTAAATGCTGCGTACTGGCGTATAAATGCAATGCGCCAACTGGACTCGCTATAATTTGGTGATAAATTTCCATAAAATCATCCTTTTATACTTTAGTGATATTATCACATTTAATTCTTGCTATTTTATTATATCTTATATCTCCATCTTAGTATTCAGCTATTTTTTCTGTTATATCCATGATTTAATCTCAGAACAATTCATACAAGGAAGAGGCATGTCACAGCATACTGATGCTTTTGCGGCACTACGTTATCGAGATTTCTCTATTGTTACTGTTAATCAGTTTTGTCTGACTCTGGCGATTTTAATTCAGGAAGTCATTGTTTCATATTCTCTGTATCAAATTACCAAAGATCCGTTAACTTTGGGTTTAATTGGTTTGGCAGAAGCTATTCCTTTTATTACCCTGTCTTTATGGGGTGGTTATTTTGCAGATAAGTTTAATAAACAACGTATTATGCAATGCTGTTTATTTTTTTCCATTCCAATGCCAATGATTTTATGGGGATTATTTCATTGGCATGGATTGCACCAGATCAGTACAGATCAACTGGCATTGGGAATTTATGCAGTTATTTTTTGCCTAGGTACGATTCGGGGTTTCTATAATCCATCTGCAACATCGCTCAAACCATTTCTGATTCCTAAAGCACTGTATGCCAATGGCGCAACATGGACAACGATTGGCTGGCAAAGTGGTGTAATTCTGGGGCCTGTCTCAGGTGGTTTTATGCTGGCTTATTTAGGACGAGAAAATAGTTTTTTTATTGTCACTTGTCTGCTTATTATCAGCTTTATTTTAATTTCAAAACTAAGTAAACGTACTTTTCCAACAATTCAACATGATCATTTATGGCAAAGTTTAAGTGAAGGATTTCGCTTTATATTCAAAACCAAAATTGTATTGTGGGCGATTTCTCTTGATTTGGTTTCAGTGTTATTTGGTGGTGTGATCGCCCTTTTACCTATTTTTGCCAATGATATTCTCAAAATCGGTGCTGAAGGACTGGGCTTCTTGCGGGCTGCTCCATCCATTGGTGCTTTACTCACCATGATTGTCCTGACCAGATTTCCACCTACCCAACATGCCTGGCGCAATATGTTGTTGGCTGTGGCAGGGTTCGGTATTTTTACCATCATTTTTGCCTGCTCTAGACAAATGTGGCTATCATTATTTGCCCTAGCCATGACTGGAGCTTGTGACAGTATTTCCGTAGTGATTCGCCAGACGATTTTACAAATTTTTCCACCTGAAAATATGCGTGGCCGTGTGGCTGCAGTAAATGGTATGTTTGTATCCAGTAGTAATGAATTAGGGGCTTTTGAGTCTGGTCTGGCCGCCAAATATTTAGGTGCTGTTTATGCATCAATGCTTGGTGGTGGCGTAACTTTAGTTGTTATTCTAGTAAGTTGGGTCAAAACTTCAGATCTATTCAAGGTCAATATCACTGACTCTCCCCATGATTCATCCAATGATAAAAAATTATCCTGAACACTAAAATTAATCTGCTTTCCTATACAAAAAAGCCACATGATCACGAATAATCATGTGGCTTTACGCATCTAAACTGGTCAATTTTAGAAACGGAATCGAATACCCGCTGTAAAATTACGTCCCATTTGTGGAATAGTAGATAAGTATGATGCATGGTTATAATAGGTTTCATCCAGTAAATTTTTTGCCTGTAGATAAACCTGATAAGATAATTTTTTATTTAAACTTTTATCATAACTTACATCCAGATTAACCAGATTATAGGCATCAGTGACTTCTTCAAAATCTGCAATTTTGTTTTGTTTAAAGCCGTGAACATATTCTACACCACCATGAATACCGTCCAGAAAATCTGCATCAAAACGAATACCAGCACGTGTTGCAGGAATTCTTGGTAAGTTACCACCTTGATCAAGTTCAGCACGAACATGATCAGCAAATACTTTGGTGCTATACATTGGTGTAAATTGATATTTTACTTCAGCTTCAGCACCATAAAAGTTGACATCTGCCTGACGATATTGAATTAAACGGAAATTTTCATAATGTGCCAGTGTATGACCATAGATATAATCATCAACCTGATTATAGAAAGCATTTACTGCAAATGTTAGATCTCCATCAACTTTTCTTAAGCCAAGTTCAAGATTTTTAGATTTCTCTTTACCCAGATTTTGATCACCCAGTTCATAAGTGTTGGTTGCCAAATGGACACCATTGGCATAAAGTTCCTGAGCATTTGGTAAACGTTCAGCATAACTCAGGGATAATGAAGTGACATAATTTGGGATAAATTCCCAGGTCATAGCACCTGATGCAGAAAATGCTGTATCATCAAAATCCTTGTAATCAGACTCATCTGTATCTACAGTTTGTTTTTCAACACGACCTCCCAACTCAAAATGTAAGTCGTTCCATTGATAATGCTCAATCAGGAAAGCTGCCAGATTTTCCGTGGTTGATTTTGGCAAGAATTTTTCTTCGCCAATATTATCAAATTCAGAATGCGCATATTGCAAACCAAATACGCCTTCCCATCCAGCTAAAGGTTGGTGTACAAATTCCAGACGACCATCATACCCTTTATTTTTAAATGTAGTTGCTGCTTCACCATCCTCAATTTCCTGATGCTGATAATCCGTATAACTGGCTCTGGCACGAATTTTTTCAATACCTGAAAACGGCTGTAAATATTCTGCGCGTAAATCAACACGTTTGGATTTTAAGTCGACCCATGGTGCATTTTCATGTTCGTGATCATGATCGTGTCCACTTTCATCATCATGTGCCCCACAATGCAAACTTAGATCATGTAAATGGCAACTTTCATATTCATGGCTATGTCCCGGCAAAGCATATTTATCCTGACGATCAGTATATGCCAGACCAACATAACCCTTTTCACCAATCCATGATAATCCAATACTGGCATTCTGGCCTTTATTCCATGTACCATCTACCCGTTTCTCTTTTTCTCCTTCATGACTATAACCACTGACCTGATAATTATCAGCTTCTCGATGATCACCTTCCAGACGTAAAGCAAACTGGTCGCCTAAGCCTACAGTAATACCAGCTGCGCCCAGTTTTTCATTAGTATTGGTATTACCTCTTAAATGAACTTCACCTTCCACACCATTTTCTGGCATACGGGTTGGAATTTTTTCATCCAATACATTCACTACACCACCAATGGCTCCACCACCATATAATAATGTAGATGGACCACGTAATACTTCTATTCGTGTTGCTAATACTGGATCAACCGTTGCAGCATGATCAGGTGAAATCTGAGAGGCATCCATTGTTTCGGAAGAATCTGTTAAGACTTTGACACGTGGTGCAGTTTGTCCACGAATTACAGGGCGGCTAGCCCCAGGACCAAAATTATCACTATTAATACCTGGTTTACCGTTAAGTGCATCCCCCAGTGTTGCAGATCCTTGACTAAGTTGTTCTTTTTCCACCACATTAACTGCATTCGCAAAATCATTTTGATTGGGATTAAGTGGATGTGCGGTTACCGTGATGGCTTGTAGTTGATGTACTTTCGTTACCTGTTGTGATATCTCATCGTTGGCAATACTAAATGTTGAAAACAATGTACTTGCAACCGCAATCCACAATGTATTTTGTTTAAATTGCATGTCTATCCCCAAAAATATAATTTTGTTATGTTATAACATTTTTATAAAAGTGCAAGAATTTTCAAGCAAGATAGACCAGGGTAAAATATAGAAATTTTTAAATAGTCATTTTTTACTTATAAAAAATAAACACATATCCCTCATTTGTCATGTAACCATTTTTGCTATAATGAGCTGCTTAAAGTACAGTCGGCGAGATTATAAAATGCTTAAAGCAATTGTCAGTTTAGGTGCTTTAACAGCAATTCATTACCAATATCGTACGATACAAAAGCCCAAGCTGTACTTTAAAAAAACACCAGAAAATCAATTTATTATTAAAAAATTACCCATACTTGAACAAAAGTATGCTGTAACGCCTTGGTTAATTAATCCGCATGCACAAATCATTTATATGACTTTAAAACATAAAATTCGCAATAAACCACTGGCATATCAGCCAATTGAACAATGCCGCATGCTGGATGGTGCCACAACCGAAATTGCTTGGTTAGGTTATGATTTACCTCAAGACTGTCCAACAATTATTATGTTACATACTGTTACAGGTGATACCCAGAGTATGACTGAAATTGTCGAAGATCTTTATCGGCAGACTGGCTGGCGTATTGCTTTATGCTTACGTCGTGGTCATACCACTACATCCCAGCCATTTACTAGTATCAATATTATGGGTTCTGTACCTGATTTTCAGGCTCAACTCGACCATATCCAGCGCAAGTTTCCTGACTCGCCTTTGTATGCAGTAGGAAGTTCTGCCGGTACAGCAGTATTAGCGCGTTATCTTGGTGAAGTCGGAAAAAATACACCATTACGTGGAGCATTTGCCTATTGTCCGGGTTACGATCTGAACGTCGCATTTGATCGAGTCCATAAATTTTATGACCGATATATGGCAACCTCTATAAAAAAACGCTTTATTCTGCCTTACCAACAGCAATTACAACAACACCCTGCATTACAACCGGTCATAAAAAGTAAACGTTTACAAGATATTCAAAAAGTTTTATTCGAATTCGCTGGTTTTGACAGTTATAAATCCTATTTAAATGCTTGTAATCCGATTGATGTATTTACCAACATTGCTATTCCTACCATGATTCTCAATGCTGAAGATGATCCAATTTGTCATATCAATAATGCTTGGCAATATCGTGAGGTTATTGAAGCAAATTCAGCAACAATTCTGGTAACGACACGACATGGCAGTCATTGTGGGCATTATCAAGGTCTTAAACCACGATCATGGGCACATCATCTTATTGCCAGTTATTTACTTACCATACACACGTATAACAGGTCGTCACAGCTTGTTAATAAAAAATACTGCAATCCTGTGACCAATATGATTAGATAAAACGCTTTTTTAACATTACATTGATTTTATGGCTTTTACTCTCTCCCATATGGTGGTTGCACCTGCACTTTATCCTTTATTTAAACGGAAATTGCCTCTGGCCAGCATTGCAATTGGGGCAGCAATTCCGGATATTGCAGGACAAATCATCAATGATCGGGATTGGGCACATGAATATTCAGGCATGTTCAGTGTAGATTTAATTTTTGGTTTAATCGGCTGTTTACTCTGGTTCAGTTTATATCGTCCATATGTTTATTATGGGTTAAATCGGCAAATCACACCTTTGGGAAATTCCAGAATTGATGCAATTTTTTTCTGTACGGTTGGCATATTAGTTGGGATTGGCACGCATTTCCTCTGGGATAGCTTTACTCACGATAATCAACCCATATTTTTTTCAACTGAATTTATGATGCAATCCATTCAAGTGCCATTGCTGCATAAAACCATGCCACTGGATTTATTTCTACAATATACAACCTCAATCATTACCTTGCCATTGGTCTATTTTTTGATTCGACCAGTTCTTTCTGCGCCTATAATTAATACACATGCACCGAATTATTGGCAATTTTTTTTAACTTTATTCAGTTCAGTTATACTGGGCGCAATCTTTTGTTATTTAAATACAGAGAAATTAGTTCCTCTTCTCGATCAGGATCATTATCTTTTTATTCGTGGTTTAATTGTGGAATTTTCTACAGGTTTTTTCCTGATGTTTAGCGTAATATGTTTGATATTACGTTGGAAAATTACTAGGATTTATTAATTCCTGCTTGTGACAATTCCTTCAAATAGGCATAATCGCCAATTCACAGACGGTACGCTGTTTACGTATACGTCATCACAGCCAATATAGTTTGGATTTCTACTCATGATGCGAACTCATTACTGCGGTTCTTTAACAGAAGCGCAAATCGATCAAACCGTAACTTTATGCGGTTGGGTACATCGCCGCCGTGACCATGGTGGTGTTATTTTTCTAGACATGCGAGATCGTGATGGTCTGGTGCAGGTGGTAATTGATCCAGATACCCCTGAAGCATTTGCAACCGCAGACAAGGCACGTTCCGAATTTGTTCTTAAAATTACTGGCCGTGTACGTCGCCGTTATGCCGGTACTGAAAATAATAATATGGTCAGTGGTCAAATTGAAGTTCTAGGCAAAGAAATTGAAGTTCTTGCACAATCAGATACACCACCGTTTCCACTGAATGACGATACGATTAACGTATCCGAAGAAAATCGCCTGAAATTCCGTTTCCTTGATATTCGTCGTCCAGAGATGCTGGAGCGTTTACGTTTCCGTTCCAAAGTGACCAACCTGATCCGTAACTATCTGGATGAACATGGCTTCCTTGATGTGGAAACACCAATTCTGACTCGTGCTACACCGGAAGGCGCACGTGATTATCTGGTACCAAGCCGTGTATCCAACGGTAGTTTTTATGCCCTGCCACAATCACCACAATTATTTAAACAATTATTGATGGTTGGTGGTGTAGATCGCTATTATCAAATTGCCAAATGTTTCCGTGATGAAGACTTACGTGCCGATCGTCAGCCGGAATTTACCCAGATTGACATTGAAACATCATTCTTAAATGATGATGACATCATGGATTTGATGGAAGGTATGACTGTCAAACTATTTGACGAATTACTGGGAATCAAGTTCGACAAATTCCAGCGTATGCCATATTCAGAAGCCATGCGTGATTATGCTTCCGACAAACCTGATTTGCGTATTCCGTTAAAACTGGTCGATGTTGCAGACCTGATGCAGGATGTCGAATTTAAAGTTTTTGCCGGTCCTGCAAAAGACCCTAAAGGTCGTATCGTTGCATTACGTGTGCCAGGTGCAGGTGCGCTGCCACGTAGCCAAATTGATGAATACACCAAGTTTGTTGGCATCTACGGTGCAAAAGGCTTGGCTTATATCAAAGTCAATGAACTGGAAAAAGGTATCGAAGGTTTACAATCTCCGATTGTTAAATTCATCGAACCAATCGTTCTGGATTTGCTAAAACGTGTCGGTGCAGAAAATGGTGATATCGTATTCTTTGGTGCAGACAAAGCCAAAGTCGTAAACGATGCCATGGGTGCTTTACGTGTCAAAATTGGTCATGATCTGAAACTTTCGATCAAAGAATGGGCACCGCTTTGGGTGGTCGATTTCCCAATGTTTGAAGAAACTGATGATGGTAAATGGACATCGGTTCATCACCCATTCACCTTACCAAAATCTAGTGTTGAAGATGTAAAAAATAATCCGGGTGAAGCACTTTCTGTTGCGTATGATATGGTACTCAACGGTACAGAAATCGGTGGTGGTTCACTGCGTATTTATACACTGGAAATGCAAAAAGCCATTTTTGAAGCCTTGGGTATTTCCGAAGAAGAAGCCGAAGAAAAATTCAGCTTCCTATTAAATGCTCTACGTTATGGTGCGCCTCCGCACGGTGGCTTGGCATTCGGTCTGGATCGTCTGATTATGTTAATGACTGGCGCATCATCAATCCGTGACGTGATTGCGTTCCCAAAAACCAAAACTGCTGAATGTCCGTTAACACAGGCACCTGCACCAGTTGAAGCCAATCAATTGCGTGATCTCGGTATCCGTTTACGTGAACAACCAAAGAAAGAAACAGAATAATTCAGCCTACTGAATTTTTTTATAAAAGATAGCTCTGTATATGCAGGGCTATTTTTATGCACTAAAAATGGACAAGTTGGTTTTTTAATAGAGAAAATGGCATAATAGTTCTTATTCTCTTCTCTCCTATTTAGGTAATTTGCTATGGCGATGCGTCCTGATGTCAAGCGACATTCCCTTGTGATCATTGTATTTGCATTGGCACAGTGGGCTTTGGTAATGGCTGCACTTCATTTTAACTGGTGGCATCTTGAACGTAATGGCCGTATTCTGGCATTTTGTGCGAGTGTATTTTTAGGCGCATGGTTATTAATGAGTGCTATTTTATATATGGTGATCAAAGGTCGTAAACCAGATGATCAGAATCAGAAATAATCTCCACAGTAAAGCAAAATAAAACGTTCTGATTTATAAAAATCAAATCGAGTGACAACATCACTCGATTTTTGTTTTGGAATAACTCAATGTCCTGTTCCATTAATGGCTTTGGTCATATCTTCTACTACTTTTTTGGCATCCCCAAACACCATCATCGTTTTTTCATTATAGAACAAATCATTATCCAGACCAGCATAACCTGTTGCCATGGACCGCTTGATCACTAATATTGTTCTGGCCTTATGTGCTTCCAGAATTGGCATACCATAAATTGGCGAACTCGGATCATCTTTTGCCGCAGGGTTAACTACATCATTGGCGCCAATGACTAAAACCACATCAGTTGCTGGGAAATCTGCATTAATTTCATCCATTTCCAGAATATCTTCATAAGGCACATCTGCTTCGGCCAATAAAACATTCATGTGACCCGGCATACGACCTGCAACAGGATGGATGGCAAAGCGTACCCTAACCCCCTGCTCCTTGAGCAAATTAGCCAATTCTTTGACTGCATTTTGCGCACGTCCCTGCGCCATACCATATCCCGGTACAATCACAACACTATCAGCATTTGACATTAAAAACCCAGCATCATCAGCCGAACCTGACCGATAATTGCGTTGTATCTGTTCACCTGTTACAACACTGTTACTTTGCGCTGTACTACCCATCGCACCACCAAATAACACATTGATAATATTGCGATTCATGGCTTTACACATGATATAGGATAAAATGGCACCTGATGAACCAACCAGTGAGCCAGCAACAATCAACATATTGTTTTCAAGCGTAAAACCAATCCCTGCGGCTGCCCAGCCTGAAAACGAGTTGAGCAATGACACAACGACAGGCATATCACCACCGCCAACCGGTGCAATCCAGACCCAGCCAAAAATGAGTGCCAGAATTGTCATTGCCCAAAACGATGGCATATTTCCCGTTGAAAAGAAATAAAAACCACAAATCAACATGGCAATAAACAATATGGCCTGAACAGGTTTTACCCAGGTACCTGAGATAGTTTTTGCCCATTTTTTTGCAGCCAGCTTTCCGTAAGCAAATACAGAGGCTGTAAAGGTAATTGCACCAACAAAGCATCCCACAAATAGTTCAAATAAATGCACCTTATTCATGTGCGCATGTTGAACTCCAGCAGCAAGCAATGATGCTTCATTTATATAAAATAAATTTACCAAATGGTTATTATGCAAAATGGCCGCAATTGCAATCAATACTGCGGACAAGCCAACCAGTGAATGCATCAAGGCAACAGTTTCGGGCATTTGCGTCATGGGTACAGTTTTGGCACGTGCAATACCAACAATGCCACCTAGAATCATTGCCGTCACAATCATCCAGATCACAGGCTGATCTGCAACAAAAAATGTGGTCAGTACAGCAATTGCCATAGCAATCATGCCATAGCGATTACCCGTAATTGCCGTTTTAGGACCGGATAAACCACGTAAAGTCAGAATAAATAAAATGGCACCGATCAAATACAACCATTCTGCATTGGCACGAATCAACTCCATGATTTAATCCTCCTTTTTCTTTGGTTTTGGCTTAAACATTTCCAGCATTCTTGCAGTCACTGCAAAACCACCAAAAATATTAATACTTGCCAAAAATACAGCGATTGCACCTAATACGCTCACCAGATTAATGCTCTGAAATGCCACATGACCATCCACACCAAATACAGGCAATCCGATCGTTTGTATCATTGCCCCCACAATAATGATGGAAGATAATGCATTAGTGACGGCCATTAACGGTGTATGTAATGCAGGAGTTACCCCCCAGACCACGTAATATCCTACAAAGATTGCCAAGACGAAAATTGTGATTGTTTCTACCATGGTTATTCTCCTCAGCCACGCTTTAAACGCACTTGACCGTCATGTGTTACCAATAAAGCTTTTTGAATTTCATCCTCCGGATTAATCTGGATCACTTTTTGCTCATCATATAAAGTTTCAATAAAATTCAAAATATTACGTGCAAACAATGCCGATGCTTCTGTGGCTACTGTGGCAGGGATATTGGCAATACCGAGAATTTTCACACCATTCTCAGTAGATACTGTTTGATCTACAACCGAGCCTGCAACATTGCCACCCGTTTCGACTGCCATATCCAGAATGACCGAACCCGGCTTCATTTTTGCCACAGTTTCTGCATGAATCAATCGAGGTGCATTACGTCCCGGCAATAAGGCTGTAGTAATCACGATATCTGCATTGGCCACTGCCTTATCTACAATTGCTGCCTGATCTTTGATGTATTGTTCGCCCGGTGTCCAGCCATAGCCATTTTTCAGTGCATCATCAGCACGTTGCTGCTCTTCTGCTGACATTGGTACATCTAGCCATTTCCCACCCAAAGACTCGACTTGCTCTTTGGCTGTTGGTCGTAAATCCGTAGCTTCCACAACAGCTCCCAAGCGCTTGGCTGTGGCAATCGCCTGTAATCCAGCCACACCAACCCCCATAACGACAACCCGGGCAGGCTTTACCGTTCCGGCAGCAGTCATCAACATTGGGAATAAGCGTTGATACGCATTGGCTGCCAGTAATACCGCTTTATAACCGGATAAATTTGCCTGAGAAGACAGAACATCCATGTTTTGAGCACGTGACAAAGTTCTGGGCAAAAGTTCAAGGGCGAAGGCAGATACATTTTGTTGGGCAAAATGCGCCAGTTCTGTATTTCGATAGGGATCAAACATTGCAATCACAATGGAATTGGCAGCAAGCTGTTCAATCTCCTCGCCCTGAGGAGCCCGAATCTTTAAAATAAGTTCACTTTGAGCATAGGCATTTTCCACCAAACGGGCACCGACCTGTTCATAATGTGAATCAGGATAAGCTGCCCGAAATCCTGCTCCACGCTGTATAACCACCTGATGCCCAGCCTGAATCAGTTTCTTTACTGTTTCAGGTGTTGCTGCGACACGTGTTTCGTTTGGATAGGTTTCGTTTGGGACACCGATCTGCATAGCATCGATCCTCACGCTATATATTTTTATTTCACACCTGCATCAATGCAGATGCATCCTTCGATGAATTGCTGATCGATTTAATATGATTTTTTTTACAAACGCCATCCATTATTTCAAAAATAAATACCATATATCATTAATTATTTGTACCAATTTATCCCAGAAATGGGTTTTTCAGCCTATTAGAATTATGTCCAATTACTCATCAAACTTACTGCTATCATTTATATTTTCATGATTTACACGTTTTCTTATTCAATAAAATTTATATCAAGCCATGCTTAAAGCTGCATATAAACCCTTGTAGAATATTTTCATTCCCAGAATAAAATTTTAAGAAAAATTTTTTTATATATTTTTTTAAGTGATATCTACAACAATACGATCCTAAACAATTCTAGTTATTTTTATCTTATAAATCAAAATGTAATATGACACATCGTGATTTTATCAATTTCATCAGCTTGATAGCCAGATAGAAGAAAGCATGTTATGTTTCACTTCTATTTTCATTATTTTCTATATTTTTTCTATGCATATCCGTGTTTTGGCACCTAGCGCCTGTGTTGATATTGATCCAATTCAGCAGGCAAAACAACATGTATCTACATTGGGTATTCAAGTGTCTTTTGCTCGACATCTTGAAGCCCAACATCGCTATTTGGCTGGGACAAGCAACGAACGCCTGACAGATTTAAAAACTGCCTGCGAAGATAAAAGTATTGATGCCATCTGGTGCGCGCGTGGCGGTACAGGCGCTGGACAATTATTACCCTATCTGGATACTTGGCTACTCAATAAAGCTTTGATTGGTTATTCAGACAGTACCGTATTATTAAACTACATTGCCATGCAGGGTGGGCAAGCCATTCATGGACCGGTATTTCAGGAAATTTCACAAAAAAATTTACTTGAAAATCAACCAATTTGTACTGATGCACAAGAAGTGCTGACTTTACTCAATCCCTTATTACAGCATGATGCCATTCATTATGACATTACATTGGCAGCATGTAGTCATACACAACCTATAACATTGTCAGGCAAAATTTTAGGTGGCAACCTCAGTACATTATGCAGTGTACAAGGTACACCTTGGGCATTACATCTTAAACAACCCAGTATATTATTACTGGAAGATGTTGGTGAGTCCTACTACCGTCTGGAACGATTATTGGTGCAACTTTTACAAAGCATTGATATAAATCATCTTGAAGCGATTATTTTGGGTGATTTCTATCATTGCCCTCAACGAGGCGTACCTCAAAGTATTGCTGAAATTTTTGCTGAACATCTAAATCCATTACAAATTCCACTTTATGTCTGCAGCTGGTTTGGTCATGGTGAAAAAAACCGGCCTTTCTGGATCGGTAAAAATGGAAATATCCAGAAAAATCAACTCATAATATATGCTTAATGGTAATTTCTTAGATCATTTACATCACATGAATTTGACCAAATTTACCTTGTCTAAAGTCATCAAAAGCCTGAGTGATTTCCAGTTGAGTATTCATTACAAAAGGACCATATCCCTGTATTGGCTCATTTAATGGCTCACCCGTCAACAGCACAAATTTACTGTCTGCCACAGCTTGCACGTTAAAGCCTGTTTCACCATCCCGAGCAAAAATTACAATGCCATGCTCATTCACTTGCTGCATTTCATTCACCAGCACTTGCCCAGATAAAACTACAAATATTGCATTATGCGTTGTGGGTACAAGAAATTGGTGTCGTGTTGCCGCTTTCAATTCACCATCCCATACATTGACTGGGGTAAATGTTGTGGCTGCACCTGATCTTTCTAGATATTGACCTGCAATTACTCTTAAATAACTTCCCTGCTCATCCAATACCAATTGGGGAATTATTTTTGCATCAATCGCTTGATATTTAGGTGTAGTCATTTTTGATTTTGCAGGTAAATTTACCCGCAACTGCACCATTTCAAAATTTCCACCCTGTGCTGCAAAATCTGTAGAATGAAATTCCTCATGCACCAAACCAGCCGCTGCGGTCATCCATTGTACATCACCAGTTTTAATGGTTCCGCCACCACCACTTGAGTCTTTATGTGTAACTTCACCCTGATAAGCAAGTGTAACGGTTTCAAAACCACGATGCGGGTGGGAACCAACACCATGACGCTGTGTTGTTGGAGCAAAATAATATGGTGCTGCATAATCCAACAGTAAAAATGGACTGATTGCCTGCCCTAAACGGTCATAGGAAAATAAGGTTTTGACTGGAAAACCATCTCCTACCCAATGGATTTGTTGACTATGCATGGTACCAATAATTTTTCTCACGATGTATCACCTATAAAATAAGTTATTCCCAATAACACCACCCAGGCATTATGTCGCAGATGTAATGAGTCATTCTTTTATAATGGGGGTAATATCATTTTTTTCAGCTTCGAATCAAAATTGAATAACTTTAAATCATACTTACTAACAGACAACTTATTTCACAGATTATTTTCATCTTGAATCTTTCATCACGATAAGATTCCAAACATTTACTCAAAAGTGTGATTATTTACATATTTTTACAGGATTGTGATGCTTTTTACTTTGAAATTTATCCCAATATCCCTAAATAATAACTAAGCATTAATGATGATGTGATTATATTTTAACTCATAGGAGATATAACATCCCATGCAAACAAAAGGCCTTTATCGCTCTGACAGTCAACACATGATCGCAGGTGTAATGGGTGGTATTGCGGAACGTTTTGGCTGGAATGCAAACTTACTTCGAATTGTTTTTGTTCTGGTTTCGATTTCTAGCGCTGGATTTCCTGGTATTCTGGTTTATTTGGTGTTGTGGTTAGTGATGCCAAAACAGAAACGTGTAGAACTGTACAATAGCTAGTTTAATTTTTACATACTATGATGAACTTCTCCTCCTTTTTGCTACGACTCTCCCCAAAGTCGTAGCTTTTTTTATTATTAAATTTGCTTTTGAGTAGAAATATCTAGCGTTAATCTGGTTTTTCTTTATATTACACTGACTTTTGTTGAATAATGATACAACATAAATTTTGGCTCGGAACAATCGCACATGGGCATTTTTATTTTATTACTACTTGGATTTGTTGCTTTTGCAATTTACCGTTATCGTAAATACCAAACACAACGAGAGATTGAAGAAATGGCAGCCGATGCGCAAGCCTATATTAGTAGTGAAACTGTAGAATTATTACAGCGCTTTAAAAAGTTATTGGAACAAGAAAATGTTGCTGAACAGGATAAACAACACATTCAGCAAAAATTTAAATATATCAATGAAAATCTGTTCTGCCAAAGCTATTCCGAAGCCAGTGTACGTGAATATCTTTCGCATGCAGAGCAAAAGCTGGCTTTAATCAGAATTAAACTTGATCGCCTAGATATGCCACAAGATCAACAATCTAATCAAGAATTTGAACAGCTAAAGTAAATAAAAAGGTGCAATAAATTTGCACCTTGAATCCATCTGGCCTAATAAATTAAGATCATTAGAACGTTGATAATCCAGACCATTCCATAAAACGATATAGCCAGTATTTGGTACTGGACTCATCCTTATATTGTGCATAATCTACGGTTATTTTTTCATGATCGGGGTTTCGCCATACTGTTTCAAAGTATTGTTGTGCCTGCACTACTGCCGTATAGTTATTTTGAGCTTGAACAGAAACATTGGTTTCCAGATTATAATTATTCAGATTTCTTGCCGTATAGTTAGCGGATCCGAGAATTATTTGCTTTTCCCCTGTCTGTTTACCCAGAATTAATAATTTACTATGGCATTGTTCACCATTGGTTGCACACCATCGAACCGGTACCCCTTGTCGATGTAACTCCCACGCAACCTGACGATTTGGAATACCATTTTTCTGGCGACCGAACGCATCTTTATTTGGATCAAGGACTACCCTTACGACAACACCACGCTGTCTTGCTGCAACAATTGCCTTAACTATATCCCGATCAGATAAATAGAACATCATTAAATCTAATTGTTCATTTCTTTTCAGTTGATTAATTTGCGCCAAAACTTCCTCATAAATGGCTTTTTCAGTCAAAATTTGGACTTTAGGCAAAGCAGGATTGGCTTTAGGTTCAGGTAGAATTACCATTGGTGCATCACCCTGCGAAAATTGTGCAACAGCACGTTCACTATCTAACACATCAATTGCAGATTTATCATGCAAAATCATTGCAACATTGCTATGTAAAGAACTTCCATCATGCGGATTTGCTGAGGACACCAATGCTTTCCAGCCATCAAGTGTATCGACAACCAATGTTTTACGGTGATTAGCCTTAAAGTTCAATAGCTGGAAATAGCTACGCAATGTCACCTTTTCATCACCAAAAGGATTAGGGAGCCATCCACCTGTACTACTGTTACCTAGATTTTGACAACACATATACCAAAACCCAGACCAAGCAGGATTAGATGCTCTCAATACGGTTAAATCTGTATAAATCACATTGATACCCGCTGCTTTTAATCGCCGAAGATGTTCTGGATCTGTACCACCGTATACAGTATTGATTGGGTCGGTAATCAGTTGAATATCAATATTGGGATTAAGCTGCCTTTTGTCAATCAGAGCTTGTGTCAACTCCTGTGTCAATGCACGATGACGAATTGTAGAACTACCCGTTTCATTGTTGAATAAAAACATGTCCAGCACAATTGTATTCTGAGCCTGTTCAATCAAAGTTAGCATCGCATCAAAAATCTGCTGTTCACTATGCTGTTTACCTTGCGCATCCTGATAAGTTAAATCACTGAGAAATTCAACATCAGAGGAACGTGGTGGGCTTTTGATATCCAATCCTGAAGGTAGCGGTTTATATACCTGATATACGGCTGAACCAAGATAAGTTAAAAATAAAATACCGCCAATCAATGCAAAATAGCGCCGAATAGGCCAGTTTAATTTTTGATGAATTCGTCTAAAGAGTTGCATAACTTTGCCCCATAATTTCATTTAGGCTATCAATATTTGGACTTTGAACTCAAGCAGATTTTTGCAATACGATATTCTTAACGAATAAAGATGTTTTTTTAACCAAATCCATCCTATCAAATCGATCGCTTATCGCACTAAGAAGATTTTTTGATTAAGCTATGCACGCTACATTATCCATGTGCAATTTTAGTCAGAATACCCACCCTTTTTATTCTGATATTCACTCTTGCTGTAATTGCTGCTTTAACACTCATTACAACATGCAAGGACAATTTTTACTGTTTGGCATGGTATGATTTTAATGAATTCGTCCAATTTAAATCTTGAATATAACGAAAAACGAGCACGTAAAGCTGCTCTAAGCAGTTTTGTCGGTGCAGTTGTCGACTGGTACGATTTTCTATTATATGGGATTGTGGCTGCACTCGTATTTAAAGATCAATTTTTTCCAAGTATCAGTCCAACCATGGGGACACTGGCTGCGTTTGCCACTTTTGGCGTTGGCTTTTTATTTAGGCCCTTAGGGGGGCTGGTATTTGGCCATTTTGGTGACAAGGTTGGCCGTAAAAAAATGCTGTTTCTTACAGTATTCTTGATGGGTGCTGCCACAGTATTGATCGGTTTATTACCCAATTTCCAACAAATCGGCTGGTGGGCACCAGTGCTTCTCGTTACATTACGAGCCATACAAGGTTTTGCTGTTGGTGGAGAATGGGGGGGGGCAGCATTAATGGCCGTAGAAAATGCCCCAGAACATAAAAAAGCATTTTACAGTAGTGGTGTACAAATTGGTTATGGTGTAGGACTAATGCTGGCATCAGGAATCGTTTCTATTACCATTTTCAGCTTTGGTCAGGATGCATTTAATCATTGGGCATGGCGTATCCCATTTATTGCCAGTATTGTTTTAGTCTGTATCGCGTTATGGATCCGCAATGATCAGGATGAATCACCAGAATTTATCCAGACAGCCCATGACACACCTAAAAAACATAAAACACTTCCAATCTTACAGGCGATCAAGGAAAGTCCTAAAGGCTTTCTATTTATTATTGCCCTACGTTTGGCAGAACTATTAACCATGTATCTAGTGACGACATTTGCGCTTAATTATTCGACCCAACATTTGCATATGTCATCGCAAATATTCTTGAATATTTCCCTAATGGTTGGAGCGATTAGCTGTATCTCTATTCCATTTTTTGCTTTTATTG
The DNA here is from genome assembly GCF_008693185.1 of Acinetobacter qingfengensis. Classification (GTDB taxonomy): domain Bacteria; phylum Pseudomonadota; class Gammaproteobacteria; order Pseudomonadales; family Moraxellaceae; genus Acinetobacter; species Acinetobacter qingfengensis. The sequence goes on from NZ_VXKN01000010.1 coordinate 126,764, forward strand.
CAGATCGTTTTGGACGCAGAAGAATGTGTATTATCGGTGGCTTAATTGGTGCACTTGCTGCATTCCCATTCTTTATTGCATTACAACATGGCGCATTATTTTGGATTGTGATTTTATCAATTTTATTGGCAAATCTATCTCATGATATGGTGGTCAGTGTACATCAGCCAATTTTTACAGAATTATTCGGTACAGAATATCGTTATAGTGGTGCCGGTGTTGGTTATCAAATTGCCAGTATCGTAGGAGGCGGTTTTACGCCTTTTATCGCCTCAGCCTTAATTGCATGGGCAGGTGGACACTGGATTCTGGTTGCGATTTACCTCACTGTTGGCTGCTTACTAACCGCATTGGTTGCCAGCTTGATGAAAGCTCACGTAAATGAACCAACACACTTAACCACATTGAATTTAAAACAAAAATAATGTTTCTATCGCATGATCAAAAGTCATTACAGGCTTTTGATCATACTATATATCCAGCGATTTATCTCTTTGACTAATCTGCTTGGCACCTTCCATGATCATTCTAATCATCAACATGGTTTCTTCAGCAATCACCTGACGCTCTGCAATAGACAAATCCAGCACTTTGGCACCCATATTAAATACCAGTTGTGTAATGGCTTTGGCGACTATATCTGCGTATTCAATATTTTCTTTATTTAATCGTCCAAGCCTGATCAAATCATCCTGTAATTCATGCTGAAAATTGGTGAGTTGCTGCTCCACAGCCTTTTTATACGAAGATGAACCAGTATAACCTTCTCTTAGCAATAAACTTAAATTGCCTTCATCTGTATCCAACTGCTGTAAAAAAATTTCCACTGAAGAACGAATGACACTTTTTTTTTGATTGGCTTGTAGCCTTGCTTCGCGGATAATCTGTCTTAGTACTAGACCAGCGCGATTGATCAATGCAATTGCAAGTTCATCAATATCCTTAAAATGGCGATAAAAACTATTGGGTGCGATACCCGCTTCTCTTGCAATCTCACGTAAGCTCAATGATGAAATACTTTTTTCTGGACCAATCAAATTCAATGTTGCCTGAAATAACTCTTCCTGAGTGATTGTCGCTTTACGCCCTGCACCACGTAAGCTATTTTTTTGCGGCACGTCCATCACATTTTGTTCATGTTGACTTGCTATTGTTTTTGTTAAGCTCGATTGCATACCCATTGATCACCGATGAATTCAGTCAGGATTATAGCCTTTTCAGCACTCTGGAAGATAGTAAATTTATTTGTTAAGTTTTTGCACAATCTATATACAAGTGTATATACAAGTGTATAATAATTAAAAAATGGCATTGAGATGAGTCCTATGCAGCAACTACAACGTAAGTCAAATCTACTCGAGATCGCAGCTGAAAGTATCTATGATCGTGATATGACCAACTTTTGGCTACAAAAAATCAATCCATTATGGTCTACTCATGAAGTCCTAGGTAAAATTGTCAATAAAAAAATCATTGCACATGACATGATTGCACTCACTGTACGTTGTAATCGCAACATGCAATATGGACTTCCTGGGCAACATCATCCCATTAAAGTCGAAATTGAAGGCCGTAAATATGAACGCACCTACAGCCTAACGCAACTCAATGCCAACCATGTCCAGATTAATGTAAAAAAAGTCCCTCAAGGCATTATGAGCCATTGGCTTTGTGAACAATCTCACATTGGCGATATCATTGAACTCGGAACACCTTATGGTGACATGACACTGTCACAGTTACCCCAACAATTAATCATGGTTGCAGCAGGCAGTGGCATTACGCCAATGTACAGTATGCTATACAATCTCGCACAAAACGGGCAACTGTCCAATATCCAGATTACTTTACTGTACTGGGCAAAACAGCAACAAGATTTTGCTTTTCAAACTGAATTTACACAATGGCAAGAACAATATACCCATTTCAATGTTCAGTATTTTTGCACACAACAAACACCTTTTGATTCTCGCATCAATACTGAACATCGAAAAAAATTCAACAACATTCAACAACAGGATGTCTATATCTGTGGGCCTTCCGGCTTCGTCAATGCTGCAACTCAAGTTTTTTCAGATGCAAAACAACTTTGTAGTGAAGCATTTAGCTTAAGTCCAATACCTGTAGATACTGAAGCCGGTGTGATTCAAATCACATTAAGCAAGTCCAACCAAATAGTCACTATTCCTAAAGGTCAGCCCATTCTCATCGGGCTAGAACAAGCAAATGTTAAACCTACACATGGTTGTCGCATGGGAATTTGTAATAAATGTTCTTGCAAAAAAGCGAATGGACAAACCAAAAACCTTAACGATGGCTCTATCAATAATGAACCCAACCAAGACTTACGCATCTGTGTCAATACTGCACAAAGTGACCTTATTCTAGATTTATAAGCATATCGAGTAACCGCCATGAACATGCAAGTTAAAACTCATTACTTTAAAAATCCTAAAAATCGTGACCTATCCGAAATCGAATTAGATGCACTCGCACAAGAGTTAGATGCCATCAAACAAGAAGTCATTGATGATTTAGGCGAAAAAGATGCCAAATACATTCGGCGTGTCTATGCTGCCGTCCGATATACCAGTATTGCTGGACGTGCTTGTCTATTTGCCGGCTGGTTTCCACCAACATGGTTATTAGGTACAACTTTATTAGGCATTTCAAAAATTCTGGAAAATATGGAAGTTGGTCATAATGTCATGCATGGGCAATATGACTGGATGAATGATCCCAAATTTAAAGGCCAAAGCTACGAATGGGATAATGTTGGAACAGCCGATAACTGGCGTCAGACCCATAATTTCAAGCATCACACCTATACTAACATCAAAGGTATGGATGATGATATTGGCTATGGCCTCGTTCGCTTATTTCCAGAACAACGCTGGAAAGCTGGTTATCTATTACAGCCTCTATATTGCATCCCTTTTAGTTTACTTTTTCAATGGGGTGTAGCTATACAAAATCTGGAATTAGGCCGCGTAATTTATGGCAAAAAAACATGGAAACAGCTATGGCAAGAATGGAAACCAGTACAAAATAAAGTGACTAGACAATTGCTCAAGGATTACGCTTTCTTCCCAGCATTGGCATTACCACTAGGAACAGCCTTACCTGTTCTGGCAGGTAATCTTGCAGCAAATGGTATTCGTAATGTCTGGACATTTAGTGTAATTTTCTGCGGACATTTCACCAAAGATGTAGAGGTTTTTCCAAGATCTGTACTACAAAATGAAAGTAAAGGACATTGGTACATGCGACAAATTCGAGGTTCATCCAATCTGGAAGGCTCAGAGTTTTTCCATATCATGACAGGACATTTAAGTCATCAGATTGAACATCATCTTTATCCTGAGATTCCAGCACGTCGCTATCGTAAAATGGGACCAAAAGTTGAAGCTGTATGTAAAAAATATGGTTTAAACTATAATAATGCAACATTGCGTAAACAATATGGTCAGGTTATTGGCCGTATTTTAAAATATGCATTTCCATTCAAAAAATAAATATAATAAATATAGGTCTAATATCAATATGATTTAGACCTATATTATTATCATACGTACAAATAATAATAACTACTTCTTATTTTTAGAAAAAAATGTTATCTTCCCCTCACTTTTTAACAAAAAAGCACATACAAAAAATGAGAAACTTATAATACACAATAAAATATCCTTATATATCAAAGCAATGACACCACACGATAATCCTAGTAATAGAAATAGGCACATACAGAAAATGATTATTTTTTCTGTCCATGTATTCTCATCATCGTGTCGCAAAAACATAACTTATCTCGTATTAATCAAACTTTATACAAATAAAATTACATTTTTAATATAAAAATAAAATACCAAGAAATAGGTATAATTTATAAATAGTTTTAAATAACTTCAAATTTTATTCAAACTAAAACATAATTTGAATTCAACATAAAATAAAGCATATATTTTGGTAGAAATTTCAAGAATATAGAATAAATATCGATCATATGCAAGGCTGAGGGAGTATTTAAAATATGGATTTTATTTGGATAAAAGAAGAACCCCCGGCAGGATGACTACCGGGGGTTAGAATAATGAGCTGGCGATGACTTACTCTCACATGGGTAAC
>NZ_VXKN01000011.1 GCF_008693185.1 Acinetobacter qingfengensis
GAACATTGTATTTATTACCAGTTGAAACTTTACCAAAACCAGATAAGTAGTATTGGACAACCTCAAGTTTAAATTCTTGAGAATATTTAGCCATAGAAAAGCACCTTTTCAAATTAGAACAAGTGTCCAACTTATTGGGGGCAGATCACTCCCGGGTGGTTTTTTACAGTGAAAGATTCTATCTTATAAATATTACCTTTTTTATTAAGTGACATTATATGGATATAATGCACTACACAGCAACAGGTCATAAACTGTCACCTAGTAAAAAGCTAGAACAAGATTATTACCTAAGGTAAATGAAAGTTACTTAGAATTTGAAAAATTCTGTCAATCAATGAATGTGCTGTATTTTAAATACGTTAAAAAATTTCAGATTAAGACTAGCAAAATTTAACGTTTAACACTCTTTGATCTTGGTAGTACTGTATTAGTTGACGATCAAGACTATTACTAATCAACGCTATGTATGGTTGCTTCTTGTCTTACTATTTTAACAATAGTTTGCTTTGATATAAATTCTCAGTCACATTCTGGTAAAACTCATGAAAGAAGCAATAGAGAAATATCGTCAAGAACGATCTACTTTAGAAAATGAAATAACAGATTTTTTAGTAGAGAAGTTTGCAGATTTTAAGGAAAAGACAGGGGCAGAGGTCATTTATCTGGATGTCGAATTTGAATCTTCAGAAGATTTGGATGAAGCTTTTTATATTTCCAGTGCGTTTGTCGGTACTGATTTATAAATAAACTAAATGATAAGGTCTATCAGCGATGATGGGCTTTTTTATTACTTAAAATAACATCTCTACACATAACTAATTTACTAAATAAGTTTTAATAAATTAGATAATCAAAAGGTTTTTTAAATGAACTACGTATATATGTGTTTTATTGTATTGATATTAGTGGCTTGTACTACTATCCAAAAAGAATATAAGGAAACATCTGAATGCATGAATTATAGAAATATGATGACTGCACCAATGGATCCACGAGCTATTGAAGACTTGAGAATTAAATGTGAAAAGTCTCAACAAAAGTCATGAATTTGAGTTAAATGAATTTTAGTTCTCCAAATTTCGGTACAGATGGCATTTACCGTGCAATCACCTTTCAGTTTTGAGATTCTGCCATCAACTCAGATCGTAACAGGGTAATCAAGAAGCTATATTAGTCGATTAGTTTTACTGGCTCAAAAATAATGTGGATGGCTAACTAAGATTGGCGACCAAAGCAAAAATAAATAAATTTGATATCATTGATGTGATTTTGAGACTTTTATTGCTAAACATTCGAGATTCTATACATCATTATCGGCTTTTGAGGCATATAGTAAAAGCTAGATTAATTGTTGTGAAGATAATTTAAAGTATGCTCTCAAAGATAATTTTTTTCTAATACGAAACTCGATGAGAGCTAAATGAAACTAGTAAATAATTAAAGCGCTGCGTATTATTATTCATTGCTTATTTTAATCAAAATAATTCACCATTTATTAGAAAAGATTAAATAGTCAGCCAAATATTAAGGGTTGTAGTGTGATGTCCTAATTAATTTTGAAATATCAAAACCCTGTTGCTTCGCTGTATCCAGATAGGATTGATAAAGTTTATCATCTATGGTTGGCGTTCTAGATAATATCCAGAGATATTTTTTAGATGGTCCACCGACCAAAGCCACTGTATAATCTGAATCTACTCTCAGTATCCAATAGTCACCTTGGGTAAAAGGTAACCATCTTAAACCCGTGGGCAGGAAACTTACTGTAAGTTGACTGTTGCCTGTATTCTTGACTGTAGCAAGACCATGAGCCGTATTGATTTTACCTTGTTTGGTTTGGCAAGTATTTAATACTTTTAATGTTTTAGAAGTATTAATAGCATATTCGGCTGTGGTATCGCTGGCACATTTACGTTGGAAATACATAGGTAAACGTGCGATTTCATACCATTTTCCAATATATTGGTCAATGTCAACTTTTTCTACAGCTTTAACCTGAGTTTCTGCCCGGGCTTGCATAGTTTTGATTGCCAAAGGTATAGCTACAATTGCCAATACCATATAAATCTTTTTATTCATGCTAATCCTAATTCATTTTATGCATTGTTGTATGACATTGGAACATATTTGACCAAGATTAAAGTAAAAATATGTTATATCATCAAATCATACTGTTAATTTTAGTTCTAAACTACACACAATATACCATTTATCTTTAGAATTAAAATTAACTACCCAAAAGCAATAGATACAAAAGTAAAGCATGAAGCTTGCAGTCAGCTAATCCAAATCAAATCTTGTAACCAGTAAAACAAAAAAACTACGATCAGTAATATTAATGAGAAATTCATAAATCTGATCTTGTTTTCTTATCTTTAAAATTATTAACTAAACTCTTTATGTATTGAAAATTTAACTAAATTATTACCATAATGACAATTGGATTTTGAGAATTAATCTAAATTTTTATAAAAATTTACTTGAAAGATTATAGTACTATTCAGTTTTTATGCTTTCAGCCATTGATAGGCTATACGTACAAAATTTATATGTACATGTAATGTGCCTGAATTTTTAGGTAATTGATCCGATAAATACAATTTTCTTGAATTAGTTCGTTAGTTTGCTTTTGTCTTCATCTTTAACCGCTTGAATGATAGCATTCTTGATATTTTCTGGCGGAGTTATGTCTGAACTCCTCAATAAATGAGTATTAAGTATTTGATTTTTATTGTTTTATAAAAAATCATTCTAACTTTAAAGTAATTTTTATATTTATAAAGATACAGTAGCCATAGACAATACACTATTATAAGTATAAGGTATATAATAAATATATTTATTTGAGGATTAAAGAATGCTTCTTAAATTTGCGATTCGATTTTTGATAATTTTGTTTGCTGTGATTGCCTTAACTGCTATAGCGATTCACTTTTTCTTTTCTAGCCAAGCTACAACATTATGGATTATGATGATGCCTGTTATTTTAGGCATTCCTATCTTAGCAGCAATTATTTTTACAACTGATAATGAATTAAACACGTTGTAAATAAGATGATAACTTTAATGAAAAAAGTTAAAATCCTATCAATTTGGTGGGATTTTACTTGATTAATATCATATTTCATGAAGGAAATTTTGACATAAGTATACTGATATTATTTTTATTTAATTTATAATTATAAAATATTTACAGATGCTCAAAAGGTTGTAGTAATTGATCTTCTGATTATTTTTTAATTCATTTGCTGGCAACAGTACAGAATCAGATTAACAAAGTTAAACCATTAAAATTTAGTATGATATTTCGGTTGTCGTAGTAATGCTTTGGATTATTAAAAGTAATTTTATAATAAAATTTAACCTGTTTAAGAATTGTAAATTATTAGTAAGCTAGTCATGTATCAATTAAGTTTTAATGAAATTGATTTTTTTGATGCATTTATTGATAATAAACGCATAATTTACGCATTGGATAAATAAAGTATTTTTTCCAGCGTTGAATTCAATCAAGTTTTTAATTCATGTGATTTTTATATGTCTTTTACGATTGCCAATAGTGCTAGCTTTGAAGAAGAAATTAAAAAAAGTCGCTTTCAGGGAATTGCTACACCTGTACAATCTGAAAAGGATGTAAAGGACTTTTTATTGCAGTATAAAAATTCCACCACCACGCATCAATGCTGGGCATGGAAAATTGGTCATGACGTACGCTTCAATGATGATGGTGAGCCTTCAGGAACCGCAGGTCGCCCAATTTTGGCAACAATAGAAGGTAATGAACTGACTAACGTACTAGTTTTAGTTAATCGTTGGTTTGGTGGTGTCAAACTTGGTACGGGTGGGTTGGTTCGTGCATACGGTGGATGTGCAGGGCAAACCTTATTACTGGCAGAAAAAATTGAATTAATTCCAACTCAACATGCTTTTTTATGCTGTAATTTTTCAGAATGGGCACAGTTACAATATGAACTTCATCAATATCAGTCAGAATATCAGGAACAATATACTGCGACAGGTGTCAATATATATTGTGAATTAAAACTTGATCAAATTGAGCTACTACAAAAGTTTTTACAAAATTTAACTAGAGGTCGTGAACATCTCAAAATTATTGAAGATTAAGGGTCATAGTTTTTGATATTATCTAATTAAGTCCTATTTTATTTATCAGTATGGTAACTTTAATATATTCCAAAATTAATGCTGTATGTTTTGAATCCTGTATAAAGTATAAAAAGGAAATATAAATGCCTGAACATGATCCGTTATTAAAATATCGTGAACAGCATCAACATCGATTAAATTATATGCCTTGGTTATATTGGAAATTAAAACCTAGAAATAAACTCTGGGCACAAGCATGGCAGCAAGATTATCAGCAGTATTTACAGGAAATGGAGGACATTGAAATTGGAGAAAATTGTTTTATTTCGCCATTAGCACATCTTTTTGCTGAGCCGGGGCGAAAAATTATCATCGGTGATCATAGTTTTGTGGCTGCTGACAGTGTTTTGCATGGTCCACTCCATATTGGTAATGAAGTTGCGATTAACCATCATTGTACACTTGATGGAGGGCGAGCTGGTATCACACTTTCTGACCAAGTTAGACTTGCTGCTTATACACATATATATGCTTTTAATCACGGTATGAAAACAAATATGGCAATTTATGAACAGCCGGTAAGGTCAAAAGGAGTTTTTATTGGCAAGGATGTCTGGATTGGTGCAGATGTTGGAATTGTCGATGGTGTGCATATAGATGATTATGCTGTTATTGGAATGAATGCTGTCGTGACAAGGAATGTGGAAAGCTATGCCATCATGGCTGGAAATCCTGCACAAAAGATTGCAGATCGTCGAAATAAGAAGTAAAAATGCTTAAAAAAATAGCAGATAGCATGAAAATCCTCGCTATTTCGGTTACACAAAGGTATAAATTGATCATATCTAAGCGATGGTATTTCGCATAAGATAAATTAAATCCTATCAAAAGGAGTGTAATCATGACCAGAGTTATTGCATGTATTGATGCTTCTCCCTGTGTCAATGCAACTGCTGAGGCAGCAGCATGGGTGGCGCAAAAAACTGGCCGAGAGCTTATTTTATTACAAGTTTTGGACTATCGTCCAGCAAGTTACCATCTTGGGGAAATTAGTGGTGTCATTGGATTTGAAAGTAATGCCATGTTATTGAAAGAATTGGCAGAACTGGATGAGAAACAATATGAACTGGCACAAAAATATAGCGATGATTTACTCAAATACATATCTAAATTGGTTCGCAACCGTTTTTCAATAGAACCTAAGATTATTCAACGGCGCGGTGATTTTCTTGAACAATGTTTTGATGAATTGCAACAACAGGACATTGTGGTGGTCGGAAAAATTGGAGAAAATGCTGCAGAAAATGATAAACCTGTTGGAAGTAATGTTGAAGGTTTAATTCGTGGAGCAAAATCAACGGTTTTAACTGTTGGTGAAAAATTTGTTCCTCCTGCTAGCTATTTATTTGCTTATGAATATTCTCCAGTGTGTCAGAATATGGTAAAACGTATTGAACATAGTGACTTATTACGAGGATTAACTTGTCATCTGGTCTATGTTGGTGACCAAAATGGTATTCTTGACTATGCGATAGGTCATTTACAGGCCGCAGGTATTGATGTTAAACCAGAATATATTTATGGTGATGTTGCCGAAACATTATTACAGTATCAGGATCAACACCATACAGGTTTAATGGTGATGGGGGCATTTAGTCATAGTAAATTACACCAATTCTTTTTAGGCAGTACAACTTTAACAATCTTTAAAGAATCAGAAGTCCCCATGCTGGTTCTTCGTTGAAAATTTGAACACATCAAAAACATGTGATTTGATACCTTACAGTTATCCGCAAAATATGTGGATAACTGTGTTTATAAAAGATTGTATGCCTTGCAATATTAGGGCTTGGAGTCAATTGGGTAAAAAATAACAGGCTGCATTGTTTTTATGTCATTATTTAACAATGGCAATTGCAAAACCATCATATCCTTTACAGCCTACAGTTTGTAATGCAGTACAAGTGGCCAGCTTAGGGTGATGATCTAACAATTGAAATAACTCTCTCAAACCCGTAATGCTAGGTTTTTGATTATCTGGATTAATAATTTCGGCAGCTCTAATCACATTATCCATAACAATAATCGTACCCGAATGAGAAAATGACAAGCATAATTCCAGATATTCAGGATAGCTTTGTTTATCGGCATCAATAAAAATAAAATCAAAAGGGGGTGTGTCGGTTGGTAATTCTCGTAAAACATCCATAGCACGTCCTAATCTTGCATCAATGATCTGTGAATATCCCGATGTATTAATATTTTCCTGTGCAAGTGCAATATGGGTATCCCTTCCTTCAATGGTAAGAATATAGCCATCTTCAGCTAAAGCTTGTGCCATATAAATTGTACTGTATGCAGCAAAAGTTCCTAGCTCCAAAATACGTTTACATTGATTCATCTGAATCAACATGGCTAAGAAAGCACCTTGATTGGGTGCAACATGTAAATGTCCGGGGAAACCACGTTCAGCAGTATGATCTAATGCTTTCTGGAGAATCGGATTTTCAGGAATAAGGTGCTGTTCAATGTATTGGTCTACAGCAGTCCATGTATTTTGGTCTGGGTTTAACATCAGAAAATAAGATTTGAAAAAAGACTGTTTATTTTAAACATAGCCACATTAAGTTGCCAGTAATGTGCATACTATTCTGCTGAATTGTTCTGGATTCCTATGTGATGAAATAATTTTGAAAATTATCATATCTCTATTCACTATGGTTAAATTTAATTATAAATAATTTTATCGTCGTGTTACTCAGTTGATTTATGTATGGTTGTTAATAATATACTTTTTAACATTATTAATAAATGAAATAATTAATGGATATGGAGTATGATAGTCTTGTCTAGTAATTTATAAGGTTTATCATTGTGTTGTTACAGCTATTCTGATTCAAAAATCAATCAAAAATAGTTGAGGAAAGTAAAGCAATTCCTTAGTATGCATATCGATTATTGGTTTTATATATGGTTCTTTAACAATGAAAACGACATTGGTTGTGTTTAGTAGTCTCTGTTTGACATCATTTTTTTTATTTGGCTGTAATGATGATAGAAAACAGGAAATTACGCCTGCAATAAAGCCTACCAATGACGCAACTGCTATGGCAAATGAAGCCTGGGTGTTAATTAATCAATTAGATCAAGTGTTGTATTCCGGACAAAAAGAACAATTACAGGAAAATATACGTGAACCACTACGTGAATTATCAACTCGCTGGCGGGTTGAAGTCAAAATGACTGATGCAGTGACAGAAGGTAAGTATGCATTATGCCGAAAATCTTTAACCAGTCTGGATGTATGGACAAGGGCAGTGATGGATAAGGCATCGGATCTTGCTGTAAAACAAAAAGAATATGAACGAGATAAATCATTATGTAAAGATGCGTTGGAACATCCGGAATTAGGTAACACATCGCCAAAGTAAGTAATGATGAAGATTAAACAGAAAATAATAAAGTAAAAATTTTAAAATAAAAAAAAGCTGAAGGTTTGAATCTTCAGCTTTTTGAATACAAATTATATTAATTATCTAATGCAGGTTGTGCAGCTTTCATCGCTGCGGCAACGGCATCATCTGTGGATGCATCGTTTGTTGATGATTTGCTGGCAAGGTCAGCATTACCTTTAGCAGGTGGTGTTACTGGTTTCGATTCAGATTTCACCGGTTGTTCAAAAGGCTGTACGGTTTGATCCGGATGTTGTTCAGGCTTTTGCTGAGGATGATGTTCTGGTGGTGGTGCATCATGTATGCCTGGTGGCACAGGTTGATCTTCAGAAGGTGCCTGATCCAGTGGTTTAAATTCAGGTTGATCCATCGATGGAGCAGCTTGCGTACCAGAAGCCTGTTGCTCTGTTTGCGTTTGATCTTGCTCTTTTTCAGACTCTTCTTTTTTTACACAGGCAGTTAATACCAAAGTGCCAACAAGGCAGACTAAACCTAATTTAATAAACGTCTTTTTCATCATCAATGACTTGATTATGGCTATTGAGGGGGAACAAGTATAACAATGTTTTAATGGTTTGTATTAAGCAAATTACATAATCTATGCAGTAAATGTAGTAAACGTTGGCTATTCATGCGATTGATAAATTTGTTTGTCAAATAATGATAATTAATTTTGCTTTATAGGGGTGGAGTAAAGTAAAATTGCAAAACATTGTATGCCGATTATCGGTGCCATTGTACGAGAATTTTAATGACCCATTTTATATTCGTTACTGGTGGTGTAGTTTCATCACTGGGTAAAGGTATTTCAGCAGCTTCTGTCGCTGCACTTTTAGAGGCTCGTGGCTTAAAAGTCACAATGGTGAAAATGGATCCGTATATTAATGTTGATCCAGGCACAATGAGTCCATTCCAGCACGGGGAAGTTTTTGTCACAGAAGATGGTGCGGAAACAGATCTTGACCTAGGCTATTATGAACGTTTTCTTAAACGTTCCAAAATGTCCAAATTAAATAACTTTACCAGTGGTCGAGTATATCAGGATGTACTGAACAAAGAGCGCCGTGGTGATTATCTGGGCGGTACTGTTCAAGTGATTCCTCATATCACCGATAACATTAAAGAACGGGTACTCAATGCAGGTAAAGGTTTTGATGTTGCGATTGTCGAAATTGGGGGTACAGTTGGTGATATTGAATCCTTACCATTTATGGAATCTGTACGCCAATTAATGGTGGAGCTTGGCCATAAGCATTCAATGTTGATGCATCTGACATTGTTGCCATATATTTCTTCTGCATCTGAACTAAAAACCAAACCGACACAGCATTCAGTCAAAGAACTTTTGTCTATTGGTATTCAACCAGACATTTTAATTTGTCGTACTGAACATGATGTCGATGCAGATACTAAACGTAAAATTGCATTATTTACCAATGTACAACCAGAAGCAGTTGTGGTGTGTAAAGATGCAAAAACCATTTATCAAATTCCTCGCAACTTCTATGAACAAGATGTTGATGATCTAATTTGTGAACGTTTTGGGTTTGATTTACCAGAAGCAGATTTATCAGACTGGGATCAAGTATGCGAAGCATTATTTAATCCTGAATTTACTGTACGTATCGCGATGGTTGGTAAATATGTTGAGCTTCCAGATGCCTATAAATCTGTTAATGAAGCTTTAATTCATGCCGGTATTAAAAATCGTGTCAAAGTCCAGATTGATTATGTGGATGCAGAAGCACTGGAATCGCAGGATGTTGCACAGGTTTTAAGTCGTGCTGATGCCATTTTGGTTCCGGGTGGTTTTGGTGAACGTGGTACTGAAGGTAAAATGCAGGCTATTCGTTATGCGCGGGAAAATAAAATTCCTTATCTGGGAATTTGTCTGGGGATGCAGCTTGCAGTCATTGAATTTGCCCGACATGCCGCTGGTTTAACAGAAGCAACATCCACAGAATTTAATCGTAATACAAAACAACCCTTGATTGGCTTGATCACAGAATGGTTAGATGAACGCGGTGAATTACAGCAACGAAGTGATGAATCTGATCTTGGTGGCACCATGCGTTTGGGGGCACAAAAATCAGAATTACTAGAAGGCACAAAAATCCGTAATATTTACGGACGTGCTGAAATTATTGAGCGTCATCGCCATCGTTACGAAATGAATAATCGTTTCATTGCCGATATTGAAAAATCCGGTATGCAGGTTTCAGGTTATTCATCAGTTCAGCACTTGGTTGAGACTGTTGAAATTCCTGATCATCCATGGTTTATTGCGGTACAATTCCATCCCGAGTTTACCAGTTCACCACGTGATGGACATCCATTATTTGCCAGCTTTGTTGCTGCTGCAAAAACACAACATCAAAACGTTACAAACTAAATTTTAAGGGCAGTGTGAATGTCTGAGCTACATGCAAAACAAATTGTTGAATTAGGTGATATTAAAATGGCAAACCATTTGCCATTTGTATTGTTTGGTGGAATGAATGTTCTGGAGTCAAAAGATTTGGCTTTCGAAATCGCTGAAACCTATATTGAAATTTGTCAGCGTTTAGACATTCCCTATATTTTTAAAGCAAGTTTTGACAAAGCAAATCGTTCAAGCCTGCACTCATTTCGTGGTCCGGGTTTGGATAAGGGAATTGAATGGTTGGCTGAAATTAAAAAGCATTTTAATGTCCCAATCATCACAGATGTACATGAACCGTATCAGGCGGCACCTGTAGCAGAAGTAGCTGATATCATTCAATTACCAGCTTTTTTAAGCCGACAGACCGATCTAGTTGATGCTATGGCAAAGACCAATGCCATCATTAATATTAAAAAAGCACAATTTCTGTCACCACGTGAAATGCAACATATCCTGAATAAATGTTTGGAAGCAGGAAATGACAAATTGATTTTATGCGAACGTGGTTCAGCTTTTGGTTACAATAACCTGGTCGTTGATATGTTAGGTTTCGATATTATGAAAACCATGAACGTACCGGTATTTTTTGATGTCACACATGCTTTACAAGAACCAGGCGGTCGCTCAGACTCTGCCGGTGGTCGTCGCGCACAAATTACCACATTGGCACGGGCAGGTATGTCGACTGGATTAGCTGGATTATTTTTGGAAGCACATCCAGATCCGGATCATGCCAAGTGTGATGGTCCATGTGCATTGAGATTATCTCAGCTTGAACCTTTTCTGGCACAATTGAAGCAACTTGATACACTAGTGAAAGGATTTGAAACACTCGATACGCACTGATACTCATTTTGGGCGTATTTTTTATCAATGATGATGTAAACAAGCAAAAGAGGAAAAATTAATGAGCCAAATCGCTGACATTCGAGCGCGTGAGATTTTGGACTCTCGTGGGAATCCAACCATCGAGGCTGATGTAATATTAGAGTCTGGTGTTGTTGGCCGTGCTTGCGCACCAAGTGGTGCATCAACGGGTTCCCGTGAAGCTTTGGAATTACGTGATGGCGATAAAGCTCGCTATTTAGGTAAAGGTGTACGTCAGGCTGTAAAAAACGTTAATGATGCAATCCATGGATTATTGGTTGGTCAAAATGTTTTTGAACAAAAGCTTCTTGATGATAAAATGATTGCACTGGATGCGACTGAAAATAAGGAAAAACTTGGTGCAAATGCAACTTTAGCGGTATCGTTGGCTGCTGCACGTGCTGCTGCACAAGAACAAAAATTACCATTATTCCAATATATTGCGAATTTACGTGGTCAATCAACTTTAAGTATGCCTGTACCAATGATGAATATCTTAAATGGTGGCGCACATGCAGATAATACTGTTGATATTCAAGAGTTTATGATTGAGCCTGTAGGCTTTACTTCATTTGCAGAAAGTTTACGTGCTGGCGCTGAAATCTTTCACTCATTAAAATCTGTATTAAAAAAACAGGGATTAAATACTGCGGTAGGTGATGAAGGCGGTTTTGCGCCAAACCTGCGTTCAAATGAAGAAGCAATTACTGTTATTCTTCAAGCAATTCAGCAAACAGGATATAAAGCTGGTTCGGATATCATGCTTGCATTGGACTGCGCATCATCTGAATTTTATAAAAACGGTCAATATATTTTGGCAGGCGAAGGGAACAAATCATTTACTAGCAATCAATTTGCAGATTATCTTGCTGGTTTGGTAAAACAATATCCGATTATTTCTATCGAAGATGGTCTGGATGAATCTGACTGGGATGGCTGGGCATACTTGACATCAATTCTTGGTGACAAAATCCAGTTGGTTGGCGATGATTTGTTTGTTACCAATCCAAAAATCTTACAACGTGGTATTGATCAAAAAGTAGCGAATTCTATTTTGATCAAATATAACCAGATTGGTACATTATCTGAAACACTTGATGCCATTTATTTGGCAAAAAACAATGGCTATACTACGGTTATTTCTCATCGTTCAGGTGAAACCGAAGACTCAACCATTGCTGATCTGGCTGTTGGTACTGCTGCAGGTCAAATCAAAACAGGTTCTTTATGTCGTTCTGACCGTGTTGCAAAATACAATCAATTACTTCGTATTGAAGAGTTGACCAAAGCACCTTATCACGGTAAGGCTGAATTCAAAGGCTTAACTAAATAAGGCTTTGATGCATGTTTACCTCAATTACAGGTAGAATCATTCTGGGACTTGCGACACTTTTAGTCGCAGGTCTGCAATACGCCTATTGGTTTGGTGAAGGTGGTTACTATCAACATAAGCAGCTTTTGCAAGATATTGGCAATCAGTCAGAAGTTAATCAGGAATTACGGGAAAGAAACCGGGTATTGGCAGCAGAAGTTTTTGATTTAAAAAATGGTGTAGAGGCCATTGAGGAACATGCTCGCCTTGATCTGGGATTGATTAAACCACATGAAACTTTTGTACAAATGAGCATGATCAGTAAAGATTATCAACCCATTTACTATAATGATATTAAGGTTTCGAAAGAAGACCAAATTACCAATGAAACTGATGAAGATGGCAATCCCTAAATTATGGGCTGTTATTCCAGCAGCAGGCTCAGGTAAACGTTTTTCTACCACACAATTAAAACAATATCAGCAACTTTGTGATAAAACTGTTCTTCAACATAGTGTAAATGCATTGTATCAATTACCTTTGGCAGGATGTGTTATCAGTATTTCTACTGAGGATCGAATTGCAAAACAGTTGGTGTTTGATCATCCTGTACAATTTTGTCTGGGTGGTCAGGAGCGAATGGATTCGGTACTGGCTGGGTTAAATCATCTTCGTGATTACGCAGCAGATGATGATTATGTTTTAGTTCATGATGCAGCTAGACCTTGTTTGCACCAGACCCAGATTCAATACATTATAGAGTTTTGTCATAAGGATGAAGTTGCAGGTATTATTGCTGTCCCTGTTCGTGATACTTTAAAATATGCAGAGAAACATCAATATATTGCTCATACGGTGGATCGTGAAAATTTGTGGCAGGCTCAGACACCACAAATCGTAAAATATGCAGTGTTGCGTTCTGCTTTGGAAAAAGCGCAACAAAAACAAATTGTAGTAACTGATGAAGCAAGTGCTTTAGAAGTTTTAGGCATCGCAATAAAATTAATTCCCGGACGTTCGGACAATATTAAAATTACTTATGCGGAAGATTTGCAGCTTGCCAAACTAATTTTACAAAGTTTTTAGCATTAAAATGATTTAAATTTAGATAATGCTAAACTTTTTAATCCATCCAAAATTTGGTTTCACCTTGAAATTATTGTATTTGAAAATGCTGCAAAATTGCAATTGCAGGATCCTGAATAGATTGGTCTACGGTTAATAATTGATGTAGCTGTATTAGTTGTTGCTGTTGCTGCTGGCCTTGTTCAGGATCAAGCAATAAGTTAACTTCATGTGCAATAGTTTGTGCTGTCACCCGATTCTGAATCAGTTCTTTTACCAGCATTTTTTTGGATAAAATATTGGGTAAAGACACATAAGGAATTTTTACCATGTGTTTGGCAATTTGGTAGGTCAACCAGTTTAATTTATAAATGACCAGCATTGGGCGATGTAATAATAATGCCTCAAGTGTTGCTGTTCCTGATGCAAGAACAATGGCATCACTGGCTTGCATCACTAACCTGCCAATATTGGATTCCTTACTTTGATTTTCAATCATTAGAATATGTTGCTGAATAGTGGTTGGTTGTTGTGCAAGTATTTCCTGAATTTGTTCAGCACGTTTTTGATTAATTGCAGGAATTAGAAATTTAAGTTTGGGGTGTTGTGGCAAAATTTCTACCACAGCTTCTAGCATTACAGGTAGTAATCTGGCAACCTCACCATGACGACTCCCTGGAAGTAAAGCCAGATACTGCTGCTGTGGCTCGAGTACCAATTGCTGCTTTGCATCTTGTTGGCTGTTTGGAGTTAATGAAAGTTGCTGAGCCAGTGGATGACCAACAAAAACTGCCGCAACCTGATATTTTTGATAAAACTCAACTTCAAAAGGAAATAAACACAATACCAAATCAACAGCATATTTGATGGCATAAACCCGTTTTTGTCGCCATGCCCATACGGATGGACTAACATATTGTACAGTATGGATCGGTAAATTTTTATCCTTTATTTTTTTTGAAACGCGTAAATTAAAATCAGGTGCATCAATACCAATAAATAGGTCAACAGGATTTTGAGTCCAACGTTGAATTAAACTATCACGTACAGCGAATAATTCTTTTAAATGTTTTAGTACTTCCACCAGCCCCATGACAGAGAGCGTTTCCATAGAATATAAGCTATGAAAACCTTCGGCAATCATTTGTGGACCACCAATTCCTTCAAATTCGGCATCTATACCTTTAGCCTTAAAATTTCGTATTAGTGCAGCACCTAGCGTATCACCAGAGACTTCTCCAACAACCATTGCAATTTTTAAGCGTTTAGGCACACTGTCATCCTTTTAAGTAGATTACTGTGATTACGATATTTAACACAATAAACGAATGATTCATAAATAAATGATAAAAATACGATGAACGACAGGAATATACAAACCTGTCATTTTGGGAGATGATTTTTTTCTTATTTTTAAAGACAAAAATAAGAAATTTTCATTTATTCATCGTCATCATGATCATCTGTATCTATGCTTTCAGTGGTATGTAGTGCACTGTCATAAATTAAAATGGCTTTTCCTTCCATTTCAATCATGCCTTGTTCTTCCAGTGTCTTTAACACCCGACCAACCATCTCACGAGAACACCCAACCAGTCGTCCGATTTCCTGACGAGTAATTCTGATTTGGCGGCCATTTGGTAACATCATGGACTCAGGTTGAGCGGCTAAATCAATTAAACAGCGTGCAATACGTCCCTGTACATCAATAAATGCAAGATCAGTGACTTTACGGGTAGTATGTTTTAATCGTCTGGCAAGCTGTGCAAAAAGTGCATAGCTTAAATCCGGATATTGCTGACATAACTCATGAAAAGTGTCATATTCAATTTCAGCAATTTCACAGACCTCACGGGTACGTACTTCAGCAGTACGGTGAGGATTAATTTCAAATAGACCCATTTCACCAAAAAAATCACCTGCATTTAAATAAGCAACAATGATTTCACGATGATCACTTTCTTCAACAATGATAGAAACAGATCCTTTAAGGATCAAGTAAAGGGAGTGTGATTCTGCACCAGCATGAACAATCGTATTCTTTTTGGGAAAACGATTAATCTTGGCACGTTTAAGTAAAGCTTTCACCGATTCAGGTAGCTGTCCTGGAGATAAGGCGTCCGTGCTTAACCTTGAATTATTTGCAGTCATGAAAAACCCCAATTTATTTATTGGAAAAAACTACCTATTTTATACTCGGAGGGAATAGTCGAATAGGGTATTGCTAGTGTACGATATTGAATCGATAGCAATGTATATTTTTTTATGCGGGGTTGCAATGCAAGCAAGTGTTCAATGGTTAGATAATGTCTCATTTAAAGCAATTTCCAGTAGTGAGCATGAAGTTATCATGGATGGTTCACCAGAATATGGCGGACAAAACCGTGGTCCACGTCCAATGGAATTGATTTTAATGGGATTGGGTGGTTGCGCATCATTTGATATTGTCACCATTTTGAAAAAATCCCGACAAGACATTACTGATGTAAAATGTGAGCTTAATGCTGACCGTTCATCAGATATTCCGGCAGTATTCACAAAAATACATTTACATTTCGTTGTAACAGGTCATGCATTAAAAGAAAAGCAGGTTGCCAAAGCTGTAGAGTTATCTGCTGAAAAATATTGCTCAGCAAGTAAAATGCTTCGTGATGGAGGAGTTGAAATTACACATGATTTTGAAATTGTAGATGCAATTAACTAAGATTTTATCATCATCGTGTAGGTTCTTAATAAACGAAATCACATTTTCCATAAAAATGAAGTTCTCGTTTCAAATCGAATGAATCGAAGTGTTAATATATGAGTGGTATTCTTGCGAAAACCTATAAATTCCGCCTGTAAAAGGGAAGAACTAAAAAGGGTTTGGTTATTTTCGTGAGAGATGGATTTAAATGCGGTATTTTTCAACGAAATGTCACTATTACAAGATATATTGTTGACTGAACAGCGATGAGGGTCGATACTCTCACCGTTTTATTTTATTAAACTGGTTCTCAGGGACTAAGTATTGTATTTACTTTTTGTTCCCCAAAAAACTTAATCATAAGCAAGGAGCTGTATATGGCTGGTGGAAAATCAACAATTATTTACACATTGACTGATGAGGCGCCGCTATTAGCGACCTATTCGCTATTGCCGATTATTGAGACCTTTACTAAACCGGCCGGGGTCGAGATTGTTAAAACCGATATCTCTGTGGCCTCACGTGTGCTTGCAGAATTTACCGACTATCTAAGTGATGAACAAAAGGTTACTAATAACCTCGCAGAACTGGGTCGTCTTACTCAAGATCCCGACACAAATATTATTAAACTTCCAAATATCAGTGCTTCAGTTGGTCAATTGACAGCTTGCATTAAAGAGCTTCAATCTAAAGGTTACACAATACCTGATTACCCTGAAAACCCTGTGACTGAGGAAGAAAAAGCGATTAAAGCGCGTTATGGTAAATGTTTGGGTTCAGCAGTAAATCCGGTATTGCGTGAAGGTAACTCTGATCGTCGGGCACCTACTGCAGTCAAAAATTATGCCAGAAAACATCCTCATTCTATGAGTGAATGGAAGCAGTGGTCGCAAACGCATGTTTCTCACATGGAACATGGTGATTTTTATCACGGTGAAAAATCCATTACGTTGGATCGTGCTCGTAATGTGAAAATGGAATTACTTACTCAAAGTGGTCAAAGCATTGTACTGAAGCCGAAAGTCGCATTACAAGATGGCGAGATTATCGACTCAATGTTTATGAGCAAGAAAGCACTTTGTGAATTCTATGAGAAGCAATTGGATGATTGTCGTGAAGCAGGAATTTTATTTTCATTGCATGTGAAAGCAACAATGATGAAAGTTTCGCATCCGATTGTTTTTGGTCACTGTGTCAAAATTTATTATAAAGACGCATTTGAAAAACATGGCAAGTTATTTGATGAATTAGGTATTAATGTTAATAACGGTATGGCTGGTCTATATGAAAAAATCAAGACATTGCCAACGTCATTACGTGAAGAAATTATCGAAGATTTACATGCTTGTCAGGAACATCGTCCTGCACTTGCTATGGTGGACTCTGCCAAAGGCATTACAAACTTCCATTCGCCAAATGATATTATCGTTGATGCATCCATGCCTGCAATGATTCGTGCCGGTGGTAAAATGTGGGGTGCTGATGGCAAACAATATGATGCCAAAGCTGTCATGCCAGAATCGACTTTTGCCCGTATCTATCAAGAAATGATTAATTTCTGCAAATGGCATGGTAATTTTGATCCAAAAACTATGGGTACTGTTCCGAATGTTGGTTTAATGGCGCAAAAAGCAGAAGAATATGGTTCACATGATAAGACCTTTGAAATTTCAGAAGCTGGCGTTGCCAATATCACAGATTTAGAAACAGGTGAAGTATTACTCTCTCAAAATGTTGAAGAGGGTGATATTTGGCGGATGTGTCAAGTAAAAGATGCACCAATCCGTGACTGGGTTAAACTTGCTGTAACACGTGCCCGTAATTCTGGCATGCCAGCAATTTTCTGGTTGGATCCATATCGTCCACATGAAAATGAACTGATTAAAAAAGTTGAAAAGTATCTGAAAGATTACGATACGACTGGTTTAGATATCCAGATCATGTCTCAGGTACGTGCAATGCGTTATACACTTGAACGTGTTGCGCGTGGTTTGGATACAATTTCGGTTACAGGTAATATTTTGCGTGATTATCTGACTGACTTATTTCCAATCATGGAGCTGGGTACATCTGCGAAAATGCTATCTATCGTGCCATTAATGGCTGGTGGTGGTATGTACGAAACTGGAGCAGGTGGTTCTGCACCAAAACACGTACAGCAATTGGTTGAAGAAAATCATCTACGTTGGGATTCTCTTGGTGAATTCCTTGCATTGGCAGTTTCCTTGGAAGAACTTGGTCTTAAAGAAAATAATGCTCGTGCAAAATTACTGGCAAAAACACTGGATCAGGCGACAGATAAATTACTAGATAATGGTAAGTCACCTTCACGCCGTACTGGTGAGCTTGATAATCGTGGTAGTCATTTCTATCTTTCATTGTACTGGGCAGAAGCACTTGCTGCACAAGACGAAGATGCTGAATTAAAAGCTAAATTTACGTCACTGGCTAAAACATTGGCTGAGAATGAGCAGCAGATTGTTGCTGAACTGACTCAGGTGCAAGGCAAACCAGCTGATATTGGTGGTTACTATGCGATTGATCAGGCGAAAGTAAGTGCCGTAATGCGTCCAAGTCACACATTCAATACTGTATTAGCAAGTATTGACGCATAATAGGCACAAGTGATTTAAATTTTGTTAACGTAAATTATCGCCGGTGCAGATCAATGCGCCGGCTTTTTATCTGTGGATGCTTACAGTATAAGAAATTCCATTTGATATGAGTTATTGTTATTCAACAATGAACTCAAACAAAGTATTCTATCAATAAAAATTAACGCGCTCTGCGGCCACGATTTTTGCTATTTGGTCGGGTTGTACCATTGGTTTTACGGCGTGGTTTCTCACCTTCTTCCATTTGCCAGATTCGTTTAGTTCCAGATTTTTTCTTTTCACCTTCGGGCTTTTTCTTCTGCATGGGTTTGCCGCCAGTACCACCTGGTTTTTTCACATAGGATCGTGAACGATAAGGCTGTTCTGCTGGAATATCTTTGAAATCAGAGTAAAGCAGTGGTTCAATTTCTACCGTCTCACCAGGTTTTAAACCAAGCTGAATCAGATCAATAGAACCAATTTGAGTACGAATAAGGCGTAAAGTAGGAAAACCAACACTAGATGTCATACGTCTAACCTGACGATTACGGCCTTCACAAATTGAAATTTCAATCCATGAAGTCGGAATATTAGCACGATAACGTACAGGTGGGTTGCGCTCCCACAGCAATTCGGGCTCTGAAACTTTAACAACTTTAGCTGGAAGCGTCATACCATCTTTTAGTTCAACACCTTCCCGTAATTGTTCTAGTGCTTCTTCAGAAATATCACCATCAACCTGAACTAAATAGGTTTTGTATTTTTTATTTGCGGGATTAGTGATAAATTGATTTAAACCACCATGATCTGTTAAAAAAACTAGACCTTCTGAATCCATATCAAGGCGACCAGCCAAACGTAAAGTCGGGTCATCAACAAAATCAGACATTGTCATGTGTGCTTCGTCTTTACGGAATTGGGAAAGTACACCATAGGGTTTATTCAGAATAATAATTTTCATAAAATACGACTTCTTTAAGCTAACACGATAAAAACTTTGAGCTTATACAATGAAATATGTTTATTTCCTATATATAGAGTTCAAAATTATTAAATTCAATTTCGCTATTATGCGTTAAGATGAGTTGAAAGTATTGTTTATTGATAAAATTTTTAATATTAAATGATAAGTTTAAAGCAAATAAAGAAAATGATGACGTAATCTTATGGTGTTTTAGCTATTAAAAGCACCCATTTAGAAACAAATGTTATTTGCTCTTTAGGGTGCAGGTTGGAAAAATAATTTGCTTTGGTTTAGCGGAAAATTTTTAACGTCCGCCCATCAGGATCGATGTAATAATGCCTGTAGCTACAGCAACCAAAATATAATCACCATTAACTTCTAACCAGCGGTGACCACGAGGTGGTTGAGGTAAATCACGATCTCTCCAGTCATTCACATAATGCTCCTTACTTCGAAATTCTCCAGGTACACGATCACCTCTTTTCCAATCTTCATGTGGTTGCGGAGCACGATTGCGGTCATAAGAATCTGGATGGCCTTCTGGGCCATGATTAGGTGGAGCATCTCTGTCATTTTGATAACCATAATCTTGCTGACCCCGATCAAAATCATCAGGATTTGCAAACGCTAAAGCACTGGTTGAAGCTAAAGTTGCTGCGAGTAGTATAGTTGCAATTTTATTTCTTAACATTAGAAACTCCTTAAGTTTATAGTGTGTATAACATCACTTAAGAATATAAAAAATATGAATGAATTGAATCATTATGTAATTGGATTTAATTTTTATTGATAAAAATTACAATAAATAAAAGATAAAGTTTATAATTTGTAGAAATTAAGAAAGTATTTTTAAGATTTTGATATTATCTAAGTTATTTAGATCGTATTTAATTTCAACTTTTTTACCTATGGTATATTATTCTAATTCACTATTTTTTAATAATATCTTGATATTATTTGTAATTCTTGTATCTGTTTTTTTTAAACTTTAATTTCATATAAAACATTGGACGATATTGAAATTTAATTAAAGAATCTAGAAAATAAATAACTTTTGCCGTAGTTGTAATGCCTCTTTTATAAAGATAAAAGCGATAAAATAAATCCTTAAGTAGAATTTTCCACCAAACATAAAGAATAAATGTAGCAGACTATATTGCAAAAATAATCAATAAAATTTGAGAAAACATTATTTATTTTAGCACTAATATCATTGGATAGTACATCATATAAAAAATGTGTTTAAAAATACAAGTTAAGTTTTGTCCAAAATTCATGATTAAATATACTTTTATAGCAAAAATCGGGTTAAGATCTTACAAGAAAACTTAAATTATATAATCATTTATGGTCATTGCACCTAAATGGTTTTTATATGATTGATCTAGTGTGCATTGAATATAGAATTAATGAATTTTAATGGTTAAAATAAAACCCGACATTAAGTCGGGTTTATAGTATTTTTAAAAATTAATCTTTTTTATCTTCAAATTCTTTGAAATCAGCTTTACGAATCATGGCGTGAATACCTTTAGTTTTATCTACAACTTGAGAAACTTGGAAATCTGTAGCAGCACTTAAATATGCATAAGCAGTTGCTTCATCAATACCAAATTCATTTTTTAAGAATGCAATAGTTTCGCGAGTTGATTTTTTCATTGCTTCGTCAAGATCAGCATCTAAACCGGGTGTAATCCAGAACTCTGCATTTTCAGCTAGAGGTTGTTTAATTTCTTTACCAGGAAATTTATCTTTACCAGCTTTTAGCAAAGTGATTTTAAGCGTGGAACGTGCTGAGCCTTCAAGAGCAGTCAAAGAAACTTCACCATCACCTTGTACAAAATGACTATCACCTGTATAGAACAACGCACCAGTAACTTGCACAGGATAAAGGCTTAAAGTTTTTTTGGGTATATGCAAATACTGTATCTGTAGCTGCATTGGGTGCGGCGACAGGTATAGCTTCTATTGTAGTGAGAAAAATGGGAGGAAATACTGGGGTAGGTGGACTTTTATTGAATGGATCAAAAGCAGGTAAAATATTGCTACGCCAGTACAGGAGGTCAGTTAGTTGCAGCAGGTGCAATCGGTTATATGGTATGGAGACAGAAGCTCGTAACTTATATATGCAAACAGATGCAGGTCAAAAATTTGATGATTAGGGAGGGAAAAAGATTGCTGAATTGTTAGCATTCTTTGGCAATGGTGAAGCTCAGGCGGCATGAGCTGCACAAGAAAAATACGATTAAATGCTTACAGCGCAGCAAAATCAGACAAATGTCATTTCAAATCAATTGGATCAAGTCATTACTGCAACAAACAATATGGCTAATCGACCACCACCGCCTGTAAGCATCAACGGTGGATCATTATTTGATGCTATATCACCAAATCTAATACTGAAGTTACTTGACACGGGAGTGTTCCTACAACACCGTTAATCTTTAAATAAAGCATTAGAATCTATTAGTGCAGAATTGGCCACAAACTTACAGATTGCTTACATGGAATTTAGGCATTAAAAAACCACTTAGGATTAGTACACCTAAGTGGTTGTTCTATATGGTGGGCCCACCGTGACTTGAACACGGGACCAACGGATTATGAGTCCGCTGCTCTAACCAACTGAGCTATAGGCCCTTTAATATCGCAACTTATTGTATTTGCGATATTTTTACAATTTTCGAATACTATCTTTTTTCTTAAAAAAACACAAGAGTTTTCTTAAGTAGATGCATAGTAGATTGCAAAAATATTGTAATATACAGTGATATATTGCAAAGCAAGTGAATTTTAGCTTATGTCTAGCAATCGAGTAAAGCCAACCAAGACATTTATTGATCAACTAGATTTAATTTTTAATACTTAACAAGATAATAAACACCTATTTAAAATATTTCTCTCTAAGACTTGTTTCAATAATATTTCAAAATGGGTTTAGTTCAGCAAAACTTTTCTAAAAACATTTATTGATCCTGTAATTCTAAAGCACGTTGATATAATTCTTTTTTCTTCATACCGGTTAAATCAGCAGCCAATTGCGATGCTGATTTAACGCTTAAATCCTGTAATAAACGTTTCAATAATTGATCAGTTTGTTGCTGTTCATGGTTTTGTGGTTGATTATTTCCTGCAACAACTAGCACAATCTCTCCTTTTTGTTGATGATGATCCTGTTCAACAAATGTCAGTAATTCAGCAGCTGGTTTTTGTACAATAGTTTCAAATGTTTTAGTAATTTCTCGTGCAAAACCAATTGCACGATCTGCGCCAAAAATTTCAACCAAATCTTTTAAACAATCTACAATACGATGGGGGGCTTCATAAAAAATATGTGTTTCTGGTTTATTTTTTAATTGTTGTAACTGGTTTTGGCGTTGTGTTGCTTTAGAGGGTAAAAAGCCAATAAACGTAAATCGATCACTTGGTAATCCTACACAGGATAAAGCAGCAATGGCGGCACATGCACCAGGAATCGGGCTGACACGAATACCAGCTTGTTGCGCTGCCCGTACCAATTTAAAACCAGGATCACTAATTAACGGTGTTCCAGCATCACTAATTAAAGCGACATCTTCACCAGATTGTAACTTTTCGATAATTGATTTTATTTTACTTTCTTCGTTATGATCGTGGCACGCAGTTAATGGCGTTGCAATATTGTAATGTTTTAACAACGGTGCAGATTGGCGGGTATCTTCTGCTGCGATTAAAGACACCGACTTTAATATGTTGATTGCACGATAAGTGATGTCATCTAAGTGCCCAATTGGGGTGGCAACAACATATAACTGAGCACTCATTTAGGGAAACTCCATGAAAGTGAAAAAAATAGCATTGATCTCTTTGGCTACACTTGGTTTATCAAGTTGGGCAAATGCAGAGATTTTGGTTATTCTACCTCAAACTGGCCCAATGGCGAATGCTGCTGACAGTATTAAACGTGGGATTGTGCAGGTAAACACGCAATCTTCACAAAAATACAAATTTAAATTTGTAAATAGTAGCAATCAGTCACTTAAAAATATTTTGCAGAGGCAAGTCAATGCAAATACTGAGTTAGTTATTGGTCCTTTGGATAAAAAACAGGTTGAGCAGCTGATTCAATTAAAACCTAAAGTAAAAGTTCTGGCTTTAAATCAGGTACAATCGCAGATAAACAATGTTTATCAATTTGCTTTGTCCAAGGAAGATGATGCCGTGGCACTGACACAGGTGATGAAAAATAAGGGTGTTGAAGAGTTAATTGTATTACGTGATAAAAATTCGGGAAATCAAACAGAGAGTTTTTATCAAGCCATGAAACAGTTATGGGGTGAGAAAATGCAGGATGAAAATAAACTGCCATTTTTCTCCCGAAAAAAACGTGGTGTTTTGGTTCTGGGTTCTGGAAAATGGGTAAGTGAACAGGATTTACCAAAGAAAAATATTTATACTTTGCCTTATGCTATTGAAGAAAATCATCCAGTTCCTGAAGGTATGGTATTTTGTGATACGCCAGCATTATATATTCAACAATGGAGTGATGTAATTAATGCATATAAACAAAAACCTGTAAGTTTGCCATACCAGCGTTTAATTGCATTTGGTGGCGATGCTTGGCAACTTGCCGATGGGTTGTTACAGCAAAAAAATGCGCAAAATGTTGGGTTTAATGGTCGAACCGGACAATTGAAAATTAGTCAATATACAGTTCAACGTCAACCACAGTGCTTTGAATATCATAAAAAAGGTATAAAATCCTTATAATATAGATCAAAAGCCATATAAATCATGCAAAAACAAAATATTGGACAATGGGCAGAACAATTGGCCTTAGATTATCTCCTGACTCAAGGATTGAGTCTGATTAAACAAAACTATCATAGTCGCTGGGGCGAAATTGATTTGATTATGCTAGATGGAAATCATCTTTGTTTTATTGAGGTAAAAGCTCGTAAGCTTTATGGTATGGTAGATGCACTGGAAGCTGTGGATGTGTATAAGCAGCAAAAAACAATTTTGACAGCTCAATATTTTTTGCAACGTTATCCTGAATATGAAAATTTTGATTGTCAATTTGATGTGGTGGCGTTGAATTATACAAAAAGGGCTGATTTATCAAAAAAATGGATAGATTTGTTACAGCAAAACACTGTAAATTTACAGTGGCTCAGGCATGCTTATACCATGTAATTGAGAAATAAATGAAGCCATATCAATCAGGAGTATTTTGGTGAAGGCAATTAAGATTTTGACAGTAGCAATGGTGATCAGTTTAACAAGTGGTTGTGCATCATTTATTGCGAATAACACGTCCAGTACTGTTGGTACACCATCAGGAGAAAGAAGTCTTGGACAGGTTGTACTTGATAAATCCATAGAGCGAACTGCTCGCATTAATATGTATAAACTGGATAATCGGTTCAAGCAATCACGTGTCAATATCGAAAGTTTTCACAGTGTTGTTTTGCTTACAGGTCAAGTGTCTGACGCCCAATTAAAGCAATTGGCAGAAGACAATGTAAAAGCCATGAGTGATGTTAAGGCTGTACATAATTTTATTACAGTTGGACCACAAGTTAGTTATTCCACAATCATGCAGGATTTGGCAGTAACAACCAATACCAAAGGCTTGCTGATGCGTGCACCAGTGGTGAGAGAGAGTAAAGTACTGCTACATACAGAAGATGGTGTACTGTATGTAATGGGGCGTTTAAATAATGCTGAAATTACAGATCTGAATGGTGCTTTACAAAAAGTTGGTAACGTTACTAAAATTGTAACTTTGATTGATAATATTGAACAAAATCAAAGTGTCAATGCAGCAACGACAAATATCGGGTTAGGTGGAGGAGCGAGCACGACATCTTATGCCAATGATCCAACACCAGTTGCAGTTGATCCAAATCAGGAGCAACCTCAGGCCGAGGCGATTTATAATCCTGAACCGTCTTCATCTTCACAATAAGCTGTTGATATTTTATTCACAATTAATATTATAGTATCAAGATGAATAGTTGATTCGCTATTCATCTTGACATGGAAATCACTTATAGAAATTTATGCTTATATTCTGATTTAGATTAAATCAGGATTTGGTTTTTAATCAGGATTAAGTTCAGTATAAATCTTGGATAAGTTATGTGCAGTTGCCTTAATCATCTTATGCGCAATACTTCCTGAGGTCGGGATTTTAGGTAATTGATCATAATTAAAGAAATCCGCTTCCAGAATTTCTTCAGGCTGTAAAATAATATCACCGCTCTCATATTCAGCATGAAATGCAATCATCAAATTGGAAGGAAAGGGCCAGGGTTGGCTGGACAGATAAGTCAAATTGTTAACCTTGATACCGACTTCTTCTGCAATTTCACGATGAACTGCTTGTTCCAGTGTTTCACCTACTTCTACAAATCCGGCAATTAAGCCATACATATCGTTATTTGGACGATTTGCTTTGGCCAAAAGAATTTCATTCTGACGAGTGATGATGGTAATAATACATGGCTGTACACGTGGATATTGATGGTAATGACATGCTGGGCAAATCATGGCAAATTCTTTTTTATGTGGCACAGTTTTTTCACCACAATGGCTACAAAAACGATGGTTACGTTTCCATTCCAGTAATTGTTTGGCTTTGGATGCTTGTTCAAATTCTTCCACTGTCCAATACATGATTAATTCACGAATAGGAACTAGTTGGAATCCTTCAGGTAACGGCGTATTTGCACGGATATCCCGAACAATAATTTTATCTTTGGCAAGTTCAATAAATAAATCGTATTGACCGGCATCGACCAAAGGCAAGTCTAGATCAGTATTGACGACCAGATTTTGCCCTTGAAAAAGATATGCGATATGTTTAGACATTTAACACATGGCCTGTTGTAGTTGTGCAACACTATCTAGCCCCACTTGCATGGTTTTTGGCATAAATGGGTGGTGATTTTGGATCTGTTCAAAATGATAGTCGGCACTGGCAATAGTATTGGCTAACAAACGGATTTCTCTGGATTGTAAGTCCCGTTTGGTTGCTAAAATATACTGTTCCAGTAATTGGGCTGTTTTCTGGAGCATCTGATAACCTTGTTCAGATTCCAGAAAAAGTAATCCACCGGAAACTTCGCGCAAAAGAGCAGGTATCTCTTCAAGTTCTGTATGTTGCATATTTTGTGCATAACGAATCAGCATATCACTTAGTTTTTGTACCGATAATCTGGCTTCCTGACACAATGTTTGTTGAGCATTTTCTACAGTTTCCAGAATAATATGATGGTTATTGATCGGTAATTTTGCTCGAACAGGGGTGTACTCATACGCCAGCATCTGTAATGCGTTGCTGCTAAACAATAACGCATTCATCAGTTCATTAGCATGCGCTGGATCAGCCAAATATTGTATAGAACGTATTTTTGTGGCTTGTTGTTGTAATTGTATGGCTGCTTGCTCTAAATTAATAATAGAAAAAACTTTAGCCATCTCAGAGAGTTGTTCTGAAATTTTGAGCTGTTGAGAATTATCAGTTAAATAATCCCCAAACTCAATTTGTTTTTCGATTGTAGTAATTTGCTCATTAAGTAGATGAACAACTGTGCTGATCGTATTAAAATCAGGGCCAAAAAGTTGACGACGCAAACATTGTAACTGATTGTCACTCAGAACATCATCCATGAGATTGAGTTGTTCACGAATCTGAGCAGCCACAAGAGAATCTTCGCTTAGACATAAAATAATCACATCTGCAAGATTTTGAATTTTTACTTCAAATAGTGAAGGCTTAGCAAAAAACTGTTCGGCAAGTTGTTCAATCTGAATCAGGCTACGCAAACGTGGTTCGGTCAAATGAATTTGTGCGCTATTTTTTAAGGCTTGATGTACCAAACGCCAGAACTGCTGGGATTGTAATCCTTCAGCCTTTAGGGAAAAATAATTACCACAAAGCGAAAGTGCCTGATAATCCAGCAAAGAGGTTTTATTCTTTAAAAGGTGTAACAAGCTGACTTTATATAGTCGTAAAACCAGTTGGCTTTCTGGTAATTGTGCAGGATTATCCAGTTTAATATTAGGTTCTATAGCTTCTAGAAATGGCTGAACAACAGTTCCTTCATGAGTAAGTGGCTTTTTAAGGGAAATTTCAAGCTGATTAATGGCTGAGATAAGCAGTTGTGGCGCTGAAGCTTCCTTGATACATAGAAAATCAATGTAATGTACCAGCGTATTCATACCTTCGCTCATGGCCTGAATATCATTGGCGTGAATATTTTGTTGCTTAAAATCCTGTAATACCTTGTACATGACATCGGCGGTGAGCTGAGTTAATTTTGCCAAATAAGGTTGTTCAATAAGTGCCAGAACTTGTGCTGCCTGTTGAAGGTTGATTAGAGCATCTTCTATGCCAAAGGGCATAATTTGATCTTCTAATAACTGATTTACCCCTGTTTCCACATTCTTAATTATATTTTCAATTTCAGTCTTAACAATTAATAAAGGTGTGGAATCAAAATGTGATGATGATTGAAATGACATAGGTCAATAACCTTTCCTAAAGGACTTTTTTAAGTTTGTGAACTTGGTTTAGCATGTTTATCTATAACAGACACAATACCATTGTCGCTGAGAAAGTTAAATATCAATCCCATAAATTAAGCAGGGGAATTTTCTTCAAATAGGCTAGGTTGATCATTCTTTTCCCGATATTGTGCCATCCATGCTTGATGTGCTGCCAACTCTTCCTCACGAGGTTTAATCACCGGCGTAGAAATTGGCTGAGAGTTTTGTTGGGAATTTAATTGTATTTGCTGCTGGTTGTGAGCCGAGTTATCAATGTCTAGGCTGACTTGTCCACCAGTCATTGCCAGATAAACATCTGCCAGAATCTCGGCATCCAGTAATGCGCCGTGAAAAGTACGATCTCGTGCCGGAATTTCGTAACGTCTAACCAATGCATCTAGTGAGTTTTTCTGTCCAGGATGTTTGCGTTTGGCAAGAAGCAGGGTATCAGTTACACCACATACTGTAGAAAGTGACCCAAAACCGGCACGTTCAAATTCTGCATTAAGGAAGTTCATGTCAAAGGTTGCATTATGTGCGACAATTTCAGCACCTTTTAAATAGTCAAAAAGTATTGCTGCAATTTGCTGAAACTTAGGTTTATCTGATAAAAAATCATCGCTTAAACCGTGAATATTTTCTGATTCCCCGACTTCTTTTTCGGGGTTAATGTAGATATGAATTGAGCTACCAGTTAAACGGCGATTGATCATTTCAATCGCCCCAACTTCAATAATTCTGTCACCATCCTGATAATAAAATCCTGTAGTTTCTGTATCTAAGATAAGTAGGCGTTCACCATGCTGATGCTGTGTTGTGTCTGTAATTTTAATAAATTCAGCCAGTTCGGCTGGTATGGTGTGAGTTTGTTCGTTTAACGTCTTATCTTGCGAAGATGAGATTATTGTGGTTTCATCAATGTGTGTTGCAATCATCATTGGTTCTTCAGTATTTAGATCATCAGCTTCAGCCACTAAGTCTTCATCCAGTCCAAAAGGATCATCAAGTAACCAGTCTTTTTCATTCTTGGTGCTTTCTGGCAAGTCAGTTAATTTTTTTTTTGTGACTGAGTCGGCTCCCAAGTTTGCCAATTGATCAGCACGTTCATTGCCTTCATTACCTGCATGACCTTTAACCCAGTGCCACTCAATATTCCTTCCTGTGCAAGCCTGATCAAGTTTTTTCCATAAATCTGGATTTTTGACATCCTTCCAGTTTTTTGCTTTCCAACCAGTAATCCATTCGGTAATGCCACGTTTTACGTAAATTGAGTCGGTATAAATAGTGAGTTGTGCTGCTACAGGACAAGCCAGAATACCTTCTATAGCTGCGGTGAGTTCCATACGGTTATTGGTGGTATTCAATTCACCACCATGATATTCCTGCGTTTTTTTTTGTTGATCAATGATAAATGCTCCCCAGCCACCAATACCAGGATTACCTCGGCAGGCACCATCAACATAGAGTGTGAAAGACTGGGTGGAATTGCTCATAAATATTCAACTTTTGTAGTGAGTTGCCAATCGGGAACCGCTATTTTAAACAAAAATCGGTGCAACTGTTGCATGAGTTCGATTTTTTTTAAATTTCTTGTAACATTTATAGCATCAGGTGGATACAAAATTACATTGTTTTCGATATGTGCTTTAATACAATGCAACAATTCATTGCTTTAATTTTTAGATTTTTTTGGAAACATTTATGTTAAAAGTGACTGCCTTGGCATGGCAAAATGTAGTGAACCAAACCTTTAAACTCTCTATATTAACTACTGCACTTGCATCAATTGCTGTCCTTTCCGGGTGTAGCACAACCCAGCAAAATTCACAGGTTTCCAAATCTAAAAATGATTTACTGGATGCAGACAGTTTAAATTCTCTGGAAGATTTATTGTACGCGACGGATATGCGTGCAGTAGAAAGTGACCGTTTATTAGTACTACGTTATGGTGATGTCTGGAGACGAATGACGGTCGGTTTTAAAATGAATTTGAGTGTTTATGACCCAAGAATCGAAGCGCAACGTGGATGGTTTATTTCCCGTCAACCATATTTGGATCGTTTAAGCGCACGTGCCAGTCGATATTTGTACTATACGGTTAAAGAAGCTGAACGCCGTGGTATTCCTACAGAGTTGGCTTTATTACCAGTCATCGAGAGTTCCTATGATCCTGCTGCAACCAGTAGTGCTTCTGCCGCAGGGTTATGGCAATTTATTCCAAGTACCGGCCGAATCTATGGCTTAAGACAAAGCGATTTGTATGATGGTCGCCGTGATGTTGTAGAATCTACTCGTGCAGCTTATGAGTATTTGTCCAGTCTTTATAATCAGTTTGGTTCATGGGAATTGGCTTTGGCTTCTTATAATGCTGGACCGGGACGTATTCAGCAGGCAATTAACCGTAATAAAGCTGCAGGTTTACCGACGGATTACTGGTCATTAAAACTTCCAACTGAAACCATGAATTACGTTCCACGTTTTCTGGCGGTAGCACAAATTATTAAAACGCCTGAACGTTATGGCGTACATTTACCAGCAATCGCTAACCGTCCCCATTTCCGTGAAGTTGCAATTCCCGGTTCAATTGATTTAAATGAATTATCTGGGTTAATTGGTGTAAGTCGTGGCGAGTTGTATGCACTTAATCCGGCACATCGAGGGAATTATACAGATCCAATGGCACCGGGCCGAATTTTGATTCCAAATGAAGTTAATGCTGCAATGGATAGCAAAATTGCCAGAATGAAAACGATGTCTGGCTCGGGTGGGTTATGGGCAGGTACAGCAGCGCCACCACCAGTGTTGACGACAAGCCCATCAACGGCAAGACCTGTAACCAGCGTGTCAGCGCAATCTGCAACTTCGGTAGCAGTGAGTCGATCGCAACCTACGCCTCAGCAGACAGTTGTGGTTAATAATACTACAAAACGAACCACTCCACAGGGTTCTCAGGCACTTGCTGCTTTTGCTGCCAATGCGGATGTACCAAGTGCGCCAAGATTACCTGTATCGATTACACCTGCTAGAAATGTACAGCAAATTAATATAGAACCCCCAATTTCTGATGCGGAGAAACAGGTCATCATTGCTCAGGATGATGCAAAAAACGCAGCAAATATTAAAACATCCCAGCAAGAAAATGCAGCAGTGGCCAGAATTGTCGAACCAAAACCTAGTGATGCTGAAAGACAACAGGTAATTCGTGAGCTAGAACAAATTGCACCTAAAGGTACAGAGATTGTAGATCCACTGGATGGTAAAATTAAATTAACAGCAATCCAGAGTAGTCAGTCAATTGCTGATCAAAAAGGTGAAGAAGTTAAATTGAATTATGCTTATCCTAAAGCAGTGGCTGATGCCGAAAATCGTGCGCATTCCGAAGCTATCGCACGCAATGCAGGTAAACCGATTGTTGAAACACAAAATGAGGTTGTGGTGGTCGCACCTAAAGGGCAACGTCAAGTTTATACTGTACAAAGTGGTGATACATTGCTAATCGTTGCCCAAAAGTATGGTCTAAACTGGCGTGATATTGCTGTATGGAATCAGATTAATCCAGATAATCCATTATTCGTAGGAACGCGCCTGTATTTATATAATGCAAAACCTTTGGTATCAACTAATTCACCATCTGCACCTGCAATTAAGCGTCCGGATCGCTATACGGTAAAAGCTGGCGATAGTTTGACAGCAATCGCCCAGCAATTTGACGTTAGCCTTCAGGATCTGGCTGCATGGAATAATTTAGCGCCCACCAGTAATGTGCGTATTGGCCAGCGTTTAACTTTAAATGAACCTAAAAACTTTAAATCTGCTAACGCAGGCTCATCCTCAATATCAAATACTAATAGGAATACTGTTGCTACTGAAACATATACGGTGAAACGTGGTGAATATTTGCAAATGCTTGCCGCACGTTATGATATGAGTATTAACGATTTACTTACATTAAATCCGGATTTAAATATCAATAGTAATTTGCTGGTTGGACAAAAAATTAAAGTCCCAAAAACGCAGCTAAAAAATACAGTTGCTTCAAGTAATGAAAGTTCACCATCTACAACACCAAAGATTAAAACCATGACCTATACTGTGGTGGCGGGTGATTATTTGAGTTCGGTTGCAACCAAATACAATATTAGTTTAAGTGATTTGGCAGCATTGAATAATATTAATCTGAATACACCAATTATGGTTGGACAAAGATTACAGGTACCTGCAACAGAACAACGTCCGGAAAGTTATGTTGCTCAAAATGGCGATACATTAAGCTCAATTGCAAGAAAGTTTGATCTTAGTGTGACAGAACTGGCATCGTATAATTATTTGAAAACTACGGCACGTGTAAATCGTGGCATGATTTTGAAATTACAGCCACAAAGCAAGAATACAAGTACGGTAGCTAAAAAAACTGAACAGAAATATGATCAACCAGTGACCAGCCAATATAAGGGTGATACTGAAACTTATGTAGTACAGGCAGGCGAATCATTAACTGCACTCGCAAATCGTTATCAACTTTCCATCACTGATTTAGCTGCTTTAAATAAATTAAAATCAAATACTTCATTACGTGTAGGACAAAAGATCAAAGTCCCAAAACGTACCACCAGTTATAAGGTAAAAGCTGGAGATAATCTGACAAAATTGGCACAACGCTATAATGTTAGCTTACAGCAATTGGCTGAAATGAACGATTTACAGCCAACAACTCAGGTGCGTATTGGGCAAGTTCTCACAGTACCAAATTCAAATTGATCGTATTTGGAGTATAAAAATGGTGCAAGTGTCGCAGCGAGCCATGATTGTGGCTTGCTTGAGTACTGTATTTAGTGGATACCATTTAAGCTACGCTGTGCCACAAACTCTGAATTATATTAGTCTGGATGCAAAGCCACGTTATCATCAGGTTAATGCTTTTCCATTTGCTCATCCTAATGCTCCTAAAGGTGGCTATATTGCTTTTCCTGCAATAGGTACATTTGATAACTTCAATAGTATGAATGGCAAGGGTTCTGCGGCAGATGGTGTGCAGTATCTTTATGATGGTTTAATGAAAGATTCACCTGATGAACCCGGCGTAGCCTATCCATTATTGGCCAAAAGTGTAACGTACGATCCGCAAAATCCAGCGTTTGCCGTATTTCATTTGAATCCAGAAGCAAAATTCAGCGATGGCAGCCCAGTGACTGCACGTGACGTTGTTTATACTTTTAATAAAATCTTGAATGAAGGCGCTCCTGGAATTCAGATTTATTTTTCCGGCATTGCCAAAGTTACAGCCTTAAATCGTTATGATGTACGTTTTGATTTTAAAGGAAAAGATAATAAAGAATTACCATTAATTGTCGCTTCAGTATCTATTTTTTCTGAAAAAGATCTTAAAAATAAAGATTTTTCACGAGTTACCTTACAAGCACCGCTAGGAAGTGGTCCTTATACTGTAAAACAGATTAATCCTGGGCGCAGCATTATTTATCAGCGTAATCCTCAATATTGGGCGAAAGATCTTCCCATAAATCGAGGTGCCTATAATTTTGATCAAATACGTTATATTTATTATCGTAATCTGGAAATTGCCTTTGAGGGATTTAAAACTGGCCAATATACTTTACATACTGAATATTCTGCCAGACGTTGGATGACGGAATATAATTTCAATGCAATGAATGCAGGCTTAATTAAAAAAATTGAATATCATCACAGGAATCCAATTGCCACGCAAAGTTTGTCACTTAATACGCGGCATACACCACTCAATGATATTTTTTTCCGACAGGCATTGAGTTATGCCTATGATTTTGAATGGCAAAATAAAGCACTTTTTTATGGAAAGTATAAACGACTTCAAAGCTACTTTGATAACAGTGAACTGGCCGCAACTGGAATGCCATCTTCAGATGAACTTAAAGTTTTAAAACCGTATTTACCCCAACTTAGTGCCTTGGAAAAATATGGTGTGATGATTGATTGGCGTTATCCTGTTTCAGATGGCAGTGGTTTTAATCGCGATAATTTACTGACAGCCAGACGTATTTTGCTACAGCGTGGTTATCGTTATAATGCAAAAGGACAGTTACTGGATAAAAATCACCAACCTATTCGACTTGAATTATTGATTACACAAGACAGTCTAAAACGCACTTTGATGCCATTCGTACGTAATTTAAAACGATTAGGAATTCAACTGGATGTACGTCAGGTGGATTCCTCTCAATATTTGGAACGTATGCGTAATTACGATTACGACATTATTCCCAATTTATTACCGCAATCACTTAACCCGGGAAATGAACAAGCACGATTTTGGACAACTGAATCGGCGAATCAACCGGGAAATTACAACTATCCGGGCATTAAAAGCCCAGTCATTGATGCAGTGGTACAACAATTAATTAATGCAAAAAATCGTGACGAACTAATCACATATACCAGAGTATTGGATCGCTTGTTACGTGCGGGTTTTTATGAAATTTTAACCTATGGTAAGGATGCTGAGTGGTATGCCTGCTGGGATATGTATGAACAACCATCAACAACGCCACAGCTTGTGATTGGCTTGGATTATTGGTGGGTTAATCCACAAAAAGCGCAAAAAATTACCCAGTATATTCAGCGCAAACCGTCTTAATCACAAAATCAAAGGAAGACAAGATGGGCACATATATCGCCAAACGTTTGCTGCTGATGATTCCAACCTTATTGGTGATTTTGCTGATTAATTTTGCCATTGTACAAATCGCTCCGGGTGGTCCTGTTGAACAGGCAATTTACCGAGCTGAAACCATGAAAGGTATGGGAAATAAAATTAGTGGGGCAGAAACCATGAGTCCTGATGCAAATTATCAGGGTGCAAGAGGATTATCGCCTGAAATGATCGATCAAATCAAACATCAGTATGGTTTTGATCAACCTGCGTATTTACGTTTTTTGACCATGCTCAAAGGCTATCTTAGACTGGATTTTGGCAATAGTTTTTTTAAGGATAAGCCGGTTATTGACTTGATTAAAGATAAACTGCCTGTGAGTGTCTCTTTAGGCTTATGGAGTTTTTTACTTATTTATCTAATTTCAATTCCACTTGGAATTAAAAAAGCACGAGCAGATGGATTACTGATAGACAAAACCACATCATTATTATTAGCAATTGGTTATGCAGTACCCACATTTGTATTTGGTGTTTTATTGATTGTATTTTTTGCTGGAGGAAGCTACTGGCAGTGGTTTCCGTTACAGGGATTAATTTCAGATAATTTTAGTGATTTAAGCTTTTGGGGTAAAATCAAGGATTATTTCTGGCACATGACTTTACCGATTCTTACAATGGTGCTGGGCGGATTCGCCAGTTTGACTTATCTCACCAAATATTCTTTTATGGAAGAATTAAGCAAGCAATATGTACTTGCTGCCCGTGCCAAGGGATTGAGTGAAAATCGTGTCTTGTACCGGCATGTATTCCGCAATGCCATGTTGATTGTTATTGCAAGTTTACCTGAAGCTTTGGTTGGGATTTTCTTTGTCGGCAATCTGTTTGTGGAGATTATTTTTAATCTGGATGGTTTGGGCTTACTTGGATTTGAAGCTGTTACTCAACGGGATTATCCGGTTATTTTTGGCACTTTATTTATTTTTACTTTGCTGGGACTAATTCTAAGGTTGATCAGTGATGTGATTTATCAATGGATTGATCCGCGTATTGATTTTGAATCCCGGGGAGCAAAATAATGTCGCCACTGATACAACAAGCTGTACAGCGATTAAGAAAAAATCGACTAGGTATGGGATGTATCATTATTTTTTTCCTAATTTTTATATTGTCGATGGCAGTAGAATTGGTTGCTAATGATAAACCAATCATGGTGTCTTATCAGAATCATTGGTATTTTCCGGTATTTAAACAGTATCCTGAAACCACATTTGGTGGGGTATTTGAAACAGAAACAGATTATAAAGATCCGGTTGTACAACAATTGATTCATCAACATGATGGCTGGATGCTTAATCCGTTGATTGCATTTTCTTATGATACACCGAATTTACAACTGGCTGTTCCTGTACCATCACCACCAACTGCCCAAAACTGGCTAGGGACAGATGATCAGGGACGTGATGTTCTGGCACGTGTCTTATATGGATTAAGAATTTCTCTATTGTTTGGATTATGTTTAACCTTTGCTTCTGCAATATTGGGTATTATTGTTGGTGCTATTCAGGGATATTATGGTGGCTGGATTGATCTGTCAGGTCAACGCATATTGGAAGTTTGGGGTGGCTTACCACAATTATTTATGGTCATTATTTTGGTCAGTATGTTTACACCTAATGTGTATTGGTTATTTTTGATTATGTTATTTTTTGGCTGGACAGCGTTGGTTGGATTGGTGCGGGCAGAATTTTTACGCGCTAGAAACTTTGACTATGTGCGGGCTGCTCGTGCGTTAGGTACGCCTGATCATCGTATCATTTTTAGACATATTTTGCCCAATGCTTTAAGTTCTAGTTTATCGCAATTGCCATTTATTTTGACTGCTAACATCACGGCGCTGACAGCATTGGATTTTCTTGGATATGGTTTACCTCCTGATGTACCATCACTGGGTGAATTGCTGGAACAAGGAAAAAATAATTTAAATGCACCGTGGTTAGCACTTTCCGGATTTTTTAGCTTGGCAATTGTATTGTCATTATTGATTTATATCGGGGAGGCATTGCGCGATGCATTTGACCCAAAACGATAAGCATACGCCATTACTGGATGTTCAGCATTTATCTATTACTACTGAGCAGCAAACGCTATTACAGAATTTAAGTTTTCGTTTATATGCAGGACAAACTCTGGCTTTGGTTGGGGAGAGTGGTTCCGGAAAATCTATTACCAGTTTGGCAATTTTAGGGTTATTACCCGATCAACTGAAAATTTCAGGACAGGTCAAGTTTGTAGGGCGTGATTTACTGCAATGTAATGTACAGGAGCTAACTCAAATCCGGGGCAAGAAAATTGCTATGATTTTTCAGGAGCCAATGACAGCATTAAATCCCTTGCATCGTGTTGAACATTTGATTGGTGAAACCTTGCGCTTAAATGGCATGTCTAAAGCCGCAGTTCGACAAAAAGTTCTAGATTTACTTCAGGATGTTGGCTTAAGTGATGCGGAAGAAAAGTTGAAACGCTATCCGCATCAATTGTCTGGTGGGCAGCGACAACGTGTGATGATTGCTATGGCGCTGGCTCAGGAACCTGATGTTTTAATTGCTGATGAACCAACGACAGCATTAGATGTCAATTTACAAGTCCAAATTCTTGATTTACTTAAGACATTGCAACAACAACGGCAAATGGCCATGTTGTTAATTAGTCATGATTTAAATTTGGTACGTCGATATGCTGATCAAGTTATGGTATTACAACAGGGTCAATTGATCGAACAGGGCGATATCGCTAGAGTTTTCGCACATCCAGAACAGGATTATACTCGACTTCTGCTTAATCAGGATTTTGGACAGGCATTGGCTTATCGTCCGGATGCATTGGCATTACTTGAACTACAAGATCTTCAAGTACGGTTTCCAATTAAATCCGGAATATTTAATCGCACTCATGCATACTTTACTGCATTACACCCACTTAGCTTAACACTTCAGCAAGGACAATCCATTGGTATTGTTGGAGAAAGTGGCTCAGGCAAAAGTACATTAGCATTGGCCGTTACGCGGTTAATTGAAAGTACAGGACAGATTCAGTTAAATGATATACGTTTGGATCAATATAACGAAAAACAACTTAGACCTTATCGACAATATATTCAAATTGTCTTTCAGGATCCGTTAAGCAGTTTAAATCCTCGTTTAAATGTGGCTCAGTTGATTGGTGAAGGATTACAACTCCAAGGACTTAGCAAGTTACAAATTCAGCAAAAAGTATTGCAAACATTGACTCAGGTCGAGTTACCGGAAGCATTTGCCCAGCGTTACCCACATCAATTATCTGGCGGCCAACGCCAACGCGTTGCGCTGGCTCGTGCCTTAATTTTGCAGCCGAAAGTCATTATTCTGGACGAACCAACATCAGCACTGGATCGTAGTACACAACAATCTATTGTTAAATTATTACGTGATTTACAACAGAAATTTCAGCTCAGTTACTTATTTATCAGTCATGATTTGGCTGTGGTCAGAGCATTGTGTCAACATATTCTGGTCTTACATCATGGTCAGGTGATGGAATTTCAAAGGACAGAACAATTATTTGAGCAACCCAAAACAGCATATACTCAGGCATTACTGGATGCCAGCTTATTGTAAATCCATTATTTGCTTATCCGATAGAATAATTTGGTTGAAGCTTGCCCCAATAGAAATTGTAAATGTTTAAAATCATGTAAAATTTACTGTCAATCACTATTCAGCAGTTTCGTTGATGCGTTATGATATTCGCCTATCGTGCTTTATTTTAAATGTTGATCTTGGATTTGATGCTAAAATTATCTGTCAGTCGCCAATTGATAAGTTTAATCATCATGTTTTTTATGATGATAACGAGTCATGTCAGTTCAGCAATGACTCATCAATACTTGACTACTCATCTGATCAGCACCCAATCTGAACATATAGAAACCCTTAATCATCATGATATGCTTCATATTGCACAGTCTATCCAAAACTGCCATGAGCAGCAGCGACACTCTCAATATCAGCATTCCCAACATACCAACATTTGTATGGATGAGTTGACGATCAATGATCAGCAGCATACGCAATATCACTGTCAGGATTGTAGTTCATGGCATTGTAGCAGTAGTTCTTATGTATTGTTGAATCAGTCTGTTTTATCTGCACCGAATCAATCAGCCAGTTTTGAAACCACATTAAACGTGTTGTATCAGTTTAATCGTACTACATACATTTCCTCTCCATTGCTGCGCCCACCTAGAGTTTAAAGCTTTAAAAAATCTTTAATTTTTTAGACTTTATTTTAGGAAAAATCATCATGAAATCGATCATGCCATATTTATTGGCAGCTTTTGCATTGTGTTGGACGCAGCTTATTTTTGCTCAGACAAAGGAATATCATCTGATTATTGATGAGAGGAATGTCAATATTAATGGTAAATTCAGCAAAAAATTAACAGTAAATGGACAATTTCCTGCACCTACTTTGACATTTGAAGAAGGGGATGAGGCTGTCATTGTTGTTCATAATCATTTAAGTAAGGAAGAAACCGCCTTACATTGGCATGGCTTATTACTACCTGCGGTCATGGATGGCGTCCCTGGACTCAGTGGATTTAAGGGAATTCCTGCGCATGGACAATTTACCTATCGTTTTAAAAT
Source organism: Acinetobacter qingfengensis (assembly GCF_008693185.1). GTDB lineage: Bacteria > Pseudomonadota > Gammaproteobacteria > Pseudomonadales > Moraxellaceae > Acinetobacter > Acinetobacter qingfengensis. Next base: position 39,339 of record NZ_VXKN01000011.1, read on the forward strand.
TCGGCAAAATGGTACCTATTGGTATCATGCACATAATAAAGCACAGGAACAAGATGGACTGTATGGGGCATTTATTGTTTATCCTAAAGGTAATATACCTTTAACTGCCCAAGAAAAAACACAACAGGATTATGTGGTGATGTTATCCGAATTTCATCCGAGTTCGGGGCAGAAAATCATGAATAATCTGAAAAAATCAGCAGAATATTATCAAAACCAGCGAGAAACTTTTGGAGATGTTTGGCAACAGTTCCGTCACCAAGGCATTCAAAAAACATGGCAAGATCGTAAAATGTGGAATCAGATGCGAATGTTAAAAACCGATTTATCTGATGTCACAGGTTACACATTTTTAACCAATGGGAAAACCTCTAAGCAAAACTGGACAGGTACATTTAATTCTGGTGATAAAATTCGTTTGCGTTTTATCAATGCTTCGGCCATGTCATTTTTTGATGTACGTATTCCCAATCTAAAAATGACGGTTGTGAGTGCTGATGGGCAACCAGTCAAACCAGTGAATATCGATGAATTTCGCATTGGAACCGCGGAAACTTATGATGTGCTGGTAGAACCTAAGCAAAATCAGTATCAAATTCAAGCAGAATCCATTGACCGAAGTGGATTTGCATTGGCGACTTTACTGGCAAAAAATACACAATTTAAACCTCAACCAGAACCAATACATCGTCCACGTGCGCTATTAAGTATGGAGGATATGCCGATGTCAGAGATCTCACACCAGCAACATACAGCAATGCAGCATGCCGAGATTTCAACACAAAAAATGGCGATGTCTGAATCAGTGAGCCAGCATGAAATGCGTCAGATGATGAGCAATCATGAGCAAATGCATACTGAGAAAAATTCTGTACAAGGCTGGAGTAATGCTTCAACTCCACAAGGTTTGATTGCCTTAAAATATTCAGATCTACAATCTTTAGATTCACAGCAAGATTTAAGAATACCAGAGCAAACCATTGAAATCCGTCTTGGTGGATCGATGGAACGTTATTTATGGACAATAAATGGTAAAAAATACAGTCAGGCACAGCCATTACAAGTCAAATATGGCGAACGTGTACGTTTAAAATTTATTAATGACAGCATGATGGCACACCCAATGCATTTACATGGCATGTTCGTACAGCTTGAAAATGGACAAAAAATAGAAAATTTACCAAATAAACATACGGTGATTGTACCGCCAAACAAAACGGTTAGTGTGTTATTAACTGCTGATGAATTAGGGGAATGGGCATTGCATTGCCATCTTCTTTATCACATGACCTCAGGCATGATGACTAAACTCGTGGTTGCACAGGTCGATCCTGCTCAACAACCAGCAGTTATCGCATTACCGCAGGGAGAACATCATGTACATCACTAAAAATATTGAACAAACAATGCTATTTTCTACAGTCATTACATTATTTCTGTCCAGTCCAGTGAGTGCGCAAGATATGATGCAACATGATCATTCCATGCATACTCAGCATGAACAGATCGTGGATATGTCACAAGCAGAATCTAAGCAACAGAAAAATACCAGATCCTTCAGTTCAGATTCACAGCAAATACATCAACATTTACACGGTAATGAAATTTATCAAGCCACTACATTACAAAATCAATGGCTGTGGAATGGGACAGATCATGGTTTATTACAATCTGAATTAAAAAGCTGGATAGGTACAGATGAGAACAAACTGTTTATTCAAGGTCATTTAAATAAAACCGAATCGGTGCAATCACATTATGATATAGCCTTATTATATAGTCATTATCTTGCTGAATTCTGGGACATACAAATAGGATTTAAATATCAGAATAATCTTGATTTAAAACAGGATGATGGCTTATTGGTAATGGGTTTGCACGGCTTAGCGCCTTATTTTTTTGAAACTGATCTAAGTTTTGCTGTCAGTGATCAACAGAGTCAGTTGAATCTGGAAACATCACGAGATTTTTTGTTTACACAGAAATTGATTAGTCAGCCTTATTTAAATGTAACGCTTATATTAAATGATAAGCAAAAAATTGCACGTAAAACAGGATTAAGTGAATTGCAAAGTGGTATTCAGACACGCTATGAAATTAACAAAACAGTGATGCCTTTTGTTGATATTTCTTATCGTTATGACAAAGGTTATAAAACATGGATTGATCAGGATCATGCACAAGATGGCATGTATTATGGTTTAGGTTTGAGCCTTAAATTTTAGTTATCTTTGATATGCAAAATGGCTTCCAGTTTCGGAAGCCATTTTTATGTTATTTATAAACCTGCTTCATACTCAGTATTACTTAATAGATGTTCTACATCAGCAATATTATGAGGCTTAATTTTGTAAATCCAACCTTTTCCATACGGATCTTCGTTGATGGTTTCAGGATCATCTTCAAGTGAAGTATTTACTTCAACCACAATACCAGAAATAGGGGCGTGTATATCAGATGCGGTTTTTACTGACTCGACAATCCCTGCTTGTTCGGTTGCTATTACTTCTTGACCTACCTCGGGGGCTTCTACATAAACCAAATCACCTAAAGCATCTTGTGCATGATCACTGATCCCAGTAATAATAAGATCTCCTTCTACGCGAACCCACTCATGGGTAGATGCATAACGAATGTCACTTGGATGGTTCATGGCTATACCTTGGCTTTATCTGATTGATTAAATATATGCTTTTATACAACGGCACGTATAAAAAACAAAGTTTTTTAATTCAGCTTAATTACATTTTTATAGATTTATTTGAATAAGTTATTAAAATTTGAACATTTTCTTGCTCATCAATAAAATTGTTCATTCAATATGCATTTAAAGTCTATGTGATAAAAATTGCTTGAGTAATTCTAAAAAGCTTTGTATTCTTGCGCTCATGGAAGCGTGGCAGAGCGGTTTAATGCACCGGTCTTGAAAACCGACGAGGGTGTGAGTCCTCCGTGAGTTCGAATCTCACCGCTTCCGCCAAATATCTAAATAAGCCCTTGTTTTTACAAGGGCTTATTTTTTATCTGCGCTTTTGTCCCACATTGTAACCCACATAAAACTTTTGATTGAATCAATATAAATAAGATGTATTCGGACGAATTTGGACAGTAGTGGTTTATTTCAAGTTTTATTTTATGGGAAATTTAAACTCCTAAATCGTACTAATGTTTTAAATCTTATACTATCAAGTTGATCATTTCTGATTTTTTAAAGACACCCTGTTTACGGATTAAGTTTTAAATTGATCAAAGCAATAACGCACTCAGCTATCTAGGATATTCCCATGTGGTGTGTATCAATAGATAGGTAGTTGTTCATCGTTTGCATAATTCAACTTACATAGCCGTTGTTTTAAGCATCCTCTTAATTCGGCCTTAGCAAGGAGATAATATGAGTACTCAATTACATCGAGGACGGTTGATTGATCACATTCAACTGGTGGTTCGTGATCTTAAAGCAAGTCAGGAATTTTATACAGCAGTGTTGACTGTATTAGATATTCCCATTATTACCACTACGGACGATTATTTTTGGGCAGATGAATTGGTGGTATCTTCATTAGATAGCCCAGCAGCACAAGGTATGCTTACAGGTCGTCATCATTTAGCATTTCAGGCGAAAGATCGAAAGACGGTGAATGCTTTCTATCTTGCAGCACTGGCGCATGGTGGTCAAAGTAATGGTGAGCCTGCTGAACGATCTTACCATTCAGGCTATTATGCTGCCTTTGTTATTGACCCAGATGGGAATAATATTGAAGTTGTATATCATGGAGAAGCACAACGTAGTGCTTCATCCGTCGTCATTGATTTTTAGAGGCGTATGTTTAAAGTTCAAATTTCCTCTAATCATATTTGAATCGTTATTTAAATTTCTTAATCCGCCAATCAAGGCGGATTTTTTTATGCATATTTGTCTCTCATTTTTAAGAAAAATATAAGGAATAGATATGCATAAATATACGGATTTAGATTATAAAATAACTGAATTTATCAATTGTAATATACGGAATATTAGTATTGTTTATTTTGTTTTTAAATCAATCTAAGGTATATACTGTAGTACTTTGATAAATTATATTCAATTTTATACAGATTTCCATCTATCTATGTATATTTACAATTTCAATGATAAGGTGCCCCAGTTTTAGCTCGACTATTCCTGTGGTGAAATGATTGGTTTCTAGCTTTAAGTGATATGTGAGGAGAGTGGGTTGTGGAGGAATTAGAGCAGCAGGATAAGCTTAATCAAAATGCAAGCAATCTCTTAACGTATGTTGGTGATGAGGAGGTTTTTAAGTTCTTAAAAAAAGTCAGGTATGATCGAAAGTTTTCAGTATGGCGAGAACATTTAGGCAAGGAAGACGCTCATGGTATTTTTTTTGAAACTATTGTGATGTTGGAGAACTTACAACGAAGTATTCGGGGTATTTTTAACAAAGCCAAGCCCACAAAGGATGAATATATAGATGCTATTAAACATCAAGATCAATCTACAATTCAGTCCATACTTGAGTTCTTTGAATCATTACGTCTAAATAATGTCTTGCTTGAGTATGCCAGCAACCATAGTTTTAGTGGATTGGTCATTAGTTTTTTGCAATATTTGCAATTTCATCAAGATGCGCCATTTAATAAGGCGGGTGATGCATGGACACAAGAGACTTTTCCAGTTGATGCTGCTTTTGACTGCATTGAACAATATGAAGTCTTCTTAACAAAACAGGGTCTGGAACAAAATATTACGACTGTAAATAAAAACAAGCATTCGTATACGTCTACGCTAAATAGCTCTAAAGCTAGAATTAATCGGCAATACACTGAGATTTTAAGCAATTATCAAGAAGCCTTGGAGGCCTTTCAAGAGATCGAAGAAAATAAGAAACTTAAAAAAGTTTATATACTTTACCTCAGTGTTGATTTCAATCTTTTAGATCGTGATAAGGATTGGTCAAGATCATTCATGAATATTCATTTAACCCCTATATTTCGAAGTTTAGAAGGCTACATTCGGAATACGTCTGATGTGTTGATGTACTTTATCGACTATGACTACCGTATGAGTAATGTCATGGTCATGGATATGATCATAGTCTTGGAATATTCCCAAAATTTACAATTACCACAATTGTTTGAGACTATTCAGCAGGTGATTGAAATATCTATTGGCACAGCACCTATTGAAGTTTATGTTCGAAATTTAAATGATGCAATAAAACGAAAATTTAAGGATAAGTCGGCTGTAGGCATATTGAACTTATCTAAGAAAGCCCTACATGATTTTAAATACTGGCTACTAAATTGCTTTTACTATAAAGACTTAATGATTAGTGAAAATTTTAGCCATGATTTTTATAGAAATAAGTTAGTGGATAGTAAGGCTGGGACTAGACTTTATGCTAAAAAATTAGATAAAAATTTAGTAAAACAAAAACAGTCAAAGCATGAAATTCAAACAGATAAAACTCTGTATCAAGAAGTGCGAAATTTATCAATACCCGTATTGCCTGAGGCTTCACAGTACTTTAAAGAAAGTGATGTGATCGCTATCTTAAAAGACAAGCCTATTTGGCATGACAGAGAATTACCATCATCCATACAAACACAGTTACAGGATCTACGTAAGTTGTATGCTGAGCAAAAAGAACAATATGGCTGGTCATTAGAGCAGGTAGATGCCCTAAATAAAATTGAATTGTTGATGCAGATGTTGAGGTACTATCGTCTGTTGACTGATATCTCCATAGAGCATCTCAATGCAGTATCAACTAAACCGATGACCCATTTAAGTCTAGTTGAAAAACAATATCTTGATGTTGCTAATTGGATTGAATGCCTAGTAGCTGCTCAAAAAGAGGGGGGTAATGGTGCTCTCGATATGGATTTTGTAGAGCAGTACCATCAACAGTTAAGTTGGCGCATTACCGCTTTTATTCAATTTTGGAAAGATCATCATAGTATTGCTCCATCAGATCGCCTTACCCAAATGATAAATTTATCTTTAAAAGATACTTTTTCTGGTATTTGCAGGCATTTAAAAGAACTACATGTTGTCGCCAATACAGCAGATATTATTAAGCAGGAGAAGCAGATCATATTAAATGTGCTCAAGAATAAAGAGTCGGGAACACGCTATTTACGGCAAAGCTTAAAGAAAGATGTCTGGTTATGTCGATTTCAGCTTTGGTATGATTTTACAGTATATGATGGCTCTACTGATGTTCTATCAGATTCTGTTGATCGGTATAAAGCCTTCTCATTATTGTTGTCTGATTTCCTTAAAAATATTCAGCGTTCGCCGAGGAGGGTTGGAGGGCATTTAGTTGGATATATCGGTAGTTATATTAGCTTGGATAAACCCAAAGTTGATCTGGTCTTTATCTTTAGACATGAAGAAGAGTCACTTGATATTATTGATCATCAGGAAGAGCGTGTCTTGCCAATTGCGCAGTATTGGGAAGGCTACATTCAAATGAAAGAAAAGATTTTGCAAAAAAATGTTTCTAAGAAAAATAACCCAACATCTCGTACAACCAAGCCAGACTCTTTACAGCAGTATTTGCAATATTTAAAACACGGTCGGTTGCGTAGTCAGATACGGCCTGTAATGGCAAGACTGCATGAACTCAATCATGAACGATTTACTATTTATCATAGCAGCACTGAATTAAAACCAGTTTTTATTAAGAATGTTGCGGATCACTATGCTGCTTATACATTTTTGCTGAGTAATGAATCACTGTATCAAAAACTATCTAACAATGTTTTTTTAAAAGGTCGAGCAGAGTATCAACCGCGCCAGAAAAATACTCTGTCTGTTACTCATGTAGTCAGTGTTCCCGATGACGAATAGTTTGCAACTTTAGATGTTATTGAAGGCAAGGCCTTAGCTTCAAAACATGAGGCTTATCTGTAGAACAATAAATAAGTACAGACTAGGTTGATGTAGATATCATTGGATGGTCGTTTTTGAAATAGCCAAGACTTGGTCGGATTTTTAATTCATTGAATGACCGTAACTTTGGTTTGTATTGTCGTTGTGTTCGTAAAATAATAATAATCTCATTGGATACTTTAAAAGCCTTATAGTATAAGGCTTTGATGCTCTCTCTCATACAATCTTTATTATCGCAATGGTCTTAGTAGGTTGCTAGGATTTAAATTTAATTAATATTAATAATAACTCTATCTAATTAACCATATCTATAACAAATCAATGATTTATCAATCTAGATCTACTCAGTACATGTTAAAAAATCATCTTAGTAAAAAAATCTATAAATCATACGAGTGTACACCTATGGATAATTCATCTTTCAGAATATTCAAACTAGAAAATCTCATGATTGAATGGACAGAATAACTATCACCAGTATCACGCTAGCTTGAGGCAATAAATTACAGATTCATCTCTCTTATGGTTTTAACCCATAGGAGATACAGACATGAACCATAATGAAACACTGATTGAAATTGAAGATTTGATGCTGAATATTTGTTCAGGAAAATATCACTGGAAAGAAGTTCATTTCTTACTTGAAGATTACCTACAGCTTGCTCATGATATTTATGATCCTGAAACTGAATATTCACCGATGCTACAAGGTTACTTTGACTTGATGTCGATTCATCGTTCATCAAGGTTGGTTCATAGAACAAAGTCTAATCCTCGGTTACAGGGACAGGCAAACAATACAGGTACGGTTAAAGTGCCACACAGTACCAAATTCGATGCCGAAGCGGTGAAACAGCAACTGGGTATTTCAGTACAGGCATGGGATGAACACATGTACCAGATGAAACAACTGAGCCAGCGCAAAGTCTCGCAGGGGGAAGCCGTAGCCTATTTCGATGCCGTATTCAACAATAGCAATATGAGCATCCTTGATCAGGAGGAAAATATCATTCAGTTTTATCGGGATGTGGCGGATAAAGCCAAACTGGATGGCAGTAATACTAGTCCTAAATCCGAACCCAATGGCAAAGCCATGTCCAAAGTGATGCAGATGTTTAATGGTCAGGGACGCGGTGCAGAACTGAGTTCAGCGAAGAATACCGCTTATGGTTTACTGTGTTCCATGACGGAATACATCGACCATGAACGCAGAGCCATGAGTCGTGACCATCGACTGGATTCAGCATGGTTTGGGGCTGGTGCCAATCTCAAACAGCGCAGTGTACAACAGGCACTTCAGTTTATTGCCTAAGTACGATTTAACATCAATTTAAATTGTTATTGACAGGTGATTCCTTGTTTTGCCACATCACCCCCGATGTGGCTTTTTTATGCCGACATTTTAATTTTTTACAGAATTGGAGTATTTCATGAATAGCACATCTACTACTTTAGCATCCAGCACCCATTTATCATCAGTGATTCCTACAAGTTCTGTTTCTGCTTTAAATCCATCATCTATTAACCAAACTTCCATCAAGCAGCAATATCCATCTCGTCAATCTTTATCCAACAGAGCCAAACGCTTGATTAATACAAAATCAATGTCCAGAGAGGACTGGTTAACGATACGTCAACAAGGCATTGGCAGTAGTGATGCTGCCGCAGCCTGTGGACTCAATCCGCATCAGTCAATGCTGGAACTGTGGATGCTAAAAACAGGACGCATGCCAAGTCCAGCCCAGCAACCGACAGAGCATCGTTATTCTCCTTTATATTGGGGACAACAACTGGAACCTTTGATTGCCAAATACTATCAGCACAAGACAGGTCATAAAGTCCGAAAAGTCAATGCAGTATTACAACATGCCGATATCGACAAAGCCTTTATGCTGGCTAATCTGGATTATGCCGTAGTGGGATGTGATGATGTACAAGTCTTGGAATGTAAATCCATCGGTGAATGGGGCATTAAACACTGGAAAGAAGGTGTGCCGTTATATGTCTTGATACAGGTACAACATCAATTGGCCGTGACAGGCAAACAGGCAGCACATATCTGTGCCTTGTTCTGTGGACATGAAGCCAGAATCTTTAAGGTAGAACGCAATGACATTGTGATCCAGCGTTTAATTGCCAGTGAACGCATCTTCTGGGATTGTGTGGAACGGGATATTCCACCGAGTGTCGATGCCAGTGAATCTGCGGCCAAAGCTTTACAGCTTTTATATCCTGAACATGTCCCACTAGAAACCGTTGATTTTAGTACGTTAGAGGGTGTAGACCAGTTATTTAGTGATTTACTGTTGGAAGAGCAGCAACTGGCACAGCATCAGACCAAGTATGATTATCTCAAGCATCGTATTCAATCCTTGATGAAAGATGCTGAACGAGCCGTCTTTAGCAAAGGCAGTGTGACATGGAAAAAATCCAAAGACAGTATCGTATTGGATCATAAGCAGTTACTGAAACAACAGCCTGAACTACTGCAACAGTATCCACAAACCCGACACGGCAGTCGACGTTTTAATGTCTATCCTGCAAAAGCGTAAATCTTCTATCTGCATCAATGAAATATTAAACAGATTTTTATCACAGCAAACGTTTACTTATTTATTTCCCAAATTTAAAAAATCTGCAAAACCACCCCATTTGCCCTTCCTTCAAATATAAAGAAAGGGCGTTGGCGCAGCTTTGCATTGTTTATGATCGCACAATAATTTCTCCCATGACCTGTGATTGGAAATCGTTTTTTTAGGCTGTTTAAAAATAGGGTGTAGGGGTAGTGCATTCAATAGATTTGGGGAATCCGTAAATAAATACAATCAAGGACAATCATCATGATTAAAGGTTTAGCCATTACCCCACCTGTGTTGGGGCGTATCAGTATCGGTAAAATAGTCGAAAAGAACGGTAAACGACTGCCTGAAAAGGATGACCAGTTTACCATTACCAGTCAGATCCAAAATAAGGATGGCTGGGTCAAGCATCCACTGGATGAGCAGCTTAGAGCCAAAGCACAAAATGGCAAACTCAGAACCATTCCCGTCCGCATGATCTTTAATGACCCTGAACTCAATCTAAGAGCAGAATATACCTTGTTTGACCGTCAAACAGGACGTCCTGTCTGTGTCGGTAATGGCGAAAGCTGTCAACGCCTCACGCAACAGGGCGTAGAACAATTGCCATGTCCATCACCTGATTTATGCCCACTGGCACAAGGAGGGCAATGTAAACCCTATGGCCGATTACATGTCAATCTGGATGACAGTGATGAACTGGGTACATTTATTTTTAGAACCACAGGTTATAACAGTATTCGCACACTGGCAGCACGATTGAATTATTACCATGCGGCATCTTGCGGACTATTGTCATGTTTACCATTACAACTGACCTTAAGAGGGAAATCCACCACACAAAGTTATCGTACTCCTGTGTATTACGTGGATTTAACCTTACGGGATGGCTTGTGTCTTAAAGACGCCATTCACATGGCGAAAGAGGTGGATCAACAAAGTAAGGATGCTGGATTTTATCAGGAGGCTTTGGACTTTATTGCCAAAGCAGGCTTTAACAATGCTGTATTTGAATTACAGGAGGATGAAGGACTACAGATTGCTGAGGAGTTTTATCCTGAAATGAGTGAACAGGCAAATGATTCATATGTAGAAGGGCAGCAGCGACAAAACACGAAAACACAGCATAACAAGGAGCATGCTGAACATAATCCTGTGATGCAGTTAACACAGGGATTACGGCAAAGTGTCAAGGCAGTGAACTAAGCCTGAATCACAACTCAAGGTTAAAAAATACAGAACACCGATTTGTATCGAGAGAAACCGCTCTCGATCACATTTCGGAGAAATTACATGAATGCATCCACTGACTATCAATATCGTATCTTTAACATCAAAGCTGTGGTTGAAGTAACCGCTTTGAGCCGTTCCACCATCTATGAACTAATTAAACCGACATCGCAATATTACGATGCGAGTTTCCCAAAACCAGTACATTTAACGGAAACACGTATTGGCTGGGTGTCACAGGAAATCTACGACTGGTTAGAGTTGAAGATTGCACAACGGGAGGACAAATAGAGGGAGTAAAATCCCTTTATTTTTTGATTTGTACAGAGCATGGAATAGTTGTGTTGTAAATGGTCAGTATGATGTAGTCAATTGAGCAAAAAATTTTTATTTCGCATAAGATATTTTGTGTTAAATAGATAATTTATTTTTCAAATTTATTATATACTTAGGATAATTTAATAAAGATATGGTATTAAACTTATGTATTATCATGTGATTTTAGAATTAGGCGAAAAACATCATAAGAATGAATGGGATAAAGTCGAAATTAAATCAGATTTAACAAATTTAGAAGACGTAATTAATAAATACGCTGAGCCCTATCAGATTGGACAACCTATTTTAATTAATGGACGCACTATTTCTATTGAGCATATTGAACGTTTACGTATTTTTTCTAGTGGAATATCTGGTGAAGTTCTAAAAGAACAACAGGCTAATACACGCAGGGCAGAAGATCGAGCATCTGGTGTTGTTATGATTGGTTTTTATTCTAATGACTTAGAGTCAGCAATTCTAAAGCAAAAAGAAATAACAGAAGAATTAATAATATATGCGAAAGGAACAAAAAAAGAAGTTTCTAATTTAGTGGAAAAAAATAAGAAGATTACTCCATCTAAAGTATTCATTGTTCATGGTCATGATGATGCATTGATAAATGAGGTAAAAGCTTTTTTATCTGCTCAAACAATTGAACCAATAGTTCTTAGAGAACAACATGATGCTAGTCTTACAATCATAGAGAAATTAGAACGTTATACAAAAGACCCTTCTATTGGATTTGGGATTGTTTTATATACACCTGATGATGAAGGTAAAGCTATTGGCGAAAATGAATATAAATTAAGAGCTAGGCAAAATGTTGTTTTTGAACATGGTTTATTAATAGGTTTATATACTCGTGAAAAAGTTATTTGCTTAGTAAAAAAGGAAGGTCATATTGAAATGCCAGGGGATGTGAATGGTGTTGTATATACAGATCATAGTTATAAAGATTGGCGAATGTCTGTGGCTCACATGCTAAGTGATGCCGGATATGAAATCAACTATAGAAAAATTAGTTAATGGCTATTTTAAAATCTAAAAACCTAGATCTTGATCTAGGTTTTTTCGCAGTTGAGATTTTATATTAAATAAAAAATTTTTATAGAAAAGATCTATACTTATTATTTAACCTGTAAATCTATTTCCTTGATGGGAATTTCAATTCTGGCTTCAGCTAAGATTACTCTAGGCACAAAGTTTGCTAATTCTATTATTAAAAAATCTTCTGTAATGGAAAAAATAATATTTTCCTCATTTATATACTGAAAATATTCTGTCAAACCTTCAAAAGTAGTATATTTTTTTAATAAAATTAACGTTTCGTCCCAACTTCGATAATCTTTAAATAGATTATTAAATTTTAATGTTCTTAAGGGGGGAATTTGGAAATTAATGGATTTTATATAAGTATTAGGGTGCACTCCACCAAAATAAGAATTTATTGAAATACATATACTTATGATGTTATTTGATATGAAAACTATATTTCCAATAATTTGCAAATCAAAACTTGAACTTCTCATCACATCTGATTCAAAGTATTCAGGATCTTCTAAAACGAAATTTCTATACTCAAATATTTCTTCTATAATTTTTCCTTGAATTACGTTATTTATTTCATTCGCATCAAAAAAATGATTATCAATAAATTCAGGAAATTCACAGAGGAAATCAATTTTGAAATCGTTTATGTTAAATTTATATCTATTTTCTTGATTAATATAAGTATCATTTATTGAATTAATTTTATGGTTTTCTTGAAAATATTTTCTACGTTGTAAATTTAGGCTATCAAGAATTTTTTTCTCAAAGTACACATCATCAATAAAAATATGTTGTATATGCTTGAAATTTATATCTGTAAGGTTATCTTCTAAAGTAATGGGAACAATATAAATATCATTATTTAACTTATATTCCATTAAGCTTCTTGCAAGTTTATATTCTTTTTGAATATATCCTCTTTTTCTTAATGAAGTAGTCGAAACTAAAATAATAATAAAGTCAGCGGCCGAAAGATTTTCCTTTATTTCTAAATCCCAATTCTGTCCTGGTAATAACTTTTCTTTATCTAGCCATGGTTCATAGTTTGTACAATTCAGGAAGTCGTAAATTTTTTTTGCACTGTTGTAATCTTCACTAGCATAGCTAATAAAAACCTTATTTAAGTTTTGATCTGTTGGGATGGACATATTATAGACTATCCTGTCTAGCTAACCATTGCGTATGCTCTCGAGAAAATGCATTTTCACTATCTGCTACAAATATCTCAAATTCTTTATCATCTGAAATATTTAAAAATTTCTCCTTAATTTTAGAAATCTCAAATGCAGTAAGTCTATAGCTAGCGGATAACTCTCTATGTTTTTTAGTAACCAACCAAGTAAATACAAATGAACTAGCTAATAAAAATACATCTGCAGGCCAAATATTTATTTCTGGATATTTAGCTCTTAGGATTGCAAATAACATTGCTAAAATTTGAAATATAATCATTACAGAAAACCAGATTTTTGATTTTTTTCGATTCTTTTCTGCATTTACATTATAAAAATCTAGTTGATCTTGAATCCTATGTTTAAGATAAAAATCTTTTCTTTCCTCAAAATTTTGATTTCGAATAGTTTTCATTTCACTAGTTATATAATTTATATTTGATCCAATATGACAAAAATCTTCAGATAATTGTTGGTGTTCTTTTAATAAAGCATTTAATTTATCTATAATATTGTCATCCACAACTTTAGCTTCTAGTTGTAAAGAAAATGGTTCAGCACCAGTAGCATATTTAAAAGATATAGATTTCACTGACTCTGCGAGTGCTCTAGATCTATACCAAGTTTGGTCTTTTTTAGATAGTACTAAGTAAATTGTAGCAAGTATTGAAAAAAATATTAAAGCTGCACTAGTAAAGGCAAAATTAGAGCTCGTTAATCCAAAAAATCCTAATACAGCACTTACTAAGCTCAAAATAAAAGTTAATTTAATATTTAATAGATAATTTTTCTGAGAAGAGTCTGATAAATTATCAGCCTGATAAAACAATGTGGGAAATTTAAGAACTTTATTCATCATTCAAGACCTAAAATTTTTTTATAACCTAATCGTTCATAGACATGAGATAAATAGTGATAATTATCATTAGGTTTTTTCGTATGATCTTCTAAGGCGAAAGCAAGGATATCTGGCGAGAATGGAATAAAGACAGCACCTACATTTTTTAAAGGCTCGGGAGTCAAAAAATTATTAATACGTCTTCCATCATGATGATTTCGATCAAGATTGACAGCAATAATTCTACAATTTTTTTCTAGAGCTACTTCAATCTCCCACTCTACAAATGTTTTCTTAAATCTAGTATCTTGTCCAATCAAAGATATAAAAGTTCCTGCCATATTTATTCTTTCTCGGCATAATCTTTTTATATAAGCTTCATTAGTGGAATTAATTGCAGTATGTAACTGGCAATCTGAGAAGTTGAAATCGAATCGAGTATTAGCTTTCCATGCTTTCATTAAATGATAAGAACGAATATCACTACTACTAAAACCTACAAATGCTCTTGGTAAGCCCATTTAAAAGACCTCATATTTTACAATCTTATTTATATCAGATGGATTACAAATCTTCAATTTAATGTATCTTATAGAAAATCTAAATAAATTTACTCAAGGTGATAAGTCTCTTTCATAAATTAATATTTGCTAAACTTAACATAATACGCCTTATTCGAAACACAACCCAAATTGGTTTAAATATTTCAATAAGTTGTATTAGATATTGCTTCACATCAATGTAGATTGAAATATATCAGCTAATTTATTCTCAATCTTGATAATTTCTACCAATATTTTTAGCATATGCTTTGCCCATCAGATCAAACATTTTTAATGTAACTAAAGTTTGCTCAATTTAGAAAGCTTACATGCATGGCTGAGTTGTTTAAGTGTAGTGTTAAAGATCTATCTTGAAAAAAGCATAGGAAGTTTACTCCCTATGCTTTGAATATTTACTACCAAGCACAAATTTTAAAATCACTACCGGCCCAGCAGGCTTTTTGTTTTTGTGAACGTACAGCTTCGCCCCACATAGAACCACCACCACCGATTTTAGTTGCCTGTACTACAGCTTGGTCTTTACCTTCCACAATAACCATTAAACCTTCAACCTGAACCTTTTTCACAAAGCTGGGATGACTAATATAGAAGCTACCGCCACCTTGTGGTTCAAAATTGCATTTACCCTTGTAACGGGTTTGACCACCTTCATCAATCTGGCAAGTAGCTTCCTTGGCTTTGGCTTGTACCAGTGTTGGATACGTTGCAACCAATCCAGCAGAAAGCATTAAACCCAGTGTAAATTTTTTCATAACATTTTTCCTATAAATAGACATTAAAATTATTTAGAACGTAAAACTAGTGCACCGATAATGAGTAAAATCAATACCCCACCAATAAACTTACCGACAGAGGGAAACATTACCGCAGGCCATACAATGCCTTGGCCAATGTTGTAGGCAAAGGATTTATAGTTATACTGTCCCCAAAAATGCTGATACACCGCAAAGAAGAACCCGATAATAAAATATCCACCAATCACCCATGTTTTAATGCTATCTTTCATTTTTTATCCCCACCTACAGCAAAATTAACCAACAACATAAACAGACCCACCAGAATCATAAAACCAATAAACGGTAGACCCAGAAATGCCACAATAATGATGACAACGATCACACCTGCAAGAAAACGCATCGGCTTACTCCCGCATACATTGCATTGTGCTTTGCACCATATCGTTCTGGAATTGTTCGGTTTGGCTCATGGTGTAAAGTTGATTTTTAAACCCATCTTCTCCATATTTATCTTCAAGCTTTTTATAAATGCATTTACAGGTTGAACCTTCAATGCCACCTGTTTTACAACCACTGATAAATTGACGTTCTTCCTTACTAGCACAACCAACAGCAGACACCCCGATCAATACTAATGACAGGGCAGATAAATACATTCTCATTGTTACTCCGTTCATTATTCTTTTTTTAGATATGATTAAACGCAGTCAGCGTATGATGAAATACAGCCTGAGACAGCAACAGAAAAATTCAGGTCAACATAATCAGAAAGCCGACACCACCATAACTAAAACAGCCAAAGTACACATACAAAAAATGAACTGTTATTTACAGCTCACTTTCTTGGCATTCTGAAATTCCATGATGGTGGTAATGTCTTCATAGTTTTCGAACTTTTGGTCTTTGGCGGTAATTTGGATGCAATCACCTTTTTTAACGGATTTTAGGTTCTGATATTGCTTAGGAGTAAGGTCAACAGCGTAAATAGAAATATTACCTTTATTAGTCGCAAAGAAAGCCGCTTCTTCACTCCATTGAATGTTATTTTTAACTTTTACGGTGATGCTTGCAGCATACAGACTTGAGGTAGAAAATAGTGCTGTAACAGCCAATATCTGGACTGATTTTTTGATGAGGGATGGCGCTAACATTTTCATGATAAGTATCCTTGTGTGTTAAACAAGTTCTACCAAATCACTGTCAAATTATGGTGGCAGAACGAAAGAGGGTTGACAGACTGGTCACACAAGTACCCAGCACGCACGAAGGCGTCCCCCTCCCGTTCCACCGCAGAGGGGTACGACAGGGTAAACAAAAAAAGGCTATAAGCCCTTTAATGCTCTCGTGTGGATCGGTCTGTCAAAACCGACTGGCAATGTAGGCCAGCAAGGGAATGATAAATTTATGGGGGGAGTTAGTCAATTCTTATCAGAACGGTTTAATGATTATAAATGCTAGATTTTCACTGTAATTTTGGATTTGCGATGAGTAAATGACATGTAATGAGCTTATCATCTAACTTAGAAGACCATTTTCTATATGGTTGGTTGTTCTTAAAACAAGTGAAGAATAAGCATCTGACTGAAATAGGTAATCCCATATATCTAAACAAATGTTAAGAGTATCACTATCTTCATCATCTGTTGCCTCATCATAAAGACGTTGTACAACTTTTATAACTTCTGAGTCTTGGAACCTTTCATTTTTAAATTCACTGTTGATGGTTGAGTTAGTCGTTATATTAATAACTAATTTTAAAAGTGATGAGCTATATTGATTATAACTGTCACCTTTGTTTTCAAAATAATGAAATAAACTATATAGGTTAAAATGAGCAGCTTTAGATTTGGCAAATATTTCAAATAGTTCTGCTGAATTTGTTTTGTTCCAAAATTCATCATGTCCAACTGTACTACTAATTGAACGCAGTATGCCTTCATCGTTATCATTAACCAATATCTCAAAAGATGATTGCAATTTTTCTAAATTTTCATCTCCATGGCCATCACATAGAAGCTGGTTAACTACAGACGTGCAACCTTCTTTTAGAATACCAGTGTCATTAAAAATGATTTTGAGTTCCTCCTGAAAAAGGTCATAAAAATACCAACGAGCATAAATTTGGCGTGCTGCCTCTTTACGAACGTCTTGATATTTTGAGCTTAACATTTTCAAAATAAGTGAAATTAAATCTTCCTGATGCTTGCCTTTAAAACCATTATTGAAAAAATAATGTGACTCATAACCACAAACCATTCTTAGGTCTTTGTTGCATAAAGCAAGAAATTTGGTGAATGCAAAATCTTCATCATAGTTTAATAGAGGAGCTAAGAGTTCCAATGCCGCCATTTTTACTGCTGGATGAGGATCATTTATAGCTAAATCTACAAAATGCTTATGAGACAAAGCATATTCTTTATCATTCCAAAAGAGCTCGGCAATAGCCAAATAAGCTTTACCCATACCAGCTTCTGCTTTAATAAGAGTGACGGCTGTTTGATTTACTGATTGAACAATTTCATTAAGTTCAGGACGTGGGATAACATTTTGAGTAATAAGATGAGGTTCAATAGAATTAACGAATTCTTCTGATAGTTGTCTAATAACAGTTGTGATTCTTTCATCATTAGGTGTGATTTTTAGACTGAAACCGTGGGCCTCAAGATCGTTTAATAGTTGAGAAACTGTAATTTTTTGCCTAAGCCTATTAAAGCCAACAGGATAATTTTTTAGAAAATTAATCACATTAATCGGTTGGTCAAAAAATAGTATAGAAGCCTTATCTAGTAGTTCATTACGTTGATAGGCATCTTCAGCGTAACTGATCACTACAAATTTTTCTAGGAAATTAATTGCACGTTCCAAATGCATATCTTGTTGAATATCCAAACCAAGATATGTACATAGCTGTGAAAAATCCTTTTGTCTTTCTACGCTGGTGTTAATTTGGTGTGTTAAAAAATCTTGAGGTACTCCATTGTAATTTAATGCACTTAAGCGTAAATCTGACATCAATTTACAAGTTAATGGTGAAACAAGATTAAACTCTTTAGTACCTTGCTCGATCTGAAACTTGGCATTTTTTAATATGCTTGTATTATTTAAGGCTGAAAGAGTCCAAAATTCATTGCTTCCATTTCCAGCTTTGCATTGATGATGTTCTGTTCTGCCATCTAGTCTTCCAATAATGACGTCTACACCTACTTCATCAGTACCTATGGGTTCTATAGTGACATAAGCAAGTTTTTCTTCAAGAAGTCTTATTAATTGATAGGCAATCCAATTTGTCTCAAAATAGTTGCCCAATTTCTCAGCAAAACCACCTGCTTCTAGTGCCACGTATAAAACCTTATTTAACTCTAGTGTTCAGTAATATATAACAATTCTTAGTTATGGCAATACTCTCCCCAATCTACTATTAATCCTTTTTGCTTTTCAAGATATGCTCCATTGAAGTAAGCAGCTCTATCCATCTAGATATCGTTTTTAATGAATTATAATATTTAACTAAGTTGCTTTTTTATAGAAATATTTTATCTAAAATGATGATGAGAATTCAGTCTATTTGTGGGAAGTATAGCTCAAGATAAGAAAAAAATTAATCGTGAGTAATAATGCAAACTTCAAATATTTTAACTAAACTATTTAAATCGCAGAAATAGCCAGCAATGTTGGCTTCAATCCAAACCTCTTGACTGGGAACTTTTGACCAGTCAATACCATAACCACAGAAGGCAAGAAGGTGTTCAAAAAAGATACGTTGAGTACGTCCATTGCCTTCTCTAAAAGGATGAATAATATTAAGCTCACAATACAGATCAGCAATTTTTTGAATAAATTCTTGTTGATTCAAGTGTTGAAAATAATTTTGTTGCTCCAGATTTTTGAAAATTTTATTTGCTTCAATTTCAATACGGGGAAAAGTACAAAAGCGAGTATCATCCTTAGAAATATCTACTTGTCTAAGTTCACCAGCCCAAACATATACATCTGAAAATAATTGATAATGAATAGACTTTAGATAATTTAAATCATAAGGCGGGTCAATGTATTCTATTTGAGAAATAGCAAGCTCTGAAAAGTCTTTTTCTGCTTGGGATAGTAGCTCTTGGTTTTTAATATTTAATTTATTTTTTAAGATATTAGAATCAGGATAACAGTATAGTTGATCGCCAGAAGCGCTATATTTATCCATGACTCTGTTAGCCTTTATTGGCTTGTTGATATTTTTTGAGTAATTGTGATTTAGTAAGTGACGGTTGTGCTGAAGATGCGTGATAGCCTTCAAGCACTAGACTTGCTTGATAGTTTTTTAAACGAGTTTCTTGAATATATTGTTTCTTTTTTTCAAAAGTATTTAACATTGCATTTACTCACAATAAAAGTCAGTGTATACGAAAATTTTAACATATAAATCTGAAAACTATAAATATCCTGTAATTTAGCACATACAAAATTCTGCCTAATCAGCCATTAAATCTTTCCTTTTTCCAAGATAAGCTCCTCGTAGATAAGCAGCTTCAACTTCATCAGGAAGTTTGTGGGCAAGTACATGTTCACAAACTTCACGAGGGTAGTCGGTTTTATCAACTGACCAGTCACGGAATGTAGATCGGAAACCATGTGTAGTAATCACACGGTTTTGTTTTGGATCAATATGGCCTGAGAGGTATGGGAAGGTGTCGTGATAGGAATAGCCTTTTTGATTCACCTTTACCGATAGAAGTACTGATCAGTTGTTTTTCTGTCGGAATTTGTACCGAAGTTTACAGTAAATAATTAAGCGTAAAGAGCTGACTATAATTAGTTAGTCTTTTATGCGTCATTTCATGACGTACTCTAGTTGACTATATTGACGTAACTTTATATTTTAAATTGATTAGTATAATTTTTAGTAGAACGTATATGACAAGAGGCCTCTATAATTCGATACAGGAAATGCCTGAGTATAATGATGCTGAGAAAAGTTGGCACATTACAATCGACTCATCATACTTTCTTTGGTACGACTTGATTGTTGATCCGCCATTTGATGAAGCTAAAAATGAGCTTAAAGAAATGTTGAATAATTTCAAAGAGTATGTTGAATCAAGTAATGAAAAAAGATTTATCTATTTTGTCACTTCACGAAAGAAAGTTCGTTTCGATGTAAAAAAGCAACCGAAATTTTCCTTCTTCGATAGACGAAAGTTGACTATTTATTTTTTAATAGGAAATAAAGATAAAAGGAAAATTGAAATTTATTTCCCGAAAGAAATTCCATCTAACATAACTGTAGATGAAAAGTTTATTTATTTTCACAGTGAAGTTTCTGAATCACTAGCTTATCCCATTCATTATTTTCTAAGAGAGTATGGGATCAATTTGGGGATTGCAAGTGAAGTACAGTATGTTGGTATAACTGAAAATCCTGTAGGACGAGCTTTAGGCTTGAAGCACAGAGGCTTGACAGAGATACTTTATAAAGTTCCTACATCAGAAAATGATATTTTTTTAACAGTTAATACATTTAAAGTTGGATCATTTACTAAAATTGAAGAGAGAAATATAGATATAATATCAACTAACTCAATGATTTATGATATACCTTTAGACAAGGAAGGTTTAGTTATTGAAAAAGCACTAATTTATTATTTCAATTCCAAATTTCAAGAGGTTGATAAAAAGGCTTGGGGGGAGTTTCGAAATCTTTTGATAATGATGAAAAAAAAGAAAAATATTAGTTCAGTATCCTTTCATTTAGAAATTAACGACCCAAATGAATATGACATAATGGGCTCTAGAGATGTAGAAGCAAATATATCCCATTCATTTCTATGGAAATTGGGAGAGATAGAACCTGAATTAAAGAAATTTAATTCAGAAATAGATCTTTTGGAGTATACGAAAGTCCTTAGCAGAGATTTGGGTTCTGTTTAAATAAATGATATTGAGTGACTTCTCTCCAAAAGGAGAAAAGTCATACTTTAAATCTTTGATAGAATTCAGTATCTACCATGTGAGCTAAAGAGTACAAAAGTTAGCCCAATCACTCATTAAAGCTTTCCTTTTCTCAAGATAAGCCCCACGTAAATAAGCGGCTTCAACTTCATCAGGAAGTTTGTGGGCTAGAACATGCTCACAGACTTCTCTAGGGTAATCTGTCTTATCGGCTGACCAGTCACGAAATGTAGATCGGAAACCATGTGTAGTAATCACACGATTTTGTTTTGGATCAATATAGCCTAAACCATTTTCTTTAAGTCTTTGTTCATGCAAACGCTTAATTAGAGTTGTCAAAGACATATCAGAGAGCATACCGCCACGAGGTGCAGGGAAGATAAAATCATTGGACTGAGTATACTGTCGAATGGACTCAAGCAAAGTAATAACTTGTTGAGACAAAGGAACACGATGCTCTTTATCTGCTTTCATCCTTTCTTTGGGAATAATCCAGACTTTATTTTTAAAATCAATTTCCTGCCATTTTGCCCCAAAAACTTCACCAGAACGACATGCCGTTAAAATAGCAAATTCAAGAGCTTTAGGTGAAATGCCTTTTCTTTGTCTTAGATGTTGAATAAATTCATTCACTTGTTCATAAGGTAAAGACGGATGAGGGCGAGACTCTTGTTTTAAGTTTCCAAGAAGAGGTTCTAGATTGCCTTTCCACTCAGCTGGATTATCGCCTTCAAAATATCCCATTGCTTTAGCATAGTCAAAAACTGATTCTATTCGACCACGAATACGTTTAGCGGTTTCATTTTTTTCAATCCAGATGGGTTCGAGAGCCGTAGCAATATTGGTCTTGTTAATTGTTCCAATGATCAAATCCCCAAGAGTAGGATAAATATAAGTTTCAAGGGTTGATGACCATTGACCAATATGTTTCTGATTTTTGAGTTCAAGTGTTTTCTTGTCAATAACAATTTCGGCACATTCACGAAAGGTCTTAGCACGATGTTTTTGTATTTTTAAAGCGTTAAGGCGTTCCTGTTTTTCTTGTAGTGGATCAATGCCATCTCGAATCTTTTTCTTTAATTCACGGGCTTTTTCTCGTGCTTCTGATAATGAAACTTCTGGAAAAGACCCTAGCCCAATATCTCTACGATGAATTTTAACTTTACCTTGATCATCAACTCTGTTACCGACAGCAACTCGAAGTACCCATGCACGAGAACCATCTACAATACGTAAATGTAACCCATCTACACCGCCAACAGCATGTCTACCATTTTCTTTGATCTTTGATACACTAAACGCAGATAGCTCTTTTGCTTTCTTTGGCATGGATATATTGTCCCACATTAAAACCCACATAGAATTGTGGATTTGACTTTACTATATCAAATGCTATCGTACAAGTATTTATTTAAGTTATTGAAAATAAATATTTTAAAATATTGCATAAGATGCCATAGGATCTATGTTATACGGACACCGCTTCCGCCAAATATCAATGACTTAGCCCTGACATTCTCAGGGCTTTGTTGTTTCTAGGGTTATGCAACGTAAGCCTGTAGTAAGCGAAAGATAAATACTAAACTTATATAAATTGTTAAAATCAAAACAAATTAAATCATTAATAACGGAATAACTAACTTATGACACCATTTTCAATCGAGTTAGCAATTGAGAACATTGTAGATAGAAATTCTAAAGAAAATTTTCTAGAAGTGTACAAGTGCTATGAAGCTGGGTGCTATAGAGCTGCTGTTGGCTTACTGTGGTCTGTAGTTGTAACAGATATAGTTTCAAAATTGCAAAAGGTTGAAATCGATTTTAATGATTCCACAGCCCATAAAATTTTAGCCGAAATAAAAACTAAACAACAAAAACGAGAAAAAGGAAGTGATTTAGCAGTCTATTGTTAAAGATGTATGTGAGCGAATGAAATTTTTTGACCAAGATACATATGAAAATCTTCTACATTTACAAAAGAAACGTCATTTATGTAGCCATCCTTTGATTCAAGAAAATGATAATAAACTTTATACCCCGACTCCTGAAGAAACAAAATCTTTTTTACGACATGCCCTTGAAGATGTTCTGACAGTTCCAGCTAGCTTTTCAAGGCACGCTTTGACCGATTCTATTTTGGGGGAGATATCTAAATTAAGAGAAGCAGAGCATACCTTAGAAACCTTTAAAATAATTATTCGCCAAAGATATCTTAAACATTTACCAAATGAAATTTTACCAGTTTTATTAAAAGATCTATGGAAATTTGTTTTTGTTAAAGATGATGAAGATATTGATGCTAATAGAGTATTTAATGCGGAATTTCTTTTTCAAGTTATTGAAAGTAAAAAGAAAGATGCAAGGAGATATTTAAGGATGAAGACTATGTAAATAATATAAATCAAAACGATAAAATACTTTTTATATTTGTTATGTTGCTTTCTTGATTTGAATTTATGTATGAGTTACTTGATGCGGGTGGAAAAGCTATCTTAGAAACGTACTTATCTAGAAAAGAAAAAATGAAAGTATTTTGTCCTTTCTTATCTGCTAATATTTTAGAGCACTTAAAGATCTATATTCCTTTGGCTGACAAAAGAGATTTCAAGTATTTTAAAGCTAGCAGATAAGCATATGATTAGAAGGGAAGCTCTAGAAATGGGGTTGAATGAATACATTGCTTGTCCAACATATAATGGATTTGCTTTTACCAACTGTTTTTTCCACTTCTTTAAATACTAAGTCACCACGTTCACCCAGTAACGCTGCTGCATTCTTCATCACTTTTAAACTCTTAGCTAAAGCAGGGTTTTGAATTTCGTGAAGTTGGCGTGTGTAATGTTGGACTTCAATGTCGATTAAATCCTATAGATATGACGGAGCACCTAAAATAGCTTGAAGTGTCTGTAAGTCTTTTCTCTGCTGTGCTTCTGCAATAAATGTATGACGTTTATTGTCATTCATATTCTTAACATGTGAACGAATCTCTTTAGCCACAGGGTCATTAGCACCTGCTGTCAAAGGTGTAGTTAGTTCTTTTTCAATATGTGCAATGCTTTTACTTAGGTTTGCATTTGCAGAATCAATAGATTTAGTAATTTTAAGAAGCTTCTTATTTGCAAAATCATCAGTTTGAATTAATTGAACTGCTTCATTCCAAACTGGATTTCGCTTATGCGAGGAGAAATAGAGGGAGGTAGCTCCCTTTATTTTGTTGTTGTAGCGTACATCGTACATGGGAAAGCTGTTTATTTCGTATAAGAGATTTTTATATTAAATGGATCAATTTCTAAGGATTTTAATATCTATAGAAATCACTTATTATTCATTTTTAAAATGAAATTTCCCATTATGAAAAAAACAATATTGTTCTCGATATTATTATTAACTACTTCCTTTGCACATGCGGAGAACAATGAACAATGTGATGGAGTTGCATATGCAGCAGACACATTGATGACTTTTCATCAA
Source organism: Acinetobacter qingfengensis (assembly GCF_008693185.1). Classification (GTDB taxonomy): domain Bacteria; phylum Pseudomonadota; class Gammaproteobacteria; order Pseudomonadales; family Moraxellaceae; genus Acinetobacter; species Acinetobacter qingfengensis. The sequence continues at coordinate 64,135 of NZ_VXKN01000011.1, forward strand.
ATGGGTTGCGACGTAGAAAAAGCTAAAAGTATTTATAGTAATATTTTTAAAGAAGAAGGTGAAATTTTCAATCAGATAGTAGATGAAGTAAAAAAATCACCTACCTATACTAAAGAGGAGGAAGCAGAAAAAGCGATAGAAGATTTTAAAAATAAATGGAAAAAATATTGCATAGAAAACAATATAAAATGATTCGTAATTGGCTTGATTATCTGTAAATATTTTATAAAATTAATCAATAATTTATGTGAAGTACATCATAAAAATGATGTGCGTGAACATGACGATTATGAATAAGATTATTTATCTTAATAATTCAATTCATATAACTGAAATATATGTATGAGACTTTGGAAGCTATATTTTTATCTTCATTATTAATTACATGAAAGCTTTAAAAAATTTACTATTACAAGCCTAAGCACAATAACCTTAGCTCAACCAACATTAGTAAAAACTTAATCAGGGACAAAAATTGAGGAGTACAAATTAAATAATGGATTCAGAATTTTACTTGTCCCAACCATAACACGAATCAAGTTTATGTGAATACAATTTCTTTTACTGGTTCATTGAATGATCATCCTCAAGGAAAAAGTGGATTATCTAAGGCAATAAAAGTTTTGTGCAAACTCTACTGCTTCTTTTATCGCTATTTCATGCATTTGGTAAAATGTCAAGGATAATGTTTGTGGGATGCCGCAGGTTATCAATATTTGAATGTCTGCTACAATGTTGACAGTATTAGTTATTATCATTCTACGATGATTGAACTGGTAAATGAAAATACACCTGAAGCTAAGCGTAAATAGTATAAGATTTTTCTTCAATTAGTTTTACCCATTGGTTTTATTTCTGCGGTAGGTTCATCTTTGGTATTAGGTGTTTTCTGATTACATGAAGAGTTTTTGCCATGAGGTTGGAGAACTTGCTTTATTGCAAGTGCGTATATCCATTTAAAACTAAATAAATTTCCAACATTTCAAAATATATTGGATAAGCAAATTGTATCTATAAGGCATTTTTTAAAAATATAATATAAAACATATAATTAAGGATGTTCTAGAGTATATATTTCTATAGCTTTGCTACTTTTTGGATAGGGCCTTAATTTTTATTATATAAAAAATCGTTTCCTTACCAGAACATTTGGTCGTTATCTTTTTGTACTTTGATCTTGCTTTAGAAAAATTAAAGATATGGTACTGAATATAAAAATTTATGTTTTTAAAAAAAATAGCTATAACTTTTTTTATTTACGGAATGAACTTTAAATGCCTAAATTCTCTCTGGAAAGCAGCACAATTCAGGAAATTCCTGAAAATCAGCGCCATGGTAATGCACGTGATTTGTTTACGATTTGGTTTGGTTCTAACATCATGTTATTGACCATGTTTACTGGATCATTAGCTGTAACTGTATTTAATCTTACTTTTTTATCAGCATTATTTGCATTGATATTAGGCAATCTTATTGGTGCAATTTTTGTTGCGCTACATTCTGCACAAGGTCCTCAGTTAGCTGTACCACAAATGATTCAGACACGCGGTCAGTTTGGTTCATATGGAGCTTTGTTGGTTGTTGGTGTTGTTGTAATCATGTATTTAGGCTTTTATGCATCTAATCTTGTGGTAGGGGGAGATGCATTACATAGCATTTATAATCCTATTTCCAGAACACAAGGGATTAGTATTATTGCTATTGCTAGTGTCATTGCTGTTATTTTTGGTTATAAACTGATTCATAAATATACACAAATTTTAAGTGTAATCTCTGGTTTGATGCTAGTTGCTGCATTTTTGAGTGTTTTTAGTTCAAAGTATATTCCAAGCAACTTTTTTCAACTCGGTAATTTTTCGACTATCGGCTTTATGGGTACATTATCAATTGCTGCATTGTGGCAATTGGCCTATGCACCTTACGTTTCCGATTACTCCCGTTATCTGCCTAAGGGAACTGGCTCAAAAACTGCATTCTGGTCAAGTTATTGGGGATGCGCGTTAGGTTCATTAATTTCAATGATTTTGGGGATGTCAGTATCTCGTGCTTATAACGGCAATTTCATTGAGGGTTTGATTCATCTAACCGGTGCTGGAGCGTTTAGCACAGCATTAATTATTGTATTCTCCTTGGGTATTGCTGCAACAAATGCTATGAATTTGTATTGTGGCACTTTATCAACAATTACTATTTTCCAAACTATTTTTCATCGTTGGTCACCTCGTGTGATTGGTCGAAGCATAGTAGCCTTGTGTCTGTTTAGTGTGGCGCTGTACTTGTCGATCTCAAGTTCTGAAGACTTTGTAAACAGCTATGTTAACTTTATCCTTTTATTAATGTGTGTGTTGATTCCCTGGACAGCAATTAATTTAGTCGACTATTATTTTATTCATCATGCAAACTATGACGTTGGGTCTTTCTTTAAAAAAGATGGGGGGATTTATGGCTATTTTAATTGGCCCGCATTGATTTGTTATGTGATAGGTATTTTGATTCAGATTCCATTTTTATCAACACCACTCTATGTCGGTAAATTTGCTAAAATGTTGGGAGAAGTGGATATTTCTTGGGTTGTTGGACTGCTAGTTGTTAGTCCTTTGTATTATGTTGTTGCGATGTTATACAAACGTACATTGCCCGAAATTCAAAATACGAATTTGCAGCAAAAACAATTTGACTATGTGATTGTAGGTGCAGGATCGGCCGGAAGCGTAATTGCAAATCGTCTAAGTGAAAACCCGGCAGTAAGTGTTTGTTTAATTGAAGCGGGTTCAGCCGATAATTCACCCCGTATTCATATTCCATCAGGCACAATCACGCTATACAAAAGTCATAAATATAGCTGGAATTATTTTTCTGTACCACAAAAACGTTTAAATAATCGACAAATTCACACACCGCGTGGCAAGATGGTTGGTGGTTCAAGTTCGATGAACAGCATGTTGTATATTCGTGGTAATGCCTCTGATTATGACAATTGGAAAGCGAAAGGCTGTACAGGTTGGGGATGGAACGATGTCTTACCATTTTTCAAAAAATCTGAAAAAAATTTACTTAAGCAAAGTGCTTTATTCCACGGTTTTGAAGGAGAACTATGCGTAGATCAGCCAAAAGATCCAAATCCACTATCTTATGTATTTATTAAAGCAGCATCACATCTGCATCTTAAAGAAAACAAAGATTTTAATGCAACATCTAGTGAGGGCGTCGGTATTTATGATGTAACCCAACAAGAGGGTAAACGTTTATCAAGTTTTAAAGCATTTGTACAACCAATTCTAAATCGTCCGAATCTAACAGTAGTGACTGACTGTGAAGTTGATCAAATCAACCATCAGCAAGGTCAAGTAGAATCAGTCAGTGTAAAACGCCAAGGTGAAATATTTGATCTAAAAATTAATAAAGAGTTAATTCTATCTGCAGGTGCATTTGTTTCACCAATGCTATTAATGAAGTCTGGTATTGGCCCAAAACAACAACTTGAAGAAGCCGGTATTACATGTAAAGTAGATTTGGCTGGTGTAGGGCAAAATTTACAAGAACATATAGATGGATTAGTTACTGTTAGAACCAATTATACAAAAACACTTGGTTTCTCTATGGCTGCTTTAGTATCGATTTTGCCTGCACCATTTAAGTATGTGATGAAACGTAAAGGTTGGATGACTACCAACTATGTAGAGGCAGGAGGTTTTGCTAAAACACCATTGGCAACTGATCGACCAGACGTGCAATTTCACTTCGTACCTGGATATCGTAGTCACCGTGGTCGGTTGTTTGAATGGGGACATGGTTATGCGATACATACTTGTGTATTAAGACCAAAAAGTATTGGTGAAGTCAGGATCAATGCAAAAAAGCAAATGGAAATAGATTATAATTTCTTTGAAAAAGAAGAAGATATGAAAGTATTGATTGAAGGTGTTAAACTAGCTCAAAATATTTTAAAGCAAAAAGAATTTGAAGTATTTAACGGTAAAGAAATTCTGCCTGGGCCTCATGTAAAGACTAATGCAGATTATGAGAAATATGTACGTGAATCTGCGGCAACAGTATTCCACCCAATTGGTACATGTAAAATGGGTACAGATGCCATGAGTGTAGTTGATCCTCAACTTAAAGTTTATGGGTTTAGAAACTTACGCGTTGCTGATGCTTCAATTATGCCTGATCTGATTTCAGGAAATACCAATGCACCATGTATTATGATTGGCGAGCGTGCAGCTGATTTTATCACTTGTGATTCTTGGTCTAAGAATAATCATGCGATTGAATAATATTGATTTGTTATAAAACATCTAAAACATAATGTTTAGCCATACTAGGCATTATGTTTTTGCTTAATTAAAATTCTAATTATTCGATTGATCATCTAGATTCACTTTTTCAAAACTTAAAGCTTGTATAAAACGAATTCACAAATTTGTCTAAACATAATATTTTCAATATCAGAAATAATTTTAAGGTAATTTTATGAAAACTAAGCAAGATTGGTTGGATCAACTGGCGCAACTTACTTTACCTACGATGGCATTTATAGCTGGTCAATATACTTCAACTAAAACCAGTTATGCAGTTATTAACCCTGCTACAAATAAGCTTCTAGTAGATATGTCTGCCTGTGATCAAGAAGATGTTGACCGTGCCGTGCAATATGCAAAGGCAACATTCGAAAGTGGTATTTGGTCGAAATTGTCACCTCGTGAGCGTAAAGACAAGTTAAAAAAACTGGCGTTTTTAGTACGTGAATATGCCAATGAGCTTGCTCTACTTGAAACGATAAACGTTGGTAAACCAATTACTGAGTCATTGAATGTTGATATTCTAGGTGCAGCTTTTTGCTTTGAATGGTACGCAGAAAGTTTGGATAAGATCTATGATGAAGTTGCCCCTACTGCGTTAGATCAACTTGCAATTATTAGTCGTGAAGCGATTGGTGTAGTGGCTGCGGTTGTTCCTTGGAATTTTCCAATGGATTTAGCCAGTTGGAAGCTTGCTCCTGCGTTAGCAACAGGCAATAGTGTAATTTTAAAACCTGCTGAACAATCTCCATTTACGGCATTAAAACTTGCCGAATTAGCACAGCTTGCAGGTATTCCTGATGGCGTTTTGCAAGTAGTTACAGGTTTAGGTCATATTACTGGTCAGGCTTTAGGACGGCATATAGATGTTGACTGCTTAGTGTTTACGGGATCAACAGAAACAGCTAAAAAGTTTCTGAGTTACTCAGCCGAGTCTAATATGAAACCAGTATGGCCAGAAACAGGTGGTAAAAGTGCCAACATTATTTTTGCAGGTGCAAATATTGATGTTGCTGTTGATAAAGCTGTGTTTGGTGCATTTTATAATCAGGGAGAAGTTTGTTCAGCGAACTCTCGTATTCTAATTCAACAAAGTATTTATGATGAATTTTTGAGTAAATTCGTTCAGGCGACCGAGCAATTACGTATAGGCGACCCACTTGATCCTGAAACAACCATGGGATGTTTGATTGATGTTCAGCATACCAATAATGTTCTCGCTACGATTGCAAAAGCCAAGGTAGAAGGTGCAGTTCAAGTAAATGTGGAATGTAAAATATTAATAAGGGATTTAGATAATTTTAACTTCGTGAAACCAACGATTTTAACTAATGTGACACCAGCACAGGAAATTTTCTATCAAGAAATATTTGGACCTGTGGTGACATTGACAACGTTTGAATCTGAACAACAAGCTATTGATCTAGCAAATGATTCAATTTATGGTTTAGCAGCATCGATTTGGACAAATGATATGCAACAAGCTATTCGCTTGTCTAAACTTCTCAGAGTAGGGACTGTGTCTGTAAATACGGTTGATGCGCTAGATATTTGTACTCCTTTCGGTGGATATAAGCAATCTGGTTATGGACGTGACCTATCCTTACATGCGCTAGATAAATTTACACAATTAAAAACCACCTGGCTTAATTTAAAAACACATTAAAGATTAGCAGTATATTTTTCACTTGGTACTTTAAATTTTGGTTAAAAAATCTCGTTTTTTTACCATACATAAATTTAAAAATCATTTCCTAAAAGAGCATTGGTAGTTCAAACAATCAAGTCAAATATTCAAGTTCATAGCTAGATAAGAGGTGTATGTTGTTCCTGCTAATCTGAAGAAATGGATATCAAAGAGACGTTGGAATTTTTTATGACCACTGTAGTACAAGAAGTGAAGGGCATTAGAAATTATGACATATCAGACCGATACCAGCTTCAAACATTATCTTGCCACTTCTGAGGCTGGTTCAAATGTCTATGTCTAGTTGTGATATTGAATTATGTTGATTTATGGCATCGGATAGCCATGCCACAAACTCTAGGATATTGCTTAGCTTAATGAACTGAGAGAAGTAAACAAAAGAATCCATATTTTAAGCTAATTATAGTGCCTAACTATAGGATTAAATTATTCTGCAAAGTGCAGTCTAAAAATTAATGGATTTTTAATTAATAAGTTAAATCCATTAATTACGTTTTTGTGACCAGTTGCTATGTAAGGGACATACGTAGACAGAAAGGAATTTTGACACGTGCAATCGAACCATGAAACCATTTTACATCTTCTGCTGTTTCATCGATTTGATTTGAAGTTGAATCAAATTAATCTTTTCAGTAAAAAAATATAAATAGCCCTGAACTTAAGCCAAACTATATAAAAACAATTTTTTTACATTCTTAAAGGTGAATTTTTTTCATGCTTTATTGAGGAAAGATCGTTTTTATTCATGTTGTGATTAGAGTATAAATTACTACATATTGAAATGTTATAGAATTTAACTTTTGCTTCTCAATCAAGTCAAATGTTTTTCTGATGTTCATAAGCATTACTCTAAAGGTATATTGCTTGAAAATCCGAAACCTTAAAAATCATTTTGTATGATTGACTACGCTTAAAATTGTTAGAAGAATTGAGGTAAGTTTTTAATATATTTCGGTATTTGGTATCGAAACCGCTATCATTTTTGTATATGAACAAGAATGTATATGGATTTATATGCCTTATCATCTTTCTTTAAAATATGATGGTCTCTCATGGAATATGCAGAATACGCAAAATCTACCACCAATTCAAACTCTAAGACACGCGTCTTGTTTGCAAGTCTGGTGGGTACAACAATCGAATTTTTTGACTTCTATATTTATGCCACAGCTGCAGTACTGGTTTTTCCACATTTGTTCTTTCCAGAAAGTAGTGGTAGTGCTGCATTATTGCAATCTTTAGCAACTTTTGCGATTGCATTTGTAGCACGTCCGATTGGTGCTGCTGTCTTTGGACATCTAGGCGATAGGATTGGTCGTAAAGCAACACTTGTTGCAGCATTATTATTGATGGGAATTTCTACAGTTTGTATTGGTTTATTACCAACCTATGCGCAAATTGGAGTTGCTGCACCAATATTATTGGCATTGTGTCGTTTGGGGCAAGGTTTAGGTTTGAGTGGTGAGTGGAGTGGTGCGGTATTATTTGCAACAGAAAATGCACCTAAAGGTAAGCGTGCTTGGTATGGGATGTTTCCACAATTAGGTGCTCCGATCGGTTTTATTTTTGCCGCAAGTTCATTTTTATTATTAGGTGCTTTTTTATCAAATGAAGAATTTTTAACATGGGGTTGGCGAATTCCGTTTATTGCAAGTGCATTGCTGGTGCTTGTTGGCTTATACATTCGTTTAAAACTACATGAATCTCCAGCGTTTCAAAATGTTTTGGATAAGCAAACTACATCTAAGGCACCTTTTAAAGATGTTATATCAAAACATATGATCAAAGTTATATTGGGTACATTAGCGACTGTTTGTACTCTAGTTGTATTTTATTTAATGACAGTATTTGCATTGAATTGGGGAACAACGGTACTTGGTTATAGTCGTGATGCATTTCTGAAAATGCAATTGATAGCAACGGTCTGTTTTGGTCTATGTATTCCAATATCTGCAAAGTTGGCAGAAAAATTTGGTCGAAAAAGTACATCCATTGCAATTTGTATTCTTACTATTATTTTTGGTTTATTCTTCTCGACATTCTTTGTTGCTCAGAACGGTCTTTCTGTACTGATTTTCTTATGTCTTGGCTTAAGTATTATGGGATTAACCTATGGTCCCCTTGGAACAATTTTGTCAGAAATTTTCCCTGTTTCGGTTCGTTATACAGGTTCGGCTTTGTCTTATAATTTAGGCAGTATTTTAGGTGCATCTTTTGCTCCGTTAATTGCAACTAAATTAGCGCAAACTTATGGTCTACATGCAGTTGGTTATTATTTGTGTGGTGCTGCATGCCTATCTTTATTTGCTTTTGCTTGTATTCGTGAAACTAAAAATGACGATATCATGCGCTAATTAAAATAGATATTAATAAAACCAATATTTCAACAACAGTATCAATCCTGATACTGTTGAGAGGTTTATAAATTATTAATTTTTAGAACAAATGCAAAATAATCGAAATAACATCCGCAGCGTAATTAAAGACATGTGGCAGCGCTAGTATAACTGGTTTTGGCACAGCTTATTGCGATAAGGTTGATCTTAATGAGTTATTTCAGCCAGCTAAAATTATGGTTTCGGCTTGGAATGTACTAATAAAGTATGTTCCACGTCGATAATAATAAAGTTGTAGTTTGAAAATGCCATTTGTTCGATATGAAGGGAATATATATAAATTAATACGTTCTAGTAACTTTTAGATAAGCTTTAATTTCATTTCAAACCATTTCATCCCCCCGTGTGATGAATCTGATTCTTTAATAAACTCGAATCCAAACTTTTCATAAAACTTTAAATATTGTTCTTTACACATTAAATAAATAGCTTCTTTTTGCATGATTTTTGCTCTTCTAATAAATTCATTTATTAATTTTGAAGAATAACCTTTTCCCTGAAATTTAGGCATGACAACAACAGACATAATCACAAGATTTTTTCCCAAAGGTAGATGGCCTTTTAGTGCTTTAAAGTCGTCATTAGACATAATAACTTGATCTGCACATCCACTATTTATGAATCCAATAATTTGGCTATCGACTTCTAAAACAATAAAACCTTCTGGATATTGCTCAGCTCTAATTTGAATTTTTTCTTTTGTTGCTGCTTCATCTATTGAGTAAGCAGCTGACTCAATTTCATAACAATGCTCAATGTCATTGGATGTAACGGTGCGAATTTCGTACTGCATAAAATTTACCTAAAATTAAATTTTAGACATTCTAAAACATAATTTAAGTGTATATACTGCATTTTTTTAAAATATATAATGAATATTATGCATTCAACTCAACATGGTTTTGACTTAAATTTACTTACTGTATTTAAGGCTTTATATCATCACAAAAATGTTAATAAAGCGTCAGAATCTATTTTTATAAGTCCATCAGCATTTAGCCATGCCTTAAATAGATTGAGAGAAGTAGTGGATGATCCACTTTTTATCCGTATGAAAGGTGAAATGTTACCGACAAAAAGGGCTGAAGAAATAGCACCTTTTATTTTTGAAAGTTTGGAATTGGTATCAAACCAATTATTTCAACCCAAAAAATTTGATGCACGATCTAGTGATAAAGAATTTATTATTGCCACAACAGATTATACGGCGTTTTGTGTATTGCCAGAATTGATGAAAAATCTTGAAAAAATTGCGCCTAATATTAGAATTAAAGTTATTACAGAAAGTAAGAATGAATCCTTGCAAAACCTTATCCTGGGAAAAGTTGATGCTGTTATTGGATATTCTGAACACGACGAAATCAACAATTCATCTATCGATGTTTATGAATGCTGTTCAGATCATTATGTAGTAATTGCATCTAAAGGTATCTATAATTCTATAAATTTGAAAGAGTATATTGAAGCAAATCATATTAAAGTTAGTGCTTGGAAAAAGCATCATGGTATTATTGATCAAGCATTGAAGGAAATCCATCTAGAGCGAAAAATTACTTTAGAGTTACCTAATATGATGATTGTTCCTTATATTTTAGGAACTACTAATCTGATGATTACTTTGCCGAATAAGGCTGTTGAAATTTTTAAGAAGCTACATAAAATTGATGTTTTTCCCTTACCTCTAGATATTCCTGACTATAAGATCAATTTATATACTTCAACGAAAGAGATATCTCAAGTATGGCTAATTAATGAGATAAAAAAGTTATTTTAAGTATTTTTCATCTAGAATAAAAAATAGCAAATTTTTTGATGTGATGAAACTATCTTTAATTTTTCGTAAACACTTAGTGGTATGTCTAAATTTATCGCTAATATATAAACATGGGGTGTTGTTTAAAAGTAAGCTTACATTCTAATAATATTAATGCGGTTTTAGGGTAGTTAATCCTATCAATTATTGTAATCATAATAAACAGATGAAATTTAAGATTATACACAGGTTAAAATTTTAACCTATGTATAAAACATTACATTAATCTACTGAGTAATTGCTATTTTAATCAATGATTTCAATTGATTAACTTCAGACGGACTGGCTTTCTGTAAAGGTTTTCTTGGATCACCCACATTAAATCCCAATTCGTTTAAACCTGCCTTAATAGTTTTCGGTAAACCACCTTGAACGATAAAGCGTAATAATGGTAACTGTTTATAAAAAAGCGTTTGTGCCTGAGTGAGGTTACCACTTTTAGCTGCTTGATAGAGTTGATGAGGTAATTTACCTAACAGGTTTGGAGCAACTGTACACCAACCACTTGCACCAGCACAAAAGGCTTCCAGTGCCAATGGATTACACCCATTATAAAAAGGCAATTTCCCCTGAGTAAGTTCATGGAATTTGTGCATGCGTTGAATATCACCTGTACTATCTTTGACCATACAGATATTTTCAATTTCCTGAAACATCTTGGTAATTAATTCAGGCGACATATCTACACCACTGGTTGCAGGATTGTTATAGACCATAATCGGTAATTTGGTTGCTGTGGCAATCTGCTGATAATATTCATAAATTTCCTGATCTGTCAGCTTCCAATAGGAAATTGGAATCACCATGATTACATCAGCACCCAATTCTTCGGCTTTTTTAGCTTTCTGAATTGCCATTGTGGTGGTCAGTTCAGAAATACCCAAAATGACAGGGACACGATGATTGACTACTTCAATACTTTTCTCGGCGACCTGTTGCCATTCCTGCCAGGATAGGTAGGCACTTTCTCCTGCGCTCCCCAAAGGGGCAATGGCACTGCATTCCTGTTCAAGTAAAGCATTCAATGTGATGGTGAGTGCATCGAAATCAATATCCTGATTTTCAGCTTTAAATGGTGTAATTGGATAAGCAATAATACCTTCAAGTTTCATTACAAGTTCTCCTCAAGACAATCTGGATGATTTTTTAATGCTTTACGTGCATAGTAGGCAAAATTTACTTTGTTACGTTTGTCTGTAGAAACCCAGTCATGGGCTTCTTTGGCTAATTCATGTGGAATCTGTTGAATTTTTCCTGCGGACATGGCTAAAAGCTGTAAACGGGCAGCACGTTCAATCAAAATGGCTAAATTACAGGCTTCTTCAATGGTTTTTCCTGTAACCAATTGGCCATGATGTGACAAAAGTACCGCACGGTTTTTACCTAATGCAGCAGAAATAAAAATTCCTTCCTCATTACCGACAGGTACACCAGGCCAGTCATCAACAAAAGAGCAGTCTTCATACAAGGCACAGGTATCCATGTGGGAAACGATCAATGGCACACGCAACATAGACAGTGCCGCAACATGGGTCGGATGAGTATGAATAATACAATTCACTTCAGGATGATCTTTATAAATCCATGTGTGAAAACGATTGGCCGGATTTGCCATACCTTCACCATTTAAAGGTTTGAGATCTTGATCGACTTCCAAAAGGTTGTCTGCGGTAATCTCATCAAAACCTAAACCGAAAATTTGGGTAATAAAGGTATTGCCTTTATCGGTACGGCTGGTAATTTGTCCAGCCAGTCCTGCATCATGCCCATGATCAAATAAAATACGGCAGGTTAAGGCTATTTTTTGTGGGTCTGTATAATTTTCATCTCTAAAAAGCTGTTGCATGCTTTGTTGAGCATTTTGCATTAATTGTTGCTTATCAAGTAATGCCGTCTCCATAAGACCTCCTATTCGGTTGCTTTGTTGTGGTGACAGATGCAGAATATGAAATCTGTGGATTGTTTAAAATATCCAGTTTTTAAAAGTTATATGGTCCAGTGAAATATGCAGCAGCCTTGGAAAATTCGATTACATCTTGAAGAGCGTGAAGAAAAGACCATTTTTTTTAAATTGGCAAATCAGATTATTCAAGAAATATTATCTGGACGTTTAGGACAAGGTACACGTCTACCGGGTTCAAGAACCTTATCTGATGAACTGGGTATCAATCGTAAAACAGTACAATCAGTCTACGAAGATTTAGAGGCACAAGGTTGGTTAATTTCCAAACCCAGACAAGGGACATTTGTTTCACGGTATTTACCCGATTTAAATGTAAAATCAGAAGTGTCCATAGCTCATCCAGTGACAAAAATTCCTATTAGAGCATCAAAAAAAGATGTGATTAAAAATGATGGAATTCCAGATACTAGATTGATTCCTTATGAATTATTTTCTCGTGCCTATCGCCATGCATTAATTCAAGCGACACGTCATCAAAGTATGGGTTATGGTGATCCTCAAGGTAGTATTGAGTTACGTCAGGCGCTATTAAATATGCTGTCAATGGAACGTTTTATTCAAACTCAAATAGAGCAAATTTGTGTGGTGCGTGGCAGTCAAATGGGGATATTTCTAGCCGCCCGTATCTTGGCTAAACAACGGCAGGGTGAGGTTATTGTGGTGGAAGAATGGTCTTATCCACCCGCAGTGGAAACTTTTCTATCGCATCATTTTCAGATTATTCGAGTTGGGTTAGATCAGTATGGTCTAGATACCGAGAATTTAATGGAAATTATTACAAAACATAAGGTTGTGGCCGTATATACCACACCACATCACCAATATCCGACCACAGTTACGATGTCGATGGATCGAAGATTAAAGCTATTAGATCTCTCAAAAATTTTTAATTTTTATATTATCGAAGACGACTATGATCATGAATTTCACTACGATAGTCGTCCTATTCCACCTTTAATAAGTTTACCTTCTGCGGATTATGTTATTCATATTGGTTCATTGTCTAAGGTTTTTGCTCCAAGTCTAAGGGTTGGTTACGTTGTGGCTGATCTAAATATCATTCAAGCTATGAAACAAGATATTTTATTGATTGATAAACAGGGCAATGCGATTACAGAATTGGCCATTGCGGAATTGATGCAACAAGGTGAAATCAGACGCCATACCCGAAAGATGCGTAAGATTTATCAAAGTCGTCGCGATTTTGCTTTGATGACATTTGAACAAGTATTTAAAAACGTTGTAGAAATTTCAACACCTGCGGGTGGAATGGCATTGTGGGTAAAATTTAAATTCATGTATCAGCCACATTATGGCGAAATTCTGAAAAAATTGAATATTGATTCAGAATATGAGTTTAGTTCAAAAAATGATATAACATTAGAATATGGTTTTTATATTCGTTTCGGTTTTGCTGCATTAACAGAAATAGAAATTTCCACAATAATTCGTGAATTATATCAAGGGTTTTGTTTATAAAGGCCAAAACCATAATAGATTTTGGCATGTTTAATTTTTAGACTAAAGACATACGATATTCAATGACACCTGGTTTATCAGCAATCCAGTCATATAACTTTTGAGCAGTATGATTAGATTCTTGTGTATACCAATATAATCGAGCACAATGCAGAGATTTGGCTCGTTGCTGTACGTATTCGATTAAATGTTTACCAATGTGTTGTCCACGAACTTTAGGTGATACGTATAAATTTTCAAACAACGCTAATTCCTGAGCAGTGGTGAGATGTAAAACGTGTAATTGTATGTCATATTTTTTCGCCAATGCCATGCCGATATTGCACAATTTATGAGTGTTGATACTTCGGATTTGACGATAACGGAAGCTGCTTGTGCGGCAATTGATGCAATCCGAGAATTATCTGAAGCAATTGGTATTCCGCATGTATGCTGATCAATTCATGTAAAGTAAAAAATCGCCCCCAAGCTGTAGCGATATTTAAAGCTGCAATGTAATTTAAGAGATAGATCAATGTGTTGAGGATATTGTGAATTGCAATACCCTCAATTTTATTAAACATAATAATGTATAATTAAATATCATCTACTGCTTATGCTAATTTAAACCAATTTCTGGTTGATGATATCTGTTGAACTTATTCAGAATCAGATTGATTGCAGTGACCATATAGTGTTAAAGAATGTCCTTTTAATGTAAAATTATGTTGTTTAGCGATTTCACGAATTCTTTGCTCAATTTCTTCATCTTTAAATTCTATCACTTGATTGGTATTTTGACAGATCAGATGGTCGTGTGATGTTTCCTGCATAATTTCAAATACTGAATGAGTAGTGTCAAAATTATGCCGTTGAATGATACCTGCCATTTCAAATTGAGTGAGAACACGATACACTGTTGCCAAACCGACATCTTCGCCTTGTTCTAATAACTTCTTATAAATATCTTCCGCACTTAAATGATGAGGAACTGAATTTTCTAGTAGCTCTAAAATTTTAATACGGGGTAAGGTAACTTTTAATCCTGCTTTTCTTAGATCTTGATTGGTAATCGCCATTTCTATAAACCTCTTGTGATAAAGATACTAAAATAAATTTTGACAACATAAGAGCATCATATTTTACTTATCCCTTTATACGTCCAAACTGTCTGATTGTCTGTAGCGTCTAATACCATAATGCCTTAATTGCAATAATTTTTATCAAATTTAGCTTGTTTAAGTAAATTATCTAGATTGCATTGCTGATTCAATATTTAGAAAAAAATTTAAGTATTCAGACTAAAATAACTTTTAAATATTATTGTTATGTTATAACATAACAATAATTGGGGCAAGAAAACATAAATTTATCTATGAAGATTCTTGTCGTTGCTTGGTTGTGATGGGTAATAATGAAACGAATATTTTTCTTCTTCTTAGTTTTGTGTATGTCTGCATGTAGTCAACAAAAAATGAGGCAACAATCCCAGCATACTACTTTAACTTTACCATCTTTATCTAAAGAAAATATCATTGCTGATCAAAAACAAAATTCAACGTTTATTGTAGTCAGGCCCTTACAAAAAATTATACCTACAACATATCTTGATTGGTTATATCAATCTAATAATCGGCAAAAGGTCCAAGCATACAAAACTTTTTTACAGCAACAAAAAGTTCTCGATATTGTCCCAGATTTTGAATTATTTCAAAGTGCTAGAGATTGGAAAAAATGTAATGCTCAAGAGTTTGAAATCCCATCACAGGAAATTTGGTCAAATATCATTCCGACTCTACAGATTTTGAAAAAGCTAGTTAATACTGGAATTTTGACTGATTTTACAGTGACCTCAGTCTATCGAAACTTTAATTTAAATCGTTGTGCAGGTGGTGCGGATTCATCCAAACATGTATTTAATGCTGCATTAGATTTCCGTATTGGTTCAGCCCAACCATCACCGGAAGAACAAATTACTATTCAACAGACTAAACATAAAATTTGCCAATTTTGGATTGAACAAGGGAAAAAATTCAATATGGGTCTAGGTATTTATGCTTCAGGGCAAATTCATATTGATAGTGCAGGGTATCGAAGCTGGGGTATTGATCATCGTAGCACATCATCTCCTTGTATGGGTGTTATTTTGAATAAAAAATAATCATAAATGGCGGAGAAATTATATGGCAACAAAACAGCTTAACTACGCACAACAGATCGTATTACAGATTTTACAAAATGAAAATAAAGCCATCAGTGCATATTATTTATTAAATCAAGCGAAACCTTTTGGTTTTCATGCTCCAATGCAAATTTATCGGATTCTAAACAAACTCATGGATTATGGGCTAGTCGTAAAGCTGGATAGCTTAAATATGTATCTCGCCCATGAGTGTCAGCATCAACACGCTTATCAATTACTTACCATCTGTACCGAATGTCAAAAAGTACAGTGTGTTGATTTGCCACAACTCGGACAAGTCATTCAGCAATTTATTCACCCACAACATTTTAATTGCAAACATCAACATTTAGAGCTTTTAGGTCAGTGTGCTTTGTGTTGCTCCCAACATAAAGACTAAATCAACATGAAAAAGTGAGAAAAGCCAATGAAGACATCTTTAGCCATTCCTACTAAATTACCTGTGACTGTATTATCAGGTTTTTTAGGTGCGGGAAAAACTACACTACTTAATCATATTCTCAATAACCGTGAAGGGCGACGTATTGCCGTTATTGTGAATGATATGTCAGAAGTCAATATTGATGCGGCGTTAGTTCGGGAGGGTGGTGCCGAACTATCCCGTACCGATGAAAAACTGGTTGAAATGAGTAATGGCTGTATTTGCTGTACTTTACGTGAAGATTTATTGCTTGAAGTCCGTCGTCTGGCCCAGGAATGTCGTTTTGATCAACTGGTGATTGAATCTACAGGGATTTCTGAACCTTTACCAGTAGCAGAAACTTTTACCTTTGAAGATGAACAGGGTATTTCGCTTAATGAATTTGCTCGTCTGGATACCATGGTCACAGTAGTTGATGCCTTTAATTTTCTGAAAGATTATAGCTCAAGGGATTATTTACAGGAACGAGGCGAGTCTTTGGGCGAACAAGATGAACGAACCGTGGTTGATTTGTTGATTGACCAAATCGAGTTTTGTGATGTCATTGTACTCAACAAAGTTGATTTGATTAGTGCAGCAGAAAAACAGCAACTCTTTGCTATTTTACAGAAACTCAATCCGAGGGCAAAAATCGAAGTGGCTGAATTTGGCAAAGTTAATTTAGATAAAGTACTCGATACCAATCTATTTGATTTTAATGCAGCAGCTCAAGCGCCAGGTTGGTTAAAAGAATTGCGTGGTGAACATACACCAGAAACGGAAGAATATGGAATCAACAGCTTTGTTTATCGGGCAAGGCGACCTTTTCATCCACAACGCTTTTATGATTTTGTAAATTCTGAATGGAAAGGTGTCGTACGTTCTAAAGGTTTTTTTTGGTTGGCGTCAGATCCAACATTGGCAGCTTCATGGTCGCAGGCCGGTGCAATGGCAAGACATAATGTAGCAGGTTACTGGTGGGCAGCTGTACCTAAAGAACATTGGCCACAAGATCCACAAAGTCTTGTTGCCATTGACAAGAACTGGAATGCACAAACTGGCGATGCTCGCCAAGAGATTGTCATGATTGGTATGGAAATGGATCAACAAAATTTAATCCAGAAATTTGATGAATGCTTATTAACTGATACAGAAATGGCATTAGGGCCAGAACAATGGCAAAACTTTGATAATCCTTTTCCGAATTGGCATTAATATAAAAGCCTTATTATTTTTTTAGAAGATTATGTAATTAAATATTAATCATTTTATTGAGCTGGCATTGATATTTATTTCATTAAACAGTGTCAGCTTATTACCAAACCAATATGTTTAATCGAACTTTTTATTCGCAGATAAATATCAAAGAAAACGTATAATCTATTAAAATAAAATTGCATAAAAAAATGAAAATTAGAAAATATAGGTATATTTAATAAATAAAATTCTTTAATTAATTTTTTGTACAAATAAAATTTAAAAAATATTATATTAATGATTAACATGTGATCTTAAGACCACACGTCTGAATTTTAAATATATTTTTGACCTATAATACTGAATAAACTAATTGCGCCACAAATAGTCATAATTACTGAAATTTTAACCAAAGGATCTTGTAATAATAGTCCTAATAGCATGGCTAAAAGTGCACCCAATAAATACTGTACTATGCCAAATAATGCCGATGCAGTTCCGGCATTATCTTGGGTGTATTGCAGAGCTAAAGCAGTTAAATTTCCCCACACCAAGCCTAAGGCGGAAATTGCCAGCCATAACAAGAATATGAAACTATATACATTGAGCTGATCTGTTAAAAATAAAATTAGATTGATTAAACTGGCAATTACATGAATAGTTAAGCCGATTATCGCTAATTTATATTGTGAAATACGGCTTAATAGTAGTGTGTTGACTTGACCAAAAATAATAAAACCAACGGCATTAAAGGCGAAAATATAACCAAATTGCGTTGGACTAAGATTAAAAATATCTAAAATTACGACAGGGGTTCCACCTAAATATGCGAGGAAAGAGCCAAATAAAAATCCACTTGCGATGGTATAAGTCATAAAAGGTAAATTTTTTAACTCTTTAAAATAAGATTGTAGAACAACTGAGATATTTAAATGGGTTAATGCTTTCTCAGGTTTTAAACTTTCTTTTAACGAAAAGAAAGACCAAATTAAACATATAAAGCTTATGGCAGAAATACACCAAAATATTGCATGCCATGAAAAATGTATTAAAATCCAGCCCCCTAAAATAGGAGCAATAATTGGAGCAAGCATAAATACCTGCATTAATACTGAAAAGAGAACAGCAGTTTGCTGATGCGAAAATAAATCAGAAATAATGGCACGTGGTATAACGACACCAGCGGCTGCACCTAAAGCCTGTATAAATCTAGCCAGTAATAAAATTTCAAAACTTTGTGCTAACGCCGCAATTACAGAACCGATACTAAAAATTAAAATACCGATCAATAAAGGTTTTCTGCGACCAAATCGATCTACTACTGGTCCAAAAATTAGCTGTCCAATGGCCAATCCAATAATAAAATAGCTTAAACTGTATTGAATTGCTGCACTATCAACCTGTAATGATTGTGAAATTGCTGAAAATGCAGGCAAATACATATCTATTGCCATAGCATCTAATGCAGTAATACATGCTAATAAAATGATAAGTAGCCAAGGAAAACCATCAGTAAAGCTGACTTTACTTTGGCTCTTGTTTATTGCCTGCTGTTCCATCGTTGATGATCTCTTGAGTTTTTTAAGTGGGTTGTTTTTTACCGTAAATTTTTTCAACCAAGTTCAATATAAAAATAAAGAATACCGGGACAAAGAAAATTGCCAGAATTGTCGCGCTGATCATTCCACCAAATACACCTGTACCAATCGCATGCTGTGTTTCTGAACTTGCACCACTTGCAATAACTAAAGGTACGACACCGAAAGTAAAGGCGAGAGAAGTCATTAGAATAGGACGTAAGCGGAGTTTTGCGGCTGTTACGGCAGCATCTACTGAACTCATTCCTTCTTCTTTTAATTGTTTTGCAAACTCCACAATTAAAATGGCATTTTTAGCTGATAATCCAATAATGGTGATCAAACCGACTTTAAAGAAAATATCGTTAGGAATGCCTCTTATTAATACAGCAACTATGGCGCCAATTAAGCCTAAAGGGACAACCAACATTACTGAAAGAGGGATTGACCAGCTTTCATAAAGTGCGGCCAATACGAGGAATACTACAAATATGGAGAGTACTAACAAGAAAATTGTTTGTGACTCAGATTGTTTTTCTTGTAGAGATTGTCCAGTCCATTCATAACCGATCCCTTTGGGTAATTGCGATACCAGATTTTCCATCTCAATCATTGCTTCACCTGAAGATACGCCAGGTGCTGCTGTTCCGGCAATGCTTAGAGAAGGGCGACCATTATAGCGATTATATTGTTGTGGAGATTTATTCCAGTGGGGTGTTACAACTTCACTGAGTGTTACCAGCTTACCATTGGAGTCTTGTACTTTTAATGCCAGAATATCTTGGACTTGCATACGAGATTGAGCATCTACCTGTACAATCACTTGTTGCATACGACCTTGGTTTGGAAAATCATTGACATAAGATGATCCCATTGATGTCGAAATAATCTCGTTGAGATTATTAAAACTCACACCCAATGCTTCGGCTTTAGTGCGGTCAATTTCCAAGCTTACACTGCTACCAGCGGGCAAACCTTCGGGATATACGCCGACGACTTTTTTACTTTGTGCAGCCATGCCTAACAGTTGGTACTGTGCTTGAATTAGTTTATCCATACCTAAATTAGCTTGATCCTGTAATCGCAAAGTAAAACCAGAGGAAGTACCTAATTCATCAATTGCAGGAGGTAGTACGGACATGATCATGCCTTCTGTACTATTTTGCATTGCCATATTCACAGCATCAGACTCTTGTTGTGCAGTTGATCCGGTACGTTCTTTGAAATCTTTTAAATTAGTGAATGCCAATGCCATATTCTGACCAGAACCACTAAAGCTGAAACCAAGAATTGACATATTATCTTTGATATCTGGTCGTTGTTTGAGATGTTGTTCGAACTGATGAACGACATTTCGGGTACGCTCTTGGGTTGCTTCGGAGGGTAGCTGAAATGAAGTCATGAAATAACCTTGATCTTCATCAGGTAAAAATGCAGTCGGAACAGCACGGAATGCAAAAATCATTGCAGCAGTGATCACAACAAATACCGCCATTGCGGGTAATGTGTGTTTTACAACTTTATATAAAACACTTTCATATTTACGATTTAGACCATCGAAGAAACGATCAAACCAAGCAAAAAATCCACGTTTTTGCTGATGTTGATTGACTGGTTTAAGTAAAGTTGCACATAGGGCTGGAGTAAGTGTAAGTGCCAGAAATGCCGAGAATAAAATTGATACCGACATGGTGACCGTGAACTGGCGATAAATCACACCTACAGAACCACTTGCAAAGGCCATGGGTAAAAATACCGCAGTAAGTACTAATGTAATGCCGATAATTGGGCTGGAAATCTCCTTCATGGCTTTAGATGTTGCTTCTTTAGGTGATAAACCTTCAGTTGCCATAATACGTTCGACATTCTCAATGACCACAATAGCATCATCAACAATGATCCCGATTGCGAGAACCATACCAAACATAGTAAGCACGTTCACAGAAAAACCTGCCAGAAGCATCACAGCAAAAGTGCCTAATAAAGCAATTGGTGCAACAATCGCAGGAATAAGTGTGTAGCGAATGTTATGTAAAAATACAAACATTACGATAAATACTAATACCATTGCTTCGAGCAAAGTCTGGATTACTTTTTCAATTGAGATTTTGACGAATGGCGCATTGTCATAAGGAAAAGAATATTTCATTCCATTTGGTAGATTTTGGCTCAGTTCAGCAATTTTTGCATGCACGCCATCTGCTGTTTTCACAGCATTTGCTCCGGGGCTAAGCTGAATTGCGACAGCAGTAGACGGTTTTCCACCGTCTAAAATAGCAAAATTATAACTTTGTGCACCAAGTTCAACACGAGCAACATCTTCTAAACGGACATTTGCACCAGAAGTTGTGCTACGTAAACTAATTTGTTTAAATTGATCTACGGTTTCTAGTTGACCTTTTGCAGTAAGAGGTACGCTGATCATTTGACCATTAATAGCAGGTAAATCGCCAACTCTACCGGGAGAAATAGGAATATTTTGATTGCTAATTGCTGTTGTAACATCGTTAATTGATAAACCATAAGCAACCAATTGTTCAGGTTTGACCCAAATTCGCATGGCTTTTTCAGCCCCAAAGTTTTGAACTTTACCTACACCTTCAACACGCTTTAGTTCCTCAACAACATTACGCACCATATAATCACTTAAATCTACTTCTGAAAATTGATTATTGGGTGAATTTAAGCCAACGATCATCAAAAATCCTGATGATGCAGCTTCTACAATTAATCCGTGTTGGCGTACTGTTTGTGGAAGACGGGCTTCAACAGATTTAATTTTATTTTGGACATCTACCTGTGCCATTTCAACATCTGTGCCGGGCTTAAAAGTTGCTGTAATTGACGCACTGCCCGAAGTATCTGCGGTAGCACTGTAATACAATAAATTTTTAACCCCAGACATTTCTTTTTCAATCAGTGAAATCACACTGTCATTCAATGTTTGGGGTGTTGCGCCTGGATAAGTTGCGGTAATGCTCACCTGTGGTGGTGCAACCGATGGAAATCTGGCAATCGGAAGTTTGGGAATACTCAATGCACCAAACAAAATAATAAAAATTGCAATTACCCAAGCAAAAATAGGCCTGCGAATAAAAAATTGGGACATCATAATGTGCCTCCAGTTTTATTTGTTGCTACAGTTGAGGGTGCTTTCCACTGAATGGCTTTAAGTTTTTGTTGTGGCGTGATACGTTCCAAGCCCTCAACAATCACTGTGTCACCTGCATTCAAACCTTGCGTCACAATGTAATAGCCTTTGTATTGCTGTGCTAAAGTAATATTACGTGCTTCACCTGTGGCGTTTTTATTTAAAATAATCACTTGTGCATCGCCTTTTTCATCACGCTGAACTGCTTGTTCTGGAACTAATAATGCATTTGGGACAGATGCACGGTTTAAATTTACCCTTACATACATGCCGGGTAAAAGTTTGCGCTCAGGATTATTGACTTCAATTCGTAAGATTATGTCGCCAGTATTTTGATCAACATTCGTATCCGAAAATAAGATCCGTCCCGATACAGGATAAGCTTCGCCTTGACTATTCAGCACTTGAACGGATTGCTGATTGTTTTTTGTTAAGGCACCTTTTTCAAATTCTTCTTGTAATTTTTCATAATCATGAATAGATTGCGTCACATCTACATAGACTTTATCTAATTGTTGCACTACCGCCATTGCATTACTATCACCTTGGTTGACCAAAGCCCCTTCAGTCGTTAAAACTTTACCAATACGTCCTGAAATAGGCGCACGTACTGTTGCATATTGCAAATTTAGATTTTGACGGGTCAGGGTAGCTCTCATTTGTGCAACATCAGCAAGCGCTTGGCGGTACTGAGCCTGAACATTATTTAATTCTTGTTTACTAATCGCATGACTCGGGAGTAACTGTTGATAACGATCTAACTGTACTTTCAGACGGATTACCTCAGCTTCTGCTTTGGCTAATGCTGCTTTATTACTATTTACATCGGCCTGAAATATTTCAGAATTAATTTTAAATAATGCCTGACCAGCTTTTACTTCAGAACCTTGTGTAAATAATACTTTCTCAATAATCCCACCAACTTGCGGGCGAATTTCAGCAACTTTATAAGCCTGAACACGAGCAGGTAAATTTTCACTAAAAACTACAGTTTGAGGTTGAATTTTTATAACACTAACCTGTACTTCGGTTGTTTCAGCCTGTTGATGAGTGTCTTCTGATTTTTGGCAAGCAACCAGTGTCATAGCAGTGCAAATGACCAAAAATAAAGGAGAAAAAGTACGTTTAAGCATTAAAAAATACCTACAAATATCTATTTAGGCATTATTCATTGCTACTGTGTAGGCGAAGTGTTTAAAGTATGGAGATCGTGTGGAATTAAAAAAAACAAATAAAATTCCGTTATATAATGCATTGTTGTTATCTGAAAAATAATCGTTATGTACAACACCTATTTTTCTTTAGATTTAAAAAATAAAGCCATACTTGTAGTCGAAGATGACTACGATATTGGCGATATTATTGAGCAATATTTAAAACGAGAAAATGCACTCGTTTTACGGGCAAATAATGGTGTGCAAGCGCTTGAAATTCATGCAACCCAGCAAATAGATCTTATTTTGCTAGATGTAAAATTACCCAAGATGAATGGCTGGGATATTTTAAATAATATTCGTCAACATAGCCAAACGCCAGTGATCATGTTGACAGCTTTGGATCAAGATATTGATAAGGTGATGGCATTACGTATTGGTGCAGATGATTTTATTGTTAAGCCTTTCAATCCAAATGAAATGATTGCTCGTGTACAAGCAGTTTTACGGCGCAGCCAGATACAAACTTCATCTGCAAGCCATATTCATCGATATAAAAATATTGAAATACACACAGACACGCACGTAGTCTACATAGAAAATCTTTCGCAAAAATTAGCACTTAATTTAACGCTGACTGAATACAAAATTTTATTATATATGCTGCCACGTCCATACAAGGTATTTACTCGTAGTGAATTAATGGCAAACTGTTTACAGGATAATGATGCTCTGGAACGAACAGTAGATAGCCATGTGAGTAAATTGCGTAAAAAATTAGAAGATCATAATGTATTTAATTTGTTAATTAATGTTCGAGGTGTTGGTTATAAATTGGATAATCAAATATGAAAAATACCAGTATCAGCCGTCAGCTCATTATAACAATGGGTATACTTAATCTGGCCATTACATTTTGTGCTGTCGTCTTTAGTTGTGGCGTGTATACCTTGGCATTGAAATATCAATGGATTTCATTAAATGATCTTGACACTGACAGTGTATCTTTGCACATGATTGATATGGTGTGGATCATGATTGTACTTTGTACAGGCTTTATTATTTCAACCATGCTTAGTTTTCCATTTGCCAAACGTTTAATAGATCCCATGAATGCTTTAGCGGAAGCAGTGTCAAAAATACGTCTAGGTGATTTAAGCGCACGCGCAGAAAAAACGCATAACAGCTCAACTGAAATAGATAAGCTGATAGAAGATTTTAATTTAATGGCTGAAAAATTAGAAATTTCCGTTAAAAATGCACATATATGGAATGCATCTATAGCACATGAATTACGTACACCTATTACAATCTTGCAAGGGCGGCTCCAAGGTATTATCGATGGTGTTTTTCAGGCAGATATGACACTGTATAAAAATTTACTTCATCAAGTTGAAGGCTTATCACATTTGGTTGAGGATCTACGAACACTTACATTATTAGAAAATCAACAACTTCGACTCAATTTAGAAAAAACCAATTTAAAATCCAGTATTGAAAAATGTCTAAATGCATTTCATGGCCGTTTGGTTTCGGCAGGCTTAAATGTACAAACTGATTTTACATATCAATCATGTTTTTGTGACTGCCGTAGAATGGAACAAGTATTACTTGCGTTATTGGATAATGAAGTGCGTTATGCAAATTCTGGAAATTTATATATAAAAACTGAAGTTAATGCTAAAACATGGATATTACACCTTGAAGATGATGGTCCAGGAATTTCTGAGGAACATATCAATTATTTATTTAAACCTTTTTATCGTCTAGAGTCATCACGTAATAGGACACAAGGCGGTACAGGTTTAGGTTTGGCTGTTGTTTACGCTATCGTGGCAGCACATCATGGTACGATTAAATATCATATTACACAGGGCACAGGTAGTCGTTTTTCGATTTATTTACCACTTTTAGATAATTAATTATAAAATGACTGCCCTGATACTTACTTAAAAATTACTGCTCAGAAACCACTGATTCATATTTTGATATTGAGCTTAAACTATTCATGGTTTTGTATGACAACGCAACCAATATATTTTGCATATCAAATTAATCACTAATATTCGCAATTAATTGCTTTACAGCCATTTCAATTTCTATTGTCCATGAAAATGAGCAATTAATTCGTAAATGATTTTTTTGAGCCTGTTGAACATTAAATAATTGGCTTGGAGCAACACCAATATTCTGTTGAATTAAATGTTCATATAGGGTCATGCTACTTATATGAGAAGGTAAAGTTAACCATAAAAAATAACCGCCTGCATAATTATGAATTTCACAGCCCGTAGGAAGGTTTTTCTTAAAATATTCAAAGAAAATTCTTTTATTTTTTTCAAGATTACGTCTAAGTACGCGTAAATGTTTTTCATAATGATGATTTGAAATAAATTCAACTAAGGCATTTTGCATCAATGTATTGGCGGAAATGGTACTCATCAGTTGCAGGTGTTGTATATGTTCAGAAAATTTACCAGCATAAACCCAACCAATTCTAAAAGTTGATCCAAGTGTTTTGGAGAAGGAGGAGCAATGTAGTACCAGATTTTGTTGGTCAAAATATTTCATTGAAAGTGGTTTTGTACCACGGTAAAAAAGTTCTTCATAAACATCATCTTCAATTAAATAGATTTGGTGTTCATGTAGAAGTTTTGCAATCTGGAATTTAATTTTTTCACTGACGGTAAAACCAATTGGATTATGACAATTAAGCATGAACCAACAAACTTTAATCGGGTAGGTTTGAATTGCCTGTTCAAAGGCTTCTATGTCAAAACCTTCCTGTGGATGTTCGGGAATGGTAACGACTTTCAGTCCCAAACGTTCAGCAATTTGCCATGCACCATAAAAAATAGTTTCCTGTAAAAGGATGTAATCCCCAGCTTTGGTGAGCGCTTGTAATGAAAGATTAAGCGCATCCAGACAACCGGAAGTAATCACAATATCATCAGGCTGAGTCGGGATACCTTGCATACCATAACGTTGTGCAATTAATTTACGTAATTCAAAATTTCCGGGTGGAAGATTAATATTTTGCTCAAAGTTTTTTTTATTACGCGTCAATTGTCCCATGATTTGAATTAATTTAGGCGGATTAAGTAGCTCATGATTTGGAAAAGCTGAGCCTAATGGTACGATTTCACTGGGTTGGATGGATTTTAGATAATTAAAGACCAAGGAGTTGATTTCAATTTTTGCATTTAGCGATACTGTCGGATTATGTGTGCTAGAAAGGCTTAATGGAGAAAATAGTTCTGCAACAAAATAACCGGACTTCTCAACAGAATAAATAAGCCCCTGAGATTCTAATTCCTGATAAGCATTGAGAACCGTCATTAAGCTTAATCCCGAGCGATTTACCTGATCACGTAATGACGGCAGTTTTTCGTTTGCTTTTAAACTGCCATTTTCAATGAGCTGTTTGATGCTATTTGCAAGCTGTTCAGATTTATACATACTCACCTATAAAACAATAAAATAATTAGCATTCAGAAGAAAAGATAGGCATTTTAGTGCTAACTTTTCTTTTGAATAAAGTCCAAAAAAGCGATACCAATCATTTAACAAGATAATGCTCATGATGAATAAGCAAACAAGAGTAATAATCTAAACAGACCAGCAATGATTGCCAATCCTAAAAATCCTACCAACCATAACACAATAAACCATTGTGTTGATGTTAGTTCAAGCTTGAATTTTTGCATCGTTATTATACCTTTAATGATAACCCTCATCACCAAGACGTACTTTGTCCCTAAACACCCAATACGACAAAATAGTATAAGCAATGATGATCGGGATTAAAATGACTGCACCAATCAGGGCAAACATTTGACTAGAGCGAGGTGCGGCAGCTTCCCAAATGGTGACAGAGGGAGGAATAATATAAGGGTATAAACTAATCACAAAGCCCGTAAATGCAAGAAACACCAAAGCCAATGTATAAATAAAAGGTTTGACGTCATTTTGTTTTTTACATGCCATTAAAATCAATATAACAAAGGCAATCACCAAGATTGGTACTGGACTGAAATACAGTAAATTTGGCATTGAAAACCAGCGCATCGCGATTTCTGGATGAGTCACTGGTGTATATAAGCTGACTCCACCAAATACAATCAATAGCACCCAAATGAGTTTTGGCATTAACTGAAACATACGCTGTTGTAAATTTTTTTCAGTCTTTAAGATTAACCAACCACAACCTAAAGCTGCATACATCACCAGTACACCAAATCCTGTAAAGATAGAAAATGGGGTGAGCCAATCCATTGCATGTCCAGAGAATATACCATGTGTGGTTTCGATCCCTTGAATAAAAGCACCAAGCAAAATACCCTGAAGGAAGCTGGATAAAATAGAACCCCAGATAAAGGCTTGATCCCACAAATATTTCGTACGGTGTGCTTTAAATCTGAATTCAAATGCAACACCTCTAAAAATAAGGGCAATGACCATGAGCATAATCGGCAGATAAAGTGCCGAAAGTACTGTTGAATAAACCAGAGGAAATGCTGCAAATAAACCAGCACCACCAAGCACCATCCATGTCTCATTACCATCCCAGACAGGAGCAACAGTATTCATCATCACATCTCGTTCATCGCTGTTTTTGATAAACGGGAACAGAATACCTATGCCAAGATCAAAACCATCAAGAATAATATAAATTAATACGCCAAGCCCAATAATTGCAACCCAAACTAAAGAAAGATCAATCATGATTTTTCTCCTGTCTAACATCTGTATCATCTATGCTTTCATCAACAGCACTTAATGGACGCATAGGGGTTTTAAAATGACCAAGACCAGCAATTTCAGGTTTCTGTGAATAAATAAATTCAGGACCTTTAAACAGTAACTTTGCAATATAATAAATACCGCTACCAAAGACAATGGTATATACCGCCACAAAAATAATCAGGGTTAAGCCGACTTGATCCGCAGAAACAGTGTGTGATAGTCCTTCCTTAGTTCGCATCACACCATAAATGACCCAAGGTTGTCTTCCGACTTCAGTTGTGACCCAACCAGCCAATAAGGCGATATATCCACTTGGCCCCATGATGAAGGCAAATTTATGAAACCAAGATGTCTCATACAGTCTGTTACGTTTTCTTAACCATAAGGCAATGAGGGAAAGTGTGACCATCAACATTCCTAAACCAACCATGACCCGAAAACTCCAGAAAACAATAGTGACATTTGGACGATCTTCTGCTGCAAAGTCTTTTAATCCAGTTACTGTCCCGTTCAGACTATGCTTGAGAATGATACTGCCGAGATTAGGAATACCAATTTCATATTTATTCTGTTCATTCTCCATGTCTGGAATCGCAAACAACAATAAAGGCATACCATGATCATGATTGGTTTCCCAATGACCTTCGATTGCTGCCAGTTTGGTAGGCTGATGTTCTAGCGTATTCAAACCATGATTATCTCCAATAAAAACTTGTGCAAGAGAAGTGACTAAAACCATCCATAATCCCATAGAGAAAGACTTTTTAATCAGCTCATCTCTACGACCTTTAATCAAATGCCATGCTGCTGTACCAACCACCAATAGAGCTGAAACTAGAAATGCAGCCGTTGCCATGTGAGCAAAACGATAAGGAAATGATGGATTAAATACGATTGCCCACCAGTCTTGTGGCACAATAATTCCATTTTCGATAGCAAAACCTTGTGGTGTTTGCATCCAGCTATTAGAAGACAAAATCCAGAACATAGAAATACATGTTCCTATGGCCACCATAAGTGTTGCAAAAAAGTGTGCCTTGCGGCTAACACGTCCCCAACCAAAAAGCATAATGCCAAGAAATCCAGCTTCAAGGAAAAATGCACTCAATACTTCATAGGTGAGCAGTGGGCCTGTGACACTACCAGCGATACGAGAGAATTCACTCCAGTTTGTGCCAAATTGGTAGCTCATGACGACTCCGGACACAACCCCCATACCAAATGCAACAGCAAAGATTTTGATCCAGAATTTGAATAAATCCTGATAAATTGGGTTATTCGTCCTCAACCACCGCCACTCAAGCATTGCTAAAAAACAGGCTAAGCCAATTGAAGTAGCAGGAAAAATAATATGAAAGGATACTGTAAAAGCAAACTGAATCCTCGCAAGTTCTAATGCTGTTAGACCGAGATCCATCAGTTGTCTCCTGTAAGATTGTTTATTTAATAAACAGAATTAAACTCACAAGAATCTTCTTATATCTGGAATATAATTTGAATATATAGCTTTAAGATTAAAAACTATAACAGATAGAATATATATCTATTATTTTAAAACCAAATCCATGAAATTATTAAAATAATAAAATAAATTACAAGCACTTATGTCTTATATTGATTAAATTTTCTGTTATGGTTTTTAATTCTATTTCTGTAACTTGCAACACCATCTGTTTTAAGTAGAGAATATCTACTAATTATCTATGATTAATGGTGCATATTAAAATGTTTTATACGCAGCAATTGGATGTTATACCGTATTTATTAATAGGACAAGAATGGTCTGATAAGGTACAAAAAAAATTACATCATGAATATTTAAACCTTGAAGCCACCTTGCTAAGAGCAAAAGTTCTTAGAAGCCTTGCTGAACCAAAATTAACTTATGTCGTACAATCACATATTCATTCACAAAGTAGTGACTTGGCATATATGTTTATTCCCTTTGTATTTGCAAATATTAATAAAAAAACAATATATAGCACACCTGCAACACAGACAGTATTGAACATTCTTAATAAGTATTATCAAGTTGATATTAATCGTAAACTTAATATTGATACTGCTTTAAATGCTCTAAATATGTATATAGATTTATCTGATCCACAAGTAGAAAGTGATGAATTTTTTTATATAAATCTAATAAAAGCACTATGTCGCAATGATATTTATACAATATTTTTAATTACTAGTAATCAAATTGATCAAGAAAAAATAAAGTCTTTATCTGAATTTTTAAAGGTTGATATTTTTGTCATTTCAACTCAGGACCAGCAAAAAATTATAGATAGCCAACTCGTTAATATGCGAAAATTATTATTTAAAAATAAGGATGAAGAATATATTAAGTTATGTGCTCTATTTTCAAAGAAAAATGCTGAACTATTGACACAGATAGAAATTTTAAACAGTCTTCAAGCCAAGAATTTTATTGAAGATATGTTTTATGCCGAGCATATTTATGAAAAACTTTCTGTATATGCTGAATATGTACAAACTCAAATTCAATACATAAATACCAGTCAAAAAATCAGCTAATCAGCTATTGAAATATAAAGTAATTAACAAAGGTAATCCCCATGTTTTTATATTCTGATTTTGATCAAAATTTGTTAAATGAACGTGTTGCCCAATTTAGAGATCAAACTAATCGTTATTTGGCCGGCAAATTGACAGAAGATGAGTATCGTCCATTACGGTTACAAAATGGATTGTATATTCAACGCTATGCGCCAATGTTGCGTATAGCTGTACCTTATGGACTCATGAATTCTAAACAATTAAGGAAACTGGCTGAAATATCTAGAGTCTATGATCGGGGCTATGCACATATTTCAACCCGCCAAAATATTCAATTGAACTGGCCTAATCTTGAAGATGTAC
The DNA here is from genome assembly GCF_008693185.1 of Acinetobacter qingfengensis. Lineage (GTDB taxonomy): Bacteria > Pseudomonadota > Gammaproteobacteria > Pseudomonadales > Moraxellaceae > Acinetobacter > Acinetobacter qingfengensis. Next base: position 95,085 of record NZ_VXKN01000011.1, read on the forward strand.
CAGACATTATTGAGCAGCTTGCAAATGTACAAATGCACTCCATTCAAACCAGTGGAAATTGTATCCGCAACACAACCACAGACCAATATGCAGGCGTTGTTGCTGATGAAGTTGCAGACCCCCGACCCACATGTGAATTGATTCGGCAATGGAGTACATTCCATCCCGAATTTTCATTTTTACCTAGGAAATTCAAAATTGCTGTGTGTGCACATCAGCAGGAAGATCGGGCTGCAACCAGCTTTCATGATATAGGTGTATATTTAGTTAGAAATGAAAAAGGGCAATTGGGATATAAAATTAAAGTAGGTGGGGGCCTTGGAAGGACACCGATAATTGGTGTAGTAATTCGTGAATTCTTGGCTCAGGAAGATCTTATTGCCTATCTGGATGCGATTTTACGTATTTATAACCTACACGGGCGGCGTGATAATAAGTACAAGGCACGTATTAAAATTTTAGTAAAATCCCTGACACCTGAAGTATTTGCACAAAAAGTTGAAAAGGAATTTTTGATTACCCAAAGTAATCTCAGAATAGAAAAATCGGCATTAGAAAAAATGAATAATGCTTTTAAACCCTTTAACTATCAGAATCTCGAAGATGAAAATTTGGATAACTTATTTGAACAATATCCAAAATTTAAGCACTGGTTTAATGTAAATACTTACCCACATAAGGTTAAAGGTTATCGGATTGTGACTATCTCTTTAAAGCGGGCAGGTGTTGCCTCTGGAGATATAACCGCAGAAGAAATGGAACTCATTGCAGATTTAGCAGATAAATTTACCTATGGTGAATTAAGAACGACACATGAACAAAATATTGCTCTCACAGATGTTGCTCAAAAGAATCTCTTTCATCTTTGGAAAGCCTTAGATCAGGTCAATTTGGCAAGAGCTCATATTGGTTTTTTGACAGATATTATTTGCTGTCCCGGTGGTGATTTCTGCTCATTGGCAAATGCCAAATCCATCCCTGTATATGAAGCAATTATGCGAAAATTTGATGATCTGGACACAATTTATAATTTAGGCAAAATTGATTTAAATATTTCAGGTTGTATGAATGCCTGCGGGCATCACCATGTAGGTCATATTGGTATTCTGGGGGTAGATAAAAAAGGTGCTGAATTTTATCAAATTACTTTGGGTGGTAATTCAGGACATAGTGCCGCAATTGGTAATATTCTAGGACCATCATTTCCAGCAGAAGATATTCCAGAGGTTATTGAAGAAATTTTAAATACTTATCTAGATTTAAGAGAAAAAGGTGAATCATTTTTAGAAACCTATTACCGAGTATCCATTCAGCCATTTAAACAACGTGCTTATGCATAGTTAAATATGGCTTAATTAGATGTTTAGTTTAAAAGTTAGTATCCAAATCATTCTTCTTATGATGATTTGGTATCTGCTTGATCAATTACTGCAAAGTTTACAACTTACAATGTCTGCAAGTGTTTTAGGATTGTTTTTGCTGTTATTAAGTCTAAAAAACAACTTGTTACCAGTAAGTTATGTGCAGGATGGTGGACATTTTTTATTAAAAAATATGCTGTTATTTTTTATTCCACCTGTAGTTGGACTCGTGCAATACACGGATATTTTGCTTGAAAATGGAATCAAGATATTTACCGCAATATTTCTTGGAACATTAATCGTTATGTACAGTTCAAAAATCACTGTACATTTTCTAATGAAATAAAATTTTAAATAATATATTGGTCAGGCAATGAACTGGATAAGTCTATTTTTCTTTATTTTAACCGTAATATTATATTTTTTGGCTAAAAAAATCTATGAAAGAAAGCCGTTCTTCCTATTTTCACCGATTATTTTTGTGCCATGTATAATAATAAGTGTATTGCTAATCTCAGGGATGTCTTTTGATGAATATTATTATTATACCAAGTATTTGGTCTGGATGCTTGGTCCAATTACGATTACATTTGCAATTCCATTGTATCAATATGGGCATTTAATTAAGCATTATTTTAAGGTGCTATGTATTACCTCTTTGGTAGCAATAATCACTGGATTACTAAGTAGTTATCTTTTTGCATATTTATTTAGTTTTAATGATGTGATTAGTAAAAGCCTATATGTAAGATCTGTTTCTATTCCATTTGCTTTAACCATCACTGAGCAAATTCAGGGGTCATTGAGTTTAGTTCCTTTATTTACTGTTATTACAGGATTGGTAGGCATGATTTGTGGTGATATTATCCTTGGAAAAAGCTCTAAGCGTTATATTTTAGCCAATGGTAGTGCGTTGGGAAATGCTGCTCATGCGATGGGTGTAGCAAAAGCACAACAACGAGATATACAAGAGGCAGTAATTGCAAGTTTATCTTTAATTATTTCTGGTGTGTTGCTAGTGGTTTTAAGCTGCTTATTTTTACTGTTTAGCCAAACTTAAAAATATTTTTTGATGTAATAACATATTTTTTAATCAGTCATGATGATATTTCAATATATTGATATTTATCAAGTTGATCTGATTGTATTTATGCTCAAAAAATAGCTATTCTGTTATAGTGTATTAGTTAAAATCTGTATATTTTAAAAATTACATAGAGCAATCATAATTCTATCATGAATTAACTTTTAACAGATACGTTATTCAGATTCAAAAAGATGATTCTATCTTTTATTGTGTTACGATCTTTATTTGATTGCTTTAATCAAACTTGATAGAGGCAAAATTGACACAGTAAAAGTATCATTTTTCAAACAATTAAATATACTATCAATAGATATTATTCTTTTTTAAAGAAAACATCGTACATTTGTAAGTATATTTTTCTATAAAGGTTAAGTTGATTATGAAAGAATTTTTAAAGCGCAAGAACAAAACTTGGTTTGTATTTTTTATCATGATTGTATATTCTATTATAGGTTTTGGTCTTGGATTTTTTATTTATAAATAAAATTTCAATGATAAAATAAAATTAGTTACCGATTTATAATATAGTTATTAATTTTATTAAAAATCAAATTATCATTTATTAATATTACAAAATAACTTTAAATATTAATGTATCTTAATAAGATATCGCTTTTTAATTAAAATATTATTATAAAAAACCAAAACTAAATTAATATTTTATTTCTAATTTTTTTAACCTTGATATTAAAGTAGTTGGATTAATACCTAATAATTTAGCAGCACCATCTTCACCAAAGACTTTGCCATCACACTGTTTGATTGCCAATGTTAGATTATGGATCTCCAGTTCTTTGAGTTGTTGGATAGTAAAAACCTGTTCTGGCTCTGGTACAGTTCTATTGTGCTGACGAGCCTGATTCTGTGTATTCTCATGCTCAAGTAGATATTTGAATGAAATAATGCCTTGCTTGGCAGTAATTAAGGCTCGCTCTATGACATTCTGTAATTCACGAATATTACCCGGCCAATCATATTGCTGTAATTCCAGAATATGTTTTTGAGAAAATGGTAGATACTGTATTTTCCGACCATCACTAATCAGCTTGCTAAAATGGGAAACCAATAACGGAATATCCTGTTTTCGGTCACGTAGGGCAGGAGAGTGAATTGGAAAAACATTGAGTCTGAAGTATAAATCCTCACGGAAATTCTTGAGTTTGACTTCCTGTTGTAAGTTACGATTGGTTGCTGCAATAATTCGGACATTAACATGCCGAGTTTTTTCTTCACCGATGCGCTCAAATGTGCCTTCTTGTAATACACGGAGTAATTTACTCTGTAATTCTAAGGGGATTTCCCCAATTTCATCTAGGAATAATGTCCCTTGATCTGCCAATTCAAATCGTCCAGCACGGTCACGCACTGCACCTGTAAAAGCCCCTTTAACATGACCAAAGAACTCACTTTCAAATAGTTCAGATGGAATAGCAGCACAATTGACACGAATCAAAGGGTGTTGTTTTCGGTGACTGGATTGGTGTATTGCTCTGGCAATTAATTCCTTACCTGTGCCCGATTCGCCATAAATCATCACATTGGCATCAGTTGGAGCAACGACTTTAATTTTTTCGATAATTTGTAGAATTGCTGGACTGTTACCTACAATTTCATGGTATTGATTTTCTTGTAGAATTTCTTCCTGTAAATATTCGTTTTGTTGTTCTAGGCGACTTTTTAATTCCTGTAATTCTTCTAAAGCATGAGTAAGTTGTTTTTCGGTATTCAGTCGGTCTGTAATGTCTCGAAATACGACAACTGCACCGACAATTTCACTGTCACGAATAACAGGTGTACTGGTAAACTCTACGGGGAAATAACTACCATCTCTTCGCCAGAAAATTTCCTGTATACCTTCATGTACAACGCCATCCTGAACAGCAGCATAGATAGGACATTGTTCAACTGGATAATGATCGCCATTTTCATGAGTATGGTGGTGGATTTTATGAATGTTTTTACCAAGTACAGCTTCGGGTTCCAAACCCAGCATTTTTGCACCGACAGGATTAATAAAGGTACATAATCCCTGTTTATTAATACTGTAAATACCATCTCCGACAGAACTGAGAAGCAGATGTTTACCTGTATCAGATTCTATAAATAATTCCTGTAGTGCCTGCCATTCCTTTAAGCCTGCTTTAATAACTTTATCTACATTTCTATTCAATTGACGTAATTCTAAATCTTTGACATCAACAAGCGACCAAATCAGTAATGACCGATTTTTATAAGTGATCAGAATTGAAGTGACATCAAGTTGTATTTTTTCGCCTTCCTTGTCAAAAGCATATAGCTCATTGTTCCATGCCCAACCTTTTGTTAAGGCTTCCTCAGTAAAAGCAATAAGCTGGGGTAACTGACTGAAATGTCCAAAAATTGAGGTTACAGTTTTTTGGATCAGTTCATGTCGCTCATAACGCAACAACTGTGTAGCACTGATATTGACATCGACAAAACAATTTTGATGAGGGTCAATTACAATCAGCGCCTGAGACGTATGTTCAAATGCCAATGGACGAATAGAGTCTTCAGTGGCATTCCAGTCAGAAATAAAGTCAGTGTTGGGCATACTATGAACTTTCATAATTTTAACTATGAAAAATCATAATACTATGAAAAATCGTAATTATCTAGTGGTTTTTTATCATGATAAAATGATGCTAAGTAAAAAATAAATTAATATATTTCAATTAAATATAGAAATATTTATATCTTAAAAAAACAACTTGGCACAGCTCTCGCAATAACAGGGACAAACCAGACAAATGGTTGATTGTCAGTAGCATTAAAAGAGGAACTGCTATGCCAAAAGTTGATATTGAGCAATACAAAGACGGTGACTTTCTCGTTGATTATGAAGAGAAAGTATTTGAAGACGTAAAGGCACAGCCGGGTGAGAAAGCTCTAGTGACATTTCATACAGTAGCCTTTGAAGGTTCGATTGGTCTAGTTAATGTCTTACAGGCAAAACGCTTATTACGTAAAGGCTTTGAGACCAAAATTCTTCTCTATGGCCCAGGTGTACAACTTGGCGTACAGCGTGGTTTCCCGACACTAGGGGCAGAAGCATTTCCGGGGCATCTGGCTGTAAATAATCAGCTTAAAGCATTTATGCAGGAAGGTGGTGAAGTTTATGCCTGCCGCTTTGCACTACAAGCATTATATGGCCAAACAGAAAAGGCATTAATTGAAGGTATTCGTCCAATCAATCCTTTAGATGTAATGGATCTCAAACTTTTAATGCGTCGTGACAATGCATTAATCATTGATACATGGACTGTTTAAGCATCTAACAATAAGGGGAATAAGACATGAGCCAAATCATTAAAGCTGCGGCAGTACAATGTAGTCCAGTGCTATATAGCCAATCTGGTACGGTTAAAAAAATCTGTGACACGATTCTGGAGTTAGGCAAACAGGGTGTACAGTTTGCAGTCTTTCCTGAAACAGTTGTGCCTTATTACCCTTACTTTTCTTTTGTTCAACCTCCATTTGCAATGGGTAAAGAACATCTCAAACTTCTTAAAGAGTCTGTCGTTGTACCCTCAGAGGCAACACATTTAATTGGTCAAGCCTGTCGTGAAGCGCAAATGGTGGTTTCAATTGGGGTGAATGAGAGAGCTGGCGGCACGATCTATAACGCCCAATTATTGTTTGATGCTGATGGTTCTATGATTCAGCACCGCCGAAAAATTACACCAACCTACCATGAACGCATGGTATGGGGACAAGGTGACGGTAGTGGTTTAAGTGCGATTGATTCAGCAGTAGGACGTATCGGTTCACTGGCATGTTGGGAGCATTATAACCCGTTGGCACGTTTTGCCTTGATGGCAGATGGTGAACAAATTCATGCCGCAATGTTTCCGGGCTCTTTAGTCGGGCAAATATTTGCCGACCAAATCAGTGCAACCATTCAACACCATGCTTTGGAGTCTGGTTGTTTTGTGGTGAATGCTACCGCATGGCTGTATCCAGAACAGCAGCAGCAGATTATGCAAGATACAGGTTGTGATATTGCGCCAATCTCTGGCGGCTGTTTTACCGCCATCGTTTCTCCAGAAGGAAAATTTCTAGCAGAACCGATTACACAGGGCGAAGGTTATTGTATTGCTGATCTGGATTTTGGTCTGATTGATAAGCGTAAACGCATGATGGATTCAGTAGGACATTATAGTCGTCCGGAACTATTAAGCCTGCTGATTGATCGTCGCCCAACACAGTTACTACATGAACTTAAACTAGAAACTGTATCGAAAAGTACATTGGAAAAAATCTCCGAGTTTGCTGAAGAAAATATCTAGCAAATGACATGAAATCAACAGGAGAATGCGATGTCTGCAATTGAGTTATTAAGTGATTTGCAATGCAATGGACTCAAATGGGAAGGTGAAATTGGACTCTCCCGTAAAGGTGGGGCTGGGCCAAGTGATCACAAGGCATTGAGTCTGAATGGTCAAACCATGATGATTCCTGTGCTAAATCTTGCTGCTGTGGAAGACTCACCCTATACCGGTAAAAAAGATCCCGATACAGGTGAAGTGGTTGTATTTAAAAATCGGATTCCTGTCGCCACACTGTCAGCACCTGCACGTCCAAGATTTTATGATTTAACCACAGTCGATGGCATTCCCTATGAACAAATTGCAACTTTACATAGCCATGATGTATTAGCGACCACAGTATTACAGCATTGCATTCGCATGAATGATAAATCAACCGCCTGTCAATTCTGTTCCATAGATCAATCCTTGAAAGATGGTCGAACACTGATTCGTAAACGTCCTGAACAATTGGCAGAGGTTGCCAAAGCGGCTGTAGAGCTAGATGGTGTCACACAGATGGTGATTACCACTGGGACACCCAATACACCTGATCGTGGTGCTGAAATTCTGTATGACTCAGTAAAAGCAATAAAGGCACAAGTCGATTTGCCTATACAGGTGCAATGTGAACCGCCAGATGATTTTGCATGGTTTCAGAAACTCAAAGATGCTGGTGCAGTATCTATAGGCATGCATCTGGAAGCAGTCAGTGATCGGGTTCGGAAAAAAATTATGCCGGGAAAAGCAGAAGTTTCCCTTGAGGTTTATTTTGCTGCTTTTGAAGCTGCTGTTCGGATATTTGGTCGAGGTCAGGTCAGCACTTATATCTTGGCTGGTCTGGGTGATACCGAAGAAGAAATTATCAGCATGACAGAACGACTGGCAGAAATTGGTGTTTATCCCTTTGTTGTTCCTTTTGTTCCAATTCAGGGAACAGCGTTACAGCACCATTCAAAACCAGACCAGAGCTTTATGCAAAGGCTTTACCCTCAAATTGGTCATCAGTTGCGTCAATATGGGCTGAATTCTGAACAAACTAAAGCAGGCTGTGCCAAATGTGGGGCTTGCTCATCATTAAAAGCTTATGAGTAAGGAGATTGTGATGGAATTATCCCGTTATCCGTGGCTGATTGAGCTCAATGAAGACCTAAAACAGTTTATTACTGATGACATTATTATCAAAGTTATCACTGATGATTGGGAGCATTCTCAGTATTACCAACTGCGAGAAGCAACCTTCCGTGATGAGCAAAAAATTCTGAAAGAAGATCGTGATGAACATGATTTTAAAGCACTCGGTATTGTAGCGATTGGACAAATGTTTGGAGAACATGACCGTGTGATCGGTGCAGTTCGTATATTCCCTGAAAATAAACAATGTTGGTGGGGTGGTCGTTTATGTGTAGAACCTTTATATCGGCATCATCATGCGATTGGTAAAGCCCTGATTAATGCGGCGGTTTCTACGGCTAAAAATCTAGGTTGTCAGACTTTCTTGGCGACGGTGCAACAACAAAACGAGCGATATTTCCAAAAGTTATGCTGGGACAGTGTTCGGGAACTCACCGTTGCCAATATTCCGCATGTGTTGATGCAAGCCCAAATTAAGCAATATCCATTACAGCACGTCATCATGCAGGCTTATAGTTATCGGGAGCTTTGCTGATGATGCTTTTAGATTTATTAACAGCGTTAAAGAATACCTCTGCAATGCGTTCCAAACAGGATATTCAACATAATGCGATACAACATTCTTCCACGCATCTACACACTTTAGATGATGTATATGCCTTACCTGCTGATGATACCGCAGCTATTCGTATGGGAGAGCAATATTTGCTACATGCGTGTGAAGGCATGATTCCAAACTTTGTTGCCAATCATCCTTACTTTGCAGGTTGGTCGGCAGTCATGGCAAATGTCAGTGATATTGCAGCGATGGGGGGCAAGGCATTAACTGTGGTAAATAGCTATTGGCACACAGACGCAGAAAATGCTGAACAACTGATTCAGGGTATTCAGGCAGCATGTGAAGTCTATGAGGTTAAATTAGTCGGTGGACATACCAATATTCAGGCAGATTTTCAGCCTGCCTTGGCTGTAGCCATTCAAGGTGTCGCTACGCAATTATTGTCTGTTTTCCATGTGCGTACAGGACAAAAAATTCTGGTTGCCCTGAATTTAAAAGGCAAATTCCACCCTGATACCACTTACTGGAAATGTTTTGAAAACGTACCAGCAAGTCTTTTACGGACACAACTTGCACTTTTACCAGAAATTGCAGAGCAGGGACTTGCCTATGCTGCACGAGATATTAGCAATGCAGGCATTCTTGGCAGCCTCTTGATGTTATTAGAAGCGACTGGATCTGGTGCAAAGATCGACCTGAATAACATTCCTAAACCCCAAGAGATTGAGTGGCTCAAGTGGTTACAGATTTTTCCCAGCTATGGCTTTTTACTCACCGCAGATCAGGAAGAGTGTGAAGACATTATTGAACTATTTGCTTCCCAGGATATTGATTGTGCAGTGATTGGTGAAGTCACCGATTCAGGAAAAATAGAAACTCAATTACAGGCCGAACAGCATATTTTCTGGGATTTTCAGCAAGAGTCATTCACTGGACTGAATTATCAGCAAATGCTGAAACAGTGTGATTTTTTTTCCATCTTTAACCGGAACGGATGTAAAGCAACAGATACAGGAGCAGCCTACATGCCAAGCGTAAATTTTACTGTGAAGTGGCCAAATGGCGAAACTGGACAATATTACTCACCCTCTACAGTGATTTATGAATATTTAAATAGCGGGCAAGACTACGCTTTAGATGATTTTCTTAAACAAGTTGAAAATGGTCTAAATAAAGCCTCGGATCGAGTTCGTATGCGTTACGGTTTTGCATGTAGTGCAGCAATGGATAACCTCGCCACGATTAAACGCCAAATAAACATATTGGGACTTACCGCCCAGGATCGTATCGAAATTATTGAAATGACGAATGAATAGGATAGAGCCACATGAACACAATTAAGCAAACAAAACTGGAAGCACATTATGATGTGGTGATTGTCGGTGGTGGGCAGGCTGGATTATGTGTCAGTTACTACCTTAAACAGGCAAATATTCATCATGTTGTGTTAGAAAAAGAGCCTGAGCTAACCCATGCTTGGCGTTGCAAACGTTGGGACAATTTCACATTGGTCACACCAAATTGGCAATGTCTATTACCTGACCACCCCTATACTGGAATAGAACCTGATGGTTTTATGAAGAAAAATGAAATTGTTGAATATCTCGATGGTTTTATTGAAAAGCTTCATCCACCTGCCATTTTAGGAATTCATGTCACCCATGTTGCAAAAGTTGGTGACCAACAGTTTGTCATTGAAACTGATCAAGGCACGACCTATGCCAAACATCTTGTCGTGGCAGCAGGCGGCTACCATACTCCTATTTATCCTAAACTTTCATCACCATTACCAGACAATGTAATGGTGATGCATTCAGAACAATACTTTAACCCTGAACAGCTTCCAGAAGGCAATGTTTTAGTGGTTGGTTCTGGACAATCAGGCGCACAAATTGCTGAAGATCTACATCTTGCAGGTAAAAAAGTTTATTTATCTACGGGAGATGCACCTCGTTGTGCCAGATTCTATCGTGGTAAAGATGTAGTAAAATGGCTCTATGAAATGGGTTATTACGAAACCACAGTTAAAGATCACCGTTATAGTGAAGAAGTGCGTAATAGTACCAATCATTATGTAACAGGACGAGATGGTGGACGTGATATTGACTTGCGTAAATTTGCACTGGAAGGTATGCGTCTATTTGGGCGTTTTGAAGATTATAAAGATGGAAAATTAATTTTTCGTCCAGATTTAGTTAAAAACCTTAATATGGCAGATGAAACCTACAATCGTATTAACGCAGGTATTGATACATATCTTTCAGAGAATAACATTCAAACTGATGAACCTGCCTCTGTATATGAGCCTGTGTGGCAACCAGAATCAGAAGTAACAGAAATTGACTTGGCGGCAGAAAATATTAGCTCAATTATTTGGTGTATTGGCTTTAGACCTGACTACTCATGGATTGATTTAGACATCTTTGAGAAAAACGGTTATCCGACACATCATCGGGGTATTACCATTGATCCAGATGTTAGCTTTATCGGTTTACCGTGGTTACATACATGGGGATCAGGACGATTCTTAGATGTGGCAAAAGATGCACAATATTTGTCTAAATATATTGTGCAGCACTTGTCATTAGATATTCGAGATAATCCGTCTTCATCTGAACTTGTTAATATTTAATTAAACTATATAGCGAATTAAGTCTTTTTTACACCTGATTCGCTATTGCTAAATAAGCAATTTAATTTAAGTTAGGTGCTAAATTTAGCGCAGCATCAAGAATCACTTTTGCAACTTCTTCTGGTTGAGATAAGTGAGGCACATGGCTTGCTTTTAAACTAAAAGTATTTGCTGAAATTTTTTCTGCCATTTGCTTCTGGAGTTCTGGTTGAAGCATATTATCATTTTCACTGATAATATAATAAGAAGGCTTTGTTTCCCAAGCAGCCGTTGAAACTTTTTCTTCAAAATTTTTTGCTTGGATAGGACCCTGTGTTGCGTACATTAGCTTGGTTTGTGCTGATATAGAAAGATCTTGAGCAAGATGTTGCTCTATGCCTTCCAGTGTCAATGTTAAAAAACCATCTTTATCACTGTTTAAGTGATCAAATCCTGATGGTGCTGGAAAATCTTTACCTAAATCGACAACAGATTGTCCTACTGACGGTGCAAAAGCAGCAACATAAACTAATGTTTTCACTGATTCATGTTGTCCAGCTTCAGTAATGACCATACCTGCCCAAGAATGACCAACAAGAATAATCGGTCTATCTTGGGCATTTAGTATACGTTGTGTCGCCAAAATATCATCTGTTAATGAGGTTAATGGATTTTGTACAGAAATAACATCAAGACCTTCTTTTTGCAGCAATTCGATGACTTTATTCCAGGTTGAACCATCTGAGAATGCTCCATGAACAAATACGATCGTTGCTTTTATCTCTGCCAGTGCTTTGTCAGTAGATATTACATCTGCTTGTTTAAACATAACGGTTCTCTTGCTTTATGTATTATTGAGTCATTACTATACATAAGAAAGAATTTGAGATAAATTATGCGAAATTATCAAAACTATATATGAAAAGTTTCAAATGGACAGATTTTCTTGTATGCAGGTTTTCGTTAAAACAGTTGAATTAGGTTCTATTTCTGCCGCAGCAATAGAATTAGATATTTCATCACAAGTTGCAGGAAAACAAATTAAGTCGCTTGAGCAATTATTGGAAATAAAATTATTACATCGCACTACACGCCAGCAAAGTCTTACAGATGCGGGACGAATTTTTTACGAGAAAGCGAAATATATTCTGGCTGAAATGGAAGAAGCAGAAAATTTTTTAGCAGAAATCAAATCAACACCTAGAGGTAAGCTTCGCATCAGTGCACCGGTCACATTTGGAAATCATGTATTATCTCTTGTAATTGTTGAATTTTTAAAAAAATATCCAGAAGTTAATGTAGAGTTAATTTTGACAAATCGTAAGGTCGATTTAATTGAGGAAGGGTATGATATTGTATTTCGTTCTGGCGATTTACAGGACAGTGGTCTTATATCTCGTTTATTAGTACCTTATAAACTTGTATTATGTGCATCACCAGAATATATAAAATTCAATAAAAAATTAGCTAATCCCGAAGATTTAAAAAACCATGAATGTCTTGTGTTTACTCATTCAGCATTAAAAACACAATGGTCTTTTAAGAAAAATAATCAAATAACTTCTGTACTCATATCTGGAAAATATTGGACAAATAGTGGAGAGGCTCTTCGTATAGCAGCTATTGCCGGACAGGGCATACTTTTACAACCATACCAATTAGTTTCTGATGACCTTAACTCTGGTCGTTTAATTAGAATATTACCAGAGTATGAGCCTATAAATAGTTCAATGCATATTTTATATTCTCGTGATCGTAGAATGCCACCTAAATTAAAAAGCTTTATTGATTTTATTTTAATTAAATTTGGAATTTAGACTTTAAACATAATTCTTCAGATTATTAGTTATAAAACTTTTTTATCTTCTGAAAATAATTTATTAAAAAATTGATTATGGTTAAATTTTAGGTGCTTACTTAAGCTGAAATTTTATTTTAATTATTAATGAATAAAGAGAAAATTTTTTTCTCTTTATTCAATTTCTATTATTTACTTTTCAACGGTTTGATCGAGTGGGGCTGCAGCTAGTTTAGGCAAGGTACGTTGCCACGCAGAACCATAACGAGTGTATTGTGCAGGTACTGGAATGGCTGTTTTAAGATCATCAGCTGCTGTACGTGCCCAAAATGGATCTTTTAACATTTCACGACCAACAAAGATCATATCCGCACGACCATTTTGTAAAATTTCTTCCGCTTGGCGACCTGTTTCAATCAAACCGACCGCTCCAGTTAGAATATCTAAATTTTTACGTAATAACTCTGATGCTGGTACTTGATAATTCGGGTAAGTATTGACAGAAATCATTGCGATACCACCCGATGAACAGTCAATTAAATCAATAGACTGTTCTTTCATCCATTTTCCATAAATAAGAAAATCTTCCGGAGTATTTCCACCTTCAACATAATCGGTTGAAGAAATTCGTAAGAATAAAGGACCTTGCCATTCACTACGAACAGCATCAATGACTTCTCTCACAATACGATAACGATTTTCATGGTTGCCGCCATACATATCGGTACGTTTATTAGCGAGAGGGGACAGAAACTCATTGAGTAAATAACCATGAGCACAATGGATTTCAATGATATCAAAACCTGCTTTTAATGCTCTTTGTGTAGCTAGACGAAAAGCTTCAACAACTTCTTTGATTTCTGCAATACTCATTTCATGTGGTACACGAGAGTCAGCAGTAAAAGGAATTGCTGATGGCGCAATAGAAGGTAAATCTATCCCCAGTTGACGGCCTGCATGACCCAATTGAGCACCAATTTTAGCTCCAAATCTATGAACAACATCAACTACACGAGATAAGCTTTTAATGTGACTATCATCCCATATTCCAATATCGCCCGGTCCAATAGGACCATTTGGTAATACGGAAGCTGTTTCAAGCATAATTAATCCTGTACCACCTAAAGCACGAGCACCATAATGTACAAGATGAAAGTCTGTGGTATGTCCATCTGATGTCGCTGAGTGCATACACATAGGTGACATTGCAATTCGATTCTTAAATTCGACATTGCGGATCGTAATTGGTTGAAATAATAATGCTGACATATTTTCCATCATTGGTTATCTTCGATGGATTAATGATACATACTGATTAAAAGTGTTTATACACTAAAAAAATTCATATACTTACTAAAAGGTAACTGTAATTCTTATGAAGAAACTTCGTAATTATGATTCTGCTCCAGGTTGTTCAATGGAAGCAGCATTGCATATTCTTGGTGGCAAATGGAAAGGTGTAATTGTATTTCATCTTTTAAAGGATGGGACTTTGCGCTTTAGTGAGTTACAACGCCATCTTGTAGGTATTAATCAAAGATTATTAACTAAACAATTACGTGAACTTGAAGAGGATGGATTGGTTATACGACATGTATATCCTGTTGTTCCTCCAAAAGTTGAGTATTCATTAAGTGAAGAAGGTAAAGAATTACAGCATTTAATTATTGAATTAAGCCTTTGGGGAAGAAAATGGTTGGAAAAAAGAGAAATGAAGACTGCTGTAGAAGAAGATTTAGATGTACTCAAAAATCTTTTGAAAAAGCAATAAATATCAGAAAAATTTGGTCTTTCTATCCATCAATGGTTGGTGATTATTGATATTTTAAGAAGAAATATTTGAATTAAATATATATTTAATGATTTTTTATGGTTAATAAATATATATTTTAGAAATTAGCTTCTATTTTCAGAATGAAAAAAAATTACAATAAATTGATCTTTATAATAATTTTATTAATTACATTGATATTTATCTGTCAATTAATTTTTATTAAGGTATTCATAAATGATAATAAATGGAATGATGCTATAAATTTATGACAAAGGACAGTCAATATGGAAAGTAGTGTCAATGCAGATAAAAAAACATCGCCAATTACGGTGTTTTTATGTTTTGTGATTGCAGTAATCGAAGGTTTAGATTTACAGGCAGCCGGGATTGCAGCCTCAGGGATAAAAGAATATTTTTCTCTAACACCTGAACAGTTAGGTATTTTTTTTAGTACAGGAATTTTAGGGTTATTGCCGGGTACATTATTTGGAGGACGATATGCTGATAAAGTAGGGAGAAAAAAAGTCCTCATCTGGTCAGTTGCAACTTTTGCAGTGTTTACATTAATGACAGCTTGGGTGAATTCATTTTATACATTACTTCTGGTTCGTTTTTTAGCTGGTGTAGGTATGGGAGCTGCTTTGCCTAATTTAATTACTTTAGCTTCCGAAGCAACAACTGAAAATAATCGTGGTCGTGCAGTTGGACTCATGTACTGTGGCTTACCTGTTGGAGCAATTTTATTGTCATTTTGGGCTGCTTATGACCCAACAGGGAGTTGGAAGTCTATTTTCTATATCGGTGGAATTTTACCTCTATTAGTTATTCCCCTAATGATTTATTTATTGCCTGAATCAAAAGAATACTTACAAGCTGTAAAAAATAAAGCTGAACATAATATTGCAGAAACAAGTTTTAAGGATATTTTGAGTGGGCAATACATAGGTCGAACCATATTGTTATGGATTAGTTATTTTTTTACCCTCATGGTGGTATACATCATGTTGAGCTGGTTACCATCTTTGTTTATGGGATTAGGTTTCTCACGTCAACAGGGCAGTATGGCCCAAGTATTCTTTATGATCGGTGCATTCTTCGGTACAATTATTTTGGGTATGCTGATTGATCGCTGGAATAAAGTATTGGTGATCATCTTAATGTATATTGGTATTCTGGTCGGATTACTGAGTTTAAATAATGCGAGTACATTAACTGAAATTTATATTGCAGCGACGATTACCGGAACATTCACTATTGGTGGACAAGGCGTCCTCTATGCTTACGGAAGTTTTGTATATCCAACAAATTTACGCGGTACTGGTGTTGGGGCAGCTTCAGCGGTTGGGCGAGCAGGAGCAATGGTTGGTCCGACAGTAGCTGGATTTATTGTTGCTTCTGGTGCAGGTGCATCAGGTGTATTTACTGCTGCGATTCCTGGAATTCTGCTATCCGCGATCATCATGGTTCTTTTATCAAAGAAATTAGAATCTTCAAAGAAAGTAGAGATCAATCAACAAGCTGCTTAATGCATGAAAAGAAAACCATTTTAGTTATGCTAAAGTGGTTTTTTTACTTTTTTAAACTTATTTTTATATAAAAATCATGCAAATTAATTCGGATAGAAATAGTTTTTTAAACAATGTTATATTGATTTCAATGTAGGGAAAGAATAGCTACAGGAAGCTATTGATCTATCTTTTAAGGAACATTTAAAGTCAAGGAAGGACTTATGCTCGCGTTAAGACATCTCAAATATTTTGTCACAATAACTGAAGAAGCCAGTTTCGTATCTGCCGCTAAAAAATTAAATACTGTCCAATCTTCGTTAAGTCAACAAATGAAAGATTTAGAAGATTTTATTGGTGTAGATCTGTTCGAACGAGGAAGTCGGGTAATTTCTTTGACCAAAGCAGGAGAAGTTTTTTTGATTGAAGCCAAAAAAACTTTAATTGAAGCAGAAAAAGCACAAAATTTAGCATTAAAATTAAAAACTAAAATTAGCGAAATTAAAATAGGTATCCTGATTGGTGCAGAAGTAAAAATTCCGCACATTATTTTAGATGCAATTAACGTAAATAGTACAACTGTTAAAGTGGAAATTATTAGTGAAATGGGGCCTAGCTTAATCTCTAAGTTAGAGAAAGGTGAAATTGATTTAGCATTTACCCGATGTAATATTAATAATGAAGAAATCAGTAGTTATGAATGTTTAGAGGAAGATTTAGTGATCGTCCTCCCTAAGAATCATGAACTGAATAAATATTCACATATTCCCATAAAAGCATTAAATGGACTAGATTTTATTATGCCATCTGCTGAATATGCACCTGAGTTGCGATCAAAGATCATGAAAATTATGCACGATCATCACATTGCAGTAAATGTAACATGCGAAACAGAAAATGCTTTTGTTACGATGAGTTATGTAAGTATGGGTATGGGATTAACAATTTTACCTGACTATATTTATTCTATCGCAACCAGTGATGTCATTATTAAAAAGTTTCTTAGAATAGAACCCAAAGTAAAACTATTTTTAAATTATAAAAATTCAAGTAATCCAGCACTGGAAATATTATTATCGTTAATCCCTAAAAAACAAAAAGTATTACTTTGAAATTAAAATATCAAATTTATTTTTAAATCAATTAATGCAATATACCCTTTAAGAATAAATAATATCTCAAAGGGTAGTTCTATTTTGGAATTAAATGAAATAAAAGAATTTTATTTAAACTTCCATGTATAATCTATGTTTATACGTGTTTCATTCGCAGGTTTAAATGAAGCATTTTGAGCAAAATTATTGTCATAATGAGCATATCTTCCACGTAGTCCTAAACCTTTTAATCGGCCAGTTTGTACAGTATATTGCAGATCAAAATCTAAAGAATCTTCTTTTAAGTGATTACCTCCTAAATGTGGTAGGTGAATATTTTTTCCCTTTGTATATCGAGTCATGAATTTAAGGCCGGGAATATAATTTTTAAAATCATAATCATAACGAACACTGTAGACTCGCTCATTAGGATTTAAGAAATCAGTACTCCAGCCATCAATAAAAATTAATACTTCACCGCCAGAAAGATAAGGGTGTGCTGTATCGCCATAGTTTTGCATGGTACTCAAGGTGAGGGTATGATTCTGGTGGTTCAAACCCAAATTTGCAGTGATTAAAGAATTATCTATTTTTCCAGCTTTTGCTTCCCCATTGTCACGACTATTCCATAACCTTAAATCCGTAATCAATTGTGTATCATCTTTAATTGCATAAGTATTTTTAAAATTTATAGCAGCCTGATTATATAAATCTTTTGCTATACCGTAATAAATACCTGCTTGTGTTTTGGGGGATAAATTATACTTTGCACCTAACATTGAAAAATGATCAGTTTTAGCGGATTGAAATCGACCATTAAAACCAATATTAGATAAATCTTCATTATTCGTAGAGTCACGATGATTGACTTGATCAATATAAGCTGCTGTTAGTTCTAAATTTTTAACATCTGTCGATTGAATGATTGCACCACGAAAAGTTTGTGGTAATAATCTTGATGGAGAACTAAAAATAACTGGAGTCCACGGCTGTATTGTTCCAACTTTTAATTCCGTATTTTTATATTTCATTTTCCCGGTTAGGCCAATTTCACTGGCAGTATCAGCACGTTCTCTCGTCACCGCATCTGTAGTAAGCAAGCCGCTGCCAAGATATTTTGAATCCCCTTGTAATTTGACTGAAGTTAATGTTTGCATATCTAAGCCAAAACCAACTTTTCCGGGAGTATATCCTGAATTGATTTTAAATATAAAACCTTGTGCCCAGTCTTTTGATCCTGCAATGGGTTTAAAATCAGTAAAATCACGATTCAGATAATAATTTCTGGTGGTCAAACTCATTGATAAATCATCAATAAATGGGTTGGCGAAAGTTTGAATAGATAATAGTGAACTCATGGCTAAAAATAAATGTGCCTTTTTCATGGGTACTTCCTTGTAGATAAATTCCATTTTACACTTATGATTATAATTTTGTTTTATGATTATTCTAATTCAAAAAAAAGATTTATGATTATATAAAGCCTATAAGATTAAAAAAACAAAATACTTTAATTAAAAATGGAACAATTAAATAAATAATGTTCCATTTAATTTTTTACCTGATATTTTAATTAAAAACTAGTTTATAATATTTCTCTTTAAAAAATTACAGATTAAAATATTAAACTCATCGGCTTTTTCAACTTGTGACCAGTGTCCGCAATGATTAAAAATGTGTGCATTTGAGTTAGGTACTGTATTCAGTATGTCCCAAGTACGACTTACCGGAATAACGACATCTTGTACACCATGAATTAAAAGTACGGGAATCGTGATCTCTTTCATTTTTTCAAAATCAAGTGGAAACTCGAAACGATCACGATCACGTGCACCAACTACTTCAAAAATACGGTCTGAAGCACAATCATTTTCTGCCGCAGCCAAACGAACCTTGACCAGTTCATCTGTGACCAAAGATTTATCTACGACAAACATTTCAAGAGTTTTTCGGATACCTTCAAGTGATAAATCAGGATTTGAATGCTGTTTCAATGCAGCCGTTTGTTTGGCACCACCCGTACCCATTGAAACAATACCTAAAAGACGTTCGGGATAGTCTATGGCCATTTGAAATGCTAACCACCCACCCAGAGAGTTACCGATCACCCATGTCTTTTCAATACCTTTGGCATCTAAAAAGCGGATGGCGTGATCTACCCATTGCCGGATACCGTATTCTGTGTTTTCAGCAACAATAGTCTGTCCATAGCCAATTGAATCAATCGCATAACAATGTCCAACCTGACTAATTTGCTCTAGGTTAAGCCACCAGTTTGCTGCTGCTGAAACGCCTGTTCCTGAACCATGCAAAAACAGTAAAGGTGTACCATCACCAAGCTCATGGTAATGGGTTAATTCACCGGAAGCAGTTTCAATCCATTGGTCTTCCAGACCAAAGAACGAATCTGTTTTATAGTCAGGTATTTCCATTGCGCACATAAATAATCCTTTTCATTTTGAAAAACATTTTTAATAGATTTAAATGATTTAAAAATCATTAAATCTTATTTTTGAATGGTTTAATGATCATCGTGTTAAACCATCACGTTTAATGATGGTTTAAATTGAATATATTGACTAATACAAATTTTAAGAAATTTAATCTATTTTAAATATCAATACAAAGTTCTGAGACAAAGGATTAAATTTTAATTTTCCGTGCGACTTGGTTGAGAAATTTTTGAATATTAGCTTGATTATTGTGCTTATGATAACAAGCGAATAGATTTAGCAAAGGCAGCTCCTCACCCAGTTCTTTTACAACAATTGCGTTATTATTTTTGACAATCGGTAAAACATAACTTGGCAAAATAGCACATCCCAATCCCATACTGACTGAATTAATGTTAAAGATAATATTTTCTGCAACCTGTATATAGTTGACAGTCACTTGATGCGTATTGAAAAAATCTTTAATAGAGTGATGTAGTGTTGGTGCATAATTTTCATCGGGAATAATCAACGATATACCTTCTAAAGATTTTGCGGTAATTTTGGGTGATTTATTCAGCGAGTGAGATTTTGGCAAAAGAAACACCATTTCTTCTCTTAAAATCAATTGGCTTTGAATGGAATCAGATTGAATATTCTCTCTAACCAGTGCAATATCAATGTCCGCATTAATCAATGCTTCTCTTTGTTTATTTGCGCACATACTTTGTAAAAATAATTTTAAATCAGGGTTTTCAAAGCGTAAAGTCGGCAAAACATAAGGAAAAATTTTACTCTCTGCAACTGGAACAAAACCGATTTTAAGCAAATTTTTTTCTTCTTTTGCTACCATACGTGTTTTTGCTACCATATTTTCAACTTGATTTAAAATAGCTTGAGCGTATGGCAGAAATGAAATACCTTCATGTGTTAATTCAACTTTTCTTTTGGTTCTGTGAAAAAGATTAAAGCCTAATTTATCTTCCAGATCCTTAATTTGCTGACTTAAAGAGGGTTGTGCTGTATACAGACGTTGTGCTGCCCGACTAAAATTAAGTTCTTCTGCTACTGTAATAAAATAGCGAAGGCGGCGTAATTCCATTTTTAATCACCTTAATTATCTATCCATAGATATATAAAGAGCATAAGTAAGTTTTTCCCTAAAAGCTATAGGGTTTTAATTGGCATCGTGTATAGATGAATATAAAAAATATATTTCACTTGGGCAGACCTTAAATCCATAGTATCAAAAATGATGTGTCATGCTTTGAAACTATGGAGTAGGTTATGATAAACAACAGGATTGAAGCACTTAATATTAATAGTCTGGTTGATGTAAAAGAGGGGCGAATTGTGCCTTCTATTTATACCGATCCACAAATATATGAATTAGAACTAGAGCGTGTATTTGGGCGAACATGGTTATTTCTCTGTCATGAAAGCCAAATTCCCAAGTCAGGTGATTTTTTTAATACTTACATGGGTGAAGACCCAATTATTGTTACCCGCCAAAAAGATGGTTCAATCAAAGCATTGCTGAATCAATGTCGCCATCGTTCCATGCGTGTCAGCTATGCTGATTGTGGCAATACTCGCGCTTTTACTTGCCCATATCATGGTTGGTCATACGGTATTGATGGCACGGTAAAAGACATTCCATTAGAAAATCTGGCTTATCCACATGGTGCATGTAAAGAAAAGTGGGGATTGCTCGAAGTTAATCGTGTTGAATCTTATAAAGGCTTGATTTTTGGGTGCTGGGATGACGAAACGCCCGATTTAATCGACTATATGGGTGATATCGCATGGTATCTGGATGGTGTGCTGGATCGCCGGGAAGGGGGTTCGGAAATTGTTGGTGGTGTACAAAAATGGGTAATCGACTGTAACTGGAAGTTTGCAGCGGAACAATTTGCTTCGGATCAATATCATACACTGGTTTCTCATGCCTCCGCAGTACAAGTCCTTGGTGGGAAACAAGGTGACAATAGCACCAATCAGCTCGGGCAGGCACAGACGGCACGTCCAATTTGGGAAACCGCGAAAGATAATATTCAGTTTGGACAAAATGGTCATGGATCTGGATTTTTCTTTACAGAAAAACCGGATGCAAACTTTTGGGTCGATGGTGAGGTCGCAAATTATTTCCGTGAAACTTATGAGGAAGCAAGGAGTCGTTTAGGGGATGTTCGTGCCTTACGTCTTGCTGGTCATAACAATATGTTTCCTACCATGTCTTGGTTAAATGGAACAGCAACACTACGGGTATGGCATCCACGTGGACCAAATAAAACCGAAGTTTGGGCGTTTTGTATTACCGATAAAGCGGCTTCCGATGAGGTAAAGGAAGCATTTGAACGTTCTGCAACACGAGCCTTTGGCCCAGCAGGCTTTGCAGAGGCTGATGATGGCGAAAACTGGATCGAAATTCAAAAAGTGTTGCGTGGTCATAAAGCCAGACAAAATAAACTGATTGTAGAAATGGGCTTAGGTAACGAAAAATGCCGTGATGATGGTATTCCTGGAATCACCAATCATATTTTCTCTGAAACAGCCGCTCGCGGTATGTACCGGTATTGGGCAGATCTACTCATACATGAAAAATGGACAGATGTACTTAAAGCATCAGCACAATATGAGAAGGAGCTTATAAAATGAATCAACTTCTGAATAGACCAACAGTACAAAAGCCGTGGCAGCAGATCAGCATGGAGCTGTATCACGACATTAGTCAGTTTATGTATGCCGAAGCGCAGTTACTTGATGACTGGGAGTTTCGTGCATGGCTGGACATTCTGGCAGAAGACATGCTGTACCGTCTAAAAACCACGACCAATGCACAAACACGTGATCGAAGAAAAAGTATTTCACCACCATCAACATGGATATTTAATGACTCCAAGCATGTACTTGAACGTCGAGTTGCAAAACTGGAAACCGGAATGTCTTGGTCAGAAGAACCACCCTCTCGGACACGTCATTTAATCACCAATATTCGTGTCGAACCAACTGAAAATCCAGATGAATATTGGGTTTATAGCAATTATTTACTGTATCGCTCGCAAAAAGAAACCGACATTATGATTTATGCCGGCAAGCGCATCGACGTGCTGCGTAAATCAGATCAAGGATTAGGGTGGTTGATTGCCAAGCGTGACATTACTCTGGATCAAGCCACGGTTACCTCACATAACATTACGGTGTTTCTATAATGAATACAGCAGTCATGAATAAAATATTTGTGTGTCAAATTGACGAGTTAGATGAAGGTGAAGCACTGAAAATTGATTGTGATATTGATGGCATCAAGGCAATCGCAGTGTTTAATTTTAATGGTGCATTTTTTGCCATGAATGACAAATGTAGTCATGGCAATGCTTCAATGTCTGAAGGCTATCTGGAAGAAGATGGTACGGTGGAATGTCCATTACATGCATCACGATTTTGTTTGAAAACAGGCATACCACAATGTGTCCCTGCCACAGAAGCCATTCAAACCTTTCCGGTCATCATTGAAGATGACGCATTATATGTTGAGATTTAAAGGACGTATTCATGGGCTGGTTAAAAAATGAAGTGATATTGATCACCGGTGGTGGATCAGGTTTGGGATTGGCTTTGGTGGAACGT
Organism: Acinetobacter qingfengensis; assembly: GCF_008693185.1. Lineage (GTDB taxonomy): Bacteria > Pseudomonadota > Gammaproteobacteria > Pseudomonadales > Moraxellaceae > Acinetobacter > Acinetobacter qingfengensis. The sequence continues at coordinate 118,395 of NZ_VXKN01000011.1, forward strand.
TTTATTGATGAAGGTGCCAGGATTGCTGTATTACAACGCTCAGTAGCTAAAGTCGCCGCACTCAAACAGCGTTATGCTGATGACATTGTTGTGATCGAAGGTGATGTTGCTAAATATCAGGATAATCTCAGGGCGGTGCAGGCAACGGTTGAGCGCTTTGGTAAACTGGATTGTTTTATTGGTAATGCCGGTATTTGGGATCATTACGCTGATATCGTCAATATGACAGGTGAGCAACTTGATCAGGCCTTTGATGAAATTATGGGAATTAATAGCAAAGCATTGATTTTAGGTGCAAAAGCAGCCCTAAATGAATTGTTAAAGTCTGAAGGTTCAATCATTTTCACTTTATCTAATTCAGCACTTTACCCGGCTGGTGGTGGTCCTGTTTATACTGCTTCCAAACATGCTGGTGTTGGCATTATGAAAGAACTTGCCTATGAACTTGCGCCCAAAATACGAGTCAATGCAGTTGCACCATCGGGAATGAACGTCAACATTAAAGGTGCAGCATCTTTGGGTCAGGAGAATATCGGTCTACTTGATGCACGTGATCCTGAGAAGATCGCCCGAGGAATGCCACTTGATTTTCTCCCGGAAGCCGAAGATATGACCGGTGCCTATGTATTGCTGGCATCTCGCCAAAATAACCGCCCCTTAACCGGGGTACTGATTAATGCAGATTGTGGTTTGGGTATTCGCGGTTTAAGACAGCCACGGGCTGAATTGCTGAACAATTAAAACAATTGCGGAAAGCTTTAACAGGATGGATCGACTATGGCAGTAAAATTGATATGTGCTTCACATAGCCCTTTAATGGAATTTGCAACACCACAAGATCAGGCACAAGAACAAAATGTTCGTGATACGTTTAAAAAATTAGCAGATGAAGTGAAACAATATGATCCGACATTAATGATTGTTTATGGACCGGATCACTTCAATGGTTTTTTCTATGATTTGATGCCAAGTTTTTGTGTCGGTATCCGTGCTTCCGCTGCCGGTGACTGGAATTATGGTCCCGGTCAACTCCATGTTCCGGAACAGCGCAGTAAAGAGATGATCCGTCATGTTCTGGATGAAGGTGTTGATGTTGCGTATTCTTACCGCATGCAGGCCGATCATGGTATCACACAACCTTTACATTTTTTATGTGACGGTCAGCTTGATCGTTATGCCACTATTCCTATATTTATTAATGCGGCTGCCGTGCCACTGCCTACCGTAGATCGAACCGTAAAGTTAGGTCAGGCAATCGCTGAATTTTTAAAAACTTTAGATTTGCAAAAAGAGCGTGTGCTTATTTTAGGTACTGGTGGTTTGTCTCATGATCCGCCAACACCACAGATAGGTTCTGTGCCACCCGAAACGGAAGAATTTTTAATTGCAGGTCGTAATCCTAGTCCAGAAGCAAGAAATATTCGCCAGTCCAAAGTGATTGCGGTGGGCGAGAAACTTGCAGCAGGGGATAAATCGGTTGCTGTACCACTGAATGCAGCATGGGATTTGCAGATTTTGGATCTATTTAAAAATGCCGATTTTGATGCCTTAATTGCCATGACAGAAGAAGATATTCGTCAACATGGCGGTCGAGGTGGGCAGGAAATTCGTTGCTGGATTGCAGCTTTGGCCACCATGCATGCATTGGGTGAATATGATATGCAAGTGCATTGCTATGAAGAAATTGATGAATGGATTGCTGGATTTAGTATTGTTTCTGCTGAATTTAAAAATCAAGGAAGCTATCTATGACCATAAATACCATTGTCATTATTGGTGCTGGTCAAGCAGGTGCCAATGCAATTCTGCAACTTCGACAACATCAATATCAGGGAAAGATTATTTTAATTGGCGATGAAAAATATTTGCCTTATGAAAGACCACCTTTATCTAAAGATGTCATCTTAAATCCTGATTCAACCAAAGTCGAAATACTGTCTGAACAAAAACTTCAGGAATTGAAAGTAGACGTGATTTTAAATCATGCAGTACAGAAAATTCATCGGATGGAACATTGGGTTGAGTTGAGTGGTGGCGAAAAAATTCACTACGACAAATTATTAATTGCTACTGGTGCAGCACCAAGACGATTACCCATATTGGATGCTTTAGCCAAACATGTTTATACCTTGCGTAATCTGGATGATGCTCAGGCATTGATTTCCGTTCTGCAACCGGATCAACGGCTGATTTTGGTCGGTGGTGGTGTGATTGGTTTGGAACTGGCATCTTCTGCACGAGCAAAACAGGCAGAGGTGGTATTACTTGAAGTGGGATCGACCTTGATGGGACGTTCTGCACCTCGCCTGTTAAGTGATTTTCTGTTGACTCAACATCGTCAAGCCGGAGTAGATATTCGTCTGGACACCCAAATAACAGCAGCAAAACTTGAAAATGATCACATCATACTGGACTTAAATCATGGTGAGCAGCTTCAGGCAAATGCTGTGATTTATGGTATTGGCGTGATTCCAAATGCACAGCTTGCCATAGATGCAGGTTTAGATGTTGATTTTGCCATTCAGGTCAATGAGAACTGTCAAACGTCTGATCCTGATATTTATGCAGCAGGTGATGTAGCGACACAGCTAGGTGAAGATGGTCATTATCATCGGGTAGAAACCTGGGAAAATGCCAACCTACAGGCTGCAATATTTGCCCGCCATGTCATGAATATTGAACATCCAAAAGCCAGTCCGGCTTGGTTTTGGACGGATCAACTCGGTTTTAATATTCAATTTGCCGGAGATCTGCATGTCAGTGATTGGCATATTCGTAAAATTAAAGATAGCAAAACAACATTGCCATCATTTATTGCCTATGGCTTGAAAGATGAAATTATTGTCGCTGCCATCACTGTCAATGCTGCTAAAAAAATGCGTGCCCTTAAAAAGATGATTAGCAGCCAGACGAGTTTTGCAAGTATCACCGAAATCGCCTAAATGGTATTTTCCAAGGAATATCTGATGAATATTGAAAATTTAATGACATCAATTGCAAAGTCTTTGGCTAATGCAGAGAAAAATACCAAAGCAATTGCTCCGATTCGTAATGAATTACCTGAAAAACATGCAAATGTTGATACTGCCTATGCGATTCAGCAGATCAATACCCAACAGGCTCTGGCGCAGGGTCGCCGTTTGGTTGGACGTAAAATTGGTTTAACTTCTAAAGTGGTACAGACACAATTGGGGGTGGATCAACCGGATTTTGGTATGTTATTTGCCGATATGGCCTATGGTGATGGTGAAATCATTCCTTTGCAGCGTTTTATTCAGGCAAAAGTTGAAGCAGAAATTGCTTTAGTCTTGCAGCATGATTTAAGCAAAGCCAAACACAATTATACCGATATTATTTCTGCCACAGCCTATGCTTTGCCTGCCATTGAGGTTGTTGATAGCCGTATTGAAAACTGGAAAATCAGTTTGCTTGATACCGTAGCAGATAATGCCTCATCTGCTGCATTTGTCTTAGGTTCACGTCCTGTCAAATTACAAGATATTGATCTGGTCAATTGCCAAATGCGCATGACACGTCACGGAGAAATTGTTTCACAAGGGCAGGGTAAGGCATGTCTGGCCAATCCTTTAAATGCAGCAGTTTGGCTTGCTGATGAAATGGTTCGTCGAGGTCGCCCATTACTGGCAGGTGATATTGTGCTGACCGGTGCGTTGGGGCCAATGGTTGTGGTGCAGTCAGGTGATGAATTCAAAGTGGAAATTGATGGTTTTGGTGCAGTGACTGCAACTTTTAGTGAATAGGATAAAGACATCATGGAAAGAATTAAAACGGCAATTATTGGCTCAGGTAATATTGGTACTGACCTGATGATTAAAATCATGCGCAACTCAAAATATTTGCAAATGAGTGCAATGGTGGGGGTTGATCCCAACTCGGATGGACTGGCTCGCGCTGCCCGATTTGGTTTTGAAACCACAGCAGAAAGTGTGGAAGGGCTATTAAAATTACCTTCTTTTAAAGACATTAAAATTGTTTTTGATGCGACGTCCGCAAGTGCACATGCGCACCATAATGAAGTGTTACAGCAATATGGTATTCAAGTCATTGATTTAACCCCTGCGGCAATCGGGCCTTATGTTGTGCCTGTAGTCAATCTTGATCAGAACATGAATGCAAATAACATTAATATGGTGACCTGTGGTGGGCAGGCAACCATTCCAATGGTATATGCCGTGTCGCAAGTGGCAAAAGTTCATTATGCGGAAATTATTGCATCTATTGCGAGTAAATCTGCTGGCCCGGGAACCCGTGCCAATATTGACGAATTTACCGAAACAACCTCCAAAGCCATCGTTAATGTAGGTGGTGCCAAGACAGGTAAAGCCATTATTGTGCTTAACCCTGCTGAACCGCCGTTGATTATGCGTGACACAGTATATTGCTTTACTGATCTTGATGCAGATCAGCAGAAAATTCGTGATGCGATTGCAGAGATGGCAAAAGCGGTCAGTGCTTATGTTCCGGGTTATTGTTTAAAGCAGGATGTACAATTTGATCATTATGATGCAGATCACCCTTTAAATATTCCGGGACTGGGTCAAGTTTCCGGTTTAAAAATCTCTATCTTTCTGGAAGTTGAAGGTGCAGCACATTATTTGCCTGCTTATGCCGGTAATCTGGATATTATGACCAGTGCTGCATTAGCTGCTGCCGAACGATTTGCAGCAACCCATTTATCTCGTAAAAGTGCCTAAGGATAATAAAATGATTGATAAACAAAGAAAAATTTACGTTTCAGACGTCACCTTACGAGATGGTATGCATGCGATTCGGCATCAGTATTCTATGGATCAGGTACGTCAGATTGCTCGTGCTTTGGATCAGGCAGGTGTTGACAGTATTGAAGTTGCACATGGTGATGGTTTACAGGGTTCAAGCTTTAACTATGGTTTTGCTAAACATACTGATCTAGAGTGGATTGAAGCTGTGGCAAATGAGGTAAAACATGCCAAAGTTGCCACGTTATTACTGCCCGGTATTGGCACAGTTCATGATCTAAAAGCTGCTTATCATGCAGGTGCAAGTGTCGTGCGTGTGGCAACGCATTGCACCGAAGCCGATGTATCACGTCAGCATATTGAATATGCACGTGAATTAGGCATGGATACTGTTGGCTTTTTAATGATGAGCCACATGAATACACCACAAGGCTTGGCTGAACAAGCTCACTTGATGGAAAGTTACGGTGCGCAATGTATTTATGTTGTAGATTCAGGCGGTGCAATGAATATGTACGACATTGCTGAACGTTTTAAGGCAATCAAAGATATCTTAAAACCTGAAACAGAAACAGGAATGCATGCACATCATAATTTAAGTTTGGGTGTGGCTAATAGTCTGGTTGCACTTGAACATGGCTGTAATCGTATTGATGCAAGTTTGACAGGCATAGGTGCCGGAGCGGGTAATGCACCACTGGAAGTGTTTATTGCTGCGGCAGAACGTATGGGCTTGAATCATGGATGTGATGTCAAAACCTTAATTGATGCTGCCGAAGATATTGTACGCCCGCTACAGGAACGTCCAGTTCGTGTAGACAGGGAAACGCTCGCACTAGGTTATGCTGGCGTATATTCAAGTTTTCTTCGCCATGCAGAAATTGCGGCCGACAAGTATGGTTTGTCTGCATTTGATATTTTGGTTGAATTGGGTAAACGCCGTATGGTGGGTGGGCAGGAAGATATGATCGTGGATGTTGCATTGAATTTATTAAATCAAAAGAAAATGCTCAGTCTATCTTCATAAGAAACTTTACTTTTACGATCAACAAGGTTGAGCTAAGAAAAACTTAGCTCAGATTTGAATTACATACTCTAGAATAGACAGTAATTTAATATAAATTTTATTATTCAATGTGAGACAGGAGTAACATTAGCAATCCAGTCACGTAATAATAGATTCGCTTGATTTTGTAGTGCGGACCCATATAACAGATTCTCCTGGCGTAAATTTAAAATATCAACCTGTACATACTGCAATTCAGCACTATGGCCAATCAGCCAACGCTCAAAATGCAAAGGATCAACTTCCACATGAAATTGAAGTGCTAAAATATTTAAGCCGACTGAAAATGCCTGATTAGGATAATAAATTGATCCAGCTAAGTGTTTTACAGAATCAGGTAAATCAAAAGTATCACCATGCCAGTGTAATACATGTATATTTTCTAAATATTTTAAAGGAGAAGCAAAACCTTGATCCGTTAGAATTAAACGGCTCCAACCAATTTCTTTGATATGCCCCTGATATACTCTGGCACCCAAAGCTATTGCGATCAATTGTGCACCTAAACAGATTCCTAAAGTGGGATAATTTTTTTTGAGGCGTTGTTCTAAATTATTAATTAAATCAGATAAATATGGATAATTTTTTGTTTCATATACACCAATTGGACCACCTAATAAAATAACAGGATATTTGGAGTTAAGTGCTTCATTAACTGAATCTACTCCCAGTTGTAAGTATTTAATCTGATAATTGAGTTGTCCTAAGGTCTGGGCAAAACTACCCAAATCTTCAAATGCCAAACATTGAATTGCATAAATTATTTTCATACGGATGATTCCTGATGAGTGCTAAAAATATTTTAATAAAAAATAATTTTTGATCCAGTCTTGATGATAAAAAACTGTAATTAAAAAATATGTAATATTTAATAATAATTAAACTTTTCAATACATTACTATAAAAATCACATTTTATATTTACCCTTTCTATCCGATAAATCATAAGCCTTATAATTTTTTATTTTTACAATTAACAATGATTTTAAAATTAAGAAAAAGGATATTAAACATATAAAAATGTTAATTTTTTATTTTTCAGTATATTAATTTTAAGATAAATTAATCTGTATTTTTTATTAAACTTAGTGTTAGCTTAATTTTGGTAAAATGTATTAAATTCAATTTTTTAAACAAATAATTTCAGAAAAAATTTATTTTTAGATATCCATATAAGTAAATAAATTTTTCTTATAAATCTTAGGTTAAAATTAATTTAAGATGACAAAATAAATAAATGAAATAGCGTGAATATATTATGTCTAAACAAATTAGCTTTAATGCTTTTGAAATGAACTGTATTGCCCATCAATCTCCCGGTTTATGGCGGCATCCTCAAGATCGTTCCATAGAGTATAAAGATCTGGAATATTGGACAGATTTAGCAAAAATACTGGAAAAAGGGCTATTTGACGGTATATTTATCGCTGATGTATTGGGAATTTATGACGTTTATCATCAAAGTGCAGAATATGCTTTAACCGGGGGAGTACAGGTTCCTGTAAATGATCCATTACAAATCGTACCTGCTATGGCAGCAGTGACCCGCCATTTAGGATTTGGTGTAACAACTTCAATTTCGTTTGAACATCCTTATCCATTTGCCAGACGCCTAAGTACTTTAGATCATTTAACTAAAGGTCGGGTGGGTTGGAATATTGTCACTTCATATTTAGAAAGTGGTTCTAAAAATCTTGGATTAAAAACTCAAGTAAATCATGATAATCGTTATGACATTGCTGATGAATATCTTGAAGTTTTATATAAACTCTGGGAAGGTTCATGGGAAAATGATGCTGTTTTACGAGATAAGCGTAATGGTATTTTTGCAGATCATAGAAAAGTTCATCCAATTAATCATCAAGGTAAATATTTTACGGTGCCGGGTATACATATTTGCGAACCGTCTCCACAACGTACGCCTGTACTTTATCAAGCCGGTGCTTCATCACGAGGACAAAAGTTCGCAAGTCAAAATGCAGAATGTGTATTTATTGCCTCTCCATCTAAAATTGCTGCAAAAAAAGTCGTTAAAGGCATTAGAGAAAAACTGATTGAAGAAGGGCGTGATCCTTATTCTGTTAAAATCTATACACTGCTATCCATTGTCACAGATGAAACAGATCAGAAAGCACATGATAAATTTAAGGAATATCAATCTTATGGAAGTTATGATGGTGCTTTGACACTATTGTCAGGCTGGTCAGGTGTAGATTTTTCTCAATATCAACCTAATGACAAAGTTGAATATATTCATACCAATGCGATTCAATCTTTATTAGATTCTTATGTAAATGCTGATCCAGAAAAAATATGGACAATTGAAGAAATTGCGAACTGGAATAGCTTGGGCGGAAATGGCCCTGTATTGGTCGGCTCACCACAAACAATTGCTGATACTCTACAAGAATGGATAGATGATACGGATGTTGATGGATTTAACTTAGCATATATTTTGGCACATCAAACATTTACAGATATTGTCGATTATATTGTTCCTGAATTACAAAAACGTGGTGTTTATAAAACCCAATATAAAGAAGGAACTTTGCGGGAAAAATTATTTAACGGAACAGCTTATTTGCCAGAGAATCATCGTGGGGCAAAATATCGATATCAAAAACAATCTGTTTTAGAAGATGTGATTTAATCGACATATAAGACTGAGAAATGATACTAGGCTGATCAAGCATCAGCCTAAGTTTAACAACATATAAACATTTAATATCTAATTAATTTTCTCAAAAAGAAAATCATTAATTCTATGGCCAGCTTCAATACCGCGCTTTTCAAATTTAGTGAGTGGTCGCCAATCCGGACGAGGATAGCAATTGCCTTTACCTGCAAGATTTTTCAAATTTGGTCGGTTATCCAATATATCCAGCATCCATTCAGCATAAGGTTCCCAATCAGTTGCTGCATGGAATGTACCACCAGTCCGTAATTTTTGCTCTACCAATGCCATTCTTTCATGTACTACAAAACGGCGTTTAAAATGACGTTTTTTCTGCCATGGATCGGGAAAATACAACTGTAAACAATCAATACTTGCATCCGGCATTTCTTTTAATACCTGAATTGCATCTGCATCCAGTACACGTAAATTTTCCAGTTCAGCCATGCCAGCTTCATACACACATTGAGCAATACCTGGCACATGCACTTCGATGCCAATATAATTACGCTGAGGATTTTCTTTTGCCATTAGTACCAGTGAACGTCCCATACCAAAGCCAATTTCAACCGTTAATGGGCGTTCCGGATGTGTAAATACCTGACGTAGATCACCCACTGGATATTGCAAAATCAAATGTTGATAATTTTCCAGAGCTTGACGTTGTGATGTATTTAAAGGCGCTGATCGACGCATAAAAGTAACAATTTCACGGTGTTCAGGCAGATTATCAAGTTCTGTTATTTCGTTAGAAGCTTGATTTTGTAATAAGTCAGACATAACAATGTAATGAGTTCATAGAAAAACTGCGCTATTCTAAAAGCATATTGGTTTTAGGGCAATCTTAACAGGCATGTTGGCATCATATAATATTGGCTAATCGAGCTATTTTGACTTGAAACGTTGTTTAAATTCAAAAAACCGATAATTTTTATAAAAACATTCTGTTTTACCAATATCATAATTTTGATTAAGATAGCCTCAATGAAACGAAATTCACTCAATCGGAGAAAACACATGTTAGATCAAAACGTCAAAACACAATTAAAAGCTTACTTAGAACGCCTAGAATCACCAATTGAAATTATTGCAACAGTTGATGATAGTGATAAGTCAGCACAAATCAAAGAACTAGTAACAGAAATTGCAGCGTTATCTGATCAGGTTACTGCACGTTTTGACGGCCAACATTCACGTTGCCCAAGTTTTGGTATTGCAAAAGTAGGGGAGCAGCCTCGTGTCTATTTTGCTGGTTTGCCAATGGGGCATGAATTTACTTCATTAATTTTGGCATTACTTCAGGTTTCAGGTTATGCACCTAAAGTTTCAGATGAAGTTTTGGCACAAATCAAAGCATTGGATTTGCATAGTAATTTTGAAGTATTTGTTTCATTGACCTGTCATAACTGCCCGGATGTTGTACAAGCTCTAAACTTAATCGCAATTAATAATCCAGATTCAACTGCAACCATGATTGAAGGTGGTTTCTTTAAAGAAGAAGTTGAAGAACGTAAAATTATGGCTGTACCAATGGTATTTCAGGATAATGAACATTTCGGTCAAGGTCGTATGACCATTGAGGAAATTGTTGCAAAACTTGATACAGGTTCAATTGAAAAAGAAGCGGCTAAACTTAATGCCAAAGTTGCTTTTGATGTACTGGTTGTTGGTGGTGGACCGGCTGGTGGAACTGCCGCAATCTATGCGGCTCGTAAAGGAATTCATACGGGTATTGTTGCAGAACGTTTTGGTGGACAAGTTATGGATACCATGGACATTGAAAACTATACCACTGTACAAAAAACTGTCGGGCCAAAATTTGCCGCAGATATGGAAGCACATGTTCGTGAGTATGGTGTAGACATCATGAATCTACAACGTGTCAAAACTATTATTGGTGCAGATAAAACTGACAATGGTCTAGTCCATCTTGAGCTTGAAAATGGTGCAAAACTTGAATCAAAAACAGTGATTTTATCTACAGGCGCTCGTTGGAGAGAAATGAGTGTACCAGGTGAACAAGAGTATCGTACTCGTGGTGTAGCATATTGTCCACACTGTGATGGTCCATTATTTAAAGGAAAACGTGTTGCGGTTGTAGGTGGCGGAAATTCTGGTGTAGAAGCTGCGATTGACCTTGCGGGTATTGTTGAACATGTTACTTTAATTGAATTTAGTGATGTATTACGTGCAGATCAAGTTTTACAGGATAAATTACACAGTTTACCAAATACAACTGTAATCAAAAATGCACAAACTACAGAAGTTTTGGGAGATGGTAGTCAAGTGACTGGATTAAAATATAAAGACCGTAACACTGATGAAGATCATGTGATTACTTTGGCTGGTATTTTTGTCCAAATTGGCTTGTTACCAAATACAGATTTCCTTAAACAATCTGAAATTGCTCTAAGTAATCGTGGTGAAATTATCATTAATGAGCGTAATGAAACTAATGTACAAGGTGTATTTGCAGCAGGTGACTGTACAACTGTACCTTATAAACAAATCATTATTGCAACTGGTGAAGGTGCCAAAGCTTCTTTAAGTGCCTTTGATTATATTATTCGTTCAGGTCAATAGAGAGATCAGAAAACCCCAAAGTGATTTCGATCACTTTGGGGTTTATATTATTAATATTAGAAAAAATCACAGATATAACTAAAATTTAAAGCAATCGTAGATAAAGCAGTTGTGACAGTTCATAGGTCATTTAACATAATATTGATTATACGAAACATTGCATATTATCCCTTTATATATCAATTACTTACATTCTTGGTCTGTGCCTTTACAGGCTCTTCAAACTTCATCGCAACAAGCTGTACAGACGGCACTTTGCGAGT
>NZ_VXKN01000012.1 GCF_008693185.1 Acinetobacter qingfengensis
GAACATTGTATTTATTACCAGTTGAAACTTTACCAAAACCAGATAAGTAGTATTGGACAACCTCAAGTTTAAATTCTTGAGAATATTTAGCCATAGAAAAGCACCTTTTCAAATTAGAACAAGTGTCTAACTTTTAGGGTGCAGTTCAAATTTCAATATGGGCTTTTGCCATAACAAGATGAGTTTTTCATCTTCTTACCGTTTAACTAAAGCATTTTATTTATGCATCAATATCTGCATTCAAGGCGTTTTCTTCAATAAAGGCACGGCGTGGTTCAACATCATCCCCCATCAAACAAGAAAACATACGATCTGCCTCAATCGCATCATCAATCGTTACTTGCAACATATTACGGTTTTCAGGATCCATTGTCGTTTCCCACAATTGCTCAGCATTCATTTCACCTAACCCTTTATAGCGCTGAATCATCATACCGCGACGGGAATCTTGAATAATTTGTTGCCAAACCTGATGGAAATCATTGACCAAAATTTTGCGTTCACCTTTTTGCAAATATGCTCCAAATTCCAGCAAACCAAACCAGCTTTTGGCACTTTTTAATAAACGTGCATATTCAGCCGACTGTAACAAAGTTGCATCCAATAAATAATGATGCGGTAAATTATGTACATACACCGTTACACGAGGGTAATACATGATTTTATGCTGTCCATCCATTTCCACCTCAAATTGTTCAAGTGAGATTTCAGGACGTAGACTTGGTTGCAAACGAGTTATAATTGTCTGTAATTGTTCAGCCCAAAGCTGAACATAAGATTGATCAAATTTTTGTTCAGCTTTAAACACATCAACTTCCAGTAAAGCATCCAGAATTGTGGCTGGATAACGCTGCGTCAAACGTGTAATACTTTTTTGTGAATGTTGATAATCTTTGATCAATTGTTCCAGCGCTGCACCAGTAATTGCAGGTGCATTTGCACTGATATGTAAAGCCAATTCATCAATCGCATTGGAAATCAAATAAGTTTCCAATGCATCATTATCTTTAAGATATTGTTCTTGTTTACCTTTTTTCAGTTTATACAATGGTGGTTGAGCAATATAAATATAACCACGCTCCACCAGTTCAGGCATTTGACGGAAAAAGAAAGTTAACAATAAAGTACGGATATGTGAGCCATCGACATCGGCATCGGTCATGATAATAATTTTATGATAGCGTAATTTTTCAGGATTATATTCTTCCCGACCAATCCCACATCCCAACGCAGTAATAAGTGTTCCGACTTCCTGACTGGAAATCATTTTATCAAAACGAGCCCGTTCAACATTCAGAATTTTACCTTTAAGCGGTAAAATCGCCTGCATTTTACGGTTCCGTCCCTGTTTTGCAGAACCACCTGCCGAGTCACCTTCGACTAAATATAATTCTGATAGTGCTGGATCTTTTTCCTGACAATCCGCAAGTTTACCCGGCAAACCAGCAATATCCAGTGCACTCTTACGGCGTGTCATTTCACGGGCTTTACGCGCTGCATCACGAGCACGGGCTGCATCAATAATCTTACCAGCAATTGACTTTGCCGCTTGCGGATTTTCCAGTAAATACGCTGAAAACTCCTTATTCATGGCTTGTTCAACGGCTGGTTTGACTTCACTGGATACCAGTTTTTCCTTGGTTTGTGAAGAGAATTTTGGATCAGGCACTTTCACCGAAATAATAGCTGTCAACCCTTCCCGCGCATCATCACCAGAAACATTCACTTTTTCTTTTTTCAGTAAGTTTTCATTTTCCATATAGCTATTTAAGCCACGTGTTAAAGCTGCACGAAAACCTGCCAAATGCGTTCCACCATCTTTCTGCGGAATATTATTGGTAAAACATAAAACATTTTCCTGATACGTATCGTTCCATTGCAATGCAACTTCGACACCAATCCCATTATCTGCATCAACAGTAAAATGAAAAATTTCATTTAAATGGGTCTTACCCTGATTGATATATTTTACAAATTCAGATAAACCACCTGCATAGTCAAACACTTGCTCAGAATTAACGCGCTCATCACGTAATACAATACGTACCCCTGCATTCAGGAATGATAATTCACGTAAACGTCTGGCTAAAATATCAACATTAAAAATAGTTTGGGTAAATGTTTCACCACTTGGCAAAAAGCGGACAGTCGTACCAGTTTCTGTTGTTTTACCGATTTCACGTAACGGATATTGCGGATCGCCATGACGGTATTCTTGTTCAAAAAGTTTACCTGCACGTTTAATATTTAAAAATAATTGGCTAGATAACGCATTGACGACTGAAACACCTACACCATGTAAACCACCGGAAACCTTATAACTGTTATCATCAAACTTACCACCCGCATGTAGAATGGTTAAAATAACTTCCGCTGCAGAAACACCTTCTTCAGGATGAATGTCTGTAGGAATTCCACGACCGTTATCAGAAACACTCACCGATTCATCCTCATGAATGGTGACAATAATTTCATCGCAATGTCCGGCTAAGGCTTCATCAATCGCATTATCTACAACTTCAAATACCATATGGTGCAAACCTGTACCATCATCAGTATCACCAATGTACATACCCGGACGTTTCCGAACTGCATCTAAACCACGTAAAACCTTAATGCTAGAAGAATCATAAGCTTTCTCTGTCGCTTGTTCATTGTTAGAGGTAGCTTGTTGTTCTGAACTCATGATTACTCCCTAGAGATGGAAAAATAACATAAAAATTTAACGATCAACCGGACAAACCTGTCCAGATTCCACAGCATAAAATTGGCATACAAATTCTGTCTGTTTCAGACAAGATTGCACAGCCTGCTGATCCAGTGTGGTCAAAAAAACCTGACTACCTAACTGATGCAAACGCTTAATTAATCGCTGTTGCGCCTGCGTATCAAGCTCTGCTGTCAAATCATCTAATAATACCACAGTTTCCTTATTAGACCTATGTAACATGGCAATTTGCGCAAGTTTTAGCGCAATAATCAGTAGTTTTTTTTGCCCTCTGGATAATACATCATCAGCATACCCAAACCCTGTTTTCAAACGTAAGTCTGCTCGATGTACGCCGTGCTGTGTAGTTTTACGTTCAATATCTTTTTGTAATTCTTGCTGTAGTTGCTGTGCCAATCCTATTTCTGTAGAAAATCCGGAAAAATACTCTAATTCAATGTTCATATCTGGCAATAAAATCTGTAATTCTGTCTGTACATCCTGTTGCCAACGATCAACGATTAATTCCCGCAATAAATGAATCCGTTCACCTTCTTGTGCCAAAATTTGATCCCATGCTTGAATTTGCTCTCTTGGTACAGGATAAAGTTTTAATAGGCGATTTCGTTGTTTTAAAGCTCGGGAGTAGTTTTGCCAAATCGGAAAAAAATCGGGTTCCACGTGAAACATCAGCCAGTCCAGCATTTGTCGTCTTGGTTTTGCCCCATGATCAATAATATCTGTACTTTGAGGTTCAATCACTTGTACCGGCAACAATTTTGCCAATTGTCCCTGTGTTGCCACACTATCCCCATTGACTTTCATCACTTGATCACCAGACTGAAATTTTTGCAAACCAATACGATAATCATAAGATTGAGCAAAAACCAATGTATCCTGCTGTTGGTACTGGATATAATGTCTGGGAACGTAGGTGCGGAAAGAACGTCCTGTCGCAAGCAAATGTATGGCTTCTAAAATGGAAGTTTTACCTGAACCATTTTTGCCATAAAAGACATTAAACGGCTGCAACTCATTGAGTGCAACCGTTTTTAAGTTACGTAATCGCTCAATACGCAGCTTTTGCAGCAGCATGATTAAACACGCATTGGCATAACAACATAAGTCTGACTTGGTTGATTAGGATCCTGCATCAATACAGACTGATTGGCTTCCGTCATTTGCATTTGCACATCATCACCATCCAGTGCATTTAAAATATCCAGAATATATTGGGCATTAAAAGACATTTCTAAAGTTTCACCCTGATATTGCATGGCAAAATCTTCAACAGCTTCATCTTGTTCCGGATTATTGGCACGTAACTGCAAAGAATCATCATTAAAATTCAAAAATACACCACGTAATTTTTCATTACTTAAAATTGCAACGCGTTGTAGGGATTGCTTAAATGCATCATGTGCCAGCGTTGCAATTTTATCACCACCCCGTGGCACAACACGGCGATAATCAGGGAATTTACCGTCAATCAGCTTAGTGGTGAAACGAACAATAATCGCAGTTTCTTTTTCTCTTGCAGGCAATTCAATGGTAACGTTGAGTAGTTCTCGTCCAATCAAAACATTTAATGGTAAATCTTCTACCGTAAGCAGACGCTGCAACTCTCCCACTGCCTTACGTGGAATAATAGCCTGTACTGCCTGCTGGGCAGTTGATTGTGCTTCTGCGTGACACAAAGCTAGACGATGGCCATCTGTAGTCACAGCACGTAATTGATTTTGTTCAATTTCTAGTAATGTACCTGTGAGATAAAAACGTACGTCCTGTACAGCCATAGCAAATGAAGTTTTTTCAAATAAGCGCTTTAATTCCCTTTGAGATACAACAACCTGCATTCCATTCACCTGCTCAGTTGCCAACAATGGATAATCTTCTGCAGGTAAAGTACCTAATACAAAACGACTTTGTCCAGATACAATAATACAGCGTTGATCATCAGTTACCTGTAGATCAATAATCGCTGCATTTGGTAATGATTTACAAATATCCATAAGTTTACGTGCAGGTACGGTACTTTCACCACTTTGCAAACATGCACCTGCTTCCAGCACAGCGCTGGCAACCAATTCAACTTCTAGATCCGACCCAGTGATTGTTAACTGACTTTCCAAAACCTGAATTTTAACATTTGAAAGGATATTTAGCGTGTGACGACGTTCAACTGCGCCCATAACATGTGAAAGTACATTCAATAACGTTTCTTTAGCAATCTTTAATCGCACTGCTTTACCCTCTTTCAAAATGACAAATTTGATCCTATTCTACCTGAATTTATCCAGAAGATATGCTGAAATTCTTATCAAAAAACAGGCTGCAAAACGCCAGCCTGTTTTTTCTTTGAGATCGTTGCAAGTTCAACAACTTTTGTCATAAAGATTACTGATTCAATAAAATAATGCCAATCTCAATTTTAATTGATCATTTTTGTTCAATATATATACTCAAATAGATATAGATGTATACATTTTAATCTTTTCAAGAATCAAACTCGCCCTTATATCCCATTGCAACTCGCCTTGAGTAGCTTGAAGAGGTTACTTCACTCCCAAACGCCTCCTACAATTTTTTGTTGGCCTAGCTGACAAAAAATTGTTAAATAATTATCAAACCATACAACAACCAATGCATATTTTGTTACCCTGCTAACGATAAACTGACAACAAAAATAGTCGCTTTTATTAAAAAACTTGCAATCGAATTTAGTCATCAGATGACTTAACTTTGCAACAATCGCAATAGATTTTTATAATCTTCATTAAATGCTGGATCTTCAGCACACAGGCTTTGAACCTTTTCACAGGCATGCATCACTGTACTATGATCCCGCCCACCAAAAGCCATGCCAATTTCAGGAAAACTATCTCCGGTTAATTCACGTGCCAATCCCATAGCCAATTGGCGTGGTCGGGCGTAAATTCGAGTACGTTTTGGCCCAACTAATTCTTTTAATGGAATACGAAAGTATTCACTGACCACACGTTGAATATTCTCTACGCTGATGGTACGGGCACGAATTGCCAACACATCCTTTAAGGATTCTCTCACCACATCCAAATCAATGGATGTTCCCTTGAATCTTGCAATTGCCACAACTTTATTCAATGCACCTTCTAATTCACGAACATTGGCAACCACCTGTTGAGCAATAAACAAAGCACAGTTACGAGGTAAATCGATATGATTACTTTCTGCTTTTTTCAATAAAATTTCGATACGGGTTTCAATATCTGGTGGTTCGATACCAACTGATAATCCCCATGAGAAACGTGAAACTAAACGTGGATCGAGTTCTGTTAATTCTTTTGGATAACGATCAGAAGTTAAAATAATTTGCTTAGATTCATCCAGCAAGGCATTAAAAGTATAAAAAAACTCAACCAGGCTCGCCTCTTTACCCGCCAATAGATGAATATCATCCACCAACATTAGATCCAGAGAACGACAATTCTTTTTAAATTCTTCAACTTTACCACGCTGCAATGAACTAACAAAATCCTGCACAAAGCTTTCTGCCGTCATATACATAACACGAGCATTTGGTCTGACTTGCAATAACGCATTCCCCACAGCCTGCATCAAGTGCGTTTTCCCCAAACCTGTAGGACCATATAAAAACAATGGATTATGTTGCGGCGCTCCTAACTGAGTGAGAACTTTACGACAAGTTTCTGCAGCCATCTGGTTTGAACGACCTTCTACAAACAGGGAAAACGTAAATAATGGATTAAGCTGGCGTTTTTTTGATTGTTTACTGGGTGTATCTGTAATTGTGCTTTTATTCACTACCGGACTAGGCATTACAGGCGTAGCACTGAGTGCTGCTGTCGTTGTTGCTGGTGTGGTATCTGCAGTTACAATTGCCCCAGGGCGAGAATCAACCAAAACTTCCACCTGACGAACCTCTCCTTGAGAAATTTGTTCCGCCAAAATAGAAATAAGTTCAAGATGATGTTCCTGAATATATCGTGTCCAGTAAGGATTAGGTGCAAATAGCTTTAAGATACTGCCATCTTGTTCAGCATGTAGGGGACGAATCCACATCGCAAAGACGTTCTCAGACAATTCTTGCCGCAAACGTGCTAAGCATTCAGCCCAAAGCATAGCTTTATCCCCTATCTGGTTTCACATCATTTAAATTCAAATTACCCTCACCATTTGGTAAGGGGTGGTCATTCTACCCAAGTTATCAACAACTGTCATATAAAGTCACGCTTAATCGCACAAATTATCCACAAGAGAACCACAAATTTAAATTTAAAACGCCTGTGGATAATTTCTCAAATAACCTGTGGATAAAATATTATGATAAGTTATCCACAATCCAGCACTCCAAATCCAACACACTTACCCACATGATAAGTTATTAATAAATTTCAAAAATATTACAAAATCCACAAATATTTAACACCCTAATAATAATAAATTTAAATTCTAAATTTATAAATTTATTTATATGAAGTTAACTTTTGTGGATAACCAGAATAATATGAATTTAAATTCAAAAGAAAGCACAATAATGTATTTTTTGAATTTAACCCCTGTTTTGTTATACACATATAATTCTAAATTTCACAAGTTATCAAAGCAAATAACAGTTATAAAAGTCACATTATCCACAAAAGTAAGCATATTTATAAACTTCGTTTAATTTTAACTCATTAATAAAAAAATAAATTTTAAGAAAATTTCAACTGTTTGTTACCTTCAATAAAAGTTAATAAGTTATTCTTAGGGTGAGAGCATAAAACACACATTTAAATTTAAACCTATTCAATTTCAAAATTAGATGTGGATATTTTTAAATTTAAAAAGCGGCACAAATGATTTGGTGGGTTTTTGAATTTAAAATTACTCACAGTTAAGGGGTGAAATGAATTTAAAACTCGAATTTTGAATTTAAAGTTCAAAAAACGGTAGTTTTATAATGTTTAAGGTGTTTTATCTGTGTTTTTGCATTGACACTTTGTATATAGACGACTAAAATTGCGCACCTTTATAGAAGATGATTGATTAGGAGTTTCACGATGAAACGTACCTTCCAACCAAGTGAGTTAAAACGCAAACGCGTTCACGGTTTCCGCGCTCGTATGGCAACTAAAGCTGGTCGTCAAGTGCTTGCACGTCGTCGTGCTAAAGGTCGTCACAGCTTAACAGTATAATTTTATACTGTTAATGTTGTACTGACACAGGTTGTATGGCACTTTATTCTTTTGGCAAAGACGTGCGTTTACGTTGCGCCAAAGATTATCAAGGCGTGTTTACTCATACTTTATTTAAAGTGCACCAACCTCACTTTTTAATTTTAGCCAGTTTGGCTACAGATATGCAAAGTCATCGCATAGGTGTAGTTGTGGCGAAGAAAAAAGTACGACGAGCACACGAGCGTAATCGTATTAAACGTATTAGCCGAGAAAGTTTTCGTCTAAACCAGCATCAATTGTCAGGTTTTGATATTGTTGTCATGCCGAAAATTGGTATTGAAAAAATATCTAATGCAGAATTGCATCAACAGTTAGACATGACATGGACGAAATTAAAACGTCTACTGACCAAATATAAGCTTCAACAAAATAAAGTTTTATCTACCAACTGACCAGTAGAGTAAAGCCAATGCAAAAACTATTACATTGGTGTATCCGCTTTTATCAAATTGTGATTAGTCCACTACTTGGACCACGTTGTCGTTATATTCCAACCTGTTCTCAATATGCAATCGAAGCGTTACGTGTGCATGGTACGATTAAGGGTGTATATTTAAGCAGCAAACGTTTATGTCGTTGTCATCCTTGGGGAGGATATGGTTATGATCCTGTGCCACCCAAAGCTGTAAAATTTATTTCGTTTAAATTTTTTGATTCTCAAATCTCTTACGTTTATGTACCCTTGCGTGAACGTCAACACGATTTAACCTCTAGTGAACATTTAGGGTAAAAGACTATGCAACAATGGGCCAGGTTTGCGATCCTCGGTGCTATGTTTGTGACAGCGTATTTGCTGATATTGGCCTGGCAAAAAGACTATGGCCAGAAAGCAGCAGATCATGTTGAACCACCAGCAGTGGTGGCACAAGCAGGTAATAATTCTGCCGATCTTCCAACTCAACAATCGAATTCAGCTGCAACAGATGTACCCCAGGCAAATAATACTGCTCAGGCGGCAACATCATCTGCGCAAACAACACAACATGGTTTAATTTCGGTCAAAACAGACTTATATAATGTTTGGATTGATCCTAAGGGTGGGGATATTGTTCGCCTTGAATTACTTTCCCATGAAAAAAGTAAAGACAGCAAACAACCATTTGTGATGTTGCAAAATGATAAAAATATCTATGTTGCACAGTCTGGTCTGGTTGGTCCGAATGGCCCAGATCAAAACAGCACAGGACGGCCATTGTATGAAACAGCTAAAACAGCTTATAGTTTAGCCGATGGTAAAGTCGAAACAGACAAAGAAGGTCAAACACATAAAGTCCTTGAAGTACCGATGGTATTTAAAATGGCCAATGGTGTTGAAGTCTTCAAAACCTATCGTTTTACTGAGGGCGCTTATCCAATTGGTTTAAAACAGACCGTGGTTAACCGCAGTAATGCAAATTGGCAAGGTCAATTGTTTGCACAATTAAAACGAGATGATGCGATTGATCCGGGTAAATCTAGTCAAGGTATTTTTACTTTGGGAACTTATTTAGGCGGTGCATGGGGAACGCCTGATGAGCATTATAACAAATTAAAATTTGCGAATTTTGATGATGAAAAACTAAATCAGCAAGCAAAAGGCGGCTGGATTGGTATTGTTCAGCATTATTTCGTTTCAGCCTGGATTCCTGATGTAGGATATACTGCACACTTGGAATCACGTAATAGTGGTAAGGATCATATTATCGGTTTCCGTTCACCAATGGTGGATGTGCCTGCTGGTAAACAATATGAATTCAAGGCAACGTTATACTCTGGTCCAAAAATTCAGTCAGAACTTAAAGATCTTGCAGTTGGTCTGAACCAGACTGTGGACTATGGCTGGTTATGGCCAATTGCCAAGCTTTTATTTGTTGGTTTGCAATTTTTCCACGGTATTGTTGGTAACTGGGGCTGGTCAATTATTTTATTGACAATTCTAGTAAAACTTATCCTTTGGCCATTATCTGCAAAAAGTTATCGTTCAATGGCAAAAATGCGAGTCATTGCACCGGAAATGCAACGGATGAAAGAAGAGTTCGGTGAAGACCGTATGCGCTTCTCTCAAGAAATGATGGCATTGTACAAACGTGAACAGGTAAATCCATTATCTGGTTGTTTGCCTTTGCTATTACAAATGCCGATTTTCCTTGCCTTGTATTGGGTATTGATGGAAAGTGTGGAATTACGACATGCACCGTGGATCCTATGGATTCAGGATTTGTCAGCAATGGATCCATGGTTTATTTTGCCATTAATTATGGGCGTGACCATGTTTATTCAGCAAATGTTGAACCCACAACCGGCTGATCCAATGCAAGCCAAAGTATTCCGCTTAATGCCGATTATCTTTACAGTATTTATGCTGTTCTTCCCGGCGGGTCTGGTTTTATACTGGGTGATCAATAACTCGATTACGATTTTCCAGCAATGGTTTATCAATAAAAACATTGAAAAGCAGCGCGCAAAAACTGCCGAGTAATTGTTAAAATATACTGAATCGAACCGCATAAGGTGATACCCTTATGCGGTTTTTTTATGGTGTGAATTTGTTTGAAATAGGGCGTAAATATGCTGATGACCAATACAACAATTGCTGCAATTGCAACACCTATAGGTCGGGGTGGTGTTGGGGTAATTCGTTTATCAGGCCCAAAAGCGTTTCATATTGCGGAAGTACTTACCCGTAAAAAACTGCCACAACTAAGAATGGCTGGATTTCGGCAATTTCTTGATCAGGATGACACCATTTTAGATGAAGGGTTATTACTGTGTTTTGCTCATCCAAATTCGTTTACTGGCGAAGATGTTGTAGAAATTCAGGGGCATGGTGGCCCCGTGATTTTAAATACTTTGTTGGCAAGAGTTTTACAACTAGGAGCAATTGCGGCTCAAGCTGGCGAGTTTTCAATGCGAGCTTTTGAAAATGGCAAAATGGATCTGGTGCAGGCTGAAGCCATCGCAGATTTGATTGATGCCAGCTCGCAGGCTGCCGCACGTTCAGCAGTACGTTCTTTACAAGGGGCTTTTTCTCAAAGAATTAATGCTGTATTGGAAAAACTCATTCATTTGCGGTTGCATGTTGAAGCTGCAATTGACTTTCCGGAAGAAGAAATTGACTTTTTAGCCGATGGTAAAATTCTCGCCTTATTGGATGATGTACATGATTCTGTACATCAGGTACAGCAATCTGCACGTCAGGGACAATTGTTAAGAGAAGGGCTACAGGTTGTGATTGCCGGGAAACCTAATGCTGGAAAATCCAGCTTACTCAATGCATTAGCTGGCGTAGATCGAGCCATTGTGACTGATATTGCTGGTACAACCCGTGATGTACTGCATGAAAAAATAACTTTAAATGGTTTGCCATTAACCCTTACGGATACAGCCGGATTACGTGATACAGGCGATGTCGTCGAAAAAGAAGGCATTCGGCGAGCTTATCAGGCGATTGAGCAGGCAGATTTATTACTTTTTGTTTATGATTTGAGTCAGGAAAGTCAACCATTAGCAATTGCTCAGCAATTTTTTGCTCAATATATGGATCCTAAGCGTCTTATCATGATTGCCAATAAGGTTGATCTCACTGATCAGACGATACAAGTTGATCAGTTTGAAGGATATCAGCGAGTTATTTTATCTGCCAGACAAGAGCAGGGCATTACTCAATTGATAGACGTTATTACGCGTTATGCCGGTTTTCAGCCAGAAGAAGATAGTTTTATTGCAAGGACACGTCATCTGGATGCCATGCAGCGTACACAAAACTATTTGTCCGAAGCACGTATTCAACTGGTAGATTATCATGCAGGTGAATTGGTTGCGGAGTCTTTACGCCTTGCACAAAATGCTTTGGGTGAAATTACTGGCGAATTTAGTGCAGATGATTTATTAGGTAAAATCTTTGGTAGTTTTTGTATTGGAAAATAATCATTTAGCCTGAAAGTTTTCTTGTTTTACTAAATTGATTGTGATAAATATATAAAAAACAATATTATGGAAGACTGGAAATGTCTTTTCAATTGGTTCCTTATCAATATCAGGCAACTTGGCAAGAAGCTTTATCGATTTATCTTTATGTAAAGATTTACATCAATCATGTGATTGTCAAAGATGTGACTATTCAGAATTATCCATCTTTTGAATTATATGATCATCATGTTAAAAAGTATACGATATGGTATCAAAATTCTAATCGCAAAGAGGATAAGATTAAACGATGGATTATGACTCATCATGCAGAAATTGCATATTTTCAGGAAAATTTTGGTCAAATCTTTCAGGCGAAAGTTGAATTTTGGCAGGATCGTAAAAAAACAGAATACTATAAAACAAAATTACAGCAGGCCTTTGAATTTGAAAATTTTATTGCCCATAAATTACAACAGGAATATGGTATTAATATAGAGCCCTATTTGACACCACAAGGGCAGTATGATTTGGGGGAAAACAAATTGGGAATAGAAATAAAAAATGATCAACTGATTAAAAAATATAAAAATATTTATATTGAGTATGCAGAAAAAGCCAGAGCTTCTAATGCAAACTATATTCCGTCAGGGATTTTAAAAAAAGATAATACTCGTTTTTTCTTGATTGGTGATGAACAAAAATTCTGGATTTTTAGAAAAAGTAGATTGCTGGAAATCTATTATGAAGAAATAAGATATCAACAACAGCAACAACGTTCTCGAAGAAAGATTCAATTTAAACAAAAAGAGACATCTAAAGGTTTTGTGTATCCGGTAATTGCTGCACAACATGAAGCAATCAGTTTCGAACAAATGGTGCAAGAGTTATTCTAAAAAACAGCCATGAAATCTGGCTGTTTATGATGTTGTTTCACGTGGAACAGAATGTAAAATGCTTATTTAACCAAGGCAAGAGCAGTTGTCAGTAATTTCCAGCATTTTGCAACGGTATCTACTTTAACACGCTCTCCAGGCGCATGTGCGCCTTGAATATCTGGTCCAAAAGATACCATTTGAAGCCCAGGATAGTGTTCAGCAATAATACCGCACTCCAGACCGGCATGAATAACTTTTAATTCAGGATGAATATCAAATGCCTTTTGATAAGCTTGTTCTAGGCATTTTAAGGCAGCAGATTGCGGATCGGGGGTCCAACCGGAAACTAGATGTGATAATTGTGCATTGATTGAAAATTTTGCAAAATGTTGTTGAATTTGTACTGCAAAATTTTTGACATCCTCATTTGCCATAGCGCGTACCATAATTTGAATTTGTGCCTGTTCTGTATCCAGACGTACCACGCCAATATTATTGGAGGTTTGTACAACATCAGGTAATGTTTGGCTCATGCTTGCAACCCCAAAAGGACAGTTGGCTAGAGCTTGGATCAAATCGTACTGTTGTTGTGGGTCAATGATGTGTTGAACTGGCTGGAGATGACGCTGTATTTCTAGGGTCAGATGATCATCAACATTTTTGAGCTTTTTACGCCAAATATCTTCAAAATCTTGGAGACATTGTTTGAGAGCGTGGGTATATTTTTCAGGGATGCCGATGGTTGCAATCGCTTCACGTGGCAAAGCATTTCGTGCTGTTCCACCACTAAATTTAACCAAATGACCCTGAAATTCATTTAAATATTGAGATAAAAATTGACTCAATATCACATTGGCATTGCCACGTCCCAAATGAATATCTACACCTGAATGCCCACCTTTTAAACCAGTAAGTTGTATATCGAAATATTGTAAATCCTGTGGTGGTCGGCAAACAGCAGTAGCTTGATAAATTTCTACATCCAGACTAGCAGCACAGCCTAAATAGAGTTGTCCCCATTCTTCGGTATCAATATTTAATAACCATTGACCAGTTAATAAATTTGGCTCAAGGTTTCTGGCACCACTCATGCCAGCTTCTTCATCAATGGTCAATAGCACTTCAATTGGCCCGTGTACAATATCCTGACTTTCCAGAACGGCAAGCGCCAATGCCACACCAATCCCGTTATCTGCACCAAGTGTAGTATTTTCAGCAATAAGCCAGCCATCTTTGAAAACCGGGCGAATAGGATCTTTCAAAAAATCATGATTTGTCTGACGATTGGCTTGTGTCACCATATCGAGGTGACCTTGCAAAATGACGCCAACTTTAGTTTCCATACCTTGGGTAGCAGGTTTACGGATAATTAAGTTGCCAATTTGATCGACTTGTGTGCTTAAACCAAGCTGAGTTGCCCACTTGATCAGGTGTTGTCTGAGTTGATGTTCCTGTTTTGAGGGTCTGGGAATTTCACAAAGTGTTTGAAAATGTTTCCAGACGATATGCGGTTCTAGGTAGGAGAAGTCATTGTTTTGCATTGTTATGATCCTGCAAATATTTTTGTCATCATAAAACAATCATATTGTATTGCACAGTTATAATGCTGTTGTAAGCTTAAGATTACACAAAATGCTGAAAATGTCGTATTGGATTATCCGGTAATTCTGAATACACTACAAAACATCAAGACATGACAGGATGTCAGTTAAAATCAAGCTTGCTGAGAAGCAGCAGTGTGAAAGGATTTCACCTGAAATAAGCTTGATATCAGGAAACAGGATGTTTCTTACTAAAGATTGCTGAGAAGCACAAAGCGAATGGATGTCGTAACAATCACAACCGCTCTAAAAGGAAAAGCCTGAGAGAATATCTTTCAGGCTTTTTTCTTGGGCAAAGCACCTATCTGCTAAGATGCTTATGGTTTACCAGATTTTTGTTATGCTTTAAGCTGTGATGATTCCTGATTGATCTGTTGTGAAGCCTGTCTCATGAATTTAAATCCATTACATTCTACCACTTTAGAAACTCCTGATTATGTACATTGGTTTCGTCATGCTGCGCCTTATATCAACACGCATCGTGGCAAAACATTTGTGTTGATGTTTGGTGGTGAGGCATTATTGGAAGAGAATTTTCAGCATATTATTCATGATGTTGCTTTACTACATGCTCTGGGTATTCATTTGGTGCTGGTACATGGCGCACGACCACAAATTAATGAAAATTTAAAGCAATTGGGTTTGGAAACGCCATTTTATCAATACCGCCGTATTACCACTCGTGTATCATTAAAAGCGGTATTGAATGCAGCAGGTTCTATTCGATTGCAAATTGAAGCATTACTTTCCATGGGATTAGCCAATTCTCCAATGTATGGTGCCAGAATTGATGTGGTATCCGGTAACTTTGTGACGGCCAAGCCGTATGGTATTCGTGATGGTATTGATTTTCAATTGACTGGTGATGTACGGTCTGTCGATTGTGAGGCTATTCAACGTAATCTTGATAATAATAATATCGTATTACTAGGACCAGCTGGTTATTCCACTACAGGAGAAGTGTTTAATCTGCGTGCTGAGGACGTTGCCATGCGGGTTGCTTGTGATTTAAAAGCAGATAAATTGATTTTTCTGGGAGAAAATACGGGTATTTTAGATCAAAAACAGCATTTGATTCGTGAATTATGGCCGCAACAAGCAGAACAATATTTAGCGCATACAGATCCGGATGCCACAGGATATTTGCATGTGATGAATGCTTTGTATGCATGCAAACATGGGGTAAATCGCTGTCATTTACTATCTTATCGGGATGATGGTGCTTTACTTGGTGAGTTGTTTACTCGTGATGGTGCCGGGACATTGATTACTGATGCACATTATGAGGAAGTTCGACAAGCAACTATTCATGATGTTGGCGGATTACTTAATTTATTACGTCCATTAGAACAGCAGGGTATTCTGGTTTATCGCTCTAGGGAGCGTCTGGAAAGTGAAATTGGATATTTTGCGGTAATTGAGCGTGATGGTACTATTTTGGCATGTGCTGCCTTATATCCCATTCCAATGACGGGACAAGAGCAAAAATCCGCAGAAATTGCTTGTGTAGCAGTACATCCTGATTATCGAAAATCTAATCGTGGTGCTAAAGTGCTGGAATTTTTACAATTACAAGCCAGACAGCAGCAGATTAAACGATTATTTTTGCTCACAACACATACAGGACACTGGTTTTTGGAGCAGGGTTTTGAAAAAGTGACTATTGAGGATTTACCGGCAGCCCGACAGGCTTTTTATAATTTTCAGCGTAACTCTCAGGTGTATTGTAAGATACTGGATGATTAACAGATTTTAATATGGTTTATTCATAAAAATGGCAATTTTCCCATGAAACATTGGACGAAAATAATTGTCTAAAAACGCAACGTAACACGAACACCGGAATTTATGGCACAATAGCCAAAATTTCATTGAGCGTGATTGTCATAAGCCATGAAGCTGCTACGTTTGCATGCACTTACTCCACATCATCAAATCCCACCAACAGCGGTGACGATTGGTAATTTTGATGGGATCCATTTGGGTCATCAAGCCATGATTCGGCAATTGATTAACGTGGCACAAGCTGAACAGCTGAAAGTATTGGTGATGATTTTTGAGCCACAGCCACTGGAATATTTTCAGGGTTATGATGCACCACCTCGAATTACTTCTTTACGGGAAAAGGTCGAATTACTGGCTGAGCTAGGCGTAGATTATGTTGTGGTGGCAAAATTTGATGATGCTTTTCGTAGCATGAGTGCCACACAATTTGCCAATATATTAAAACAGCAATTGAATGCCAAAACCTTGATACTTGGTGATGATTTTCATTTTGGTAAAAATCGTAGTGGGGATAGTGATTTCTTACGTCAATATGGGTTTGATGTGATCAATCTGGATACCATTAGTTTTGATCAACAACGTGTGAGTTCAACCCGTATTCGTCAGGTTTTACAACAGGGTGATTTAGCTTTGGCCGCACAATTACTTGGACGTCCTTACAGTATTACCGGACGAGTATTACATGGTGATAAAATTGGTCGTACATTGGATTTTCCAACCATTAATGTTGCTTTACATCGACATAAACCCTGTTTAAGCGGTATTTATGCTGTCGATGTGCAATGTATGGAATTGCCTTTAACTGAAAAAATTCAGCAGGCTGACTCAGGGCAAATGGGTATTCAAGGGTATTTATCTGAGAGTTTATTTGGCGCAGGACATATTGGAACGCGTCCCGCCATTCAACAAGATCGTCCAGAATGGCGATTAGAAGTACACTTTCCTGATGTTTCTGCTAATCTGTATGGCTTGTTAATGCGAGTGACATTTTTGCACTATTTGCATGGTGAAAGAAATTATCCATCGCTGCAAGCTTTAAAAGACGGTATTGCAGATGATGTTATCCAGTTACGGCAATACCGACTGGATACACCCCGATTTCCGTTTTAGCATAATAATGCAAAAACACAGGTTTCTAAATTGAAATAGTATTGTGTGAAAGATTGAATTTCTATATTTCGATCCCGCTATTTTAATGTTAGATGTTGATTAAATTTGAACGAGAACTGTCAGCTCCCGCTGATTAAATTGTGGAAGACAACGTGCATGAGCGATAAGCAAACTTCTGAAAATGCAGTGGATTATAAAGCCACGCTTAACCTTCCGAACACAGATTTTGCCATGAAGGCAAACCTTGCTGTTCGTGAAGCAAAATGGTTAGACGACTGGTATGCCGATAACATTTATCAGAAGATCCGTGCATCACGAATTGGCAAGAAAAAATATATTTTGCATGATGGTCCTCCTTATGCGAACGGCTCGATTCACTTGGGACATGCTGTTAATAAAGTGCTCAAGGACATTATTGTCAAAAGCCGTACACTGGATGGTTTTGATGCACCTTATGTACCGGGTTGGGACTGTCATGGGTTACCGATTGAACTTAAAGTTGAAGAAAAAATCGGTAAAGTGGGGCAAAAAGTCGATGCAGCGACATTCCGTAAAGCATGTCGTGAGTATGCATTAACCCAGATTGAACTACAGAAAAAAGATTTTAAACGTTTGGGTGTATTTGGTGACTGGGATAATCCATATTTGACCATGAATTTTAAACAGGAAGCCGACATTGTCCGTGCTTTAGGGGCAATTCAGAAAAATGGTCATATTCAACCGGGCCTGAAACCGGTCAACTGGTGTCTGGATTGCGGTTCCGCGCTGGCAGAAGCCGAAGTGGAATATGAAGACAAAAAATCAGATGCCATTGATGTCGGATTTAGTGTTGTTGATTTGTCGGACTTGTCTGCACGTTTGAATATTACGGTTAATCACCCAACAGATATTGTGATTTGGACGACCACACCGTGGACTTTACCTGCGAACCAAGCTGTTGCATTACATGCCGAAATTGATTATCAACTGGTACAAGTACAGACTGAGCGTGGTATACAAAATCTGATTCTCGCCAAAGATTTGGTCGCATCAGCCTGTGAACGTTATCAATTGGATAATCCGGCTGTTCTTGCTGATTTTACCGGTGCCAAACTGGAAAAACTCAGCTTACAGCATCCATTAATTGTGCAGCGTCAAGTTCCTGTGATTCTAGGTGAGCATGTGATTGCCACCAGCGGTACCGGAGCCGTACATACTGCACCGGGACATGGTGTGGACGACTATAAAGTTGGTTTACAGTATAATTTGAAAGTAGATAATCCGGTTGGTGGGAATGGTGTATATCTGCCAACTTCACCAATTTTTGCCGGTGAACATATCTATAAAGCCAATCCAAAAATTATTGAAAGTTTGCAGGCAGGTGGTCGTTTATGGGCACATGAGGTCATTAAACATAGCTACCCACATTGTTGGCGTCACAAAACACCGATTATCTTTCGTGCGACACCACAATGGTTTATCAGCATGGAGCAAAAAGAATTGCGTCAACGCTCTTTGGAGGCGATTGAGCATGAAATTGAATTTATCCCGGACTGGGGTAAAAACCGAATGCAATCTATGGTTGAAGGTCGTCCGGATTGGTGTATTTCACGTCAGCGTACATGGGGTGTACCAATAACTTTCTTTGTACATAAAGATACAAATGAATTGCATCCACGTACTCAGGAACTCATTGAAGATGTTGCTAGACTGATTGAACAGGAAGGTATTGATGCATGGTTTAATCGTGATGCATCAGATTTTTTACCTGAGGATGAAGCAACACAATATAACTGTGTGCGAGATACCTTAGATGTCTGGTTTGACTCAGGTACAACACATTATGCTGTATTGGATCAACGTGAAGAATTACAACGTCCTGCCGATTTATATCTGGAAGGTTCTGATCAGCATCGTGGCTGGTTCCAGACATCACTATTGGCCAGTGTAGCAATCAATCATACAGCACCTTATAAAGCCTTGCTTACACATGGATTTACTGTTGACGAAAATGGCCGTAAATTATCCAAATCTCTGGGTAACTATATTCCATTAGATGACATCATCAAACAATTGGGTGCTGATGGTTTGCGTCTATATGTGGCTTCTAGTGACTATCGTTATGAGATTGCAGCATCCAAGGAAATCTTTAATCGTGTGTCGGATAGTTATCGCCGTATTCGTAATACATTACGTTTCTTGCTGGCCAATTTAAACGGTTTTATCCCTAGTCGTGATTGTATGCCAGTTGATGAATTGATTGCTCTGGATCAATATATTTTGCAACGTGCCAGTGACGTACAAAATACAATTATCAATGCCTATAATGACATGAGCTTCCATGTGGTCGTGAGTAGCTTAACCAGTTTCTGTATTAACGATCTGGGTGGTTTTTATCTGGACATTATCAAGGATCGCCAATATACCACCAAAGCTGATTCTCAGGCACGCCATTCAGCGCAAACAGCACTGTATCATCTGGTTCAGGCTTTTGTACGCTGGATGAGCCCAATCCTAAGTTTTACTGCGCAGGAAGCTTGGGCATTGATACCTGAGCAATCTGAAGATTATGTGTTTACTTCCGAATGGTACACAATTCCTGTATCAACACAGACCAATGCGCTCAGTGAAGCTGATTGGCAAGCATTGTTACAGGTGAAATCCGCAGTAAATAAACAAATTGAAGTGGCTCGTAATGCCAAATTGGTGGGTTCTAATTTATCTGCAAAAGTCGAGCTTTGGGCAACAGATGAATTAAAAACCATTCTGGATCGTTTGGGTGATGAGTTGCGTTTTGTATTGATTACTTCACAGGTAATTGTTCGCCAGTTTGATGCTGCACAAGGTGAAGCAACTGATGTAGATGGTTTGCAGGTTCAGATCTCTGCGGCAGATGGTGAAAAATGTGCTCGCTGCTGGCATGTGTTACCTGATGTTAATACACATGCAGATCATGCAGGTTTATGCTCACGCTGTATCATTAATTTACCATCTGGTACAGGTGAAGTGAGAAAATATGCATAAAAAATCATCAGGCTGGCTGAAAATTTATCCTCATAATTTTATCTGGTTAGCACTTGCTGTGCTCACTGTGATTTTGGATCAAATCACCAAGCACATTGCCTTATCAAAGTTGATCTTTGAGGGCAATACTGTCAATGTGTTGCCTGTATTTAGCTGGACATTGGCTTACAATCCGGGTGCAGCCTTTAGTTTTCTATCTGATGCAGGGGGATGGCAGCGTTATTTCTTTACTTCGTTAGCAGGGATTGTATCGCTACTCTTTGTGTGCTGGCTGTTGCGTATGCCGAAACGACTCAAAGTCTTGCCTGCAGCGATTGCATTGATTTTAGGTGGGGCAATTGGCAATCTGATTGATCGTTTGACCACCCAACTTGTGAACTGGCAAGGTGAACAGGTACATGGTGTCGTTATTGATTTTCTACACGTACATTATGGTACTTGGCATTTTCCAATTTTTAATCTGGCGGATTGTGCCATAACCTTAGGTACAATCCTGTTATTGATCGACACTTTTTTCCTTGAGAAGAAACGCCAGCAAGTCACACATTGAGTAAATGGCATAATGACAGAAATTATTAACCCAAATGATGAAACCCGTATTGAAGACGGCGCACGTGTTGAATTGCACTTTTCTGTTGCCATTGAAGACGGAGTAGAAATTGATAATACCCGTAGCCGAATCGAACCAGTAAATCTGGTGATTGGTGATGGAAATTTATTGCCAGGTTTTGAAAAAGCATTATTCGGCTTACGTGCCGGCGATCGTAGAACCGTTCATTTACCACCTTCGGAAGCTTTTGGTGAATGGAATATGGAAAATGTACAGCGCTTTGATACGGTTAAATTTGAGCAGCGTCCGGAAGTTGGTCAGATGATTGAATTTGAAGATAAATCCAAATCGAGTTTATTTGGTGTAGTAAAGTCGATTGACGATAACATTACAGAAATCGACTTTAATCATCCACTGGCAGGTAAAAACATTACATTTGAAGTGGAAATTTTTAAAGTCACTCCTGTTGGTCAACAAGGGATTAAATTAATGTAACCAAAGCTGCTTCGGCAGCTTTTTTATTTCTTTTATTTTTAATTATTGAGTTTTATTACTTACATGGTATACCAACATTTTGTTTGAGCTAACCATGAATGAATATACGTCACCCATAAGATGATGATTTATCCTTTGTCACGATGACTTGAATCTGTTGCAATCTTTATTCGTGTATTGCTCAGCAATAAAAATTGAAATGATTAATCGCAATATAAGGGAAATTTGAACAATGTTGATTACAGATAAAACACGAGAACAGTGGTGGATACAAGATCGTTTGATCAGACGTTTGCAAGAACTTCAGCCAAGTGCATGGTTTAATCCAAACATTGCCAAAGTTGCAAGTGCATTGTCTGATGTGGGACTAACTCAGGTTGATGTTGATGCTGCGGAAGCAAGACTAAAACGTTTTGCAGCGTTTATTGCTCAGGTTTTTCCAGAAACTGCATGTAGTGATGGTCTGATTGAATCTCCGATTCAGGCTGTGCCGACATTGTATCAAGCGCTTTCCCAATATTATCAAATTGAGCAAATTGGTGAATTATGGTTGAAATTAGATAGTCATTTGCCGATTTCTGGTTCAATTAAAGCCCGTGGTGGAATTTATGAGGTTCTCAAACATGCAGAAACTTTGGCCATCAATGCAGGCCTATTGAGTGAACAGGATGATTATGCCAAATTAGCTACACCATCATTTAAGGCATTTTTTAATTGCTATAAAATTGCTGTAGGTTCAACAGGAAATCTTGGTTTATCTATAGGTATTATGGGTGCAACACTGGGATTTCAGGTGACTGTTCACATGTCATCTGATGCAAGACAATGGAAAAAAGATAAATTACGTGTGCATGGTGTACAGGTGATCGAATATGCATCCGATTATAGTCAAGCTGTGGCAGAGGGTCGTCGACAGGCTGAACAGGATCCATGTTGTTATTTTATTGATGATGAAAATTCTACCAATTTATTTTTAGGTTATGCAGTGGCTGCATTGCGTTTAAAGCAGCAATTTGCAGTACAAAACATTCCAGTTGATGCACAACATCCTTTGTTTGTGTATTTGCCCTGTGGTGTAGGTGGCGGTCCAGGTGGTGTGGCTTTTGGGTTAAAGCTGGTTTTTGGTGATCATGTGCATTGTATATTTGCCGAGCCAACCCATTCTCCATCTATGTTACTTGGCGTATATACAGGGTTACATGATAAAATTTCGGTACAAGATATTGGTATTGATAACATTACTGCTGCAGATGGTCTGGCAGTGGGACGTCCATCAGGTTTTGTCGGTAAAGCCATGCAGAGATTGATCGATGGTTATTTTACAATGCAGGATGAGTCACTTTATGCAATGTTAGCTTTGCTGGATCAGACAGAAGATATACAACTTGAACCTTCTGCGGTAGCAGGCATGTTGGGAATAAACCATGTACTTTCTATTGAACAACAGGATTATCGCGATAAGTTAGGACTATCATCACAATTACTGAAAAATGCACATCATTTGGTCTGGGCAACAGGAGGAAGTATGGTTCCTTTTGCTGAAATGCAAAATTATCTGGCCAAAGGAAGAAAAATTCTAAAGTAATAAATCTGTGGAGAAATTGACATGCCTGACTCAAACAAACTTCATCATCATTTAAATGCGTCACAATTTGCAAATTTGCATACTTTCTTTGTGGTTGCACGTTTTTTGAGTTTTAAAAAGGCTGCTGATTTTTTATGCCTTACATCGAGTGCAGTGAGTCATCGTATTCACCGTTTGGAAAATTCACTAGGTATTAAGTTATTTCAACGGCTTACTCGAAGTATTGTATTAACCCATGATGGTGAAAGAATTTTTAAAATATTATCCAAATCCATGATAGATCTGGATGAAGCCATGCAACCTGTCACAGAGGATAATATAGAAGGTCGTATCAGTGTCTATGCACCACCATCTTTTGCTCAATGTTGGTTGATTCCTCACTTTACGGAATTTTCTGAACGTTACCCTGGTTTATCCATAGATTTACGCGTGGGTAATGACACTATAGATTTTCGTGTACATAATATTGATCTTGCAATTGAGTATGCAATTGGTGACTTCATTGGTTTAAATAGTGAAAAAATTATGAGTGAACGGATTACACCTGTGTGTAGTCCGGCTTATGCTGAACAATATCATTTGCATAATCAACCGGAGAACTTATCCCAATGTGTATTGTTACATGATTCGTTTGCTTGGCCTCATGCCGCTTATGACTCAGAATGGAATGCATGGTTAAAACATATGCATTATGATATTCAATTGTCAGAAAAGTGTTTTAGTTTTGATCGATCCGATTTATGTGCAGTTGCAGCCATTCACCATGCAGGTATTGCAATCGGGCGTGAACAACTGGTACAGAAATATATCGAAAATGGTCAATTAATCGCACCGTTTGGTACCTTTAAAAAATTATCATCATACGGGTACTATATGGTTCATTCACAAATGAATCGATTACCATTAAAAACCCGAATATTTAAAAAGTTTTTATTAGAAAAAGCAGTATTACAGATCCATTAAAAAGCAGTAGTTGATGAGAGGTATGTGAGTATGATCATAAAAAATTACTATAATCAAAAAAATGTTCATTATTTATGTATTACAAAGCGTATGGTAATCTGAATTTTTGCGCTATGAGCCTTGTAAATTTTCACATAGCCCTTATATGGAATATGATAAACTTTAGTATTCCTCCTATCTTTTATGGAAATCGCTATGACTGCCGAAGCCCTGAATTTAACTGACAATGCTGCAAAAAAAGTACGTCAATTAAGAGATAGCGAAGGCAACCCATCTTTGATGTTACGTGTTTACGTTACAGGTGGTGGTTGTTCTGGTTTCTCTTATGGATTTAATTTTGCAGAAGCAAGTAATGAAGATGATGCAGAATTTCATAATGGTGATGTAAAAATGGTCGTTGACTCACTGAGCTATCAATATCTCATTGGCTCAACTGTTGACTATATTGAAGGTTTGGAAGGTTCACGATTTGTTGTACAAAATCCAAATGCAACAACAACTTGTGGTTGCGGTTCATCCTTTTCAATTTAATCCAGTCATATTTTTTTGTATAAAACCCCAAAATGGAACAGTATTTGGGGTTTTTTATTAACTTTAACGTTTCGCCTGCAAATAAAGTGGCATGACTTTAGGTAGTAAGGCTTCAATATTTTTAATCCGATTTTCAGGATTAGGGTGAGTACTTAATAGTTGTGATCCACCGGCTCCATTGGCAGCAATCATTTTCTTCCACAATGAAACCGCAGCCTGAGGGTTATAACCTGCACGTGCCATCAACTCCAGACCTAGCACATCTGCTTCGGATTCCTGTGTACGGTTATTGGGTAAACCAATGCCGATTTGACCTACAAGATTGGCAACTTGTGCCTGTCCTTCACTCATTCCCGTTGCAGCAGCAAGAATGCCTAGACCTGCCTGTTGTGCATAAGCACGAGATACATTTTCACGGCCATGTTCACGTAAGGCATGTGCCATTTCATGCCCCATAATGGCTGCAATTTCATCATCTGTAAGTTTTAGGCGATCAATAATCCCTGTGTAGAACATAATTTTTCCACCTGGGGCACAAAAGGCATTCAACTCATCACTTTTGATTAAATTGACTTGCCACTGCCAAGAAGCAGCTTCTGGACGTAATGTCTTTGCTTGCGGAATCAGTCGATTTGCAATACGTTGTAACCGTGCTTTTTGGGTACTATTGGTGTTCAATACCCCTTTGGATTTTGCTTGTGAAACCAATTGATTATAGTTTTGTGCCGATAATGCATTCACTTCAGATTCTGAAACTAAAAGTAATTGCTTACGGTCTACACCAGTGGTACTAGTTAGTGTTGTACTGGAACAACCTGAAAGTATAAGTGCAGCCGTTAATGTGGTGGTTGCTAAAACTCGCATATAAAATTCCTTTAACCCTTTATTTTATGCTTTACATAAAGTTTAAATAGAAACGAAATTAAATTTCGTAAAGAAATGCAAAAATGCAGATTATTTATTCACTTGATTGAAAAGCTTAAAAAAAGCTTGCAAGCATATATGAATACGTTATTATATGCGGCATGCGGGAATAGCTCAGTTGGTAGAGCACAACCTTGCCAAGGTTGGGGTCGCGAGTTCGAGTCTCGTTTCCCGCTCCAAATTCTTAAGAGGCCTTATCAGTTGATAAGGTCTTTTTTTATGGGTAGAATATATTATATACTCCGACACTATAATTTTTTATTAATATTTATTGTCTTCATCAAATTTAATACTTTAAACATTATTTTATGGGCCTATGGTCATTGTTAGTGTGTATATTTAAAGCACATTTATGCTACAAATTATTTTGTCATGATTAAATTTGAGAATGATGGCAAAGACAAATTTTGCATGCTATCGCATTAGTTTTAGGTTGTTTTTTTGTAGATCGTGATTTTTTTATTCTTAAATTTATTATTTTATGTAAATAATCACTTATATATTCTTACTTGAAGGAAATGTTAAATGCTATCCGGGCAGCAAGTTTTATTAAAATTAAGAAAAATGATTATTTCAGGTGAGTTGGTCGGAGGCATGCGTATTGCAGAAATTCCAACTGCTGAATTACTTGGTGTATCAAGACAACCAATTCGGGTGGCATTTCGTCTGTTAGAACAAGAAGGTTTGCTGATTAAAAATTCCACGCGTGGTTATATTGTGCGTGAAATTTCAAATGAACTGATTAGTCAGGCTTTGGAAGTAAGGGGCGTATTAGAAGGCCTTGCAGCAAAAACACTTGCTGAAAAAGGTATGTCTATAGAACAGCAAGCCACTTTATTAAAATGTATACATGATTCGGAAAAATTATTTGAAAAGGGAGAATTTGGGGAAGAAGAACTGGAAAAATATCATCAATATAATGAGATTTTTCACAGTACGATTATTCAGGGCGCACAAAATATTGCAATTATTCAAGCGCTCAATAAAAATAATCAATTGCCTTTGGCATCAGCAAATGCATTGACCTTCGATCATCAACATGCCCTATCAGAATATCGCCGTTTACAATTTGCGCATCTTCAGCATTGTTCGATTTATGAAGCCTTACTGCATCGACAAGCCGGACGTGCTGAAATTCTTATGCGTGAGCATAGTCGAGTTGTGATTTTTGCTTCAACTGTACAACCAATTTTAAATCCACAAACCGAAGAAAAAAGATAGCTTCTCGATCAGTTTATAACTTCTTTATAATTCAATCACTAATTTTGCAGTTTTCGCACGTGAACAACAGGGTGTAAATTGTGTATTTGCAGCATGTTCTGCATCTGTCATAAATAAATCACGATGTTCTGGAATACCTTCTATAACGTTTAATATGCATGTACCACAGATACCTTGCTCGCATGATAGCGGAATATCAAAACCATGTGTTATTAATGCTGTGGCAACAGTTTGATGTGCAGGGACTTCTATTGGTGTGTCATAACCTTTGATCTCGATTGTAAAGGCCTGATCACCTGATGTATCTATTTTTTCAGCAATAAAATGTTCTTGATGAATTTGTGCATTTTGCCATTCTGTTTGTCGTGCGGACTGGATGACAAAATCCATAAAACCATTTGGACCACATACATAGAGATGGCGTGTATCAGCGCGTTGTGCCAAGATTTCTGCCATATTTGCTTTGCTTTCAGGTTCTTCATTAATATGAAAATAAATCTGATCAGCAAAATGTGCGGTTAGATTGCCATAAAAAGCAATTTGCTCACGACTACGGACAAAATAGTGTAGTTCAAAAGAGATATTGTTACGTTTAAAATGATATGCCATTGCCAATATTGGGGTAATGCCAATACCTCCTGCAAATAGCACGGCACTTTCTGTTTCAGGATGTATCTCGAATAAATTGCGTGGCTGGCCAATTGATAAGATATCACCTTCATGATATTGCTCATGCATACATGCAGAGCCACCTCTAGAATTTGCATCATGCAAAACGGCAATCACATAACGATGTTGTTCACTGCAACAATTTGATAAGGAATATTGTCGTGTTAAACCATTTTTTAAAAATACATCAACATGTGATCCCGCACTAAAAGGAGTTAATGCGGTTGAATCAGTTGCAATTAACTCGAATGCACGAATTGTTGGTGTGAGTTGATGAATTTTATCAATAATGACATCCATGTCATGACTCCTTATATAATGCGAATATTGGGAAATTGCCGTGTTTGACCTGACGTTGGCAGTGTTGGCTTTTCGGCATCGAGTAAACGATCAATAATTTTGCGGGATTGCACACCGCCTGCATCAATATTCAGCATCAATAGTTTACGATTTGGATAATTGAGAATATTTTGTTGTTGGCGTTCAAGCATTTCCAGATCTTCAGTAAAAATTTTGCCTTGACCTTCACGAATACTACTGGTTAACTCTGGATTATCTGGCTGGAAATTACGTGCCATTCCCCAAAAATACCAATGTGACGTTTCTGTTTCTGGCGTAATAAAATCTACGACAACAGCAGATACTTTTTTATTTTTCGGTGCATCATAGCCACCATGACCAGCCAATGCCACCCCAACTTCGATATGTACATTACTTGGTGCATAAAAATGGCAACGTTGCCAACGATCAATTAAAGCCTCATCAGGCAAATAATTACCTCTTAATGCCATTTGCCAAAATGGGGGGGCATAAATATTCTCCATATAGCGTTCAGTAATGACATGATCACCTTCCACTTTGGTTGTAGGGGCAGCTTCATCAATTTCTTTTTGTCCGATACTGCTTGCATGTACATAGGTTTCGTGGGTCAAATCCATTAAATTGTCGATCATTAATTTATAATCACAGTGGATATGGAATAAACCGCCACCATAGCCCCACTCGGGATTATCGGCCCATTCAAGTTCGGGTAATGCGTTAACATCAGCCTCATCTTTATTTCCCGGCCAAATCCAGATAAATCCAAATTTTTCAATCACGGCAAATGTTTTATTGCATGGAAAACCATTGACTCTTTGACCTGGCATGGAAACAGTTTTTCCTTCACAGCCCATGACTAAGCCATGATAACCACAGACCAATTCACCATTTTCGACATAACCTAAAGAAAGTGGTGCACCGCGATGTGGGCAAAAATCCTCGACTGCAAATACCTGTTGATGATGACCACGGTAAAAAACAATATTTTCACCGCAAATTTTTCGTCCTAAAGGTTTATCTTGTACTTCTTCGGGGCGGCAAGCGACGTACCAAGCATTTTTGATAAACATTGTGATGACTCCTTATCACTTATTGGATCCAATTTATTGGATTTAATCGGTATTGGTCAAGTGATTTTTGTTTAAAATAAAGAAAGACACAAAATAACAGTTTATTATTAAAATTAAATATAGATTTATGTAGATATAATTCAGAAGCTTATAAAAATTAGATGGTAATTTATCTCTATTATATATTTTGATCTGTTGCTTTTTTGGATCCAATATTCTAATTTTATAAGATGAAATAGGAATTTCAGTTAAAAATCATTTTTTAGGCAATTATGGATATGGATATACATAATCACCCAATATTTCACCATGTATGGTGCAAAACGTGTGCTTCCGATCCAGATTGGGAGTACCTTTATGTCAAGTAATACAATTTTAACGCATATCAACCAACAGCCGATGACAATGTATCAATGGTTTGTGATCGGGATCTGTATTTGTTTGAATATTATCGATGGCTTTGATGTCATGGTTATGGCATTTACTGCGCCATCTGTGTCTGCTGAGTGGCATCTTAGTGCTTCACACGTGGGCATATTATTAAGTGCAGGTTTATTTGGTATGGCGGGAGGATCTATTTTTCTTGCGCCTTTTGCCGATAAAATTGGTCGTCGGAAATTAATTTTAACCTGTCTGGCAATTGCTGCTGCAAGTATGTTGGCTTCTGCTGAAGCGACCTCACACACTATGCTGGCAATATTCCGTTTTGTCACAGGTTTGGGTGTTGGCGGAATTCTGGCGAGTAGTAATGTGGTGGCAAGCGAATATGCAAATGTGCGATGGCGTAGTTTGGCAGTGAGTTTAATGTCCACTGGTTATGGAATTGGAGCCACATTAGGGGGAGTGTTGTCATTAACTTTAATTGGTGAGTTCGGTTGGCGTTCGGTATTTTTGGCTGGTGGTATAACAACAGTAGTGATGTTGGTATTGGCAATTTGGTTACTAC
This sequence comes from Acinetobacter qingfengensis, assembly GCF_008693185.1. Classification (GTDB taxonomy): domain Bacteria; phylum Pseudomonadota; class Gammaproteobacteria; order Pseudomonadales; family Moraxellaceae; genus Acinetobacter; species Acinetobacter qingfengensis. Next base: position 29,467 of record NZ_VXKN01000012.1, read on the forward strand.
CTGAATCATTGGATTATTTGTTTGCTAAACGTCCTAAAAACGCTTTATTGATTACAAACAAGATTTTGCAAAAAATGAAAATACAGACGATTGCACAATTACCTGATGCAGCAGTGTTAACCGTACAGCAAGAACAAACTGCCATATCAAAATTATTCCACGGCAATAAAGCACGACAAACCCTGTTGTTGTGGTTCTCGTTTTTTTTGGTGATGTTTGGCTTTTATTTTGTCATGAGTTGGACACCAAAAATTTTAATTGCTATGGGCATGTCGGCTAAACAAGGCGTGAGTGCCGGCATCTTAATCAGTATTGGTGGTATTTTTGGTGCAGCAATTATTGGTTTGTTGGCAGCTAAGATTCGTATTTTTTATGCATTGAGTTCATTTTTGGGTTTAACTGCCTTGTGTGTGTTTTTATTTGTGAGTGTGTCTGCTCAGGTGAGTACAGCATTTATTGTCGGTGTCTTTTTAGGTTTACTGATCAATGGCTGTGTTGCGGGTTTATATTCTATTTCCCCCACAATTTATGCAGCAGATGTGCGTAATCGTGGGGTTGGTTATGCCATTGGTTTTGGTCGACTGGGTGCAATATTATCACCGATTGTGGCAGGGGTATTCTTGGATCAGCATATCGCAGCAGCTACGATTTATGCTTATTATGGTGTGGTTTTCATTTTTGCCATTGTTTTAATTTTATTATTGAGCCGAGAAGTGAAACGTGAGCAACAGCAGATTGCTTAAACACTGGAAATGAAACAAGGTCTACTGATGTGGTCAGACCTTGTAAACTAGATGATTTAGACATTTAAGGCTTCGAGTTTTTTATCTGCTTCAAAGGGTAAGCCAACATAATTTTCTGCCAAAGAGCTTTGACCGGCATAAGATTCTAAAATATAACTTAGTTCGGCTTGTTTCATGCGGTGATCAAATTCTGATTCGTTATCAAAACGATGTAATAAATGCGTCATCCACCACGAAAATCGCTCAGCTTTCCATACTCGTGCCAGACATTTTTCTGAATATTGATTTATCCCTTTACTAGAATGTTGATTAAAGTATTGATCTAAAGCATCGGCTAAAAAGCCAACATCTGCTGTAGCGAGGTTTAAACCTTTTGCGCCTGTAGGTGGAACGATATGTGCTGCATCACCTGCCAGAAATAATTTGCCAAAACGCATTGGTTCGGTAATAAAACTCCGAAGTGGTGCAATGCTTTTTTCAATGGATATGCCTGTAATGAGCTTATTTCGACTATTTTCATCAAGGCGATTTTTTAATTCTTGCCAAAATGCATCATCTGACCAGTTTTCGACTGAGTCAGTTATGGGAACTTGCAAATAATAACGGCTACGGGTGTTTGAACGCATACTACATAAGGCAAAACCACGTTCAGATTGCACATAAATTAATTCATCTGCTACAGGGGGAACATCGGCAAGTACACCAAGCCAGCCAAATGGATAAACTTTTTCAAAAGTTTTAATTTTATCCTGAGGTACACTGGCACGGCATATTCCATGATAACCATCACAACCTGCGATAAATTGGCAGTCAATATGATAAGTTTGCCCATTTTTTTCAAAAGTAACGTAGGGATTGCTATCAAAATTATGAATATGTACATTTTGCGCATCGTAGAAACTTTGTAATTTTGCTGTTTGACGTGCATGCATTAAATCTTTGGTGATTTCTGTTTGGCCATAAACTGTAACTTGCTTGCCATCTGTCAGTTTGTTTAAATTAATTCTGTATTTCTTTTGATGGGTTAAAATTTCGATACCGTCATGGGTTAAACCATATTTTTCTAAATTTTCGGTCACACCAGCTTTTTTGAGTAAATCAACAGATACTTGCTCTAAAATACCTGCACGAATACGTGCGGCTACATATTCTGCACAACGTTGTTCGATGATAATGTGATCAATACCAGCTTTGTAAAGGAGTTGTCCAAGTAATAATCCTGCTGGTCCTGAACCAATAATAGCCACCTGTGTGTTTAACCTTTCCATGTCTTTGCATCCTTTTTGCTTGATCTAATAAGATGACTAAAACCTTACGATTTTCATTCATATTAGACCAGTTAGCTGCTCGTCATTTTGTCCGTTATTGATTATATTTGTCCGTATAATGGACAAAATATGGATAAAATTTTAAGTATGGACAAGCAAAAAAAGATTAATCCGATTTCATCAGAAGAAATTTTAAATGAACATTATATCAGTAGCCTTGCCAAAGGCATGCAGGTGCTAGAAGCCTTTGGTACCGAGCGACAACGATTGAGTGTGGGGCAGGTCGCTGCCAAAACCAAAATTAGCCGTACAGCAGTTCGTCGTTATTTGTATACCTTTAAATATTTGGGTTATCTTTCCAGTGATGGTACGCATTATTGGATTACTCATAAAGTACTAAGATTTTCAAGTGCTTACCTGAATTCTAGTTTTTTACCAAAATTAGCACAACCGTATCTTAATGCACTAAATCAGATGACAGATCTAAGTTTTTCGATTGTAGTTCTGGATGGTCATGAAGTTGTTCCGGTTGCACATAGTGTTATGCGTCAGAATGAGCAGTGCATCATGCCTTATGGAATTCATTTGGGTAACCGTTTACCTGCACATGCGACTTCGACTGGTAAATTACTTTTGTCTTATCTAAGTTCAGATGAGTTACAGCAATGGATCGAGCAGTTTGGTTTGAAACGCCTTACGCCATATAGCATTATCGATGAAGATGTATTTAAGCAGCGTATGATTGAAATTAGCCAGCAAGATTATTGTCTTTCAAAAGAAGAGCATGAATTGGGTGTTATCGCAATTGCCGTACCACTTTTATCTTCAACAGGTCATGCGATTGCGGCGCTTAATTGTATTAGTACCACTAATCAAATTGATGCACATGATTTATATGAACATATTTTACCAAAACTCAGGCAGACTGCTCAGGAAATCCGTTACGCCTTAAATTAGTTATTCATGATTTTGCGTGGTGTAATGCTTTAAATGATTGGACATGATGTCTAAATTATTTTTAATCACCATGGCGAGATTACTATCAATAGAGCCCAGCATTTGGCTTTCTACATGGCGAACAATTTCACGGCAAGCTTGTACTTTTTCCAAACCTAAAGCAGATAATTCAATCAGGATCCGCCGACCATGTTCCGGATCTGATCGCTTGGTAATCCATTGATGATTTTCAAGTTCTTGGATCACTTTGGTTGCTGATTGCGGTTTGATAAATGATAGCTCGGCAAGTTTGGCATTGGATAGACCGGGCTTACGTTGAATGACTGAGAGCATGGTAAATTGTGACAGTGAAATATTTAGTTTTTTCAACTCATCATTCAAAATTTTATTAATTAAACGATCAGTACGGGCAATTGCGTAACTTAAAGTCGTGCCGGATTTAGCGATGTTGGTATGCTCGGTCATTTTAATCAATCGTCCTAAACTAAATTATTGTAATAGCAGGGATAGGGTTGGGAATTAAAGCACAATTTATATCAAAATTAAATTCCTATTCAGCAAAATTAAATGTCATTAAAATATAATTTTTATCAGTCTAACTTATAATTAAGAAATTTAATAATTAAATTAATATGTTGATATTCAATAATTAAATTAAATTGTTAAAAATTAAATTTAATTATTGAATATAAGTCTGTCTTATATTATATTGAAAGCACAAACAGGATTGGTGTCAGTTTAGGAGTACAACATGACATACGAAAATAAATGGGAAACAGTGGAAGTTAAGGTTGAAAATGGCATTGCATGGATTACCCTCAATCGGCCAGAAAAACGCAATGCAATGAGCCCAACCTTAAATCGGGAAATGATAGATGTACTTGAAACTCTGGAATTAGATGATGAGGCACAGGTTCTGGTATTGACGGGTGCAGGGGATTCATGGACTGCAGGTATGGATTTAAAGGAATATTTTCGTGAAATTGATGCAAAATCTGATTATATTCAGGAACGTATTCGTCGTGACTCGTGTCGTTGGCAATGGCAATTATTGCGTATGTATTCAAAACCAACCATCGCAATGGTTAATGGCTGGTGCTTTGGCGGTGGTTTTTCGCCACTTGTTGCCTGTGATCTGGCGATTTGTGCCGATGAAGCAACTTTTGGATTGTCAGAAGTGAACTGGGGAATTCCACCGGGTAATTTGGTCAGCAAAGCCATGGCTGATACAGTCGGTCACCGTGCTTCTTTATATTACATTATGACAGGCAAGCCTTTTTCAGGACAGGAAGCTGAAAAAATGGGCTTGGTGAATAAAAGTGTACCGCTTCACCAACTCAAAGCAGAAGTCACCGAATTATGTCATGTGCTGTTAGAGAAAAATCCTATTGTTTTACGTTATGCAAAAAATGGTTTTAAGCGTTGTCGTGAATTAACCTGGGATCAGAATGAAGACTATTTATATGCAAAAATCGACCAATGTAGCCATCGTGATACCGAAGGTGGTCGTGCCGAAGGGTTAAAACAATTTCTGGATGAAAAAAGTATTAAACCGGGATTACAAAGCTACAAACGTAAAAAAACAGCTTAATACTCGAATGAGATGCACCAAAAAGGATATTGGTCATGCAAAATGTACAATTATTAATTCATGGACAGTCATTAGATGCAAGTCATGGGGCAACCTTTGAACGCATTAGTCCAATAGATGGCAAAGTCGCAAGTGTTGCGGCCGCAGCAAGCATTGAGGATGTTGATAAAGCCATTGAGTCAGCACATCAAGCCTTTGCAATGTGGTCAACATTAACACCAGCAGAGCGCCGATTACGCTTGTTAAAAGCCGCAGATTTGTTGAGTCAGAAAACACAGCAATTTATTGATGTTGCGGTAACGGAAATTGGTTCATCTGCGACTTGGTATGGATTTAATGTGCATCTTGCTGCCAATATGTTGCGTGAAGCTGCAGCGATGACCACACAGATTGATGGCAGTGTTATTCCGTCTGAGGTACCGGGCAGTCTGGCAATGGCTATACGTGTACCGTGCGGTGTCATTGTGGGCATGGCACCGTGGAATGCCCCGATTATTTTGGCTACACGTGCGCTTGCTATGCCACTGGCTTGTGGTAATACCGTAGTCCTTAAAGCCTCTGAATCGTGTCCGGCAACACATCGTTTATTGGGTCAGGTTTTGGCAGAGGCTGGTATTGGTGAAGGTGTGGTCAATGTGATTACTCATCGCGCTGAAGATGCAGCACAAGTTGTTGAACGGTTGGTCAGTCATCCACTGGTGAAACGTGTCAATTTCACAGGTTCAACCCGTGTAGGTAAGATTATTGCCGAAACAGCCGCCAAATATCTCAAACCGGTTTTACTTGAGTTAGGGGGTAAAGCGCCAGTTATCATTCTCAATGATGCCGATCTGGAAGAAGCGGTCAATGCAGTTGCCTTTGGTGCTTTTTTTAATCAGGGTCAAATCTGTATGTCAACTGAGCATGTTTTGGTACAGGCTGATATTGCCGATGTATTTACTGAAAAACTTACCGAAAAAGCCAGAACTTTGAAAGCAGGTGATCCAAGAATCGCAGAGAATCAACTGGGTACAATGGAAAGTGTTAAGGCTGCCCAGCGTATGCAGCTTTTATTACAAGATGCGCTGGATCATGGCGCGATACTACCTTTAGGTATTCACATAGAGGGTACTATTGTACAACCCAGTATTGTTGTTGATGTGACAAAACAGATGAAATTGTATGCTGAAGAATCTTTTGCACCGGTCTGTACCATTCAACGATTTAACAGCATTGATGAAGGCATTGCTTTGGCGAATGACAGTGATTATGGCTTATCTGCAGCAGTATTTAGCCAAAATATTGCTCAGGCACTTGCGATTGCCAAGCGTATTGAATCGGGAATCTGCCATATTAATAGTGCAACTGTACAGGATGAGGCACCAATGCCATTTGGTGGCGTGAAGCAAAGTGGCTATGGACGTTTTGGCAGTAAGGCATCTATTGCCGAATTTACAGAATTACGCTGGATTACAGTACAAACCGACTCCCGACATTATCCAATCTAAGCTGCCTGAGCCAGGTAGAAGAGATGCTCAAATGAATTAAGCCAAAATAATCATTTCGCATGATGCGATATATGGATGACATGAGGTTATCCGAATACATGGAGTATGCAATGGCACACGCAAAAACAGTTCCGCCAAATTATCCCGAGCGTTATGTGCGTTTGGGTAGCCATGAGATTAATTATGAATATAAAGATGGTGCACTCTATATTTATCCGCAAGAACAGTTGCAGGATTATCCACAAAAATTAACGGATTGCTTAATTCAATTTGCCAAAACACACCCAGATCGGATTTTTGCAGCGAAACGTGATGAAAATGGTGAATGGATCAAGCTTAGCTATGCGGAAGTTGCTCATCGTGCATGGCGGATTGCTCAGGCATTACATCAACGTAATTTGTCAGAAAATCGTCCCTTAATTATTTTATCAGGCAATGATCTTGAACATTTGGTTTTATCAATGGCAGCCATGTTCGCCGGTGTACCATTTTCGGCAATTTCACCATCTTATTCTTTGATTTCAAAAGATTTTGGTAAGCTTAAACATGTCATTGATGTTCTGACACCAGGTATGGTTTATGCCAATGATGGCCAGTTATTTGCCAAAGCCATTCAGGCCTGTGTCAATGATGATATGGAAGTGGTCACCAACTCTGGCAAAGTGGCTGAAAAATCGTGTACATGCTTTGCACATTTACTTGATACACCGATTACAGATATTCAAACCCATTATGCAACTTTGGATGAGCATACCATTGCTAAGTTTTTATTTACCTCTGGCTCTACAAAAATGCCAAAAGCTGTACCAACCACGCATTTGATGCTGTGTGTTAATCAGCAAATGTTATTGCAAACATTTCCAGAATTTGCAGATGAGCCTCCTGTTTTATTGGATTGGCTTTCTTGGCACCATACTTTTGGTGGTAGTCATAATGTCGGAATTGCTTTATATAACGGTGGGACGATTTATATTGATGATGGAAAACCCGTAACAGGTAAATTTGATGAAACAATCCGTAATTTAAAAGAAATTTCACCAACAGTTTATTTTAATGTACCCAAGGGCTGGGAAGAGCTCACCATTGCTTTGGAAAATGATCAGGAATTGCGTGATCGTTTCTATGCAAAAGTCAAAATTTTATTCTTTGCTGGTGCAGCATTATCCAATGCTGCCTGGGATCGTCTAGATCAAATTGCACAACAACATTGTGGTGAAAGTATTCGGATTATGAGCGGTTTAGGTATGACGGAAACAGCACCATCGTGTGCATTTACAACAGGGCCACAAGTCATGGCTGGTTTTATTGGTTATCCTGCTCCGGGATGTACCATCAAATTGGTGCCTACAGGCGACAAACTGGAGTTTTGTGCCAAAGGAAAGCATGTGATGAACGGCTATTGGCGCTTAAATGCCGATCAGCAAGTCAATGTTTTTGATGATGAAGGGTTTTATCACACAGGTGATGCCGTGCGTTTGGTTGATGCCAAAGATCCACGCCAAGGCCTGATGTATGATGGACGCCTTGCCGAAGATTTTAAACTTAATACAGGAACATTTGTGAATGTGGGTACCTTGCGTAATCGGGTTTTATTAACGGGAAATCAATTCATTCAGGATGTGGCGGTAACAGGCTGTAATCTGGCATCACTTGGCTTTTTAATATTCCCCAAAATGGATGCATGTGCCGAACTTGCAGGGCTGGATCGACAAAATAACAGTATTGAAAAAATTCTCTCCCATCCCGAAGTCCGCGAATGGTTTGTACAATTTTTAAAGCAATACAACCAACAGGCGACAGGCAGCTCCAACCGTGTCAATAAATTATATTTGATGGCAGAAGCACCTCAACTTGATGCTGGTGAAGTCACTGATAAAGGTAATTTAAATCAGGCAAGTATCCTCAAACACCGCCATGCTTTAATTGATGCTTTGTATGATGAAACCACAACGCATTCATTCATTATTCGAATTTAAATTGATCAAACATCAAAAAGGACATGATGATGATTCAGGATCAAGACTATGAATTATTTCGCAGTAACTTTCAGCGTTTTTTGGCTGAACATGTTGCACCGTATTATGAACAATGGGAAGAAGATGGCTTAATCCCACGTGAGCTATGGTACAAACTTGGCGAAAACGGTTTTCTATGCGTTGATGTGCCAGAACAGTACGGTGGTTATGGTGCACCGGTTAAATATTCCTTAATGCTTGTTCAGGAAACTGCACGTGCGGGATTTACCGCATTGGCGGTGGCGATAGGTGGGCAAAGTGAACTGGTTTCTCCCTATATTCAAAATATTGGTAGCGAACAACAAAAGCATGATTGGTTACCCAAGATGGTGACAGGAGAGGTGGTGGTTGCGATTGCCATGACGGAAGCCAATGCCGGTTCAGATTTACAGGCCATTCGTACTCAAGCTGTTCGTCAAGATGATCATTATATTATTAATGGTAGTAAAACCTTTATTTCCAATGGACGCCATGCCGATTTAATCGTACTGGTTGCCAAGACTGATGCAGCTAAAGGCGCGAAGGGAATGTCGATTTTTCTGGTTGATGCAACGTTGCAAGGGGTGGGGAAAGGCCGATCACTCAAAAAAATTGGTTTGCATGCGCAAGATACGCTTGAATTATTTTTTGATCATGTTGAAGTGCCTGTTAATCAATTATTAGGTGAAGAAAATCAAGGTTTTACTTATTTAATGCAAGAATTACCACGTGAACGTTTAAGCATTTCAATGATGGCTATGGGGTCGATTCAAGGTGCAATTGAATTGACTGCACAATATGTGCAGGAACGTAAAGCTTTTGGGCAATATCTAAGTCAAATGCAAAATACTCGTTTTGTCATTGCTCAGGCAGAGATTAAGGCCAAAGCTGCAGCAGCATTTTTGCAACAATGCATTAATTTATATCAACAGCAACAATTGAGTATTACCGATGTGGCTGCATTGAAATGTTTTATCACTGATGTACAAGGAGAAATCGTCGATCAATTACTACAACTTTTTGGTGGTTATGGCTATATGCAGGAATATCCGATTTCGCGGTTTTATGTGGATGCGCGTGTACAACGGATTTATGGAGGAAGCAACGAAATTATGAAAGAGATCGTTGCACGGTCTTTACTTGGTAAATAAGCAAAAGTGATTTGTTTATTGAAACACTTGGATGTGAATTTTATAAATTTTCAGGATGAAAATGATGCAAAAATTATTCATTATTCCGGCTTTATTGGCGGTATCTATGCCGATTTATGCTGACGGTTTTATTGATGACAGCTCAGTGAGTTTAACAGCAAGAAATTTTTATATGAATAAAAATTTCTATAACAATACGGTTAATCAACCTTCAGCAGTGTCATGGGCGCAGGGTTTTATTTTTGATGCAAAATCGGGTTATACAGCGGGTAAAATTCAATTTGGGGCAGATATGATTGCCACGCTTGGCATCAATATCAATTCCGACAATGCTGGTCGGGGGATGTATGTCGTGCCATCGGATGATACAAGAACATGGGGTGATGTGGCATTGACTGCGAAGGCGAAAGTCAGTCAAACCGAGCTAAAAGTGGGTGCACTGAATATCATGAATCCTGTATTTATTACCTCACCGGCACGTTTGTTACCACAATTATTTCAAGGAATCTCTTTAAGCTCAAAAGATATCGATAATTTTGAATTATCAGCAGCCTACGTCAATAAGGTTAATCATCGTGATTCAACAGATTGGGAAAAAATCAGCTTAGCCAATACCAATTGGCGTTTTAAACAGCAAGCCACAACGGATGCAGTATATTTTGCTGGTGGTTATTATAAATTTTCACCTCAAACCAAGGCACATTTGTTCTATCTTAATGTCGATAATATTTATGACCAAATTGAAGGTGGTTTGGAAAATACTTATCCGTTAACCGAAAATATCAATTTGCTCAGTGATGTCAAATATTATCGTAGCCGTGATATTGGCGATGCCAATGGCGGCAATATCGATAACGATATGTATATGGCAAACTTTGGCTTTCAGCGTGGTGCGCATAAATTATCTTTAGGGACGATTATCAATAGCGGCGAAACAGCTTTTCCTTATCTTTATAACAGTGAAGTTGGTGTTTTTCTGGATACATGGCCCAATGAATTCTGGAATGCGAAAGAGCATACCTACAGTATTCGTTATGACTATGATGCCAAAGCATTTATCCCAGGATTAAGGTTTATGACACGATATACCTATGCCAATAATATTCATACTACAAACAATCAAAGTTTGCCTGGTGGTAATCCTTATTTGCTTGGTGGCGATGATCTGCATGAAAGCGAGCTTGATTTTGATCTGATGTATCGGGTGCCAGAAGGTAAATTGAAAAATCTGGGTTTCCGTATTCGTCATGCCATTTCGGACAATAATATGACTTCAAGTGCAGCAATTAAACCGACAAGGGAAACACGTGTAAATATTGATTATACCTGGAAATTTAAATAAATCTCACGGTAAGGGAGTTGTATGATGTTTGATTTTTTAAAATTACCGCCAATACATCATTTTTTAGGCGGTCATGATATTGAATGGGATGCAGGACAACGAACTCTGCAGATCAAATATCAGACCCAGCAAAGTTTCACCAATCCTCGTGGCAGTATTGAGGGCGGTATGATCTGCGCTATTCTGGATGATGTGATGGGTGTTTTAAGTGCCTTAAATCATACCGAACGACCAGCCACAACAATTAATTTACATACAGATTTTTTTAGACCATGTCAGGTCGGTATAGTGGCAACCAAAGCATGGTTTATCAAGGAAGGGCAAAAAGTGCTGAGTATGGAAAGCGAAGCATGGCAAGACAACAAGTTGATTGCCAAATGTAGTGCAGCATTTTTGGTTTTGTAATGATTCATGTCAGCTTTGCTTTGATTGAAAAACAAAGCACAATGACAACATAGAATAAGGATTTTTTATGTTCACACATCCAATTCGAAGCGACATTGATAATTTACCAATGTCCAGATTTCAATGGCTCATTATCACGATTTGCCTACTACTCTATATCGTTGATGGTTATGACTTTATGGTGATGGCGTATGTGGCGAGTGCTGTATCAGGTGAGCTTGGTCTAAATGGTACTCAGGTCGGGACTTTAATTAGTGCCGGTATTATCGGTATGACCGTAGGTTCACTGTGTATCGCACCTCTTGGTGATAAAATCGGACGCCGTAATCTTGTGCTGATCAGTACTTTAATTTGTGGTGTCAGTATGGTGGCGGCAACATTTGCGCAGACCTTTAATGAACTTGCCATTGCGCGTTTTATTTCCGGTATTGGTATTGGCGGCATTCAAATTAGCTGTATGGTTTTAACTGCTGAATTTTCTGCCAAAAAAGTACGCGGGTTTAATCTTGCCCTACTTTCCGCTGGTTATGGTTTAGGAGCAACAATTGGCGGAATTTTGGCAGGTGTTTTTATTGAGCAGCATACTTGGCGGTATGCTTTCATGTTTGGTGGTGTTGCAACACTTGTTTTATTGCTGGTTGCTTATGTTTATATTCCAGAATCAATGGATTATTTATTGAATAAACAGCCTAAAAAAGCTTTGGCAAAAATCAATGCGGTGTTGGCAAAACTAAAACGTAAATCCATTACTAATTTGCCAGTAATTGCTGCCTCAGGACAGCAACAAGGTACAGTTAAACAATTATTTGCCTCACGTTATCTTGCACAGACTCTTTGCTTGTGGATAGCAATGTTTTTTCTACTTTATGGTTTTTACTTTGTCATGGGTTGGACACCAAAAATCATGGCACAATCTGGTTTATCGCCACAAGCTGGTGTACAAATCGGCATGTGGGTGAGTATGGGCAGTATTTTAGGTTCGTTAACACTTGGATTACTCACAACAAAATTTAAAATTTTCCATATTCAAGCGGTTTTCCTGTTTTGTGTGGCAATGACGATCTTTGTCTTTGTCAATATGACCAATCATCTGGATTTATTGCCCGTGATTGCTGTCATTTTAGGTTTTTTTCTCAATGGTTGTATGGCAGGAATTTATACTATTTCAGCAGTGGTATATGAGTCTGATGTTCGCTCTACGGGTGTTGGTTTTGCCACAGGTTTAGGGCGTTTTGGCGGTATATCATCACCAATCATTGCAGGATATTTTCTTGATCAGGGTATTACACCATTAAGTTTGTATGGTTCTTATCTCTTTATTTTTGTTATTGCAGCAATTGCAATTATGGTGTTAACGCGATTGTATTATCGTAAAAACCATACACAAACATCAGGTGAGATTGTTAAGTCATGAACAAAAAACCATTTCACTTTCAGGGGGATGTCGAAATGGTTTGCTTTAACAAAATACCAAAAGTTCAAATAAAATACATGGAAAGCCAAAATTCTTAGCTGAATGCAGCTCGTTGAAGCCAAGATTCAACTGAATACTCCGCATACAACAATCTATTCGATGACAGCAGAAACCAATGTGTGCATTTGATTTAAAAAATTAATTATTTTTCAAATTGGTTTATTGAATCAGATTTTTTAATTTCTGAAAATCAAGAATATAAATTTGATGGTATCTGACTTTAACAATACCTTCCTGAGTTAAAATAGCCAATTCTCTATTAATATTTTTCCTTGATGTATTGAGTAATTCTGCCAGATTTTCCTGACTCAGTTTAATTCTAATTTTAATGTTTGATTCAAATTGTATGGAAAAATACTCAATTAAATAAAGTAATTGTCTGGCAAGTTGTATCTGTAAAGGTTGAGTTGTCTGATAATAGCAATCATGATATTGATGATGTGAACGATTGCAGATTAACTCAAAAACAGCGTAAAGTACTTTCGGATTGCATTGAAGAATATTTACAAATATATCGCCCGGAATAATGGCAACAGTAGTTGGTTCGTGACTGATGTGGTCATGTCCAAAGCATTGATGGGTAATAATAGGCACAATATTGGTCAAGATACCGGCAGGTAAAAATTTATAAATATAGTGTTTACCTTCCGGTGAAGTCCATGCAGTTCTAATAATGCCATTGAGAATAAAGGTGACTTCATTACAAGTCTGGTCAGCAGTATAAATATAATGTTCAGCTGGATAATGTTGTATTTTTAGATTATGGCAAATATTTTGTTTTTGTTCTTCTGTACATAATTGAAAAAATTTATATTCAGCTAGTTGTTCAATCGCAAGTTGATAATAATTATTTGTTATTTTATTTACAGGATGGTTTGACATTCTACGCTCAATGATTTTATTGGTACCGCCACCGATGTCCAATAAAGGCAGATCATTAAAACTATTCATACTTGGCTACCTTACGCATTCTTTGATGGGTGATGATTTCAAACCATAAGTTGGCTGGGTAATGCATATTTCTACAATAAAATTATAACTGTATGATTTTACTTTAAAATTTATAAAGATGCCTTAGCTTATATAAAAATGAAAATAATTTTTTATTGCAGATGACTTCTTGAATTTTATGCCTTGAGTGGATGAAATTTATATATTTTTTATCACTATATAAATCACTAAATGCTAAAACATCTGGGGCAAAAGCTACAGATTAGGCATTTAGCTATCGTTTAAATTGTACTTCATATATTGGTATTTAGGGATTTGATTCATGATTGATAAACATGTTTTCAAGTCAATGCAAAATATTTATGGGGGAAGTTGATGAACAATATAATCCGATTTTATCAGTATTTCTTAATATTATGTTTACTCATGACTTCACAGACTATTTTAGCGCAATCACCGACAGTCATTCGGATTGCTTCGCCTGATGTTAGTGCTGGAAATAAACATGCTGGTGGTGGAGTAGTAGACGTTTTATATGTTAACCAGTGGCTGGAAAAAGAATTTGCCAAAAAAAATATTAAAATACAATGGCTATTTTTCAAAGGTGCCGGACCAGCAATTAATGAAGCTCTGGCCAATAAACAAGTTGATTTTGCTTTTTTAGGTGATTTTCCCTTGATCATTGGTAAGGCCGGTGGATTAGATACTCAATTGTTGTTGGCTGTAGGGCGTGGCAGTCCAAGTTATCTCGCCGTACGTTCTGATGTCAATATAAAAAAACTATCCGATCTTAAAGGCAAAAAAGTTGGTTTACTGCGTGGAACAGCAGATGAACTGGGTTTTATCACAGCATTAAACAGTCAAGGCATTAATTCTCGAGAAGTACGTATTATTAATCTAGATTTTAATGCAGTTAATGCAGCTTTAGTTGCCAAAAAAATTGATGCTTCGTGGGGGCCAGCAAGGTTTTTTGCTTTACGTGATAAAGGGGTCGTGAAGTTACCGGTAAATAGTAACCAGCTTAATGGTGCAGGTTCAATGCAAGGTGGATTGATCGGGCGCCGGGAATTTATTCAGATTCATCCATTAGAAACTCAGCAAATTGTGAATCAGGTTGTAAAAGGTTTGTACTGGTTATCCCAAGAGCAAAATAGAGTACCTCAAATTGCCCTGTTTTTTACTCAGGCAGCTTATCCTGCATCAGTTTATGCACAGGCATTACAGGCAACAAACTTAAAATTTGCGTATTCCCCATTACTGGATCCATATTATTTAAATCAATTACAGAACAAAATTAATCTTGCAAAAAATCAGGGCTTAATTAGAAAAAATATTGATGTGAAATCGTGGATAAATCCTTCATTCACAAATCAGGCTTTAAATTATTTGCAAATTAAAAACTATTGGCAAGCCACAGCGCAATATCAATCTCGCGAACGTAAATGATATTAGCCCATTATTTTATATAAAACTTATTTATGAACATTAAGGAAATCTAATGATATTATCTCAAGCTATTGCTCAACTAAAATTTACCAAGCAATCTCTTCGGTTTGGATTAAAGTATAGTTTATTAAGCAGCAGTATTTTATTTTGTTTACAACATGGCCATGCACAGCAGCAATCTGCGATAGAAACAGAAAATGTGGTAAATCAGAAAGATGTTGTACAACTGGAAACCGTTGTAGTGACAGCCACCAGACGAGAACAATCTTTACAGAAAGTGCCAGTTGCAGTCTCTATTTTGGGTGGTCGGGATCTGGATGAAAAACAGCAAAATTCACTGGAAGCCATTGTTAAAGAAGTTCCTTCAGTTAATTTTAATGCGACCTCAACCAATAAGGATTCATCATTATTTATCCGTGGTATTGGTACAATTTCAACATCACCAGGTGTAGAGCCTTCAGTATCTACAGTGATAGATGGTGTAGTGTTGAGCCGACCCGGACAGGCTACATTGGATTTATTGGATATCGACCGTATTGAAGTTTTGCGTGGCCCACAGGGAACATTATTTGGAAAGAATTCAACTGCGGGTGTCGTGAGTATTGTTACCAAAAATCCAACAGAACATCCTTCGGGTTATGTGGATGCTTATCTGACGGATGATCATGAACAACGTATCAAATTGGGGGCATCAGGGGCATTGATTCCCGGTATATTAAAAGCCAATGTCAATGCATTACTTAGTCATTATGAGGGGAATGTGTATAACTATTATAGTGGTAAGAATGTCAATGGTTATACAACTCAGGGCGTTCGCAGTAAATTTGAATATAATCCAAGTGATAATCTCACTTTGGGTTTATCTCTGGATTATGTGCACAAAGAAAGTAACGCACCATTAGGTGTTTTGGTGAGTAGCGATAACACTGATTATATACAGACAATTGCTCCGGTGGTTGCCAGTCAACAGAATCGTACGGTAAATAGCCGTGAGGAAACAGTTAATGATACTAATCAGGGCATTTCTCTTAGTGCAGACTGGTTTTTGGATCAGCACCAAATTTCCTCGATTACAGCTTTAAGACAATGGAAAAATGTACAATCTCCCAACTATAACTATTTGCCGCAGGCAACCACACAATTTGCATTACTTTACGATCGTGGAGAAGTAGATTCCAGACAGTTTTCACAAGAATTACGAATCGCCAGCTTAGGAGATGGTTTTGTCAATTATGTTGCAGGGCTATATTTTAGTAAAAATAATAATGATGAAAAAACCCAGCGTTATGCACACTGGTATGATACTGGTACGCAAGCCTATGCTGATGATTACGCCTTGGCATTATTTGGTACAAAAAGTACAAATTATGCAGTATTTGGTGAAGGCACCTGGAATTTGAGTGATAGATTGCGCTTGATTACAGGACTACGGATCACTCGGGATGAGCTTTCTTATTATCACCAACGGAATTCAACAATACCGGCAGCACTGGTTTCCCGTAATTCTATTCGTAGTTCAGTTGCCAATTCTGGTTCTACCTCAGAAACCGGAGTATCTGGGCGTACTGGTGTACAATTTGATATTTCATCGAATATAAATACTTACTTTACTTATTCACGTGGCTATAAAGGGCCAGCGTACAATGTTTATTTTAATATGCGTAATATTGATACGCCAGTTATTGACCCTGAAACCTCTAATTCTTACGAATTAGGTCTTAAATCACAGTGGTTGAACAATAAATTACGATTAAATTTAGCGGCTTTCTATACCGAATATGAGAATTATCAAGCCAATTTTCGTGTCGTTGACAGTGGTGGTGGGATTAGTACCCGTTTAATTAATGCCGGAGAAGTCTCAACCAAAGGTATTGAATTAGACGGTACATATCAAATTAATCCGAATTTGCGATTAAATCTGGCGGTGGCAAATATTCGAGCCCGTATTGATCATTTTCAATGTCCGCCAGCAGATTCAGCTTGCCCGAATGTCAATGGAAAACCTCTGCCGAATTCACCTGACTGGAAGTTGAATGCACAAGTTAGTCGGTATATTCCGATTGCCAATAATCGACGCATTGAGTTGTCGTCACAATATTCATGGCAAAGCAAAACACAATTTGATATTGGTCAGAATGAACAAACCATACAACCTCCCTATGGTATATGGAATGCCAGTATTGGTTTGAATGATACAGCATCAGATTGGAAAATAGCTTTACTGATCCGTAATGTTTTGAATAAATCCTATAATGCAAGATTAGCAACAGCTTCCTATGGTCTATTTCGTAATGTACCAAGAGATGACGAACGTTATTTTGGACTGTCTTTTAGAAAAGATTTTTAGTATTTAAATTTTAATCAAAGAAACACCATGATTCATGTGAGTCATGGAACAAAGAACATTTATTTGAATGATGGAAAATTCATGAAACCTAATTTTGTCATTATTGTTGCTGATCAATTGCGAGTAGATGCACTGTCCGTTTTTGGAAATCCTCTGGTGAAAACACCACATATTGATGCCTTGGCAAAGCAAGGAATTGCATTCTCAGAAGCATTTACCCAGCATAGCGTTTGTTCACCTTCGAGAGTATCTTTTATTACCGGACATTATCCGCATGTTCATGGTAATCGGACACTGGTGAATTTAATTAAACCCGATCAGGCGAATTTTCTAAAAGATTTTAAAGAACATGGTTATGATGTCGTACATATTGGAGAGAGAGGGCATACTTTTGAACCCCAAGCAACCGAACAATCTGTCACATATCATGGTTTTTCTGATCCAGCATTAGGTGATTTAAGAAGTTTTTTCAAAGGGACAATATTCAAGACAGATCCTGATGAAGTGCAACAGGCCATCAAAAAACATCCCTTATCCAGAGCTTTTTATCATGGACGGAAAGATAATACAGACCTAACGTTCGATGCTGCTTGTGTGGAAACTGTGCAACATTGGCTAAGTAAACCCAAAGATAAACCTTGGGTTTTGTATGTGCCATTATTTGATCCACATCCGCCTTTTGATGTAGAAGAACCTTGGTTTTCCATGTATGACCGGAATAAAATCGAATCTCCACGACAAGGTCAGGGGTATCAGCCAAAATATTTAGAGGCATTACGCCAAACCCATGGTTGGGATCAATATAGTGATGCAGACTGGAAAGAAATCAAGGCTGTATACTATGGAATGGTATCTCGCTTTGATGACCATGTTGGAAAAATCAGACAAGGGATTCTTGATCATCAACTAGATGAAAATACTTACTTTGTATTGTTTTCTGATCATGGTGAATATTTAGGTGATTATGGTGTAGTAGAAAAATGGCCAAGTGGTGTACATGAGTGTTTGACTCGCACACCGTTAATTATTTCTGGTAAAAATATTCAGCAGGGTAAAATTTCTGATGCATTAATTGAATTGATTGATGTATTCCCTACGTTGCTGGATCTGGCTGGTATTCAAAGCCAGCACCGCCATTATGGTAAAAGTTTTAAAGCATTATTATCTTCACCACAACTCGAACATCGACAGGCGGTATTTAGTGAAGGTGGCTTTAATGCCAATGAAAAAGATATACTTGAAGACCCTCCGTTTCCTTATGATTTAAAAGGTAAAGTACAACATATAAATCCAGAATTGGTTGGTAAAGTGGAATGTATTCGCACCCGTGAATGGACTTATGTCTGGCGTCTGTATGAACAGCATGAATTATATGATCGTCAGCAAGATCCCTACGAAACCATTAACCTAATTGATCAACAGCAATACAAACCGATCATTGAGAAATTACAACGGGAGTTATTGCATTGGTTAATTTATACAGCAGATGAGGTCTCTCCTTTACCTAAAAAATCTTCTATTCAGGTGAATCTGGAACGGCCCTGATCGTATGTATCATGGTTTTAATTAATCAATTTATTTAAAGGGACTGTACTAGATTAGCACATTGCTAATCTAGTACAGTCCCAAAAATTTTATTATATAAAGTATAAGTTGATGAAATTACGCCATACAGGATAGATATTCCAAATGTTTATTTAGTGGATATTTTACACTTTATAGAAGGCATAATTTGTGGATGAATATTTACCCACAGTCTAAAAACCAAGATTAAAATTTAAAAAAAGTTATCCTTAGGTTTTTCACAAGTTTATCCACATGCTAAGTTTTTAAAATTTAAATTCAAAATTATTTGGTCAAACTTAAGTTATCCACATGACTTTGAATTTAAAACTATCACGCTTCATTTTTATTTTTGAATTTAAAAATATACGGATAGATGGAGGTGACTTTGGTTTAAAAATAAAACACGCTATAATTCCATTCTCTCTTGTTAACCTAGCTCTAGGTCATCTTTTTATTCTTACCACTTAGCGGAAATATGCCAATGAATGCGGTCAATACAGCCGATGCTCAACCTTTAGTTGGAATTATTATGGGATCTCAATCGGACTGGGAAACGCTTGAACATACAGCCAATATGCTAAAACAACTGGGTGTACCATTTGAAGCAGAAGTTGTGTCTGCTCACCGTACGCCCGACCGTTTATTTGAATATGCAGAAACTGCACGACAACGTGGTATTCAGGTGATTATTGCTGGGGCAGGAGGCGCTGCACACTTACCTGGAATGTGTGCTGCAAAAACCGATTTACCTGTACTTGGTGTGCCAGTGAAATCATCGATTTTAAATGGTGTTGATTCATTGTTGTCTATTGTACAAATGCCAGCGGGAATTGCAGTTGGTACATTGGCGATCGGTCCTGCTGGTGCAACTAATGCTGCCATCATGGCTGCACAGATTGTTGGTCTAAGTCGTTCTGATATTGCCCACAATGTTGCAGAATTTCGTTTGGCTCAAACTGCCAAAGTTGCAAATAATAATATTCCCGGACAGGCTTAAGGAATTGTTGTGATGACAAAAACCACAATAGGTATTTTTGGTGGTGGTCAACTTGGCCGTATGATGGCACAAGCGGCTTTACCTTTGAACATTCAATGTATTTTTTTTGAAGCCAGTTTAGATTGCCCATCTGCTGCTCTGGGAAAAATTATTTCTGCAAAGAGTGATGATGCACTCAATAAATTCATTGAAAGTGCTGACGTTTTTAGCTTGGAATTTGAAAATACGCCATTAACAGATGTTGATATTTTAACCCAGAAAAAAAACTTGTATCCACCTCGTCAGGCTTTGGCGATTGCGCAAAATCGCTTATTAGAAAAAGCGCTATTTGACGAACTCAATATTCCAGTTGCAGCCTATCGTGCGGTTGATAGCTTATTAAGTCTAGAGCAGGCTGTTAACGATTTAGATTTACCGATTGTATTGAAAACTGCTACAGGCGGCTATGATGGAAAAGGGCAGTTTGTATTACATGAAAAAAACCAGATTGAACAGGCTTGGGCAGAATTGGGGCCCGCAAAAAGTTTAATTGCAGAAAGTTTTGTGAAATTTTCCCGTGAAGTTTCTATCATTGCAGTGCGTGGGCAAGATGGTGAAATCAGAACTTGGGATCTGGCGGAAAATCATCATCATCATGGTATTTTGTCGCATTCGATTATTCCAGCACCAAATAGTCAGGCATTGCAACCTGTTGCAGAAGATTATGTTACCCGCTTACTTAATCATTTAAATTATGTTGGTGTGTTGACCTTGGAATTATTTGTCACGGAACAGGGATTGTATGCCAATGAAATGGCACCACGTGTCCATAATTCAGGTCATTGGAGTATAGAGGGTGCTATATGTTCTCAGTTTGAAAATCACATTCGTGCCGTGGCTGGTTTACCTTTGGGATCAACCGAAACCCTAAAACCAACAGTGATGGTGAATATCATTGGCCAACATCCCAATTGTGCCGAAGTTTTAGCATTAACTGGCGCACATTTGCATTTATATAATAAAACTGAGCGTTGTGGACGTAAACTGGGGCATATTACTTTAATGCCAAATCAGCAAGAACAATTGAGTGATCTTTGTCGGAAACTTGCAGTAATTTTGCCTAATCCACTCGCTTTAACATCAGATATGTGTATAGATTAGGGTAATTATGAAGAAAATGTGTTGATTTGCTTATTTATTGATCAAAATGGTGATAAATAAAGTTGTTATTTCTGACTAATTTAGTATACTTAATTTCAACTTAAATTGATATTTAAAGTTTTATACGGTAACACACCCCTGTTACCGTTTTTTTATGCCTAAAATTTACTATTTCGTAATTAAAAACCTTCCCTCACATTTTAAAAAAAGATGTTATGATCAAAATTGTATTGAACATTTCAAAACATGCTTGTGTATTTAAAACCTCTATCTCAGGAAGTTGTAATGAAGATAAAAACGGCCATTCGTGGGCAATTTTTAGATATCCAAACACTGGTGCAGCAACCAGAAGATATTTCAGGACAAGTACGTCATATTGAAGATGGACTACTATTAATCGAAGATGGAAAAATTATTTGGTTTGGTACATGGCAGCAAGGTCAACAATACTTAACTGAACAGTTTCACGTGGAACATTATCCTGAGCAATTGATTGTTCCTGGTTTTTTAGATACGCATATTCATTTTCCACAAACAGAAATGATCGCCGCTTATGGTGAACAACTTTTGGAATGGTTAAATACTTATACCTTTCCAACCGAAATCCAGTATCAGAATAAAGACCATGCAGATCGTATGGCAAAAATTTTTATTGAAGAACTATTAAAAAATGGCACCACAACTGCTTTAGTATTTTGTACGGTGCATCCACAATCTGTAGATGCTTTATTTGAGGCTGCACAACCTTACAATATGCGTTTAATCGCTGGTAAGGTGATGATGGATCGGCATGCACCAGAAGCATTAACAGATACTGCGGAACAATCTTATCAGGACAGTAAGGCTTTAATTGAAAAATGGCATGAAAAAGGTCGTGCCTTATATGCAATTACACCACGTTTTGCTCCAACTTCGACACCAGAGCAGCTAGATAAAGCGGGGCAGCTAAAGGCAGAGTTTCCTGATGTGTACGTACATACACATTTAAGTGAAAATAAAAGTGAAATTGAATGGGTCAAAGCGTTATTTCCAGAGCAAAATGGTTATTTGGATGTTTATCATCATTATGGTTTAACCGGTAAAAAATCAGTTTTTGCGCATTGTGTTCATCTTGAAGATAGCGAGTGGAACTGTATGCATGATACTGACTCAGCAATTGCATTTTGCCCAACGTCAAACCTTTTTCTGGGAAGTGGCTTATTTCCGGTACAAAAAGCCTGGCAAAAACAGGTAAAAATTGGTTTGGGTACAGATGTTGGTGCTGGAACTTCATTTAGCTTATTACAAACAGCCAATGAAGCCTATAAAGTTCAGCAATTACAGGGTTACAGTCTATCGGCTTTTGAAGCCTTATATCATGCAACGCTTGGTAGCGCACATGCTTTGGATCTAGACCATCAGTTGGGTAATTTTAATGTTGGGAAAGAAGCTGATTTTGTCGTACTGGACTTGAATGCAACCTGTTTACAACAATTACGACAGAGTACTATCTCTAATATTGAAGACAAATTATTCACCTTATTGACTTTGGGTGATGATCGTAATGTATTCGCAACGTATGTTTATGGACAAAAAGTTTATCAAAAATCGTAAAAATTGGTGGTCGCGGTCAGTGACATTAAAAAAATGCTGCTGGCTTATTGGTGGTTTGGCAATTTTAATATTGCTTAAAAGTGATCAATCGTCAAAAAAAACGACAGAGTAGAGCGCAAAAACATGCATCTTATGCATGTTTAATCTAAAATATCACAGCATAATTTGATTACTAAAGGTAATGCCATGACTGTCAATTTGGAAGTAATGATTTCAGAACAAGAGATTAAACAACGTATTGCAGAAATGGCTGCTGAGATTAACCAGAAGTATGCTCAAAGTAATAAAGAGTTAGTACTTATCGGGTTGTTAAGAGGCTCATTTATTTTTATGGCAGATTTGTGCCGACTACTGGATAAAGCGCATGAAGTTGACTTTATGACAGTTTCTAGTTATAGCAATAACACAATTAGCGGTCGAGATGTCAAAATCTTAAAAGATCTAGATGGGCAGATTGGTGGTAAAGACGTTCTGGTCGTAGAAGATATTATTGACTCAGGAAATACTCTAAGCAAAGTCATTCAGATATTAGAAACACGTAATCCGAATAGTATTACGTTGTGTACATTGATTTCCAAGCCTTCACGTCGTGAAGTGGATATTGATGTGAGTTATGTTGGCTTTGATGTTGAAGATAGATTCATTGTGGGTTATGGCTTGGATTATGCACAAAAATATCGACACTTACCTTATATTGGTCTGATTAATGGTCTGTAGTTAAATTGTGAATTTTGGCTCACAAGAAAATAACATAAATTGTCTTTTTAACGTTGCTTTGTTTATTTCATAATCTGGTCAAGGATAACGATATTAAAGCAGAGGATAAAAAGATGATGTCATTAATTTGGGCGATTATTATTGGTTTTATTGCAGGTCTAATTGCGAGAGCTATTCATCCCGGAGATGATAAAGCAGGTTTTATCGTAACTACATTACTTGGAATCGCTGGTTCACTGCTGGCAACTTATGGTGGTCGAGCATTAGGCTGGTACGAACAAAGTCAGGCAGCGGGATTTATTGCTTCAGTTGTTGGCGCTATTGTGGTTTTATTTATCTACAATTTATTAGCGAAAAAATAATGAACATTGGTGGTGATATGATGAGGGATTGACTCTGGTTATATTGCCATCTTTGATTTATGCAAAACTTTCTAGACGTTTTAGATTTTGATTAATAATAAATAAAAGTTGATTAAGTTCCTGACGATTAATCCGGCTCTCAAACAAAGTCGTTAGCCATTTACTCTGATAAAGACGAATATCTTCAATACTCTGTGCTTGGGCAATGGAAATAATCAATTGTTTGGCCATGAGTCCACAGTATTGTTGTAAAGTGTTTTGCATTATTTTTTGAATCTCGGAAAACTGCATTTCCGGAATATTTTGTATTGCTGAAGTTGCAGTCGATTGTTCAGTTTTTTGAACTTGTAGATTGATCTGCTGACTTAATACTATAGCTTTTTCGGTTGGTTCTAAATGTTTGTCTAGGTCTATTTTAACTTCTTGATTTTCAGTTTTGATTAAAGATTGTTGTGTTCTTATGGATGGTACTTTTACAGGTTCGGTGCTTTGTTGCGGAACGATTAAGCCATGTTGCAATAAAATTTGATAATTTTCTTGATTGGCAATTTTATTTACAAGACCAGTATCGAGCTGATTAAGTTGAGCAGATTCCAGCAGTAATAACAATGTACGAGCACGTGCCGGTAGAGGTAATTTTCTTTGTTGTAATTCCTCTTGACCTAATGCACTACGTTGATAGGTTTGCATGCTGTTTGTCCAAGCCATCCCTTATAGTCCACATGAGCATAAGAGTTAAATATGACAATATTGTTACTTAAATTATTAAAAAATAACAATAAATTTGATCAATTTGGCATATTTATAAAAAACCTTGACGAGTTTGATTGCCGATTTAATCTTTCCGAGCAATAAATAAAATAATTCATATTTATGTATGGAAAAATAAATTATTGATGAATGCTTATGAAATTTAGGATATACCTATTCATGATAAGGATGATTTTTGCCATCAAGATTAAGGAAGAGTGTAATGCAAAAGCTATTTTTAGAAGATCTTCAAGTAGGGGATCGTTTTTTTAGTTCTGAGTATGTTCTTACTGCTGAAAAATTATTAAATTTTGCTCAGGTATATGATCCACAATTATTTCATCTGGATCCATTGGCGGCAGAAAAACATCCGGTATTTCACGATCTGGCTGGTAGTGGCTGGCAAACTTCAGCCATTATGATGCGCTTATGCACAGAGTGTTTTCCTGTTGCAGGCGGTTTATTGGGAATTAATGCCGAAGTGAAATGGAAGAAACCGACACGAATCAATGATCGGTTACGAATAGAAATTGAGTTATTGAGTATCAGGCCTTCAAATCATAGACCCGCACAGGGCTATGTGAGCTATCAAACCATAACCAAAAATCAGCATGATGAAGTTGTGATGGAGGCTACAGCGACTATCTTGGTCTGGAGTAAGTCTGCGACAACAATTCAGGACTATCTGGATTATGAACAATATTTGGACTCCTAGAGAAGTTGAAGATAAATTTTAGAAAACGGCATAAATTGTTTACAATGAGCCGTCTTTTATTCTGTATTGAAATGCCATGATTCAACTGCAAAACTTAACCATTCGCCGAGGTGCTCGAGTGTTATTTCAACATGCGAGCATGCAGATTCATCCTGGCTGGAAAGTAGGATTAACTGGTGTAAATGGTGCAGGTAAATCCTCACTTTTTGCAGCATTTCTAGGGCAACTGGGGGCAGATGAGGGGGAATTGCATCGTCCACAAGGTTGGGTCGTTGCTCACATGGCGCAGGAAGTGGAAGCACTGGATATTCCCGCATTGGATTTTGTATTAAGTGGTGACGAAGAATATTGGAAAATTCAGCAACAACTCGAACAGAGTGATCAACTTACAACGGACCAATTAACACAATTGCATGGTCGTTTTGATGAAATTCATGGTTATGTTGCGCCTGCAAAAGCAGCACAATTGTTGGCGGGTCTAGGCTTTTTGGAACACCAAATTCGTTTACCGGTACAGAGCTTTTCCGGTGGCTGGCGTATGCGTTTAAATCTGGCTCGAACTTTAATGAGCCGTTCAGATTTATTGTTACTAGATGAGCCTACCAATCATTTGGATTTAGATGCCATTCTATGGTTGGAAGACTGGCTAAACAGTTATCAGGGGACATTGGTACTGATTTCACACGATCGGGATTTTCTGGATGCAGTGACTGATCATATCTTACATATTGAAAATGCTGAGTTGACATTATACACGGGTAATTATTCTACCTTCGAAACTACGCGGGCAGAGCGTCTGGCACAACAACAACAGGCATTTGAAAAACAACAGGAAACCAGAGCGCATCTACAAAAATTTATTGATCGCTTTAAAGCCAAGGCAACCAAAGCACGTCAGGCGCAAAGTCGGATTAAACAACTTGAACGCATGCAATTATTAGCCCCGGCACATATTGATACCCCGTTTACTTTTAGTTTTCGTGAACCATCAAAAATGAGTTCACCATTATTGGTTTTACATGAGGCCAAGATTGGTTATGCAGATAAAACCATTGCTGAGCATATTAATTTACAAATTACCCCAAATACTCGTTTGGGTTTACTTGGAATGAATGGTGCAGGAAAATCAACTTTAATCAAAACGCTGGTAGGTGATTTACCATTATTATCTGGACAGTGTCAGGCATCAGAATTATTAAAAATCGGTTATTTTGCACAACATCAGATGGATGCTTTGGATGATCAGGCAAGTCCAATGTTACAACTGGCAAGAATTGCAGATAAAAGCATTTCTGAAGCCAGCCTACGTGCATTTCTGGGTGGATTTGGTTTTAATGGTGAGCGAATGGATACCGCTTGTGGTATTTTTTCAGGTGGAGAACGGGCTAGATTAGCCTTGGCATTAATTGTCTGGCAGCGTCCCAACGTATTAATTCTGGATGAACCGACCAACCATTTGGATTTGGATATGCGACACGCATTAACTATGGCATTACAGGATTTTGAAGGTGCAGTGGTATTAGTTTCGCATGAGCGTCAATTGATTGCTTCGGTCTGTGATGATTTACTATTGGTTCATGCAGGCAAAACCATGGATTTTGAAGGAGATTTACAAGATTATGCAAAATGGTTACGGGAAGCACGTCAGCAACAGCTCAATGCATTTAATGCCACTCAGTCAGAAAATATCAATGATCAACCTAAAGTACAGAAGCTTGATAAGGAACTACAACGTAAAGAAGCAGCACGGCGCAGGGAATTAACCCGTCCAATTCGGAAAAATATTGAAAATTTGGAAAAGAAAATTGATAAAGTTCAACCACGTCTAGTAGATGTGGAACAAACTTTAGCTGATAGCGCGTTGTATGATGCCAATCGTAAAGATGATTTGCTGAAATTCATGAACGAGCAAACAGCTTTAAAAACTGAGCTTGGACAGTACGAAGAAAAAATGCTGGAATTGATGCTGGAATTGGAAGAACTGGAAGCCAGTTTTAATCAATGAATAAACTTCTTACGAAAGAATTTCTAATGTTTTCAATATGCTCTTTTTAGATAAAATTTAAGGACTTTCGTAATAATATTGATTAAGGTGATAAAAAACATGGATGTTAAAATAGATTTAGCGACATCACAGCATTGTGCTGAGATTGTGCAATTGGTAAATCAAGCATATCGACCTCAAGATGCTGCGCAAAGTTGGACCAATGAGGCTGGTTTAGTGACAGGAAAGCGTACAAGCACTGCACAAATTCTGGCTTTATTAAAAGAACATTCTTATATTTTATTAATGTATCAAGGTGAACAATTACTCGCCTGCGTACATATCGAAAAATACGAAAATAAAGCCTGTATCGGTATGTTAACTACGCATATTGATTTTCAAAATCAGGGGATTGGTAAGGTGATGCTACAAAAAGCCGAAGAGTTTATTCGCCAGCAAATTGCCATAAACTGGATTGAAATGGCGGTGTTGTCCAAAAGGCCGGAATTAATTGCTTTTTATCAGCGGCGAGGCTATCAGCTGACTTGCCAGATATTGGATTATCCTGTGCATGCAGATATTGGCGTCCCTCTTAGCAAAGACTTAAAAGTCTTACAGTTATACAAAAAATTATGTGGCTAAACGATTTTAAATAATTACTATAAACCTTTTAAATCAAACGATAATAACTATAGGTTACATTGCTATCGCGATAGACATCGTGGCTACTTTGCCTAAAATCAGAAATCCATTGTGAACCGGAATAACCAGCAATATGCCCATAAGTATGACTGGCTGTGCGGTGGATAATATAAATATCACCTTTTTGCGGATTATCAAACGCTGGATTAATTTCTTTATAACCAATCTGTTCTAGTGTACCACCCCAGTCAGATGCTGCAATTGGGTGACTAATGATTTTTGCACCAGCGGTTTGAAGGGCAATGCGAATACTTCTTGCACAACGAGCAGAACTTCGTGTTGCTGTAATTCTGGAAAGTGCCCGGGTGAATTTTTGTATGTCCACACCAGATTTCTGTTGAGCAGATAAAATGGCTGCGTTTAGCCAGGGGTTATCGTGTTGATCTTCCGATGGTGCTGAACTCGCAATGATATGATGGGGATCGTTATACGATTGATCATAATAATTTGCAACATCGTGAATCATTTTTAATCACTATCTGACTTTGACGGTGTCTATAAATAACATAAAGCCTTGGCAGAGAAAAATAATCAATTGTTTCATAATTTGAATAATTTCTAATGTTATAGAATAACATTACATATTTTACAGCACAGTTTATCTATGCTGTAAAACTAACATTATCTCATTATGCGATTAAGATGTTGATAAAGTTAAATATTTATCAGATATGGTTTAAACACTGGTGATTGTTCCTAAAACTCTAAAGCCTTTTGCACCAGTTACAGCAGGTAAATTTCCGGATAGTCCTTCACAAAAACGCATGGCTAGCCAAGCAAAAGCCGTAGCCTCTACCCATGTAGGCGCTAAACCCAACACTTCTGTAGTTTGTACACTCCATTCATGTTTGCGTAAACGCCAGCGTAATTGTTCCAATAGATGACTATTATAGGCACCCCCACCACAAACATAAACTTCACCGGTTGGCATAATGTCCTTGCTACGATAAATGGCTTTCTTAATGGCACGAGTCGTAAGCTTCATTAGGGTTGCCTGAATATTTTCGGGAGTGTCTTCTAATTCGTCATAATCCAGATCATTGCGCCAGTCACTGATCTGATCATCAAGCCACTCCAGATTGAAATCTTCACGTCCGGTACTTTTGGGTGGTTCTTTGGAAAAAAATTGATGTTCTTGCAGCCGTTCCAGTAAGGAGCGTACGGGTTGGCCATAAGCAGCCCAGTCACCATTTTCATCATAAGGCTGGCCTGTATGACGTTCACACCATGCATCCATTAAAATATTTGCAGGTCCTGTATCAAAGCCATATACCAGTTCAGAATGGTCAGCTGGTAACATGGTGACATTGGCAATACCCCCCAAATTTAAAATAACCCGATGGATAGAGGGATGCTGAAAAAGTTCTTGATGGAACGCAGGTACTAAAGGTGCACCTTGTCCGCCAGCTGCCAGATCACGGCTACGAAAATCATAGACAACAGGAATTCCAGTTAATTCTGTAATGATATGTGCATCACCAATTTGTAGACTAAAGCCAGTTTCCGGGCGATGGCGAATGGTCTGGCCATGTGAACCAATGGCACGAATACGACTGCGATCTAGTTTATTGTCTTCAATCAGTTGATTAACACCCTGAGCAATCATTTTACCCAGCGCAACGTGAACAATGCCCATACGATCAATTTCGTTATCATCGGGTAAGGTAAGTGCCATTAACTGGTCACGTAATTCTTCTTCAAAATGTAAAGTTAAAGTGGCGTGTAATTGTAATGGATCAAATGAAGCTGCAACGAGATCCAACCCATCCATACTCGTACCTGTCATTACGCCAATATATACTGCGGTCATGCCGATCTTTGCCTGCATTTGCTGAAAAAAATGTTAGTATATCGCACAAATTGAAAGATAAATGTATTGGATTTTGTGATGAGTACTTTTCTACCTGCTCAAGAGCAGCTTGAGTTAATTAAGCGTGGTACACATGAAATTATTTCAGAAGAAGATTTGCTAAAAAAATTGCAGCAAAATCGTCCATTGCGCATTAAAGCCGGCTTTGATCCGACAGCACCGGATTTACATTTAGGGCATACCGTATTAATCAATAAACTTAAAGTATTTCAGGATTTAGGCCATGAAGTCCATTTTCTGATTGGTGATTATACGGCAATGATTGGTGATCCATCGGGTAAAAGCGCAACCCGTCCACCATTGTCCCGTGAGCAGGTTGAAGAAAATGCCAAAACTTATCAGGAACAGGTCTTTAAAATTCTTGATCCTGCAAAAACCAAAGTGGTATTTAATTCGGAATGGTTTAGCCAAAAATCAGCAGCGGATTTAATTCAATTGGCGAGTCAGCAAACAGTGGCGCGTATGCTGGAGCGTGATGATTTCTCCAAGCGTTATCATAATGAACAACCGATCGCGATTCATGAATTCTTATATCCATTGGTGCAAGGTTATGATTCAGTGGCATTAAAAGCGGATGTTGAGTTGGGAGGGACAGACCAAACCTTTAACTTACTCATGGGACGCACCTTACAAAGTCGTTTTGATCAGGAATCCCAGGTTTGTATTACCGTTCCTATTCTGGAAGGTCTGGACGGTGTGAAAAAAATGTCTAAGTCTTTGGGTAATTATATTGGGGTTTTTGATGCTCCGGGAAGTATGTATCAAAAAGTACTCTCCATGCCGGACAGCCTAATTGAGCGTTATTTTGAGCTATTAAGTTTTAAATCTATGGATGAAATTCATCAATTGCTCAAGGAAATGGCTGAAGGTCGTAATCCTCAAGATATCAAGCGAATTTTAGCATTAGAATTGGTTGAGCGTTTCCATGATGCTGAAGCGGCAGCGAATGCACATAAGTCGGCCGGTAATCGTCTTGTAGATGGGGAAATTCCTGAGGATACACCTGACGTCACTATTTCACGTGCCGAACATGGCGGTGAATTATTTATTCCTTCAATTCTTCGATTGGCAGGATTGACTAAAAATGCAGCTCAGGCCAAGGATGCTGTTGCTCGTGGCGCAGTAAAAGTAGACGGCGAGGTTATTGATGGTTCTTTTGCAGTCAATGAAAATAAAACCTTGATTATCCAAGCCGGTAAAAAAGCAATTGCTCGTGTCATATTTGTTGATTAATTCTGGTATAGGCAAATAAAAGCGGCTGCTTATTTGACTCAGTTCAAGTAAGCAGTTTTTTATGCAAAATTTAATCATTAATCCAATTATATTTTTATGGTTTTATTGTCGTTTTGAATTAGCAATTTTCCCAAATTTGTTTCACAATAAATCAAACAGATTTACTATTTAGCTTTAACAAGAAATAAGGAGAACAACATGTCATTTCAACATATTCTAGTTCCAATTGATGGTTCAACAACTTCGTATGCTGCAGTATCTAAAGCAGCAGAATTGGCAAAAGCCTTTGATAGTAAGGTTACAGCCATTTGTGTACTTTCTTTGGATCCCTTTTTTGGTGTGGAATTTATTAATACTCAGGACATGCTGGAAACTGCGGTTAAACAAGCGCATGAAGAAGTTGCAAGAATTTTGACAGAGGCCAAACAAAAATTTGCAGAGTATGGCTTGGTTGTTGATACCAAAGTGATTGAAGGCAATGAAATCAATAAGGCAATTGTCGAAGCCGCAAAGGAATTACAAACAGATTTGGTGGTTATTGGCTCTCATGGACGTAAAGGTTTGAAAAAATTTGTACTTGGCAGTGTCGCCCAAAGTATTTTGGGAGAAATTTCTGTGCCAGTACTGGTCGTGCGTGAGTAATAAGGTGACTTTAATTCAAAAGGTTAATCAATCTCTGCTTGCTGAATAGTCTTTTTATCTGGTAATGCATTTGTCCACTTTTTAGAAATAAAAGTTGTCATAAAGCATAAAGACCGTTGATAGTTTTATCTAATGTTTAATGGTAAATATTTTTGGTTACAATTCTCTTGTAGTTTTAATAATTTACAAACAAATTATGCCAACTCTCTCCTTGGAGAGTTGGTTTAATACAACCATATCAGAGAATGACATAAAGGGTTTATTGATAATGAAACGTTTAGTACAAGCAATTACTTTTTCTTTGGCAAGTGCATTTGCGGTAACTTCTGCAATGGCTGCACCACAACAGCAAGATCAACAACATCAAACAGCTCCACAACAACATAAACAATCTACTCAGCAGCAAAAGCAGGTAACTCCGGCTCAGCAAAAAAAGCAGATTAAACCTTCAAGAGATTGGAAAGCTGGTGCTAAAGTGCCAGTAGCCTATCAGAAAAAAGCCTACAAGGTTGATTACAAAGCGCATAAACTGCCTGCACCAGCAAAAGGCCAACAATGGTTGAAAGTAAATGGTGAATATGTATTGGTTAAAACTGCCAACCATCAAATCATTAAAGTAAAACGTTAATTTTAAACATATAAAAAAGCCTTATCTTTGTGATAAGGTTTTTTTATATCTGATAAGATATTGGTAATCAATCAGGCAGGTTTATTTCTACTTAAACATTTGATTTGATAAAATTTAAAAAGAATGATTTCTTTTATTCCATGCACGAATCACACTTAATCGCCATAAAATCAACGTCACAGTATAAAATAATACCGCAAAGATGAAGGCTTCAATAAATAAGCCAGAGATTAAAATTTTGGCCAGACTAAAATCAATATGACCATGCCCAAAGTTCATTATCCAGTGTTCGATTTGGTGTAATACGCCTAATATCATGTCTTTATTAATCATATTTACATGATAAATTTTTGTACCAAACCAGAAAGCCAGATAAATAATTGGAACAATGGTTAATGGATTACTGAGCCAAGCCAAAGTTAGACCAATAGGGAGATTGACCTCAAAAATACAGGCAAATAGTGCAATAAATACACTATGAAAAGGAATAGGTAATAAACCAAAAAAGGTCCCAATAAAAACAGCTTTGGCTATCGAGTGCCGGTTAATGTACCAAATGAGTGGATTTAATGCATGCTTACCCAATAAACGCATCAGTTTTAAGCTGGCGACTTTGTCATGAGAAGGCAACCATGTTTGTAGAAATTGTTTTGCCATAATCATTTGATCATGTCAGGGAAAGAGGTTTTATTGTGCCAAAAAATATAGTAAATGCCTACAATTGTCGATGGGATTACATAACAAGGTATTATTTTTGATAAATAATCTTATTTAGATCGCACTGGTGAAGATGATGGATAAATGTAGAAAATGTTCCATGTGAAACAATACCAATGACTTATATGTTGATTTTTGGGATGAAAACAAAAACAGAAGAAAAATGTTTGTCTGCTAACAAGATTTTCAGCATAAAAAATGACTGATCGTTCATGAAAATTATCGATTTCTTTACATTTTTCAATGGAAATACCTTCAGGATTATTTGTTATGATGGCTGTGCTGTATTATGGAAAAGTGTGAACAAGGAAACATTATCATGAAAAAGTTATCTTTAATTCTGGCAACAACGGCACTAGTCAGTACAGGTGCATTTGCCGATACATTGAATAATAGTCAGTGGCAAACCATTGACGATGAAACAGGCAAGCCTAAAGCGATTGTACAGTTTAAACAGCAGGCAAATGGTAGTTTTAATGCCGCTATTGTCAAAGTGCTTGATCCTCAGGCTGCAAAAGCATGTACCAATTGTGCTGGTGCTTTAAAAGGAAAATCCTTACAGGGTGTGACCATTGTACGTAATTTGAAAGCTGTTTCTACCGGTAAATATGATGGCGGAACCATTCTTGATCCCAAATCAGGTAAAAGCTATAAAATGAAAAGTGAAATTTCGGCTGATGGTAAGAAGTTAACAGTGCGTGGTTATATTGGTATTTCTGCTTTGGGTCGTAATCAAACATGGAATCGTGTAAATTAACTGCTTGTATTTCGAGGAGCTTGTAACTGTAATACAAGCTCTTAGTGATAAATTTACTGGCTGAGTTGTTGATATGCTATGTCATCAAAGCCGACCAGTAAACCCTTGGCATGCTCTAATACTGGGCGTTTGATCATACTAGGATGTGCAATGAGGGTTTCGATTAACTGTTGTGGATTAGCGAGCGCATAAGCTTGTTGTTCATCATCAAGTTTTCTCCATGTGGTGCCTTTTTTATTTAATAATAGATTTGCATCAACAAGTGTTAACCAGTACTGAAGTTTTTCAGCACCAATGCCTTGTTTTTTGTAGTCATGAAATTGATAGGGTAAATTTTTTTGTTCCAGTGCAGTAAATGCCTTTTTCATGGTGCTACAATTTTTAATGCCGTAAATAATAAGCATGTCGTGTCCTCATTAAATCTAAAGTTTCTGGATTTAGCTTAAACAAAATAGAATAAAAAATAAAATTGTGCTGATCTATGTTTGTATTAAACCCGATGGTTTATTGATTTTTAGCACTGAATTTTGATATTTTCCGAATTTTAGTAAATTAATGATGAGATATATCCTTCGCAACGAAAATTTACTTGCGTTGCGGTAGTTTAGCTTTAAAATATTTTCATTGATAAGAAACCTATTTAGTTTTGATAAACTGTGACAAATACGACAACACACTCCCGACATATCCTGATGATGGCTGCTGGTACAGGCGGCCATGTTTTTCCAGCATTGGCTGTGGCAAAAGAGCTACAACGCAGAGGGCATCAGGTGTCATGGTTGGCTACACCATCAGGTATGGAAAATCGTTTATTACAGCAATACGATATTCCGATTTATCAGATTGATATTCAGGGTGTGCGAGGTAATGGCGTTATACGTAAATTATTGGCACCTTTTAAAATTCTAAAAGCCATGCTTGCCGCAATGCAAATTATGAAGGCACAAAAAATTGATGCTGTGGTTGGATTTGGTGGTTATGTTGCAGGTCCGGGAGGACTAGCTGCTCGTTTGTCTGGTATTCCTGTGTTGATTCATGAACAAAATGCTGTGGCAGGATTTACTAATAAACAACTGGCGCGTATAGCCAAGACGATTTGTCAGGCTTTTCCAAAAACTTTCCCAGAAACGAAGAATCTGGTCACCACGGGTAATCCAGTACGTCAGGAAATTTGTGAAACACTTTCACCAAAATGGCGTTATGAGCAACGTGAAACAGCACAGCAACCTTTGAAGATATTAATTGTTGGTGGGTCGTTGGGAGCACAAGCCTTGAATGAGCGTATTCCTACGGCACTGGCTGCTTTAAATTTGCCAATTCAGGTTTACCATCAGTGTGGTCAACAACAATTGGATGCAACGCAGCAGCGTTATCGGGATGCTAAAAAAGTAGATGGTTTTACAGTTGAAGTGGTGCCTTTTATTGAAAATATGGCACAAGCTTACAGCGATGCGGATTTAATCATTTGCCGGGCAGGTGCTTTAACGGTAACAGAAGTTGCAACCGCAGGTTTGGCTGCTATTTTTATTCCATTGCCAAGTGCAGTAGATGATCACCAAACTGCTAATGCACATTATCTGGCAGACGTTGGAGCAGCAAAAATTTGCCCTCAGGAAACATTAATTTCTATACATTTGACTGAATTGCTCATCCCTTTAATGTCAAGAAACGTATTATCTGATATGGCGATTAAAGCCCGTCAACAGGCACAAACACAAGCTACAGCACACGTTGCTGATTTAGTAGAAGCTTTATAAATTAGAGTATCCTTATGTCACCAAATCATATTTCCGACAAACAAGCAAAACAGCTGATCAAAATTCCAGAAATGCGTCGAATCAAACAGATTCATTTTGTCGGTATTGGTGGAGCCGGGATGTGTGGAATTGCCGAAGTTCTTAAAAATCAGGGTTATTGTGTTTCTGGTTCGGATATTAAAGCATCTAAAACAACGGCACAACTTGAGGATAACGGAATTCAGGTTTTTATTGGTCATGATGCCAGCAATATCGAGGGTGCTAATGTATTGGTGGTATCAACGGCAATTGATCCTGAAAATCCTGAAGTTAAAGCTGCACTGGAAAAACGTATTCCTGTCGTGCGTCGTGCAGAAATGCTAGGTGAATTGATGCGTTATCGCCATGGCATTGCCGTTGCCGGTACACATGGTAAAACCACCACTACGAGTTTACTGACCTGTATGTTGGCTGAAGAAAATCTGGATCCTACTTATGTGATTGGTGGTTTGCTTAATCGTACAGGAGTTAATGCTGCGCTGGGCGCTAGTCGTTATATCGTGGCAGAAGCAGATGAATCAGATGCATCCTTTCTATATTTGGAGCCAATGGCAGCGATTGTCACCAATATCGATGCGGATCACATGGATACCTATGGTGGTAGTTTTGATACCTTAAAAGACACTTTTGTACAATTCTTACAAAAATTACCATTTTATGGTTTAGCGGTAGTATGTGGGGATGATGCCAATGTTCGGGAGATCATTCCTCGTATTGCTCGCCCGATTTTAACGTATGGTTTTAATGCGGATAATGATATTCGTGCCGTTGAAGTCGAACAGGATGGCATGCGTTCACACTTTACGGTATTACGTAAAGATTGTGAGCCATTACGTTTAACCATTAATCAACCGGGATTGCATAATATATTAAATGCGCTTGCAGCCATTGGTGTTGCAACGGATGAAGGTGTTTCTGACGCAGCAATTTTCCGTGCATTGGAAAGTTTTAGTGGTGTTGGACGACGGTTTCAGGTGCAGGGTGAGTATGCACTTGGTGAGGGCAATGTTAAGTTGGTCGATGATTATGGTCATCACCCTAAAGAAGTTGAAGCAACGATAAAAGCTGCCCGACAAAGTCATCCAGATCGCCGTTTGGTCATGTTATTTCAGCCACACCGTTTTTCGCGTACCCGGGATTGCTTTGATGATTTTGTGGAAGTGTTATCCAAGGTTGACGTACTTTTACTGATGGAAGTATACGCTGCGGGAGAAAAACCGATTGTGGGTGCAGACAGCCGCACATTGGCACGTAGTTTACGCTTGCGTGGTCAGGTCGAGCCAATAGTTGTCGATCCTGTAGATCGACAATTGCCAGAAGTTTTAAAGAATTTGTTACAACCCAATGATCTTTTGCTTACACAAGGCGCAGGTAATGTTGGTTCAGTTTCAGTAGAATTAGCCCAACATCAATTATATTTGAATGATTAATCATTCTTCTTTTTATGAATAAGGAAAACACCGTGACACAGGTGCAGGAAAAATTTGGAAAAGTTGCTGTTTTACTTGGTGGTAAATCGGCGGAACGTCAAGTGTCTTTAAACAGTGGACAGGCTGTACTCAACGCTTTATTGCGTAGTGGTGTTGATGCGGAGGCTTTTGATCCGTTGACCCGTAGTGTTACAGAGTTAAAAGACTATGATCGTGCATTTATTGTATTGCATGGTCGTGGTGGAGAGGATGGTCAGATTCAAGGTGTACTCGAATGGTTGAACGTGCCATACACTGGAACGGGTGTACAAGGTTCAGCCATTGGTATGGATAAAATTAAAACCAAACAAATTTGGCAGGGAAGTCATTTACCAACAGCACCATATCGTTTGGTTTCACCACAAAGTGATTTTGAGCAGGTTGCCCAGGATTTGGGTTTACCAGTGATTATCAAGCCTGTACATGAAGGCTCCAGCATTGGTATGAGCAAAGTTGAGAAAATAGAAGATTTTGCTACAGCCTTGTCTAAAGCAACGGTACATGATTCCATTGTTATGGCCGAAAAATGGATTACCGGACGTGAATTTACCATCATTATTTTGAATGGTCAGGCTTTACCGGTGATTAGGCTTGAACCACCTAAAGACGTTGCATTTTATGATTATGAGTCCAAGTACAACCGAAATGATACCACTTATGGCATTCCTTGTGGTCTGAATGCTCAGGAAGAAAAACAATTACAGGAATTATGTTTGCAGGCATTTAAAGCAGTGGGTGCCTCAGGTTGGGGGCGTATTGATGCCATGCAGGATGATCAAGGAAATTTCTGGTTATTGGAAGTCAATACTGTACCTGGAATGACAGATCATTCACTAGTACCTAAAGCAGCACAGGCAGTTGGAATTAACTTTGATCAACTGTGTTTAACAATTTTAGAACAAACCCTGAATTAAGACTTATTTAATATGGCACAACTTCCAGCCTCAATGCGTCGTCGAAAACCTGCGACCACGTCTATTCATGAGAAACAACCTCAACTGACGGATAAGTTATTGGGCTGGGGCAGCTGGTTATTGTTGTTTTTAGCATGTCTGGTGCTGATTTTTGGTGCTTATGTGTTATATCAACGTATGGTGCAGGCAAAAATAGCAAAAGTTGAAGTATTGGGTGTATCTGCCAATGAACGCAAAATTTTGACGAATTATGTGAATGATCAAACTCAAGGTGGATATTTTACTACGGATTTGGAGCAAATTCGTGATCGTGCGCTGACTTTATCCTGGGTCGATCGGGTGGTTGTTTCCCGGGCATGGCCGGATTCAGTTGTATTACGGGTGATTCCTCGCCATGCGATTGCTCGTTGGGGTACAGGTCGGCTGTTGAGTGATGATGGTGTGGTTTTTCAACCTGTTGATCCAGTAGCTACGGCGAAATTACCATTGTTACATGGGCCGCAATCTCAGGCACGAATGATGATGAATAAATATCGGGATATTAATCAGATGTTTGCTCCAATGAAAATTCATCTTAAAGAATTGTATCTCACAGAACGTATGACATGGTTCATGCAATTTGATAATGGTATGCGTGTGATTGTGGATCAAGATCAAACCATGAGTAAGTTACAACGCTTAAGTCAGATAGCCAGTTCTGACTTAAACACAGTGTGGGGACAAATTGCAGCCATTGATTTACGTTACAGAAATGGTTTAGCAATTCAATGGAAGGATGCTCAGGCACCAAAAATTGTGGATGGTCATTTTGTTTTAACAAATAGTGAAACAGCAGTTGCGACACCTGCAACAGTCACTCCATAATATGAAGGGCGATGAAGTTAACAAAAACGGCATTTAAATATCAACAAAATAGTATGGTAATGAGTAATGAGTGAAGTTGTTCCATCGGTTGTGGCAATTGATATTGGAACACACAAAGTATCGGTGTTGATCGGTAAAGTGCATGCGCCGGATAAAATTGAAGTTGTCGGCATGGCTTATGCACGTAACCGAGGCATGAATAAAGGCAAAATTATTAGCCTTGATAAAGTTGTGTCTGCTATTAAAAATGCTGTACAGGCTGCTGAAGATATGGCGGAATGTCGTATCCATAGTGCCTGGGTAGCGATACCAAGTGCTGAATTACACAGTAGCTATGCCGCAGGTCGCACCCCTATTTTAAATAGTGATCAAACCATTACTACCAGTGAACTGGTTCGGGCACTGGAACTTGCTAAAGCCAGCCATGTTGCCTCAGATTATTATTTGGCCAGTGCTGTGCCTATCGGTTTTCAGGTTGATGATAGCGATGAATGGGTACAGAACCCGATCGGGATGTCTGGGCACACTGTAACTGGGCATTATCAACTGATGATGTTGCCTATCAGTACCATGCAAAATCTGGATAAAGCCCTAAAAAATGCAGGTATTGGAGTAGAAAAACTGGTTTTATCGCCACTAGCCAATGCAGAAGCAAGTTTATTAAAAGATGAAAAAGAATATGGCGTATGCTTGATCGATATTGGCGCTGGTACAACGAATATCACGGTATACCTTGAAGGTCGTCTGGCTATGGCCAGTACCATTCAGTTAGGTGGTGAACATGTAACACGCGATATTGCCGCTGTACTACAAACTACAACAGAAGAAGCAGAACGCCTAAAAACACTCCATGGTTGTGTAGATCATCAAGCCATTAAACCAGATCAAATGATACAGGTACAAGGTATAGATGGTCCTCAAACCATTAGCCGTATTGAGCTTGCAGATATTATTGTGGCACGTTACGAAGAAATTTTTGACTGTATTCGTCAGGAAATCGAAAATAGCAATTTACTTTCGGGTTTATATCACGGTGTTGTGCTAACAGGTGATGCCTGTCAGATTGAGGGTGCCATTAATTTGGCTCGTCGTAAACTTAGTGTCACCGCACATCTTGGTAATCCACCTTTACAAGTGTATGCTAAAGATGAGATGTTGCCAGCTTTACGTCGTTCGCTTTACGCAACGGCAAGTGGTTTATTGATGTTTAGCCAGAGTGAATTACAGCAAACAGTCACACAACCTGAAGATGAGCAAGCAAGTTCAGCTTGGCAGCGTATTGTTGATAGTTGTAACAATGCACTTAACAAGTTGAAGAATATGTTTTAGGTAAGAATGCATTGCAATGTTTTTTGTTTGTAATAATCAGTGATCTGGTTATTACAAATCAAAGCAGCCATGTTAAGATTTACAAACGAAAATTTAAGCAGTATGCGGGCTTTAGAGGCTGCTAATCACTTTTTTGGAAGTCGGAAGGTATGACTACAAATACATTCACATTGTTAGATGACGAAGTAATGGATAATAACGGACAGGCCCGTTTCACAGTTTTTGGTGTTGGCGGTGGAGGCGGTAACGCCGTGCAAAACATGGTAGAACAAAAAATTCACGGTGTGAAATTTGTATGTGCCAATACCGATAAGCAAGCTCTGGATCGCATGTCTGCACCGAATAAAGTGCAACTGGGTGAACAATGTACCCGTGGTTTGGGTGCTGGTGCCAATCCTGAAGTGGGTCGTGCAGCAGCAGAAGAAACCCGTGAAACCATTCGCCAGCACCTTGAAGGCACAGATATGGTTTTTGTCACTGCGGGTATGGGCGGTGGAACTGGAACTGGTGCCGCACCTGTTGTTGCAGAAGTTGCAAAAGAGATGGGAATTTTAACGGTTGGTGTCGTGACAACACCGTTTGAATTTGAAGGTCGTCGCCGTATCAAATCGGCTGAACAAGGCATTGAAAATCTGGAGCAATATGTTGACTCTTTAATCATCATTCCAAATGAGCGTCTGCTCGAAGTGTATGGTGATATTTCGATGAAAGATGCTTACAAAAAAGCTGATGATGTATTACTTAATGCAGTTCGTAGTATCTTTGACCTTGTTGTAAATCCAGGTTTAATCAACCTTGATTTTGCTGACTTAAAAACAGCTATGAGTACACGTGGTTATGCCATGATGGGTACCGGAACAGGTCGTGGAGAACAGCGTGCTGAACAAGCTGCTGAAATGGCAATTCGCAGTCCACTGCTAGATAAAGTTAATATTAAAAATGCGAAAGGCGTATTGCTCAACATCACTGGTGGTGAAGATTTAACCTTAAAAGAAGTTAAAACGATTGCCAATATTGTTGGGCAAATTGTTGATGAAGATGAAGTACAATTTTTCTATGGTACAGCAATTGACACTGATGTTCGTGATGAAATTCGAGTGACAGTTGTTGCAACCGGATTAACTCGTAATTCTGATCCAGTGCCACAACAACAGGTAAGAAGTACAGTCACAAATCCAGTAACAGCAGCACAAAATACTTCTGTTGATGCAGATGATGTACCGGCCATTGCCCGTCAACAAGGTGCAGGATTAGATCAAAATAAATCTGCAAACTCAGGTTCCAGTCCTCGACCATCTCCAATGAGTATTCAGGATTATCTAAAAAATCAACAACGTAAATAGCATTGTTGAGATTGAATGGAAAGGATAGTTATCGAGTATAATTATCCTTTCTGTTTTTTTATCGCCTATTTTGTGCTAACGTATTACAAACTCTAAATTTGTAAGCAAATATGTTGAAACAGCGAACAATCAAGCAAGCGGTTCGTGCCAGTGGTATTGGATTGCACAGTGGTAAAAAAGTCAGGATAAACTTTTTGCCTCATGACTGTGATGGTGGCATTGTTTTTAGACGTATTGATTTACATCCTCCAGTAGAAATTCCTGCACAAGCTATGCTGATTCAGGAAGCCTTTATGTGTTCCAATCTGGTTCAGGGCGATGTTAAAGTGGGCACGATTGAACATCTCATGAGTGCAATTGCTGGTTTGGGAATTGATAATCTACTGGTTGAAGTCGATGCTGCTGAATTGCCCATTATGGATGGCAGTGCTGGACCATTTCTATATTTATTATTACAGGGTGAATTACAAGAACAAGAGGCACCAAAAAAATTTATTAAAATTAAGCAAGCTGTACAAGCAACAATCGCCGACAAAACAGCAAGTTTTGTTCCTTTTGATGGATTTGAACTGAATTTTACCATTGATTTTGATCATCCTGCTTTTGATAAAGCACATCAATCCACATCAATTTTATTTTCCACTGCAAACTTTGCTGAACAAGTGAGTGAAGCACGTACTTTTGGATTTATGAAAGATCTGGAGTATTTACAAGCCAATAATCTGGCTTTAGGTGCAAATTTGGATAACGCAATTGGTCTGGATGAGCATGGCGTTGTCAATGAAGAAGGTTTGCGATTTGCAGATGAGTTTGTGCGACACAAAGTTCTGGATGCGATTGGTGATTTATATTTATTGGGACATCAAATTATTGCCAAATTTACAGCCTTTAAATCTGGACATGCCCTTAATAACCAACTTCTACGTACGGTTTTGGACAATCCAGAAAACTATGAAATTGTAACTTTTTATGACGATAATTCCTGTCCGATTAAATACGTATCAGTTTAGAAATTTAGACTAAGTTACTGTCTTTTAAAAAATAACGTTATAGTGTAACAATAATGAAAGCCTTTAATCCTGAGGGCTTTGCCACTTTTAGCTTAATATTTACTCCACTTTTATGTTATCGGGGCTTGCCAAACGTAGTAAAGCTTGGCTAAGCTTGGCATCGTTCACCAGTGAGGCAGCCTGACGTAACGCTTGTTGAGTTTCGTTTGACAATGTTTTACTTCGTGTATATTTTTTGCTAGTAGGTTTGTCGGGAGTTTTCAGGATAACCTGAATTCGTTCTAATCCTTCTAGCGATGGGATAGTTTTAAATTTCTGTATAAATTGGTTATGCAGGTAACGTACCTGACTAATCAATGCCTGATTATCACCAGTAATGGTTAATAAACCATTTTGATAATAAACCACTTGCCATTGCCCTTGGGGTGGTAAGTGAGATTGAATAATTTGTGTAAGTTTTTGCCAGTTGGCGACTTGCGATTGAAGAAATGAAAAGTTTCCTAAACGTTGTGATGACACCTGATTCAGTTCAGTGAAACAGATTTTAGGCGAACGCATACGTGCTTCCACAAAGTTAGACATGTATATAGTTAGTCATGAAGCTGAATAGAAAGCAAGTGTATATAACGTTTAGGAAATTAGAGGCTTTGTTTATGCGTTTTTACCAGTTATTAATTGCGTTGTGTGCCAGCACGGCAATGTCATCAAGCTTTGCAGACATTCAGAGAACTTATATTTCCGCAGGTTCTTCAGAAGATCGTTTAGAGCAGTTATCTCAGACTTTAAGTAAAAATAATACTGAAGAATCCGTTGAATTTACCAATGCATCATTTAGTCACGGTAAAAACTCAAGTTCTAGTGCGCTAGGTTCATGGTTAACTGCCCATCCGATCAAAAATGCCCGTGTTTCATCAACATGGGGGAATCGCACTTTATTGGGTAGTACACGTCATCACTCCGGTGTGGATCTGGCTGCACCATCAGGTACACCTATTTATGCGACTGGTCCTGGCATAGTAACCAAATCTGGTTGGGGTACAGGCTATGGTAACTATGTAGAAATCGATCATGGTAATGGTTATGTGACTCGTTATGCACATGCTTCTCGCTTGGGTGTGCGTGTTGGTGAGCGTGTTTCTGCAGGTCAGATGATCGCCAATGTTGGTTGTACAGGCCGTTGCACAGGACCACATTTACATTTTGAAGTGGTTAAGAATGGACAACGCCAAAATCCTTCAACTTATCTTGCAATGTTACCTTAATGGTTGATAAAAAATCTCTATTACAAAAAATCACCCAAATTTAGGGTGATTTTTTATGTAAATATTTTATTTTTTGAATACGAAATCATTTTATATCATGCAATAAAATAATCATCGACCAGATCGGCATATTCAGGAAAACCTGATATAAAAAAATATGATGATTTTTGCTTAAAAAATAATCTAATTGACTGTTTTTTTGTATTGTTATGTAAAATGTAAACTTTTATCATTTTTTTAAAAAATAATGTCTTTATTCTGTATTCATTTTCATGTCTAACGCTCATGGGGCAAGACGTGATACAAATATACATTAACTATGGATATAGCAAATAAGGTGATAAGAGATGGCTTTTTATGGAGATACAGATGCTCTGGAAACACAAGAATGGCAGGAAGCATTTGAT
The DNA here is from genome assembly GCF_008693185.1 of Acinetobacter qingfengensis. Taxonomy (GTDB): domain Bacteria; phylum Pseudomonadota; class Gammaproteobacteria; order Pseudomonadales; family Moraxellaceae; genus Acinetobacter; species Acinetobacter qingfengensis. The sequence goes on from NZ_VXKN01000012.1 coordinate 73,390, forward strand.
TCTGTAATTGAACATATTGGAACGGAACGAGCAGCTTTTCTATTACAAACATTATATCAGCGTGCAATTTCTAAGCATGTACCAATTCAGCGATTAAATACACCTTATTTGAACACTGTTCCTGTAGATGAAGAGCCTGCTATGCCGGGTGATCAGGATATGGAGCGCCGTATTCGTGCGTTAATTCGCTGGAATGCTTTAGCGATGGTATTACGTGCTAATAAAACTGGTGATGACCTTGGTGGTCACTTGGCAAGTTTTGCTTCTTCAGCAACATTATATGATGTAGGGTTTAACCATTTCTTCCGTGCAGCCAGTAATCATTTTGGCGGCGATATGATTTATTATCAAGGTCATTGTGCGCCGGGGATTTATGCGCGCTCTTTTCTGGAAGGTCGTTTAACCGAAGATCAACTGAATAATTTTCGTCGTGAAGTGAATGGAAACGGCTTACCAAGCTATCCGCACCCTTATTTGATGCCAGATTATTGGCAATTCCCAACAGTATCTATGGGTCTTGGTCCAATTATGTCGATTTATCAGGCACATATTCAAAAATATCTGATGAATCGTGGTTTGATTAAGGAAGAAGATCGTAAAGTCTGGGCATATCTTGGTGATGGTGAAATGGATGAGCCAGAAAGTCTGGGAGCTATTTCACTCGCTGGCCGTGAAAAGCTGGATAATCTGATTTGGGTGGTGAACTGTAACTTACAACGTCTGGATGGTCCGGTGCGTGGTAATGGTAAAATCATTCAGGAGCTTGAATCTTTATTTCGTGGTGCAGGCTGGCGCGTGATTAAAGTGGTTTGGGGACGTCATTGGGATCCTTTATTGGCAAAAGACAAATCCGGTGCACTCAAAGCACGTATGGAAGAGGCCGTTGATGGTGATTTTCAGCGTTATCAAGTGAAAGGTGGCGGTTATGCCCGTGAGCATTTCTTTGGTAAATATCCTGAGTCAGAAGAGTTGGTTAAACATTTAAGTGATGATGATATTGATGCATTGAATCGTGGTGGTCATGATCCATATAAAGTTTATGCTGCTTATGCCGCAGCAATGCAAAGTACAGAACAACCTACAGTGATTTTGGCAAAAACCGTAAAAGGTTATGGTTTATCTGATGAAATTGAAGCAGTAAACAAAACCCATCAGATCAAAAAAATGCAAATTGAATCATTAAAATACGTGCGTAACCGTTTTAATTTGCCATTTAATGATGAGCAACTTGAAGAGTTGCCATTTTATCGTCCAGCAGAAAATTCACCTGAACTGAAATATTTGAAAGCTCGCCGTGAATCTCTGGGGGGTTATCTTCCTGCACGTCGTAAAGAAAGTATTGCTTTACAAATTCCTGAATTATCAGCTTTTGATAGTGTACTTGTGGGTAGTGGTACCAAAGAACAATCTACGACTATGGTCATGGTACGCTTAATTTCGGCATTATTAAAAGATAAGGCGCTTAAAGACCATGTTGTTCCAATTGTACCTGATGAGGCACGTACATTTGGTTTGGAAGGTATGTTCCGTCAGTTAGGTATTTATGCTGCACATGGCCAAAAATATATTCCTGAAGATAATGAACAGCTAATGAATTATCGTGAAGCCAAAGATGGCCACATGCTACAGGAAGGGATTAATGAAGCTGGAGCAATGAGTGCATGGGCAGCGTTAGGTACGAGTTATTCAACCAATAACTTGCCAATGATTCCAATGTATATGTACTATTCAATGTTTGGTTTCCAGCGTATCGGTGATATTGCATGGGCAGCAGGTGATGCACAGGCACAGGGCTTTCTGTTCGGTGCAACAGCAGGACGTACCACATTGAACGGTGAAGGTTTACAACATCAGGATGGACATTCACATATTCTTGCAGGCACAATTCCAAACTGCGTATCTTATGATCCATGCTTTGGTTACGAACTTGCGATTATTATTCATGATGGCTTACAACGTATGTATGTCAATCAGGAACGGGTATTTTATTATCTCACTCTCATGAACGAAAACTATACCCATCCTGAAATGCCACAAGGTGTTGAAGACGGTATTAAAAAAGGCATGTACTTGTTTGAACAGGATGAAAAAGCCACTGTTCAACTGCTGGGTTCAGGTGTAATTCTGCGCGAAGTGATCAAAGCAGCTAAAATCTTGCGTGATGAATATCAAATCCATGCCAATGTCTGGTCAGTGACCAGCTATAATGAACTGGCGCGTGATGGTATGGCATGCGAAGAATATAATCGTAAACATCCTCTTGCTGAAGAAGCCAAAGAATCTTGGGTATCACAGCAATTACGTGAACATGAGGGTATCGTTGTTTCTGCAACAGATCATATTCGTTTATATAGTGAACAAATTCGGGCATATCTACCGGAAGGTCGTCCGTTTGTGGCATTGGGAACAGATGGTTATGGCCGCTCAGATACTCGTGAAAACCTGCGTAGTTACTTTGAAGTCGATGCTGCCAACATTGTTGTTGCAACATTGAAAAAATTATCAGATGAAGGCGAAGTGGATGCACGTCTGGTGAAAGATGCCATTTCTAGTTTTGAGCTGGATATTGATCGTCCGTTGCCATGGAAACCACAAGCACATGCGGAAGTACAGGCAGTTGCAGAATACGTTGAAAATACTTCAGGAGAGGAGAAATAATCATGCAAATTACAACTCCTGATATTGGTGTAGATAAGGCTGTTGTTGCAGAAATTCTAGTGAAGGTGGGTGATCATATTGCTGAGAATGATAGTATTGTTCTCTTGGAATCGGATAAAGCTTCAGTAGAAGTTCCTAGTTCTGCCAGTGGTATAGTTAAAGCGATTTTAGTTAATTTGGGTGATGACGTTAAAGAAGGGATCGCATTAATTGAACTTGAGAGCGAAGGTGCAGTACAAACTGCGTCTGAAGCTCCAGCCAATGAAACTACAGCAGAAAAAGTTAGTTCTGAATCTATTCAGGACACGGTATCAGAATCTGAACCAGAGACTGCCATTGCAGCAGCCACAGAAAGTGCAGAAATAGAGGTTAAAGTTCCTGATATCGGTGTTGAAAAAGCACTTGTAGCAGAAATCTTGGTGAATGTTGGTGATCAGATTGATGTTGAACAAAGTGTTGTTCTGGTTGAGTCAGATAAAGCATCTGTAGAAGTCCCTAGTCCGGTTGCAGGAGAAGTTTTATCTATTGCTGTTAAAGCGGGTGATAGTGTAAAAGAGGGCGTATTACTTCTTACAGTGAAATCGACTACAGCAGCAAAAAGTCAGGCAGCACCTGCCAAAGCAGAAGCGTTAACCCAGACGCCAGTTGCAGAGAAAAAACAAGTCCCTGCACAACCACAATCTACTGCAGCACTCACAGCCAAAATGGATAGCATTGATAAACTGAATGACGAACAAAAAGCAGCTAATGCTAAAGTTTATGCTGGACCAGCTGTACGTCAATTAGCACGTGAATTGGGCGTGTTGCTTGCAGAGGTCAAAGCTTCTGGTGAACATGGTCGTATTGTAAAAGATGATGTATTTGCTTACGTAAAAACACGTTTAAACGCATCACAAAATACAACAAGTACCACAGTTGCGCCTGCTGCATCAGGTTTACCACCTTTACCTGATTTCAGTGCATTTGGTGGTGGTGAAATCAAAACAATGACACGCTTGCAACAAGTATCTGTTCCACAATTGTCATTAAATAACTTTATCCCGCAGGTCACACAATTTGATTTGGCAGATATTACCAACCTTGAGGCATGGCGAGGCGAACTTAAAGACGACTTTAAAAAGCAAGGTATTGGTTTAACCATTCTGGCTTTTATTGCCAAGGCGGTGGCACACTTACTTAAAGACGAGCCATATTTTGCTTCACATCTGGCAGATGATCAGAAATCAGTAGTGTTACGCAATGAGATTCACATGGGCATTGCAGTAGCGACACCGGATGGTTTAACAGTACCTGTATTGCGTAATCCGGATCAAAAATCCATTAAGCAAATTGCACAGGAGCTGGCAGAATTAAGCCAAAAAGCGCGTGATAAAAAATTGAGTCCAAAAGACTTACAAGGTGCAAACTTTACCATTACAAGTTTGGGCAGTATTGGTGGGACAGCATTTACGCCATTGGTAAACTGGCCACAAGTTGCCATTCTGGGAATTTCTCCAGCAACCATGCAGCCTGTTTGGAATGGTAAGGATTTTGATCCACGCTTAATGTTGCCGTTGTCTTTATCTTATGATCACCGAGTAATTAATGGTGCTGATGCTGCACGATTTACCCGAAAGTTGACCATATTACTGAAAGATATTCGTAATATCTTATTGTAATTACTCAGCATTTATTAAAATTATGTTATTGGTTTTTTGAATCAATTGTCAAGTTTAATTCATTGAGTGAATCAATATAAAGACTAGGTGGTTGATTCATATAAATAAAAAAAATGTATAATATCCTACTAATTTAGTAGGATATTTTTATTTATGAGAACTAAATCTCAAAACCTTTTTTACTCTATTGTATCTTTGTGTAAATCATCTTATTTTGACAAAAATTTCTTATTATTGCGTAAATACTTATGTCATTAGATCGAACATCTTCACGTGTTTTATATGACGACGGACATCATAAATGTATCGCCTTTACCAGTCTGGTAAAAGGGGAAGGTGTACAGGCAAATCAGTTTCTAATTATTGATGGAAAAAATGCAGCAGTACTGGATCCTGGTGGTGATTTGACTTATACCCCCTTGACACTGGAACTCAGCAAATATGTTCGTATTAATCAGTTGGATTATGTGATTGCTTCCCATCAGGATCCAGACATCATTACTTCAATGCCGCGCTGGCTGGTATATACGCAAGCCAAAGTTGTTGCATCTAAACTCTGGGCACGATTTCTACCACACTTAAATTCTGCATTCACCAGTGATCGTATTCAGGGTGGCTGGCTGGAACGTTTAATTGAATTACCGGATGAAGGTGGAATTATTCCTTTTGGTAATACAGTGATTAAGGCAGTTCCTGCTCACTTTTTGCATTCAGTTGGTAATTTCCAATTTTATGATCCGGTTTCAAAAATTTTGTTCTCTGGTGATATGGGTGCATCTATTGTTCATGATGCCAATGCTCCGATTATTGATTTTGAAGCACATACGCATAAAATGCGTGGATTTCATCAGCGTTATATGTGTTCTAACCGGATTATTCGGTTCTGGGTGAACATGGTGCGGGAAATGGATGTGGAAATGATTGTTCCACAACATGGCACACCATTTATTGGTAAAGAAATGATTGAGAATTTCTTGAACTGGATTGAGCGTTTGGAGTGCGGTATTGACCTATTTAACCAAAATTCCTATCGTTGTCCAGATTGAATTTAAAGGCTTTGGGGTGGGAGAATAGACGCTTTAAGCGTCTATTTTTTCTTATATTACCTAAAAAAACAATCATTGGTAAAAACATTAATAAAACCTAATACTAAAAATTTTAAATGAGGAAATAAATGCAATTTCATGTGAAATTTGTTTATAATAGCGCACGGAAATTACCAGTGAGATTGTTATGTTGACCATCGTTCAAGAAGCGTTAACCTTCGATGATGTCTTATTACTCCCTGCCTATTCAACAGTTCTTCCAAAAGATGTCTCCTTAAAGACACGCCTTACTCGTGGCATACAGTTAAACATTCCCTTAGTATCTGCTGCCATGGATACCGTAACCGAATCCCGTATGGCCATTGCAATGGCGCAAAATGGCGGTATTGGCATTTTGCATAAAAATATGGACATTGCAGCACAGGCGGCTGAAGTGCGCCGAGTGAAAAAATTTGAAGCCGGCATGGTTAAAGATCCAATTACGGTTTCGCCACAAACTACAGTACGTGAGTTGATCGACATTACTAAAGCGAACAACATCAGTGGTGTGCCTGTGGTTCAAGATGGTAAAGTTGTTGGTATCGTTACAGGTCGAGATACCCGTTTTGAAACCAATCTGGAGCAGCCGGTTAGTAACATCATGACGCCACAAGAGCGATTGGTGACAGTCAAAGAAGGCGAATCTAAAGAAAACATTCAGGCATTATTGCAAAAACACCGTATTGAAAAAGTATTGGTGGTGGATGATCAGCAAAATTTGAAAGGTTTAATTACTGTAACAGACTTTCGCAAAGCTGAGCTTTATCCAAACTCCTGCAAAGATGAGCTAGGTCGCTTGCGTGTTGGCGCAGCGGTGGGTACTGGTGCAGAAACACCAGCACGTGTAGAAGCACTGGTTGAAGCTGGTGCGGATGTCATTGTGGTGGACACAGCACATGGGCATTCGATGGGTGTCATTGAACGCGTACGCTGGGTAAAACAAAACTTTCCACAAGTTCAGGTCATTGGTGGCAATATTGCTACAGGTGATGCCGCACTTGCCTTACTTGATGCTGGTGCGGATGCAGTTAAAGTCGGTATTGGACCTGGATCGATTTGTACTACACGTATTGTTGCAGGAATCGGTGTTCCACAAATTTCTGCGATTGATAATGTTGCTCGAGCTTTAAAAGAACAAATTCCATTGATTGCTGATGGCGGTATTCGTTATTCAGGTGACATGGCCAAAGCGATTGCTGCTGGAGCATCAACCATCATGGTGGGTTCCTTAATGGCAGGTACTGAGGAAGCACCAGGTGAAGTGGAATTCTTCCAAGGACGTTACTACAAGGCCTACCGTGGTATGGGGTCATTGGGTGCTATGGCCGGTGCCAGTGGTTCAGCAGACCGATATTTTCAGGATGCCAAAGCTGGCGCTGAAAAACTGGTTCCAGAAGGTATTGAAGGTCGTGTACCTTATAAAGGTCCAATGGGTAATATCGTACATCAAATGATTGGTGGTTTACGTTCTTCAATGGGGTATACCGGATCTGCAACCATTGAAGATATGCGTCAAAATGCTCAGTTTGTTAAAATTACTTCGGCTGGCATGAAAGAATCGCATGTACACGATGTCACCATTACCAAAGAAGCACCAAATTACCGAGTAGGTTAAGTTTCTCAAAGATAAAAAAATTAAACAGCTATCCAATATGGATGGCTGTTTTTTATTGTAAAATGGTGTAATAACAACGCTTAAGATAAGAGAGAACAAATGAGTTATTTTGGTACAGATGGCATTCGTGGTAAATTTGGACAAATGCCGATAACACCAGAATTTGCTTTAAAACTGGGATTTGCCGCAGGTACAGTATTAAAACGGGCATTTCCAAAGAAGAAGCCAATTGTTGTATTAGGTAAAGATACCCGTTTATCTGGTTATATTCTGGAATCTGCTTTGCAGGCCGGACTGAACTCTGCTGGTGTCTATGTACATTTACTTGGGCCATTACCTACCCCTGCAATTGCACATCTTACCCGTGCGTTACATGCCAATGCAGGAATCGTCATTTCTGCATCACACAACCCTTATTTTGATAATGGCATTAAATTCTTTTCCAATGAAGGTAAGAAATTACCGGATGAATTACAGGATGCGATTAACGCAGAACTTGAAAAAGAGATTATTATTCAGGAACCTGATCAGTTGGGTAAAAGTGTACGTGTCAAAGATGCAGCGGGACGTTATATAGAATTCTGTAAATCAACTTTTCCATATCATTTAAACTTACAGGACTATACTATTGTCGTCGATTGTGCCAATGGCGCTGCTTATAGTGTTGGGCCGGCAGTATTTCGGGAATTAGGCGCCAGAGTCATCACGATTTATGATCAACCAAATGGTTTGAATATTAATGATGATTGTGGTTCGACACATCCTGAAAATTTACAAAAAGCTGTGATCAAGCATCAGGCAGACTTAGGTATTGCTTTTGATGGTGATGCAGATCGTGTCATGATGGTAGATCAACATGGTCATTTAATTGATGGTGACCATGTGCTTTATATTCTTGCAACACAAGCGACACAAAAACCAGTAGGTATTGCAGGCACCTTAATGAGCAATATGGCACTGGAACTGGCACTGGAAAAAGCTGGTATTGCATTTACTCGTGCCAAAGTCGGTGATCGTTATGTATTACAGGCACTGGAAGAAAATCAGTGGATCATAGGTGGTGAACCTTCCGGACATATTTTAACGTTAGATAAAAGTACTACAGGTGATGCAATTATCTCCGCTTTACAGGTACTACGTGTCATGGTTGAAAAACAGCAGGCATTACATCAACTGGTACAAGGCTTTAAACTTTTTCCGCAAGTATTGGAAAATGTCCGTCTTGAACACATGATTGATCCATTCTCAGATTCGGTGATGGTACAAGAGTTTGCAAAAGCTGAGCAGCAACTTAAAGGGCGTGGTCGATTATTAATTCGTAAATCAGGTACAGAACCTGTGATTCGGGTAATGGTTGAAGGCGATAACCTGAATGAGGTAAAACAATTGGCAAAACATCTGGCCAATGTCATTCGTCAGAATGCTGTAATTTCATAACATTATTAAATATTTATAGGGGTTAGCACATGAGTGATGTGATTAAGGATTTAAGTGAATTACGGTTAAGCTATCAACGTGCAGAACTGCATGAAGCGCAAGTTCATCCGCAGCCTCATGAGCAGTTCCTGACATGGTTTAATGCCGCATTGCAATGTGATTTGCATGAACCCTATGCCATGTATGTGGCCACTGCCAATGCACAAGGTGTACCACATGTTCGCACATTGTTATTACGTGGTGCCAGTGCGCAGGGTTATGATTTTTATAGCAACTATGACAGCTTAAAAGGCCATGATCTGGCCGAAAATCCACAAGCACAATTATTGTTTTATTGGGCTGAACTGGAACAACAGGTCAGAATTTCTGGTCGTATAGAAAAGATTTCTGTTGAAGAATCCACGGAGTATTATCAAAAACGTCCACATGATAGTCAGGTAGCTGCACATGTCAGTACACCACAAAGTGGTATGATTGATAGCCGTGAAAGTCTACAACAGCGTTTTAATGCGGCATTTGCTGAGTATCAGCACATGACTCAACTACCAAAACCGGAATTTTGGGGTGGCTATCGTTTGGTTCCAGAATATTATGAATTCTGGCAGGGACGTCCAAATCGATTGCATGATCGTTTAGCTTATATTCAACAAAATGGGCAATGGATTATTCAGAGGTTAATGCCTTAATTCATGGATAATATGCTTTTACAGCAAAGAGATTTAAAACAACCTTTGCAACAATATGAATATCTGGGCTCTACAACATTGGCCCGAATTTTATCGGCCAGAGATGTTGCCACAGATCAACTGGATTTACAGCTTAGATCTCTATTACAACCTGATTTAAAAGGCTTAACTCAAGCGATTACATTGATTGACCAGGCGATTGATGCACAGCAACAAATCCTTATTGTTGGGGATTATGATGTTGATGGCGCAACCAGTACTGCTTTGATGATACTTGCGTTGCAACAGATGGGCGCACTAGTACATTACATCGTGCCAGATCGCTTTAAATATGGTTACGGTCTAACACCTGCAATTGCTGATCTGGCGCATGAACGTTATCAGCCTGATTTATTGATTACTGTCGATAATGGTATCTCCAGTCATGCCGGCGTAGATCGTTGTCATGCACTGGATATGCAGGTGATTGTGACAGATCATCATTTAACCACTAAAGCGACGCCTGATGCAGAAGCTGTGGTGAATCCTAATCAACTTGGCTGCAATTTTGCCAGTAAATCATTGGCAGGTGTTGGTGTTGCATTTTATGTGCTAGCAAGTTTGGCATCACATCGACAAAAACAAGGTAAAACGAGCTGCAAATTGAGCCATTATCTGGATCTGGTTGCATTAGGAACTGTAGCTGATGTTGCCAAACTGGATTTTAATAATCGTATTTTAGTACAGGCCGGATTGAAAAAAATTCGCGAAGGGCAATGCCGTGCAGGAATATTGGCCTTGTTGGATCTTGCCGGAAAAAATCCACTACAATTACAGGCACAGGATTTTGGTTTTGTTCTAGGCCCAAGAATTAATGCCGCAGGCCGAATGGATAGCATGCAAATTGGCATTGAATGCTTATTGGCAGAAAATTTACAACAGGCATTTCCCTTAGCCTATCAACTGGATCAACTTAACCTTGAGCGGCGTCAGGTTGAACGAGGAATGCGTGAGCAAGCCTTTGATTATCTAGAACAGGTACAGCTTGATGGAGAGCAACTACCACAAGCCATCGTTTTATTTGAGCCAGAATGGCATCAGGGCGTCATCGGCATTGTTGCCGGACGTTTGAAAGAACATTTCCATCGACCAAGTATCGTCTTTGCACTGGATGAAGATGGTCAGCATTTAAAAGGTTCTGCCCGATCAATTGAGGGTATCCATATTCGTGATAGTATTGAAGCTGTCGCACAACAGCAGTCAGATTTGGTTAAATTCTTTGGTGGGCATGCAGCCGCAGCGGGATTAACCATTGAAAAAGAAAAATTTACACAATTCCAGCAATGCTTTATTGCACAGATTCAACACTATCATCCAGATATTTTTCACAGCAAGTTGTTGACGGATGGTGCTTTGGCAGAAAATGAATTTAACCTTGATTTTCTAGAAAAAATTCAAAATCTTGGACCTTGGGGGCAGGGATTCGAGGCGCCTGTATTTGATGGTATATTTGATGTTATGGATTATCAATGGCTTAAAGATATACATCTCAAATTAACATTAAAATTACCTTCTCATCAAATTGTGTCGGCGATTGGCTTTAATTACCTTGAAAAATTGAATGACACCAGAATTTCATCAAAAATTCGTCTGGCATTTACCTTGGAAAAAAATGAATTTCGTCAGCAAAGCCAATTACAGTTAAGAATATTATTTTTGCAAAATCTTTAAGAATTTTTATTTTCTCAATAAAATAGCGCTTCCGAAGAAGCGCTATTTAGAGTAAATAGGGTTATTCTTTAATTAGAAACGGTAGTTTGCACCAATCGTATAGGTATTATAATCATCACCGAAACCTAGGCGACCTTCAACACTTAAGTTTTGATCAAAGAATTTTTTGGCACGAATACCCCATTGGTCTTGATCAATGGCTTTATCTTTTTGGTAATCAGCACCGAAACTTAATGTCTTATCAATGTAATAGTCTGCGCCGGCAGAATATTGTTTGTTGTCATCGCTACCAAAGACACCACGTGCTTCTAAATTGATGTCATGGCCATTTTGTAGCGTAGTGACGTATTTTGCACGTAAAGTTGGATTAACATCATCATCACCATGTTCTGTATCATAACCTTGTGCACCGGCAGCAACCAATAAGCCAGGTGCCGGTAAATAACCAACTTCTGCGCCATAAGTTGTCGTTTTGGTATCAATATTTGTATTATCTACTTTATATTCGCTACGACCAACATTACCACTTAGATAAAAATCAGAATTTGGTACAAAGTATTCAGCGCCTACGCCATATTGTGTATTTTTGTTGCCACTATTGTCTGCGTATTTAACTTCAGCATTGACATTACTGGCACGGTCAAGGAATGCTGCCTCAGCCAAAGGAGAGTCTTTTACCTGTACCTGATTAAAATAATAAGTACCGTTCACACCGAACTGATTAAGATCTTTAGTGTTGTCATTATCAATACGGTTATAGTTACCACCCACCTCAGCTTGATAAGCATTGGCATTAATTGCTGCTAAAGATGCAGTGGCTGCTAATAATGCGGTCGCAATAGTTAACTTTTTCATAGCTTAATCCTCCAAAGCGGATTTATTAAATTTTTTGTTACAAATTCAGTCTAAATTAAAAAATCATAGCGTCAATTCATGATTTAGAATTTATAGTAATTTTATGTTATTTTAATTGCTTTCATTAATACTAAGTCTTTGATAAATAAAATAATATTTTTAAATGTAAAGATTATTATCATTATGTTAAAGTCTGTATTTCGGTGAATAGATGTACTACTTTTGACAATCCAAAAGAAAAGAAGCGATCGATTGACAGTAAATTTTGTCGGATTTAAAGCTATGCTAGAATAGTTTTCTTTTAACCAGTCTGTGTATTGTTATGGAAATTAATCCTTTTGTTTTACGTTTAAAAGACCTTTCAGATCGTGGCGGAATGTTACGGGGGTATCTTTGACTACGATCTGAAAAAGGAACGTCTAGAAGAAGTACTAAGAGAATTAGAAGACCCTGCAATTTGGAATGATCAGTCGCGTGCGCAGGCGATTGCCAAAGAAAAAGGGGCATTAGAGAATAGTGTTGGTGTTTTGGACAAACTTGCTGAACAATTGGTTGATGCCCAAGCCATGCTGGATTTGGCAATTGAAGCCGATGATGAAAGTTTACTGGATGATGTGACTGCGGAACTGGATTATGCAGAAGAAAGTCTGGCAAAACTGGAATTTCAGCGTATGTTTAGTAATCCGATGGATCCAAATCCGTGCTTTCTGGAAATTCAATCAGGTTCCGGTGGTACGGAAGCACAAGATTGGGCATCTATGTTGTTGCGTATGTATTTACGCTGGATTGAACGCCATGGTTTTAAAGGCGAATTGATGGAAGTATCCGATGGTGATGTTGCGGGTATTAAATCGGCAACGATCCGTGTTGATGGCGAGTTTGCTTTTGGCTGGTTGCGTACGGAATCAGGCGTACATCGTCTGGTTCGTAAATCGCCATTTGATAGCAATAATAACCGTCACACTTCCTTTGCGGCAGTTTTTGTTTCACCAGAAATTGATGACAATATTGAAATTGATATTAATCCATCTGATGTGCGAACGGATACCTATCGTGCTTCTGGTGCAGGTGGTCAGCATATTAACAAAACCGATTCTGCGGTGCGTTTAACCCATATGCCAACCGGTATTGTGGTTGCCTGCCAAAACCAGCGTTCGCAACATGCCAACCGTGATACAGCATGGAAGCAGTTACGTGCCAAATTGTATGAACTGGAAATGCAGAAACGTAATGAAGCTGCACAGGCTCTGGAAGATTCCAAGTCCGATATTGGTTGGGGGAGCCAGATTCGTTCCTATGTACTGGATGATTCCCGTATCAAGGATTTGCGTACCAGTGTTGAAACGTCGAATACCAAAGCTGTTTTGGATGGTGATCTTGATAAGTTTATCGAGGCCAGTTTAAAACAGGGTCTGTAAGTAATATCATTTGAAGGCTTATTCAATTCAATTGTTTGTATATCGTAAAAAATAGATTTAAAAATCGAAAAAATACGATATATTAATGTTGGACGTTGAATAAGGCTTCTTTATTTAAATGTGTGCCAGAAAATTATGGATACGGATGCAATTTTTAAAGCTTTGGCTAATCCAATGCGACGACAGATATTGCAATGGTTAAAATCACCAGAGCAGTTTTTATCTGCCGATGAATGTGGTGGATTTGAAAAAGGTGTATGTGCAGGACAGATTGAAAAATTGGGACAATTGTCCCAGTCAACCATGTCTAATCATCTTTCCGTATTACAACAAGCTGGTTTGGTGACTGTGCAAAAACATGGACAATGGTCATATTTCTCCCGTAATGAAGCCTTGATTCAGCAATATTTAGATGTGCTAAAAAATACGCTATAACTAGAGTAAAGAGGTTGACATGGCAGACTTACTTGATTCATTAAAACTGGGCGATCTTCTCCTTAAAAATCGATTAGTACTGGCACCTTTGACACGTTCCAGATCAGGCGATAGTCGTGTACCCAATGATCTCAATGTTGAATATTATCAGCAACGTGCTAATGCAGGATTGATCCTTACGGAAGCCACTGTGATTAGCCCGTCTGCTGTAGGCTATGCCAAAACACCGGGATTATATAATCAGCAGCAAGTGTATGGCTGGAAAAAAGTCGTTGATGCCGTACATCAACAAGATGCCAAAATTTTTGTGCAACTTTGGCATGTTGGACGTATTTCTGATCCTGAATTATTAAATGGTGAAACACCTGTTTCTGCCAGTGCAATTAAACCTGCTGGTCATGTTAGCTTGTTACGTCCAAAACGTGAATATGTGACGCCTCGAGCATTAGAAATTAATGAAATTCAGGCAATTGTAGCAGATTATAAACACGCCGCAGTATTAGCCAAAGAAGCCGGTTTTGATGGGGTAGAATTACATGCGGCCAATGGTTATTTAATTGATCAATTTTTGCAAACTAAAACCAATCATCGTGAAGATGAATATGGTGGTTCGGTTGAAAATCGAGCTAGATTATTACTACAAGTTGTAGATGCTTTTATTGAAGTTTGGGGCGCTGATCGTGTTGGTGTGCATTTAGCACCGCGTAGAGATGCACATGATATGGGTGATGATGATCCACGTGGAACATTTGGCTATGTTGTAGAGCAATTAAGCCAGCGACATATTGCCTTTATTTTTGCACGGGAATATCAGGCAGAAGACAGTTTAAGTCCATATTTACGTCCGAAATTTTCCGGTGTATGGATTGCCAATGAAAATCTGACGCCTGAATCTGCCAAAAAAATTCTGGCAGATGGTGAAGCCGATGCGGTATCGTTTGGTAAAGCCTACATTGCCAATCCGGATTTATTAGATCGTCTAGTCAAAAATGCACCTTTAAATGAGCTTAATCCTGAAACCTTATATGCAGATGGTGCAGAAGGTTATACCGATTATCCAGCGTTGAAATGATTGCTGGAATAGGGTTAGTTTTGACTTAAGTCAGAAATTGAACTTCATTAAAATAATACATTTAGGTGTGTTATTTTAATGAATTGAAAGCATAAATGATTTTATAAAAAATGTTAAAAATTTAGTTTTCCTATAAGTTTTTTATACTATCATTTTATATACTGTAAAATATTACTTGAAGTTTTCTATTAAATACATGATAACAGGCAATGAGATAAGACATAATAACGTCTGTAAGCTAATAATTCCTGCCATTAATTCATGATCACCACCTAGAACCTTTGTGAGTACATAGGCAGATGAAGCAGTTGGAATTGAAAAGAAAATAATAATTGCGATAAGGCTTGCAGAGTTTAAAATAAAAAATGAACTAATTAATATTGTAAATAATGGTATTAAAAACAATCTAACGATACTAATAGATAATGATCTTATAAAATTCTTTCTAATAACGTCAAAGTTTATTGCTGCACCAACACATAATAATCCTAGCATCAAACTACTGGTAGATAAAATGCTTAATAAATTATCAAATCCAATCCAGATTTTTATAGAAAAATAATTAAATCCAATCCCAATTAAACATGAATTAATTAAAGGATTTTTAATTAAAGAATAAAAAATATTTTTTAAGTTTAAATTATGTTTTGATGTTAAAGATAAGATAGAAATAACGTTAACAAATGGAATTGCTATAGCAAGTATGCTAACGAGAATAATCCTTATTTGTTCGTCTGGTAGTGTTAATGCAATGGAAAGTCCAAGATATGTATTAAATCTAATTAGACTTTGAATATATACCCCCATCTGCTTCTCTGAAACTTTTTTTATGATTGCTAATAAATATGAAAATATAATAATCACAAACATAACAATAAATATAATAATTAAAATTGATTTGATTCCAGCTACATCATCCTTGGCATTAGCTAAAGATGAAAAAAGTAATGCAGGGAACAATATATAATAATTTAATTTTTCTGCACCTTCCCAAAAGTTAATATTAAAAAATGACTTATATTTAAAGTATAGTCCTAATAACATTAGAGATATAGGAGGGGTAAACATCGAAATTAAATCAAGCATTAGATTTAACTCCATGATCTGTATTTTTATTTAGATCTAAATTATCTCTTTTATTGGTGAGCAATACGCCAGAAAAGCAAAGAACTCCACCAATTAACATAGACAATGTAATAGGCTCATTTAAAATGAAAAAAGATAATAAAATAGCAAACACAGGAACTAAATTATTAAAAATAATGGTTCTGGATGTGCCTATTTTTGCAATACCCTGCATATACCAAATAAATGCTAATACTGTTCCAAAGGCACCAAGATAAATAATGCTTAAACATGTACTAAATTTAAAATTTAAAGTTTGCCATTGTTGTATTTTGGGTATGGAACTAATCAATAGAAAAAGTGTTCCCCAAAGTGTAGAATAAGTGGTCATTATTAAAGGCGATAAAAATTTTGATTGTCTACAAAGTAGAGTATATATCACCCAACTTAAGACAGCCCCACTCATCATTAACTCACCTACACCAAAGGAACTACTCAATTGAGAAAACAGTTGACCTTTAGTAACAACAATTAGAGTGCCTAAAAAAGCGATGATGACGCCATAGTAATTTAAAACTGCTAACTTTTCCTTGAAAAAAAATCGTGCAGCAATCACGGTAAGTATCGGAGATAAACTTACAAATAATGCTGTTCTTCCTGCTTCCATATGTGACAAAGCATTGAAGAAAAAAATGTTATATGTGAATACGCCTGTTAAGCCCATTCCGGCAGCAAGGAAGTGCTGGGATAAGCTAATTCTTTTGAAAGAGCCTTCTACTTTGACAAGGATGATGATGAGTAATGCCGAAGCAATCATAAATCTCAATAGTGCAGCAGCATAAGGAGGAATATCTGCCGCAACAATTCTGCCAGCGATGAATGTTCCTCCCCATAGGAGAGCAACACAGGTGAGTTTTAAGTAGATCAACATATCGGATTTTAGAATCATGAATATATCAATTTAGCTTGAATTTTTTGTATTTTATTACTAATAATTAATCATGATAAAATGAGCTTTTACTCATATATAGCGCGCATGACATTTGTACAATTGGAAGTATTTTCAGTTTTAGCAGAACTAAAAAGTTTTACTCTAGCTGCCAAACAGCTAAAAATTTCACAGTCAGCAATTTCTCATGCACTGAAAGCCCTTGAACAACAATGGAACGTGCGTTTATTTCATCGTAATAAAAATGAAGTAGAAATCACCGAGATTGGATATGAATTGCTGATTTATACTAACGAAATATTAAGCAATTCTAGTGTTTTGACTCAAAAAATATCTGACTTTCATGGATTTAAAGCAGGGAAAATAACCATAGGCTCGTTTGGTGCTTCATCTTCAAATGTACTAATTCCTTTAATTTTGAAAAAATTTACTGTGAAATATCCAAATATAGAAATTTTTATTAAAGAAGGAACAGACAAGCAAATTGCACAATGGTTAACAGAAAGAAAAATTGATGTTGGTTTTGTTGTCTTGCCTGAAGATCATTTTGATACATATCCTATTATTGAAGATATTTTTGTTGCATTAATACCAAAAAATTTAACTCTTTCTCAAAAGCAATCTATCACCTTGAAAGAAATCGTCCAGTATCCATTTTTGATGACAGCAGCAGGGAGTGAGCAACATGTGAATCAAATATTTAGACAGGCTAATTTAAATCCTATAATTAAGTGTCATTTTTCTCAAATTTTAACCATCATCAATATGGTAAATAATAATATGGGTGTATCTATTGTTGCGGATATGGCACTCAATAAAAATTTATTAGAATTATATCCTAATGTTAGTAAACATCCATTGTCACCGAATATCAAAAGATCCATAGGACTTGCGGTAAAAAGTAAAAATTATCTTTCACCAATCATTAAAGATTTTATTGAAATAGCACAGTCTATTTAATTCTTTCACTTAAATAAGTTTTTTGAATACGTGCGAAGATGTTTATCGGTACAGATAAATTTTAATGTTTTTAAGCCACTAAATTTAGGCAGTGCTTTCTTTCATGGCAGATGCTCATTTTAATCTATGTATTTGCCTAATCTAAGCTTGTGCTATACTTTTTATGGTAAAAAAAAACAGGGATTGATCTTGACCACTCCGCTTTGGTACAACTCTTTATTGACATTAATCAAACCTTTATATCGTCTGCGCGTAAAACAACGTTTTGGGCATTTAGATGATTATCAGCAGGAAGTCGATGAGCGTTTTGGGAATTTTCAGCCTGTAAAAAATAAAAATACCATTTGGTTTCATGCTGTATCGGTTGGTGAAACCAATGCAGCCCAACCTTTAATTGAACATTACTTAAAATTGGGGCAGGCGGTTTTGGTCACCAATACTACACGTACCGGGCAGGCTCGAGCCAAATCCTTATTTGCCGAAAAATATCCGACATTGTTTCAGGCAGTCTATTTGCCGATTGATCAAAAGCACTTGATTGAAAAGTTTGTGGTTTTAAATCAGCCCCGTATTTTATTGTTGATGGAAACTGAGCTATGGCCTAATTTATTGAGCATTGTACATCAACATCATATTCCGCAATTATTATTAAATGCCCGACTTTCCGAAAAATCGGCCAAAGGTTATGGCAAATTTCAGCGTTTAACATTCCCGATGTTACAGCAGTTGGATTGGATTGCGGCACAGGATCAGGCAACATTTGATCGGTTTCACCATTTAGGTAAATCTCAAAGTGAAATGAGTGTAGTTGGTAACGTGAAATTTGATATTACTGCACCAAAACATTTTATTCAGCAAGCCAGTCAATTGCGACAGGAATGGCAATTACAACAGCGAAAAATAATGGTGTTGGCCAGTACGCATGCGGCAGAAGAGCAACAAATTTTGGCTGCGTTAACTTCTGCTTTATTCAAGGACAAAGATCTATTATGTATTGTGGTGCCACGTCATCCTGAACGTTTTGATGCGGTTTTTACTGAGATTGAAAAACTTGGCTTAAAAGCCCATCGTCGTAGTTTAGGCCAGACCATCGAGCCTGATACACAGGTTTATCTTGCCGATTCAATGGGTGAGCTATGGTTGTGGTATGCATTGGCACAAGTCGCCTATGTGGGTGGTTCATTAAATGAGCCGGGTGGTGGACATAATATTCTGGAACCAATTGCATTAAATGTGCCGACCATATTAGGGAAAAATTATTTTAATTTTCAGCATATTATTGATGAGTTTGTAGAGCATGATGCAGTCAAGGTTGTTCAGAATACGGATGAAGCAGCGCAAATTTTGCTGGATTTATTCGACAATCAGGCACAACGAGATCAGATGAATCAGCAGGCACAACAAATTTTGCAAGCAAATCAAGGGGCATTGGCACAGCATATTGCATTGATTGATCGGTATCTGGTTGCACAATGAATATTGTGTTATTGGCAAAACAAGCTGATCAGCATGAATACTGTATTCGGGATCCACGACAAATTCAGCATTTAAGGCAACATCTTGATGTAAAAATTGGTGACTGTTTAAAAGTTGGTATTCAGGATCAGGAGCGATTTGATGCCCGAATTATTAGAATTGAAATACATGAGATCTGGATTGAACGGCTGTCCAAACAGGTTATTCCAGCTAAAATCCCTGTAACCTTAATCGTAGCACTACCTAGACCCAAGGTTTTACGTCGCTTAATTATGGACAGTGTCACTTTGGGCGTAGAAAAAATTGTACTCATGCACAGTTATCGCGTCGATAAAAGTTATTGGCAGAGCCCTTTTTTGGAGCAATTACCACATTATGTTCAGTTGGGGCTGGAGCAGGCTGGTGACGTAATGGCGCCAGAAATTATTCTGGAAAAACGCTTTAAGCCATTTGTGGAAGATCGTTTAGCACTTTGGACACAACAACATCCGACATTTGTAGGACATCCTTATACGGATCAAAGTATGCCTTATGCCTACAATCAGCCTTGTCAGGTTGTAATTGGACCAGAAGGGGGATTTATCCCTTATGAAATTGATCTACTGAAAGAAAACGGTTGCCAGATTTATCATTTGGGCAACCGTATTTTACGTACAGAAACAGCAATTCCAGTGATTCTATCCAGATTATTTATTTAATGTAGTTTCTGGTTGAATGGATACAGGCTGAGAAATATGTAAATCCTGAATTGGATAAGGAATCGAAATACCTTTCTGGTCAAATGCCTTTTTGACAGCCAGCTGAATTTCACTAATCGATTCTGTGGTTGTGGTTGCACCTGTATCTACCCACCAGCGAATCATCAGATTGATAGAGAAATCAGCCAGGGTTGATACCTGTACCGTAAAGGCCGGATCTGTCAGCACATTTAGATTATCATTTAAGACCTCATGAACAATTGCAGAAGCTTGATCAATATCTGCATCGTACCCAATCCCAACGACAAATTCACAACGGCGCTGTTGATAGGCAGTATTGACTGTAATGGCACTGGTGTACACTGTAGCATTTGGAATGACGATGCTACGACCATCTGCGGAACGTAAAAATGTTGCACGAATCTGAATATCTTCTACTGTACCTTCCAGACCGTTAACCAAAATAGTATCGCCAATACGAAACGGTTCACTTAATAGAATCAGTACACCAGACAGTAAATTCTGGAAAATATCTTTAAAGGCGAAACCAATTGCAACCGAACCGATCCCTAACGCACTAATGAGTTGCCCTGGTGAGAAACCCGGAATAATAATAACCAGAGCAATTAAAAAACCAAAAAATAGAATAAAGGTACTGCCTACACGATGTAGAACCATTACCAAATTTTGTCGTGTATTGGAGCGCTTTAATAATGCCTTGGTAATAAATGCCTTAAATAATTTGGACAAAAACCAGAAAATTAAAAAAACAATCAAACCCGAAATAATGTAAGGCACACGTTCCCAAAATCCATCAATCATTTTATTCATGGTGGTATAGGCATCATTGTAGATGTGCGCTTGTTGAATGACGGTTTCAGTGGTTTTCTGTCCCGCATTTTGGATAAATTGTGAAGTTTGTTCGGTCACTTCTTTTAATGAGGCTTTTTCGTCACTCACTACAGGGTTCTCATACAATAAATTAAGTTGTGTATTGTGCCGTAAATTTTTGGAGAAAGGATGTGTTTTTAACTCGCAATTACGCATTTAAACGCATCCCATACAACCATTTAGGATTAAAGCACAGTTGTATTCTCTTTAGGCATAACTTCCAGCGAAGGGATGGATGGATTATCCATTAAAGTGCCAATGATCATCGCATATAGACCAATAAATAACACAATAAGAATAATGTTGATCCAAGCCAATACTTTTTCCCATGATTCAGAAGCTCGAGGCGCGCCAAAACGATTGATACCTTTGGTGCCCGGAACAAACAATAACATCAGCATGACAATGAAATTAACCAGTGGCACAAAAAATAGTAAAACACACCAGCCATTTAAATTAAAATCATGGAATCTTTTGATAATAATAAACAAATTGATAAAGAAAAAAGTCAGCATGATGGCAATAAAACCCAAATAAAATGCGCCAAATGATGCTGTTGATAATATATTTTGTTGACTAGACAATTGGTTATAAAATGCAGTAGCAAAACCAGTAAAAATTGCCATTGCGATAATAATCACATAAAAGACAATATTAATTAGAAAATTCCATCCAAGATAACTCAGGCGGCTTAAACGTCCTTCGGTTGAAAATAAACGAAAGGCAGGATTTGTTGTTGTAGGAAAAGGCGGTGGAGTATTTTGCATTGTCTGGCACTCATATTTTATTTAATTCTGTTCAACAGCTTAGCATAATTTTAGGTTTGACTAAATCATTGTCTATCACATGATAGGCATTCACGTTGTGCTAAAACAGCTTATATCTTTTTAAGCACAGGCGAGAATATACAGACATTGATACTTTGCTAAGATGCAATATCATCATCACTCCTAATATTAAATGATCAAGATAACACCAGCGTTTAAAAACAAAAGATTCAGTTAAACACTATTCTTTCAAGACGAAAAAATCAGTGAAAAACTGTAAATATGACAGTATTTAAATAGACAAAGTGCTACCATTTTCCCAGTTTAAAATAATGATGTAGGTCGATATGTTAATACAGCGTGGCGGGTTAAAAGTTGTTGCGGGACTGGGAATTTCCGGAGTTGCATCAGTGAATTATTTTTATCGTAAGGGATATCAGGTTGCTGTTACAGATTCCCGGACTTTACCGCCAGGTCACGACAAGATTCCACAAGATGTGGTCAGCAGTTTTGGGAAACTGGATGAAGAATTATTATTACAGGCAGAAGAAATTATTTTAAGCCCAGGACTTGCACCACAATTACCAGAAATTCAAGCTGCAATTGCCAAAGGTATTCCAGTCATTAGTGATATTCAGGTTTTACATCGTGATTGTAAAATTCCCATCGTTGCCATTACTGGATCAAATGCCAAGAGTACAGTGACCACCCTGGTTGGTGAAATGGCAAAAAATGCAGGTAAAAAGGTTGCTGTTGGAGGTAACCTTGGACGACCAGCATTGGACTTATTAGAAGATCATCCGGAATTGATTGTTTTGGAATTATCCAGTTTCCAACTTGAAACGACAACCAATTTAGGCGCACAGGTTGCTGTTGTATTGAATATGAGTGAAGATCATCTGGATCGTCATGGTGATATGGTGGGTTATCATGCAGCCAAGCATCGTATTTTTCAGGGATGTAAAAGTTTTGTATTCAATCGCGATGACGGTTTAACACGTCCTTTGGTGGCAGATCAGATACCATCGATCAGTTTTGGACTGAATGCCCCGGATCTTAAACAATATGGCATATTACGTGATGCTCAGGGACACATGTTCTTGGCACGTGGTACAGAGCGCTTATTGGATAGCAGTGCAATGTATATTCAGGGCAGTCATAATATTGCCAATGCACTGGCTTGCCTAGCCTTGGGCGAATCGATCGGATTACCGTTGGACGTGATGTTAGATACCCTAAAGCACTTTAAGGGGTTGCAACACCGATGCCAATATGTCGATGAAAAACAAGGGGTACGTTATTATGATGATTCTAAAGGAACCAATGTTGGTGCAACTCTGGCTGCGATTAACGGCTTAGGACAAGCTTTGGCCCCAAAACATGCAAAAGTCGTATTGATTTTAGGCGGGCAGGGCAAAGGACAGGACTTTTCTCCTTTATCTGCTGCGTTAGTGAATTATGCACGTCATGTGGTGTTGATTGGAACAGATGCAACGTTGATTGAGGCTACATTAGATCAGACAATCTCACGTAGCCATGCAGTAACTTTACAGGAAGCTGTTACGCAATGCCAACAACAGGCACAAGCGGGTGATGCAGTATTATTATCTCCGGCATGTGCCAGTTTTGATATGTTTAAAAGCTATAATGATCGTGGGCAACAATTTGTCCAGTATGTACACAATCTGACTTAGACCATGATAATGAAAGAATCCATATTAAATAGGGCGCAGGGTGTCCAGCAGCGTATTGAGCAGGCAGTTTTAGCGTTGATGCAGAAATTGCCCAAAGAGATTACAGCACGTAATACATTGATTTTCTGTGTGTTGGCTCTACTGTGTATTGGTACAGTGATGGTGGCCTCAGCTTCTATGCCCTATGCTGAACGTTTGCATGAAAATTCCATGCATTATGTGGCTAGACATCTGATGTATCTGGTGGTTGCATTTGGTGCCGCTATTACTGCCTATCAGATTAAATTAAAAAATTGGTTTGGCAAAATGCCGGTATTGATGTGGCTGGGCACGGCTATACTTTTAATTCTGGTTCTGCTCATTGGACGAGATGTTAATGGATCAACACGCTGGTTAAATATTGCTGGCTTTACTTTACAGCCTTCTGAAATTGCCAAGTTCGCCATGGCGGTTTTTACTGCGGATTATGTGGTTCGTCGTGGTGGTGAAGTCAGGGAAAGTTTGGTCAGTTTATTACGCTTGAGTATTCCTGTTGGAACAACGGTTGCATTGATCATGTTAGAACCGGATTTAGGCGCATCAGCTGTGATTGTCTGTACAGTTGCGCTAATTTTCTTTCTGGCAGGCGCACCTGTTAAAGCCTTACTGAGCGTGATTGGGGTTGTGGTTGCTTTTCTTACCACATTTATTTTGATTGAACCTTATCGGTTACGCCGAATGCTATCTTTCTCCAATCCTTGGGAAGATCCACAGGGGGCAGGTTATCAGTTATCACAAAGTTTAATGGCTTTTGGTCGTGGTGAATGGTTGGGAACAGGGCTTGGTCATAGTGTACAAAAACTGGCTTATTTACCTGAAGCGCATACTGACTTTATGTTGGCAGTAACAGCCGAAGAACTTGGTTTTGTCGGAATCAGCCTGATTTTTAGTTTGTCCTTTTTGATGGTGGCATGTTGCATGCGTATTGCGCATCGTGCATTAAATAATCAGCATTTGCGTAGTGGTTATCTTGCTTATGGAATTGCAATTATTTTCTTTCTGCAAATTTGTGTAAATGCAGGCATGAATATGGGATTAATTCCAACCAAAGGTTTAACTTTGCCATTTATTAGTTATGGTGGATCATCGTTATTGATTTGTGCTTTCATGATGGGTGTGATGTTTAGAATTGATCGGGAAACACAAGCCGTGAATACTCCTGAACGCATTAAACAGGGCATGAATTAGACACAAGAATCAGGCTGGAATTTCCAGCCTGATTCTTTATTAGGTTTTAAAAATCTACTGTTGCAGATAAAGCTAAAGTACGTGGGGCACCTAAAGCAATTGTGCTATATGATGCAATGCCGGACCAATATTTTTTATTAAATGCATTGAGCAAATTAGCACGTAAAATGACCTCTTTATTGGCAATTTTGGCAGTATAGCGGGCATTTAAATCTACTTTACTCCATGACGGTAGATATTGGGTATTTGATTGATTGATAGGTTGTTGATCAACATAGCTAAAATGCCCACCAATGACTAGAGGAAGGGTGGAGAATGTCCACTCTGCGCCAAGATTAGCCTGCCATTCAGGTACACCTACAGCCTGATTTCCTTGAGTACTTTCACTGTTGGTTTTCGTAAGTTCCGCATCAATATAGGTTAGATTGGTATACGCTGAAAGTGCTGAAGTTAATGTTGAGCGAACGCTTAACTCTACACCTGTATTTTGTTGTTCGGCATTACTGGAATAGTAGCCATTGATTAATTGCCCGCTAGGCTTGGTAATTTGAAATGCATTTAGTGAGGCAAAATTTCGATTATCATCATATTTAATCCCAATTTCGTATTGTTTTGCTTTATACGGTGCAAAAACTTCTCCTGAATTCAGCGCAGTATCGGGTGCTGTATCACCTTTACTTAGCCCTTGAATATGATTTGCATAAATTGAAAGATTATCATTGATTTTATAAACTGCTGCCACTAAAGGGGTTAAGGCATGTTCACTATATTTAGGCGTTGAACTAGTATAGTTCTGGGATTCAACATATTGTTGCCTTAAGCCTAAAGTCAGTAAAAATTTTTGATCAAACATGGATAATGTATCTGCGATACCAAATCCTGATAAATTAGAGCGTGAATTTAACGGTGCAGATTCAGGAATATTAAGATTTTGAACAGTTTGTGTAACAGGTGAATAAAGATTGGAATAGACCGTAGGTCCACTCGGAAGACTCATTGCATATTTATCTTGATATTTATTGGCTTGAAAAACAATTTCATGCGCAATATTTCCGGTCTTAAAATGACTTCTTAAACCTGTATCGATGGTAAATCGATCTACGTTAAAAATACCATAGCGCATTGCAGATTGTGTATCACCAGCTTCGTTAATAATCGAAATGGTTTGATCTGATAAACGTTCTACTCGAGATTGCGCACCACCAATATTTAGAAAAAATGCATGATTATCATTAAGATGATATGTGTTATGAGATGCAAAAGAAGTATCTTTTACCGTTGACCATCCCCATGGCTGAGCCGCACTATATTTACCATCAGGTGCAGCAGGTAAGGACACATTTGCACTTAAATAATAAGGACGAACAGGATTGTCAAAATGCTCACGTTGCCAAACAAGATCAATCGTGGAATCTAATTTGTTATTTTTATAATCCAATGCAAGAGCAATGGTTGATAATTTTCTGGATTGATTTTTAATGGCTGTATCGCCATCGTGATGACTAACATTCAGGCGAGCGCCAAATTGTTTTTCATCACCAAAACGCCGACTTAAATCTGTATGTACTCCTATGTTGGAGTGACTCGTATAATCTGTAGTGATACGATTTAGATCGTTCGTTGTAGCACGTTTAGGGACGATGTTGATGGCACCTCCGACACCGCTATTGGGTGACATACCGTATAACATGGCACTTGGGCCTTTAAGTACTTCAACACGATCTATATATGAAGTAAGTAAGCGATAATTGGGTGCTACACCATATTGTCCATCCCATGCAATTTCACCTAAATTCCCTTCACCAATCGGAAATCCGCGAATCATAAAAGAATCCAAAAAACCGCCTGAAGAATGTGTGGATTGTATTGAAGCTTCTTTTGCAAGAGCGTCTGCTACAGTAATGGCATGTTGATTTTCGATAGATTCGGCCGTGTAACTGGAAACATTAAAAGGAATATCAATAATTTTTTTGGTTCCTAATAATCCCATTCGACTGTTTTGAGCAATTTGCCCATCAAAAACGGTATCCTGATTTGCCTCTACAGTAAGCGCAGGTAGTTGAGCAACAGTTTGAGGGGTAGAATTTCCTTTTGCATTGACATCAATCTGTTTAAGTTCTCCGACATAATGTGGCCGGTCGGATGACTGAGCTTTACTCACTAAAAGATATCCATTTGCAGTTTTTTGGATGCGGTAGGGCGAGTTTGTCAGAATTTGTTGAAAACCCTGTTCTATGGTGTAGCGACCAGACAAACCGGAGCTTTTAAAGCGGCTCACGGTAGCCTGATCAAATGCTAGAGATACGCCCGCCTGTGCAGCAAAACGAGTGAGAACCTGATCAAGTGCCGCTGCCGGAATTTGATAAGATTGCACAGCAGTGGTGTCTTGTGCATTGGCAATGTTAGTCGCTGTAACACCTAAAATTCCACAAATAAGAAGACGGTGAATGGTCTGTGTTAATGGCTTAATTTTGAGCAATCCCATTTTATCTGTACTCCAATGTTATAAAAATGATGTGCTATATAACATTGACAATTGAAGTTGTGGAAAGTGCCAAAATTAAGCCAAAAATTTTTTAATCAATTTTTGAAAGTTTAATTTTTTTGCCAAAGATGCTGTGATTTATATTGAGATGGTAGGCATTACCCAAAGACGCCAGTAGACTGTTTAGATCCTGAGTTGGGTAAGTGCCCGAGATAATTAATTTTTCTAATTCAGGAGAAAACTCAACATGAACACCGTAATTTTTTTCAATCGCTAGGGCAAACTGTGCCAAAGACATACGGTCAGCCACGATTAAACCATTCCGCCAAGTGTAGTTTAGAGGCTCAATCGATTGTGCCATCTGAATTTGCTTTGCATTAAACTGGATTTTTTGTCCAGCGTTAAGCTTCAATTGTTGCCCATGCTGATTTTTAATCAGTACAGCATGTTCAAGCACAGCAACTTGGGTTTGATCTTTGCGTTGTTCTACATCAAATTGTGTGCCTAATGCCTGAATAGAACCATATTTACCTAAAACTTTAAATGGACGATGATATTCAGTTTGATCCTTGGCAGTAGTGATATAGATCTCACCATAACGTAGTGTGATGTTACGCTCGGTTGTTGTGTACTGTACATCTATGGCTGTTTTACTGTTCAGTATGATTTGTGTACCATCTTCCAGTATAATTTTTTGTTGTTCGCCATAAGCTGTACGATAATCTGCGAATATTGCTTGCTGTTGCGCATAAAAAGCGGCGATAGACAGCGTGCTGCAACATAGTACAAGAACTAAGAATTTACTTAGATATTTTTGTTGTCCCTGATCATCCAAAACTTGCTGTTTAATGACATACGGTGTATCGGCCAGACATTTTTGTAATTGTATAGCCTGTTGCCATGCCAGCTGATGCGCTGCACTTTGACTTCTCCATTGTTCAAATACCTGTTGTTTTTTTGCGGATAAAGGTGCTTCCTGTATTTCAACTAACCATTCTGCTGCTTCAGCAATGATTTCTGGTTTGATGTTGACCGAATGATCCGACAAATTGGTATACCTTTAGTGTTGAATAAACAGAGCGACTCTATGTAAGCCTTAGTCCATTTGCATAATGGTTAAACAGCAAATAAAAACCTGTTTCATTTCACGTTTAACCGTTGTTAATGAGATCTCAAGTTTCTCGGCAATTTGTTGATAGTTTAGTTCATAAATCTGCGACAATTGAAAAATCTGTTTTTCTCGAGAGCTTAATTGATTAAAAGCTTGATTAATATTAAATAAAGTTTGGATGGCAATAAGTTCTTCTTCAGCAGAAGGGCAATATTCAGATTGAGTTTGTGCAAGTGTTTCATAATAAAGTTGCTCAATATGCTTTCTGCGCCAAAAATTAATTGCCAGATTTTTTGCCACTGTGGTGAGCATCGAACGTGGCTGGCGATAATGGGATTCTTGTTGTTGTAATAATTTAATGAATGTTTCATGTGCAATATCTGCGGCATCACAATGGTTTCCCATTTTTTTACATAACCATGCATAAAGCCAGCCATGATGTTGTACATATAGCTCCTCAATAAATTGTGAAGTGGATAACCGGGTGGAAGAGTGCATAGAGGGATTATCAGATAATAATAATTATCATTTTAATATTGAATAAAACACTTGCCAAGTAGTTTTAAAAAAGGATGAGAAAATATGATATGTATTGAAATGGCTAAAGTGATGATTAAAAAATAATGTATAGTCTTTTGCAAAAATGAACCAAAGTTATATTTATTTAAAACATAGAGAAATTAATGTAAAAAGGGTGGTTGCTGTATTGATCTTTATCGATAAGAATATTTGGAAATTTTTTGCTCTATCATCGTACTGGATGTTTTTCATATATGAAAATAGAAGATATTGAAGCTTTTGTCGCATTTGTTGAGTTGCAAAGTACTACACTTGCTGCGGATAAATTAAATGTCTCGCAACCTTCGGTGAGTAAAAGAATTCAGAATCTGGAGGATGATTTGGGGCTAGATTTATTTGATCGTCGTTCTAGACCATTAAAATTAACCCAACAAGGCGTGGCAATTTATCAGCAATCTCAGCAAATTCTGCAACAACTCTTGCAATTTAAGAGCCTTGCTGGTGCTTTAAAGTCTGAAAATAAGAAAATAAGATTGGGTATTGCCACCAGTATTGCTGATATTTGTTTGTTGCATTTATTGGATTATATGAAACTACATTATCCACACATCCAACTGGAAATTTTTACTGGCTGGAGTGTGGATTTAATGCAGCGATTTAAGTTACAGCAACTTGATCTGGTGATTTTAACCAGTAGCCATTTTTCAAAGATCGATTCCTCAATTGTAACGACTTTGATTGCCCCGTTAAATATTGTGCCCGTTGTATCAAGATTATTGCAGAGCAGCAGCATTCAATCGATTGAAGATTGTCAGCAAATTGGTTGGATTCTAAATCATGAGGGCTGTGGTTATCGGGCTTATTTGTCGGATTATCTTGTACAACATAATTTAATTCCAAACATCAAAATAGAAATTACCGGAACACGTAATCATGCCGAGCTTCTGACAAAAGGATTGGGCGTTGGTTTGATGCCAAAACAAGTTGTCGAATCTTCTTTGTATGCACAACAATTGACGGTAATAGAACCTGATTTTTTCTCATTTGAAGTAATGTTATTTGCTGCGATACAACCTGACTTGGCAAATATTTATGCTGCTTTATTAACTGAATTATCACAACAAGTCCGAAAAATTCTAGGACTGCCATAGTATTCCATAATTTAATATTAAATTATCATTTATATTTATTTTTAGAATTTTAATGACTGGAGTATGCTTACTCTCAATGAATAAAGTGCATGAGATGAGCATGGCAATACAAATTCTTGGAATGATTTGGCATCGTGAAGCATCCGAAATTATTCCTGCACAAACTGCTTTTGATAAAAATTATATCGGCCGTATTGCAAGAGCGCATGAAGATGCAGGCTTTGATCGTATTCTGGTTGGGTACTGGTCAGATCAGGCCGATGGTTTCTTAATTACGGCACATGCTGCAGCACAAACATCAAAAATCAAATTTTTACTGGCACACAAACCGGGTTTTGTGGCGCCTACAGTTGCAGCAAGAAAACTGGCTACACTTGATCAGTTAATTGATGGACGTCTGGCAGTTCATATTATTTCTGGTGGTAATGATATTGATCAACGTAAGGACGGGGATTATCTGGACAAAATTCAACGTTATGAGCGTAGTGACGAATTCTTGGATATCCTCAAAAAAAGCTGGTACAGCAAGCAGCCTTTTTCTTATCAAGGTCAATATTATCAGGTTGAAGATGCTTATGCTGAAATTCAACCTTTTCAAAAGCAAATCCCGATTTACTTTGGTGGATCTTCTGAAATTGCCTTAAAAATTGCGGCAAAGCATGCAGATGTTTATGCATTATGGGGAGAGCCTTTAGCTGGTGCGCAGGAACATTTAAAGAAATTAAGTCCTTTACTTGAGCAATATCAACGCCAATTGGCTTATAACATTTCTTTTCGCCCCATTATTGCAGATACCGAAAAACAAGCATGGGAAAAAGCGCAGGATATTTATCAATTGGCCAAAAAACAAATTGAAGATTTAGGCTTTAAAGATACACGGCGTAAACCTCAAAGCACAGGTGGAGAACGATTAATTGCTGCTGCAAAACAGGGAGAAATACTGGATCGTAATTTATGGACAGGAATCACTTCATTGGTACAGGGTAGCTATAACTCAACAGCTTTGGTGGGTACAGCAGAACAAGTGGCGGATTCCATTGCCAATTATTATGCATTGGGAATCCATAGTGTTTTGATTCGCGGTTTTGATCCAGTTCAGGATGCACTGGATTATGGAAAAACATTATTGCCTACTTTACGTGAAAAAACGGCATTGATTGATCAAAGAATATCAGAAACGGTTTAATCGGGAAAATTTATGATGAAGAAAAAAACCATAACGATTGTGGGTGTAATTCTGACCACATTAACCTTAACAGCATGTTCAAAAAAAGACGAAACGCATACCGCAGCGAGTCAGGATAAAGAAAATCGTTCAGAGATCGTACTAAGAATTGGCGATCAAAAAGGAAATATGCGGGCTCAACTTGAAGCATCGGGTGTTTTAAAAGGCATTGATTATAAAATTAACTGGTATGAATTTCCTGCTGCTGCACCGGTTGCTGAAGCTTTGAAGGTCGATGGTATTGATTTAGGTTATCTGGGTGATGCCCCATTTTTATTTGCAAATGCTAATGGCGGTACAGCAAAAGCAATTGCTGTGTATAAATCTGATCCATATCCAGTGGCATTATTGGTACGCAATGATAGCTCAATTCAATCAGCCAAAGATTTAAAAGGTAAAACAGTGACAGCCAATCAGGGCTCGATTGGACAATTGGTCACTTTGAGGGCAGTGGAACAAGCAGGGCTAAAGGCTACTGATGTGAAGTTCAGATTTTTGCCTCCTGCCGATGGCAAACTTGCTGTTGCCAATGGTTCAGTTGATGTTTGGGCTGTTTGGGATCCTTATACAGCCTATGCCGAGCTAAAAGATCATTTTCGAATTATTGCCAATGGCCGAGGCTTATATTCAGGTTACACCTTTCTTGCTGCTACAGATAAATCCTTACAGGAGCAACAAAAGCGGAAATCTATTCAAGATTTTATTTATCGCCTTAAACAATCACAAGAATGGGCCACTCAAAATGCCGATGAATTTGGACAGGAATATGCCAAAATTACCGGCTTACCAGAAGATGTCGGTAAACTTGCTTTTAAGCGTCGTAATGCTTCGTGGGAACCTATTGATGCAGATGTGATCAAGACTTCACAGGAAACAGCAGACTTTTACACCAAGCATAAGCTGATTAAACAACAGTTTAATGTATCCAATTCATTTGATACATCATTTAAGGTTAAATAAAGGTGAATCATGAGTTTGGTGACGGGTCGTTTTAAAGCATTGATTGACAAAATTGAAAGTTCTCTCGCACAGAACTTGGCAGATACTTTGATTATTGAATCTTTTATTCCGGAATTTAAAGCATTACTTGCAGATATTCATTGGTTACCTGAAATATTTCAACATTCAGATCCACAGCATTATCAGCAATATTTACTTTATAAAGATCCGCAAGTGCGTTTTTCCATTGTAAGTTTTGTCTGGGGGCCGGGACAGAAAACCCCAATTCACAATCATGAAGTTTGGGGAGCTGTAGGTGTTATTCAAGGTGCTGAAATTTCCCAACGGTTTGCCTGGAAAGAGCAAAAATTACGACCAGTCGCGTCAGGTGATGTCCTGCAAGTTGGTGATATTGACTGGTTTACACCAGCATCAGGTGATGTTCATCAGGTGAGTAATGCTTTTGCAGATCAAGTTTCTATTAGTATTCATATTTATGGTGCGGATATTGGTCAGGTGAAACGTTTTACCTACAGTCCAACCGGTGAGGCAAAAGTATTTATTTCAGGATATTCAAATAAGGAATTGAGAAAATGAATAAGGTAAATCAAAGTTTTGCAACGATTAAAAACAAATTATTAAAACGCCAGGAAATTGCGTTAGTCGATGTACGTGAAGAAGACTTATATGCCAAAGGACATCCATTGTTTGCTGTAAATATTGCTTTTTCGCGATTGGAAATCGAAATTTTGAACAGAATTCCTCGTTTGAATACCGATATTGTATTGTACGATAATGGCGAGGGATTGGCACAACAGGCATATCAAAAATTACAGGATTTGGGGTATCAAAACCTCAGTCTTCTGGAAGGTGGCGTGAATGGCTGGAAAAATGCTGGAGGAGAATTATTCATTGATGTAAATTCCGCCAGTAAAGCCTTTGGCGAATGGGTGGAGCATTATAAGCAGACGCCATCTTTAAGTGCTGAGGAAGTAAAACAACTTCTTGAACAGGATGACAATGTGGTCGTGCTTGATGCTCGCCGATTTGATGAATATCAGACCATGAGTATTCCTGGTGGAATTAGCGTTCCGGGCGCAGAATTAGTACTGCGTGCGCAAGATATTGTTAAAGATCAGCAAACAAAAATCATAGTGAATTGTGCTGGACGAACACGTAGTCTGATTGGTACGCAATCTTTGATTAATGCACAGATTCCACATCAGATTTATGCACTGCGTAATGGTACCATTGGTTGGACATTGGCCAGACAGCAACTTGCCATCCAGCAAAATAAACAATATCAAGATTTCCCTGCAAGCGCTGATAGACAGAATATTCTGGAGAATGCCAAAAATGTTGCACAACGGGCAGGCGTCCGCAGCATTGACTATGCTACGCTGAAAACTTTAACGCAAGAACCGGAACGTACAACTTACCTTTTTGATGTACGTTCTGAAGCAGAATATATTGCTGCTTATTTACCCGAAAGCCGCTGGATTGCAGGTGGGCAATTGGTACAGGAAACCGATCATTATGCCAGTGTAAGAGGCGCCAGAATAATCCTGATTGATCCTGAACGGATACGTGCCTATATGACCGGATCATGGTTGGCACAAATGAACTGGGAAGTATATGTGCTTGAAGATGATTTCTCGGCGTTATTGACAGAATCAGGCGTATGGGTACCAAAAACGCCGGCAATTACCATCAATGATTATCTTCAGCCAGCACAGTTAAATGCATGGTTAGAGGAAGGTCTGGCGTTGACACTTTTGGATTTTACCACCAGTGCCAATTATAACAAAGGTCATATTGCAACGGCACAATGGGCTTTGCGCAAAGATATTGCAACTTTATTTGGTCAGAATAAAATCAGTACAGATCATCCTGTGGTTGTAACCTGTGGGAGCAGTTTATTGGCACAATATGCTGTCGCACAGATTCAGGCATTTACACATCAACCGGTATATGTATTGCAAGGTGGCAATGCTGCATGGAAAGCAGCAGGATTCGCCATTGAAACTGGACAGGGTAACTTGTTATCTGAACCGATTGATCGTTATAAACGTCCTTATGAAGGTACAGACAATTCTGAACAAGCCATGAATGACTATCTCGAATGGGAATATGGTTTGGTGCAACAACTTAAACAAGATAATACACATGGCTTTTTTGTGGTGTGATGGCTTTTGAATCACAATAGGAAGCTTATCTGCTTCCTATTTTTTTACATCAAAAGAGATTAATCTGCATCTTTTAGGCTAAATAACCAGTTGAGAAGAATAGCAGCAAATGTTGCTGTTCCAATGCCTCCCAGATTAAAACTACCAAGTATTAATTCAAAATTACCTGCGCCTAAAATAATCGTAACTGCTGCAACCACAAGATTTTTATTTTTGGAGAAATCAACTTTATTTTCCAGCCAGATTTTGGCACCGGCAATTGTGATCAGGCCAAACACCATAATCGATGCACCGGTTAAAATTGCCACAGGAATTGTACTGATGATTGCGCCAAATTTTGGTGATAAGCCTAGAAAAATTGCAAACAAACCTGCGATAACAAAAATTAAAGTAGAATAAACACGAGTAATTGCCATTACACCAATATTTTCACCATAAGTGGTCATTCCTGGACCACCAGCACTCCCGGAAAGAGAAGTAGCCAGACCATCTGCAATAAATGCTTTGCCCATCTGCGGCATCAGATTTTCACCAGTCATTGCACCCACAGCTTTCAGATGTCCTAGATTTTCGGCCACTAAAATTAATGCCACTGGTGCAATAATCAAAATTGCATTCAAATCAAAATGTGGTGATGCATGCAAGTTGGGTAAACCAAACCATGCAGCTTGATTAATTACCGAAAAATCAATGGCTTTTCCTAGGCCTAAACCATTGGTCAAAACAGCGTAAATAATATAGGACAAGATTAATCCAAGTAGCAGGAGTAAGCGTTGAAATAATCCCTTGGTGAATACGGCAATAATACCCATACATAACACAGTGAACAGTGCCATCCATAAGTCAAATACATTACCTGCCACACTTTTAATCGTGACTGGTGCCAGATTTAAACCGATAATCATCACTACAGCACCTGTAACAACAGGTGGCATCATTTTTTCAATCCAGTGTGTACCGGTTACCATGACGATTAAGCCTATAACAGCATAAAACAGTCCACAGACAATGATTCCACCCATTGCAACATCAAGATTGGGATTGGCACCAGATCCAGTCACATGACCGGTGGCTGCTGCAACCACCCCAATAAAGGCAAAACTGGAACCAAGATAACTGGGAACTCGACCACCTGTGAAGAAGAAAAATAAAATGGTGCATATTCCGGATAATAAAATTGCCAGATTAGGGTCAAATCCCATCAGCAAGGGTGCAAGTACGGTGGCACCAAACATGGCAAAAGCATGTTGGATCCCTAAAACAATACTTTGCCCCAAAGGTAAATATTCGTTGGTGGCAACAGGACGTGCCTGTGCATGCCCCTGATAAGGTTGCCATTTGGGAAACCAGTTTGACATAAATCATTCTCTATCATTTTATTGTTACTATGATACCGATAGCCGATAAGCTGTGGCAGTTATTCTGCTGAAATTAAGCAAAAAAAGCGCCATAAATCACGATTTATGGCGCTTTTTTTAAGCAGAGTAGATTAACCAGTATTACGCAAACCTGCCGCAATTCCGGCAATGGTGACCATTAGGGCATGATCAACCGGCGTATGATTTTGTCCTTGCTGTAAATATTGGCGGCGGCGGCGCATTAACTCTGCCTGTAATAAATGCAGTGGTAACAAATAAGTCTTTCTAACCCGCATGGATTGATCAAGTACTTCATTTTCACTTAATAGTTCTGATTGGGTTTTGAGCTTGAGTAAAGTTTCAATGGTATTATTGAGCCGTTGTCTTAGATTATCACCCAAGGCAATTAATGTTGCATCATCGGTAAGGTGGCTTTCATAATATTGTGCAATACCACGATCTGCTTTGGACAGTACCATTTCCAACATATCAATCAAGGTCTGAAAGTATGGCCATTGTTCCTGCATTTCCATCAGCGTGGCTTTTTGCTGATTATCCATGGCGCTTTCCAGTGCAACGCCTGTTCCTAGCCATGCTGGTAGCATCAGACGAATTTGTGTCCACGCAAATACCCAAGGAATTGCCCTTAGTGATTCAATCCCTCCACCGACTTTACGTTTGGCAGGACGTGAACCCAATGGCAGCATCTGTAATTCCAGTTCAGGCGTGACAGTACGCAGATAACGTACAAAATCAGGATGCTCACGGACAGTCTGACGATAAATTTGTACCGACTCCGCAGTCATGGTAGACATTAATTCTCGCCATTGTGGCAAAGGTTTTGGTGGTGGCAATAAAGTTGCTTTCAGGGTTGCAGCGCAATAAATTTCCAGATTTTGTAAGGCAACATCTTCTAGACCAAATTTGAAACGGATCATTTCACCTTGTTCTGTAACACGGATTGATCCACGAATAGAACCCGGTGGTTGTGCATATAATGCTTGATGCGTTGGTGCGCCACCACGACTGATTGATCCGCCACGACCATGAAACAGTGTTAGACGAATATCGTGTTTCTCTGCAACTTCTGCCAGTTGTTCCTGTGCACGATATTGTGCCCAGTTGGCAGACATAAATCCGGCATCTTTAGCTGAGTCCGAATAGCCGATCATTACCTCATGTTTGCCATGAATTTGTTGTTTATACCAAGGCATATTCAGCAATTGATCAATGGTATCGGCTGCGCGATCCAAATCATCCAGTGTTTCAAAAAGTGGCACAACCCGTAAAGGACGGCTCACACCAGCTTCTTTTTGTAATAACATAACAGCCAGTACATCACTTGGGTATTCTGCCATGGAAATGATATAGGCACCCAAAGAGTCACTTGGTTGTTTTGCCAACATTTTCATGGTTGCCAGCACTTCCTGCACATCTGGATGATTTAAGGCATCTTGCTCAGTTAATTGTAAATTTTGTGGTAATAAAGGCCGTTTATTGGCCAATTCTTGAATCAGCCACGCCTGTTTGGATTGTTCATTCCATGTAGAAAATTCACCTAAACCCAGATAGGCAGTAATGGCACTAACAGCTTGACGATGGCGGGTCGATTCCTGACGAATATCCAGTTTAACCAGCTCAATGCCAAAACAGGCGGCGCGTCGAATTACATCAAGTAAATGACCATCGGCAATATCTTGCATTTGACAGGCATGTAGCGATTCATAGCAGGCCAGTAAAGGTTCAAGAATTTCTTGCGATGATTGAATCACGCCGGTTTTATCAGGATTGGCAATGCCCCGCAGTTTGGCATCCAGCCAACGTAAAGTGAGTTGTAAACGATCCCGTAATTCTCGTAAGCGTTCACGATAAGGTTCGGAATGATGATCGACGGCCTCGGCAAGTTCTGGAGTACATTTTTGCATCGACAATTCCCAGCGTAAATTGCCAATATCTTTAAGAAACAATTGTGCGGCTTGCCAGCGAGAAAGTAATAGCACATGTTGGGTAATATCGTGTGTCACGTTAGGATTACCATCACGATCACCCCCCATCCATGAAGCAAAACGAATTGGCGCACAATCTAGTGGTAAGCGTTTGCCACATTGTGTCAGCACCAAATCATCCAATTCTCGTAAAAATTTGGGTACAGCTTGCCATAATGTCTGTTCAATGGTGGTGAAACCCCATTTTGCTTCATCAACTGGTGTTGGCCGTTTTTGACGGATTTCATCTGTTTGCCATGCAGCCGTAATTTCCTGTTGCAGTTGTTTAAGTAAATTTTGTTGTTCAACAGGTGTAAGTTTACGCTGATCCAAATCTGCTAGATAACGACTGATATCATCATATTTTTGAATCAATGTGCGACGGCTGACTTCGGTCGGATGTGCCGTTAAAACCAGTTCAATACTCAGCTGGCAAATGGCCGAGTATAAGTCCTCATTACTGATGTGTTGATCTTGACAAAGTTGAAATAAGGTTTGAATGGCATTATTTTGATTTGGTTTGGATTCTGGCTGAAATTGTTGCTGACGGCGTACCCGAACCACATGATATTGTTCGGCAATATTGGCAAAATTTAGAAAATGGGTAAATGCACGGCTGAGCGGTAAGGTATCTTCATCTTTAAGATTTTGTAAAAAAGCAGCAAGTTGCTTTTCTGCCTGTGCGTCACCATCCCGTGCGCCTTTGGCATATTTACGAATATGTTCTACCTGATCATATAGATGTTGACCAACTTGCTGTTTTAGCGTATCACCTAAAAAATTTCCCAATAAACGAACGTCTTCACGTAGTTCAGCATCTATTTGCTTCAGTGACATTGCCATTCTCCCTCGCACTTAATTTTTTTTCAGTCTACACCTAAATATTGATAAAAAAACAATTCTTAAGTCTAATCTTACCAAGAGAATCATTGCTCCCAGCCTTAAACAGATTTTTATAAAAAACAATATGCTGAAAATTTTAACAAATCTGTAAAGAAACCTTTGCGATACACGATAAAACTACTCGCTTCAAGTTAAATTAGGTATACAATACAGCCTGCATGCGATGTAACGATGTTTACTGATCGGAGCAGGATTACAAGGATGCTGATAAAGAAAAATTCAGCTTGAAAATAAAGGGTAAGTTGGGGTTGTCAATGGGTCAGGAACAACAAAAAAAACAGGAAAAACTCGTGCTGGTGACTTACTTATTCATGTTGTTAAGTATTTTTACGATTATTCCGGTCGTGATCACTTATTGGCTTGCTGTCAAAGCATCTTATTTTCCCGATACAGAAGTGTGGTTAAATTCCCATGCATTCTGGATTGCCCGTAATTTACTCATTTTTTTGTGCATTGCTGTATTTTCAGCGTTGTGGTTTATTCCTTTGGCATTCTTTATGTGGGATCAATATATTTGGGTCACTGCCTGTACCATTGCTGGCGTGGTATTTGCACTGATTGCATGGCTATATCTGGTCAATACCTGGTTAAAAGGTATTATGCGGTTTTTTAAACGAAAACCTGTCTATTAAAGATCTATATGATCCGATTCATCAAATATCTTGTCATGCTTAAATTAAAAATTGAGTAAAAAACTCTGTTTTATCCTCTTGTAAAATTTTTAAACGCCCCCAAATTGTTGTCAGTTCTTTTGATTTGAAAATACGTTGGGAGTACCGCTGTTCATGGCAAAGCGTGACTATTATGAGGTTTTAGGGGTTTCTAAAACTGCAAGTGATGATGAGATTAAAAAAGCCTACCGTAAGTTGGCCATGAAATATCATCCGGATCGTAACCCTGATAATCCTGAAGCAGAAGAAAAATTTAAAGAAGCTTCAGAAGCCTATGAAGTGCTTTCAGATAGTGAAAAACGTAGCATGTATGACCGTATGGGACATAATGCGTTTGAAGGCGGCTTTGGTGGTGGCGGATTCGGTGGTGGTGGTTTTAGTGCCGAAGATATTTTCAGCCAGTTTGGTGACATTTTTGGCAATGCCTTCGGTGGCAATGGTCGTGGCCAACAACGTCAGCGTAGAGGTTCCGACTTGCGCTACGTCATGGAATTGACGCTGGAAGAAGCCATTAAAGGTGTGAAAAAAACCATTACTTTTTCTGCCCCTGCACCTTGTGAAACCTGTGATGGCAAAGGCGCTCAAAATAGTAGTGATGTAGAAACCTGTAAAACCTGTCATGGTTCCGGTCAGGTTCGTATTCAACAGGGATTCTTTGCTGTACAGCAAACCTGTAGTAGCTGTCGTGGAACAGGGAAAACCATTAAAAATCCTTGCCATAGCTGTCATGGTAGCGGTATTAAAGACCGCCAACAAACATTGGAAGTGACAATTCCCGCTGGTGTTGATAATGGTGATCGTGTTCGTTTAACTGGCAAAGGCGAAGCAATTCGTGGTGGTCAGGCCGGTGATCTGTATGTTGAAGTTGTAGTACGTGAACATGACGTATTCCAGCGAGATGGTGCAGATTTGTATATGGATGTACCAGTTAGCATTGCAGATGTTGCACTAGGTAAAGAAATTGAAATTCCAACACTGGATGGTCGGGTTAGCCTTAGAATTCCAGAAGGTACGCAGACTGGGAAACTATTCCGTTTACGGGGTAAAGGTGTACGTCCAGTACGTAGTACCATGACTGGAGATCTGTTATGCCGAGTTGTGGTTGAAACACCGACCCATTTAACCGAACGTCAGCGTGAGTTGTTAATCGAATTACAACAGAGCTTTGGTGAATCTTCGGTAAATTCCCAAGATTCCAAAAAGAAAAAAGGTTTCTTTGATAAAGTGTCCGATTTGTTTGATTAATTTAGTGATAGGGTAAAGACTCAACCCAGTCATGCCTTGACTGTATTTTTTAAACAGGAAGCCTACTAGGCTTCCTGTTTTATTTAAACTTTTTGGTCATACAACGTTTGTTGGGCTAAGCGTTTTTAATTTGATATTCCATAATACGTGAGGCTGTTTTGAATCTGGGAATAACCGTCATTAGGCCAGATAAAATAATTCCCATACGGTAATATCCTTGTAACTCATTAAATAAATAACTTTTCATGTGTTTTAAAGCAGGATGCCAGTGTTCTAATGCTTTCTCATTGTCAAGCCCAAACTTAAATTCAGCCTTGGTTTTACTTACAGTATCGTGTAGAGCAGATTGATGACTCATCCATTTATTTAACATATCAAAATGTAGGGCAGCTCCCGGAAAACGTTCTGCCAGAGCAATAAAAAGTTTTTTATTCTCCTGTTCATTGAAGTACATAAGTACTCCTTCAATAATAAACATAAAATTGCCATTCGGATATTGTTGTTTTAGCTGATCCATCCAGTCGGTTGTGAGAACTGAAGCTGCAATTAGGTGTTCATTGTTTTGAGGTGGAATAAGTTGTTGACGTAAAGTGATGACTTCAGGCAAATCCAACTGATAAAATTGAGCATCTTGTCCCAGCTCCCCAATACGTTGCAGCCGAGTATCTAGTCCACAACCAATAATAACAATGATAGGATTGGCGTGTTTCTGGATAAAATTTTTTAATTGTTGATCAAAGTGATTGGCACGAATCGCAACACCT
This sequence comes from Acinetobacter qingfengensis, assembly GCF_008693185.1. GTDB lineage: Bacteria > Pseudomonadota > Gammaproteobacteria > Pseudomonadales > Moraxellaceae > Acinetobacter > Acinetobacter qingfengensis. The sequence goes on from NZ_VXKN01000012.1 coordinate 114,288, forward strand.
ACAGATGATGCACGTTTATTTTTAAATTTAGAAAAATCATAATCGATTTTGTTGACCAAATCACATGCGATGAGATCTTGAATTAAAGGACGCTTTTTGTGTGTTTCTACTGATTTGGCATACAAGGTGATCAGTAAGGTTTCAGCGATGCTATTTTGAAGGTTTAAGCTAATTTTAGTCATTGTAAATGATACTCATTATTTATTATGCGTATAGAGTATACCGCACTAATTTGTAAATCTTGCAATAAAATCGTATAGCGTTATGTTATCGAAAATTCATTTTACTGATCAAATCTACAGTCATATAAACACTGGTCAAGTTTTGCTATAGTACAACAAACTTATTTTTTCTGAGGAAATTATGGCAACGTCACCACGTATTGGAGTTTTGGGTGCAGGCGGACGTATGGGACGCACATTAATTCAAGCGGTACATCAAGCAGGTTATCAGCTTGCTGCTGCGGTCGAGCGCTCTGAAAGTAGTCTGGTGGGTACTGATGCGGGTGAGCTTGCCGGTCTGGGAGCTTTAGGCGTTAAAGTCGTTGGCGCAATAGAAGAAGCTTTGGCAGTATGTGATGTGGTCATCGACTTTACTGCGCCTGCCGCAACCGAAGCTCATTTACTGGCTTGTCGAGCAGCAAACGTCGCCATGGTGATTGGTACAACTGGATTTAATGACGCACAAAAAGCATTACTGGACGATACAGCACAGTATATTCCTGTAGTGTATGCTGCCAATTATTCTGTGGGTGTAAATGTTTCCATCAAATTGCTGGAGTTGGCAGCCAAAACTTTTGCTGATACAGTGGATATTGAAATTGTTGAAGCACATCACCGTCATAAAGTAGATGCGCCGTCAGGTACGGCGCTAATGATGGGCGAAGCGGTTGCCAATACACTGGGACGTGATTTAAAACAAGTTGCCGTATATGGGCGTGAAGGGTATACAGGCCCACGTGATCGTCAGACCATTGGTTTTGAAACTATCCGTGGAGGTGATATTGTTGGTGAACATACAGTCATGTTTATTGGCGAAGGGGAACGTGTGGAAGTCAAACACATGGCAACCAGTCGAATGAATTTTGCCAGTGGAGCGGTGCGTGCAGCAGCATGGGTGATTGATCAATCAGCCAGTCGTTATGACATGATGGATGTGCTTAATCTTAAATAAGCCGTTAAGGCAGGGATTTTCATACAAAAGATGAACGGAATGGATAATGCTTTTCTGTTCATCAACTGTTAGCATAAGTCAATATTTTAATTCCTTTCCTTCTCATGAATCTTATTGATTTTATTCTGCATGTCGATCAGCATTTGATCGAATTTGTGACTGCCTATGGCACCTGGATTTATGCCATTTTATTTTTGATTATTTTTGTAGAAACGGGGTTGGTGATCATGCCGTTTTTACCAGGGGATAGTTTGCTTTTTGCTGCAGGTGCGCTGGCTGCAAAAGGCACAATGGATCCGTTTATTTTAGTGGGATTATTATTTGTTGCTGCAGTTTTGGGCGATACCTTGAACTATCATATTGGTAAATTTATTGGCCCGCGGGTATTTGAAATAAATTCACGTTGGATACGCAAAGATCATTTATATAAAACGCAGGCTTTTTTTGAAAAACATGGTGGAAAAACCATTATTTTTGCTCGTTTTATTCCATTCGCCAGAACGTTTGCTCCTTTTATAGCCGGGGTCAGTCACATGAGCTATCGCTATTTCCTGACATATAATGTGATTGGTGCATTTTGCTGGATTGGTTCGTTTATTCTTTTGGGCTATTGGTTTGGTAATATTCCACAGATAAAAGACAATTTTACCCATGTGATTTTTGCCATTTTATTTTTAAGTATTTTACCGGGTATTATTGCTTTCGTGCGCCAGAAAATGGCCAGAAAAGATGCTGAGAAACAATAAATTCAAATAAATTTTATGTAGGATAAAAAATGCAGGCAATCCTGCATTTTTTTATGGCTGATGATTCGTTTTAGGATGTGGTTTTTTGGCGAGGATGTGCGATTGGACAGTTTTTAAATTGTGCTGCTTGTTCAATTGCATCTTGTTGTCCCAAAAGTTCGGCGATTTCTGTCCGCTTGCTATTACTTGATTGACCGACATTAACCGATACTGTTGGTCCAATGCCCCAGCCACCACGACCAAATCCTCCACCAATACCAAGGCCGACACCAACCCCTGTACGCTTGGCCGGTTCTACACCATTATGCAGATATTGTCCGATTCGGGCATATTCTGTATGTAGTTGGGCACAGTTCCAACTTTGGTATTTGGTGGGTGAAACATAGCTGGGTTTGACATTACCTGTTGCACAGCCGGTAAGTAATAGCATAGCAATTGCACCAGTTATTATTGGTTTTTTCATTATTTCGCCTCAATTTCCTGAAAAAGTTGACGATAAGCCTGAGTTAACTTATGTTCAGTTGCTAAATGGATCAGGGGTAAATTTTTACTGTGAGATTCTTTCATGAACACGGAAGCAGGTAACATGGTATCTAAGACAGGCAGTTGATCCTGTTTTAACTGGTTGACAATTTCAGTAGGAAGTCTGGCCTGACTTTGAAATTGATTCACAATGATTCCTTCAACTGCCAATGTTTCGTTATGATCCTGACGGGTTTCCAGAATATTTTCCAGTAGAGTTAATAATGCTCGATGTGAAAAAATGTCACAATCAAAAGGAATTAACACGCGATCTGCAGCAATTAAGGCAGATAAGGTAAAGAAATTAAAGGCAGGTGGTGTATCAATAAATACTCGATCAAAATGAGCAGTTAATTTACCCAGAGCTTCTTTAAGTTTATAGATTTTATGTTTGGATTCCAGAATATGGCTTAATGTATTGAGCTGCGGATGCGCAGGAATAACAGTTAAGTTTGCAAAACGGCTTTGGTGCATAACTGCCTGTAACCCTTTGCTTCGGGTTTGCAATAAAGAGCCAATTGCTGAGCCAAGTAGATTTTTTGGTGTATTTTGATTGGCTGTTTCATCAAAAAAATCGTAAATGCTTGGGTTAAAATCCGCTAAGATAGCGGCAGTCATACCGTTATGCTGGCCTAATACATATTGACTGGCATTTGCTTGTGGATCCAGATCAATCAGTAATGTCCGCAAGCCCTGCTGGGCACTGATTGCAGCAAGATTAACCGTGATGCTGGATTTACCCACACCACCTTTTTGATTAAAAATCACTCGTGTAAGCATCAGTACCCTCTCTTTACGATCATCATATCAATTGGATTGGGATGATCAGTTGTTCAAGTTAAGGTAAATATCCTTAACCAAATTGTGGTTTGATCAAGATTAATGCAAAAAGTGCACAATATGCAATCAATGCCACAATTAAACCTGCCTGCCGTTGAATCAGTAAACGATCAATGCGACGTTTGAATGCTTTGGAACAGGCAGATAATATGACAATAAATAACAGGATTTTTGCATAGAACCACGGCTGGACGGCAAAATCTTTGTACCATAATAATCCAAGTCCAGATAACACCAGTAAGCTATATCCTGTATGTTGGCAAGCCACCAGAATTTTAGTCGACATGGTACTTTGTTCTTTCCATATTTTTTGGATCAGGATTGGGAATGCTCTAATCAAAAAGAAAAGAAAGACCATTGCTGCAATCAGCATGTGCAGATGTTTAAGCGCAATTTGTTCCATACGTCATTAACCTTTGGGTGCGTGAGCACAATCGGGACTGTCAGGACGTGTACCTTGCCATTCTGAGGGTAGATAAGCGTGAATCGCCAAAGCATGAATTTTTTCAGGCGCCAGTAATTCACCGACCAGAGCATAAATCTTTTGATGGCGTTGTACCTGACGTAACCCAGCAAATGATTCACTCACAATGGTGACTTTGAAATGACTTTCTTTACCAGGAAAATAACCACCGTGTTTGGAAGATTCATTGAGAATTTCCAAATAGTCTGGCTGTAGGCTTTGTAATGCCTGTTCAAGTTGAGGCTGGATTTGCATACTGGATGTTCTCTCGCATTTTTTGATCAGTGTAACATAGCATTTATCCGGATTGCTGCCGGAAAAAATTCAGGCTGGCAATGCAGTATGTTAAGCTAGTTGTATTCCCTGAATTAGACCTGATTTTTAGTCATCATGAAGATTATTTTTGCTGGAACACCTGATTTTGCTGCAAGTGCCTTAAATCGCTTATTACAAACAGAACATGAAATTGTTGCGGTCTATACTCAACCAGATCGTAAGGCTGGTCGAGGACAAAAATTAACTGCATCCCCAGTAAAGGCACTGGCTTTACAGCATGATTTAGTCGTAATGCAACCCTTACATTTCAAGAACAGTACTGAAGAAGGTCTGACGGCACAACAAGAATTGGCAGCCTTTAATGCAGATGTTATGGTGGTTGCGGCCTATGGTTTACTTCTGCCACAAGCCGTTCTGGATACGCCAAAATATGGTTGTCTGAATATTCATGCATCATTATTACCAAGATGGCGAGGTGCTGCACCGATTCAGCGAGCTATTCAATCGGGTGATGCACAAACCGGTATTACCATTATGCAGATGGCAAAAGGGCTGGATACTGGCGATATGTTATATAAAGTCAATTGTGATATTTTAGCCTCAGATAATGCAGCAACAGTTCATGATAAATTGGCCAAAATAGGTGCTGAAGCGATTGCTGAAGTATTGATATCTGAACAAACTTTACAGCAGTATCAGGCACAGCGTCAGATTCAGGATGAAAACCTTAGCAGTTATGCACATAAAATTAGCAAAACTGAAGCCCGTATTGACTGGGCACAACCTGCAAAAATTATCGATCTGCATATTCGTGCATTTAATCCTGTTCCTGTGGCCTTTACACAACTGGATGAACATACTGCTTTAAGGGTATGGTCGGCACAATCTTCTACGCAGTCACATACTGTTCAATATGGTGAAATCTTGAATATTGATAAAAATGGTGTTGTGGTGGCATGTGGTGCAGGTACGACGATTTGTCTGACCGAACTGCAATGGCCGGGTGGTAAACCGTTAAATCAGGTACAAATTTTACAGACCCAAAAATTGCAGGTAGGACAAATTCTGTTATGAGTCAGCATCCGGTATTAAATTTACGTGCACAGCTCATTCGTTTATTGGTTGCTGTACAACAAGGACAATCTTTAGCACAAATTCAAAATAAATATTTTGAACATATTGCAGTTCAGGATAAAGCTTTATGGCATGAGTTAAGCCTTGGTGTATTACGACAATGGTTTGCACTCAAGCAAGTCACTTTACCAATGTTGCAAAAACCAGTCAGTGACATACATATCGAAACAGCATTATATGTTGGCTTGTACCAATTATTATGTACCCGTATTGCTGATCATGCGGCAATTTCAGAAACCGTAAATGCAGTCAAGCAATTGGGTTTTGAATCAGCGAGTGGTCTGGTAAATGCCATTTTACGCCGTGCGACCCGTGAACGTGAGCAACTTATTCAGCAACTACAACAGGCACATGGCCTGCCAAGCTGGTTATATAAGCGGTTAAAAAAAGATTGGAAAGCGCAGTTTGAAGATCTCACTCAACAGCTTAAAGGTACGGCACCCTTAACTTTACGCATTAATCAGCGGCAGATTGGACGTGATGCTTATCTAAAAAAACTGCAACAACAACAAATTGCTGCACGTATATGCCAATGGTCAGAAGTCGGTATCGTGCTGGAACAAAGTGTACATATTCCTGATTTACCAGGTTTTGAACAAGGTTGGTTCTCTGTACAAGATGAACATGCGCAGTTGTGTGCTATGCTTTTACCGGATTTAAATCAGCAACTTGTCGTTGATGCCTGTGCAGCACCTGGTGGAAAAACAGCACATGTATTGGAAAAATATCATCCTAAGCAAATGCTGGCACTGGACTTTGACAGTAAGCGTTTACAACGTGTGGAAGAAAACTTAAAGCGCCTGCAATTGAACAATGAGCATGTTCGCATTCTGGCTGCGGATGCAACGAATTGGCAAGCACAGGAGGCTGTAGATTGTATTATTCTTGATGCGCCTTGTTCAGCAATAGGTGTATTGCGCCGTCACCCGGATATTCGTCTATTACGGCAATCCAGTGATATTGCAAAAATCGTTGTCTTGCAGCAGCAAATTTTACAGCACATGTGGCAGCAATTAAAAATTGGTGGACATTTACTTTATATTACCTGTTCCATTCTTAAAGCAGAAAATGAGCAGCAAATGCAGACTTTTTTTGCACAACATACCCATGCAAAAGAAATTCAATTGAATGTATCATGGGGGATTGAACAGCAATATGGGCGCCAACTGCTTCCTGCACAAGGACAAGGGGATGGCTTTTATTACTGTCTAATTCAGAAAACAGCCTGAACAATGATGACGTGTGATGTTTTAGAAAAACTGAAACATCACCAAGCTTAAACTTAAAACTGACATTCCAGTGACCAGACCATATACTGTTTCATGACCTTTGGCATAACGTTTAGCTGCGGGTAATAATTCATCTAGCGCCAAAAAGACCATCACACCTCCAATTAAGCCAAAAACCAGTCCATAAACTAATGGGCTCATAAACGGTGCCAGAATTGCATAACCCAATAAAGCACCAACAGGTTCAGCCATTCCAGAAATAAAACTTGCCAATAAAGCCAATCGCTTATTTTGTGTTGCCATATAAACAGGCAATGCAATAGCAATTCCTTCCGGAATATTGTGAATGGCGATGGCAACAGCCAATGGCATACCGACACTTGCACTGCCTAAAGTTGCAAAAAAAGTTGCTAAACCTTCCGGAAAATTATGCGCCGTAATTGCAAATAAGGTTAGTAATCCAGTGCGATAAAGTGCTTTACGATTATGATTGTGTTGTTCAACCTGAGCTTGATCAAGTGCTTCATGAGGGTTTGGTACCAGACGGTCAATCATAATCACCAGTAAAATTCCGGTTAAGAAAGATAGGCTTCCATACGCAAAACCAAACTTTTCACCATACCCTTCACTAAATGCAGCAATGGATTTATTGAGAATCTCGGTAAGAGAAACATACACCATAGCACCACCAGCAAAGGCTAGACCAAAAGACAATAATCTTGGACTAGGTTGTTTTGCAAATAAAACCAATGCACCGCCAATTACCGTTGCCAGACTGGCCAGTACAGTGACTAAAAAAGCAGTCAAAACATGTGTAGTAAAAAAATCGGTCATCATAAAAGTAAATCGAGGTGAAAGTAGTTATATTGTATATGAAAATACATCCTTTTTGTTAATAGTTATCATTTGCTTTTAAGGTATTTTATGTAAATTCTGAATTGAGAATAAAGCGTTGCCTTGAGATATTTATACAAGACTGGTCACGAAATTTGATTGAATATAAAATGAGAATAATTTATGTTATTTTCCTCAAAACATATAACATGGATTATCAGTAGTAATGTTTACGAGTTAAAAATCTTAACTTGTAATTTAGATTGATTAATCTTTAATCTGTATGAATTATTTAATTTAGAACTGTTGCGAAATCACTAATATTTCCTTTTGTAAAGAGATAAATTAAGGATGTTATTAATACTTTCGTAAGAGGTCTAATATTATAAATATGATAAGATAGTATCGGCTCAGTTATATGTTTTTGATGAATAAGTTAGGTTAATACATATTGATATATGAAAAATTATCGCAATTTTGATAAAAAGGACGACATTAATTTGGCACCTAATTTTCCTCAAAAAACTTCCTCTAAAGAAACATTAGTGCATGTAGAACGTCTCATGCAAGAAGTCGTCTCTTGGCTTGTAAAATCCGGTATAGGTTATACTGAATTTTCAGCCTTATTAAGATATCTTTTTTATAATGAGGCGTTGAAAGAAATACAGAATCTAGGTCAGAAACGGACAGATTCAGCAATTAGTTTGTTATCGGGTCTTAATCGACGAGATGTCAGCGCATTCCGACAAAAGTATGGTGAGCATCAACTCATCGAAACTGAAAAAGATATTACTTTATTGAGTGTTCCAGCTAGAGTAGTAGGATTATGGATTCATAAAAACTTGCCTCATCGACTTCCTATTAATGATCATGAATTAAGTTTTGAAAACTTGGTAAAAGAAATTTCTACCGAAAAACATCCTCGATCTATTTTAAGTGAGCTGAAACGTCTGGAAATCGTATTTGAAGAACAAAATGAAGTGATATTAAATATTCAAAGTTTTACACCCTCTCCGGAATTAGATGAAACCAAGGATGTATTTTCAACCAATATTTCTGACCATCTGGCTGCTGGTATTCATAATATTCTTAAAAAAGATAATCGATATTTAGAGCAAGCAATATTTGCCAATGAATTAACTGAAAAATCTATTTTACAGTTGAAAGTATTGAGTCATAACTTATGGGAAGAAGCATCCAAGAAGATTCTGACCAAAGCCATTGAATGTTCAAAAGAAGATGAAGGGAGAAAAGATGCGGATCAACGTTTTACCTTTGGTGTTTATCAATATGACAAAATAGAAAAATAAATCTATGTTTTTATAGCAGTTATATATTCAGAATACTCTTATTCCAATAACAATATTACTTTTAACTTTTAAAGAAAGAATGAAAACAGCGTACCACTTTTTGTTAAAATATGTGCATAATGCACATATTTTAATTTAGGTTAGCCTTTAGGGAAGGCCAATATGAAAAAAAGTAATAGCACTTTGATTAACTCTAATATTGTATCGGACTTGGGATTTGTGAAATTTATGTTGAAGTTATTTGCAGGTGCGAGTCTGGGGGGCTCGGGGACAGGAACACCACCAATCTCTAATCCTGGAGAAAATGATGATAAAAAACCTCAGTCAATGCAAAAGTACTATATCAAAAAGCATTATGAAGTGATTTCGGGACCATGTCTAATTTAGATCAAAAAATTAATTTATATCATTGATTTAATTTATATTTATAAAAGGCTAAACATTATGATTGGCCTTTTAATATATCTGATTGCAAAAAATCAATTTACTTATAAAAATGTTTTATAATAAAAAACAAAATAAATAATTTATGGGAATAAATTTATAGGATAAAAGAAAAATTCATTTAATTTCATATATTTATTTTTAATAGCTTAATGCTTTGCATACATTCATTTCCAAACAAATTCATAATAAAAAATTAAAAAATGTTTACATTTCACACATAATTTTACTTAATGTTTAAATTGCACATTTATAGTTTGTGTGTGAGTATATCTATTGTTTTTTTAATGTGAACGTAATCACAATATAAAGGTGAGTATAAAAATGAATCATATTTATCGAGTTATCTGGAATGCATCAATAGGTACGTGGGTTGCCACTTCGGAATTGGCAAAAGGGAAAACAAAAAGTAAAACTGTTAAAAAAATAGTTGTTACAGGCTTGTTTACATTAGCTACATCAACTGCTGCTCTGGCTCAGACCATTGATGAAAATTTAACTGTTAATGGTGATTTAACAGTTTCAGGAGTAGTAAATGGCATAAATGTTATCGATTTATCAGACCAGATTAATAATAGTACTACAGGTCTTGCTACCAAGGCTTCACAGACTGCTCTTGATGCGACAAATAATAACGTTACGAATCTAACTTCTCGTGTAGGCAGTGCAGAGAACAATATTAGTACACTAGAAAATAGTGTGAATACAAAAGCTTCACAATCTGCTCTTGATACGACAAATAGTAACGTTACGAATCTAACTTCTCGTGTAGGCAGTGCAGAGAATAATATTAGTACACTAGAAAATAGTGTGAATACAAAAGCTTCACAATCTGCTCTCGATGCGACAAATAGTAACGTTACGAATCTAACTTCTCGTGTAGGCAGTGCAGAAAATAGTATTAGTACACTAGAAAATAGTGTGAATACAAAAGCTTCACAATCTGCTCTCGATGCGACAAATAATAACGTTACGAACTTGACCACTCGTATAGGTAGTGCAGAGGACGATATTGACACATTAGAAAAACAATTGTTTGGTTCAGATGCAGCAGGGGTTAAATATTTTAGAGTAAATTCAACTCAGAATGATGCACAAGCAATAGGAACTGATGCCGTGGCAATTGGTCCACAAGCCCAGTCTAATGGAATAGCCAGTGTTGCTCTTGGATCAGAGTCAAAAGCTGTAGGAAATTCAAGTCTGGCAATTGGGCAGAAATCACAGGCACTGGATGAAAGCAGTATTGCCATTGGTGCTGAAAGTCAAGCTTTGGGTAAAAATAGTACGGCAATTGGATCTGCTGCAACAAATAGATCGATTGCCGTAGAATATGATCCACCATCTTCAAGTACTGTTGCATCAATTAATGGGATCCCAGTGACTGCGACCAGTAGTACAGCAGGGAGTCAAAGTCTTGATGATTTAGCAATTACTGAAATTAATGGGGTAGATGTTAGTACAAATCCTAATTTGGTTGCGCAGTTTAAGGCTGCTTTGGCCAGTGGTTCGAGTATTGCTTTAGGAGATAATAGCTTTGCTGCCGGTACATCTACACTGGCAATTGGTTCATCCAGTGTTGCTATTGGGGATTCGGTTGTCGCAAGTGCAAATAATGCAACTGCAATAGGGCATACAGCCAGTGCATCAGGTGTTGCTGCTACAGCATTGGGTAATGGGGCAAATGCAAGTGCGTCCAGTAGTGTTGCTGTGGGAGATAATGCGTCATCTGCTACGGTAGGTTCGATCTCTATTGGTGAAAATGCAGGACAGGGAACATACGGTGCTAAGGAACGTAGCGGTTCTACAAATGATCGTATAGAACATATTGCAATTGGTAGTAATTCTGGACGTAACGTAATTGGTAATCAGAATATTGCGTTAGGAAGTGGTGCAGGTTCTAATTTATCTGTAGGCGATAATTCTAGCTCAGATCAAAACATTGCCATTGGTGTCAATGCTGGGAGTAATCATAATGGTGATGGCAATATTTCTATTGGTCAAAATGCCAATACCAATACAAATAATAAAGATCTGAATTTGTCTGTTGCTTTGGGTTCTAATGCTCAATCAAGTAATCAATCTGTGGTAATTGGTGCTGATAGTCAGGCGACAGCTGATAATGCCTTTGCAGGTGGTTATAAGGCCAGTGTAACGGGAGCGGCAGGGACAGCCATTGGTGCCAATACAACTGCTGGAGCAGGTAATGTTGCACTAGGAGCGAATAGTGTTGCGAGTGATAAATCGTCTGCAGCATCCTATTTGATTGGTGGCGCCATACAGAATGGCGGTTTTAACGTGGTTTCTGTTGGCGGTGGTACAGGTAGTAATATTGTCGCTCGTCGCATTACCAATGTTGCAGCAGGTGGTGACGATACTGATGCAGTCAATGTTTCGCAATTAAAGAAATTAAATCAGGATGTTGCCAAGGCATTGTTTGGAGACTCCGTGACGAATGTTGCCAGTGGGGTCATTACTGATGGTGCCAATAATACCTATAATAGTTTTCTTGACGCGATACAAAATTTAACTGCTGCCAACGGTACGCCAGCGTCAAGTGATGCAGTGAAATATACAGTAGGAAGCAGTGCCGCCAGGGTTGTATTGGAAGGTACTGATGGAACAACGATCTCGAATTTGAAAACAGATGCAACGGATGATAGTTCGGCTGCAAATGTGGCTTACGTGAATGAGGCTGTTAAAGATGCCACAGTTAAATACGTATCTATTAATAGTATAGAAAGTGAAAATGAAAATAGTCAGGAAGCACATGGTCTGGATTCTCTGGCGATAGGGTCTGGTGTTGAAACCAATTCCAGTGCTACAAAAAGTGTGGCAATCGGTTTTTCAGGTGTAACTGCAGAAAATTCAAATACAGTTGCAATGGGTAGTAATGGTACCAGTGCTAAAGGCGCTTCATCAATTGCAATGGGTGATAACGCGATTGCCAATGCCATCAATAATATTTCTATGGGTACAGGGGCTGTATCTGCGGGGATAGACAGTATTGCAATTGGTCATAATGTACAGGTAGATAAAACCGGTGGTGGATCTGACTATGCTGTTGTTATGGGGAGTAGTGCAGAAGTTCAGAACGCAGATAATGCAGTATCTATTGGTCATACGGCTGTAGTACAGGCAGATAATGGTGTTGCTGTTGGTAATACTGCTGTTGCTACGGGACATGAGGCTGTAGCAATTGGTAATGCCACACGTGCTTCTCAGGAAGCCGTTGCAATTGGTGATGGTAGCCAAGCATTTGGGACAGAAACGATTGCCATTGGTAAAGGTAATACGATTGGTAGACAAACTATTACTGAAGGTCAGACACAGGCAAGTCAATCTGGGGCATTGGGTAATGGTAATGATATCAAGGCCAGTAATAGCTTTGTAATTGGTAATAGCAATGAAATTGGCAGTGCTTCAACTGATACTTTTGTTCTGGGAAGTAATATTAAAACAACAACCAGCGATTCGGTATTTTTAGGTAATGAAGCTGCTTATGTTAGCAGTAATGCGTCAACCAAAGCCAAAGATATTTATAATGAACAAAACGTTGGCAATATTAATTATAAATATGCCGGTGGAACGGCAACAGGCGTTGTATCAGTAGGTAGTGCCACAGAAAAACGTCGTATTCAGAATGTTGCTGCGGGTTATGTGAGTGCTGAAAGTACAGATGCAATTAATGGTAGTCAATTATATAGCACAAATGTTGCTTTGAATAATTTACAACAATCTACAGCAAACTATCTAGGTGGAGGTGCGACCGTTGATTCCAGTGGTTCAATCAATCAGCCTTCCTATGAAGTAACATCTAATCCAGCATCGTCTAGCGCAACAACGACTGTGCATACTGTCGGGGCGGCGATTGATGCACTGGATAATGCTGTTAAACAACCCTTAACCTTTACAGGGGATTCCGGATCTGTTGCTCGTCAGCTAGGCAGTACCTTAAACATTAAGGGAGGTGCAACCAATTCAGCAACGCTTACAGATGGAAATATTGGGGTTACAGCAAGTGGTGATACTTTAACGGTTAAATTGGCAAAAGATATTAATTTGGGTGCAACGGGTAGCGTGACTACAGGAAATACCGTTGTTAATAATAATGGTCTAGTCATCAACAATGCAGATACAACCAAAATTGTCAGTGTAACAGCCGCAGGAATCAATGCAGGTGGTCAACAGGTCAAAAATGTTGCGGCAGGAAGCAATGCAACCGATGCAGTTAACGTTGAACAGTTAACCAAAGCCAAAGCTGCAGCAACCACTAAAGTAGATGCAGGTGACAATATCAATGTTCAGTCTAAAGTGAATGCAGATGGCAGTACGAGCTATACAGTTGCGACCAATAAGGAAGTAAACTTTGATAAAGTTACAGTTGGTGGTGTAGTAATAGATAAAACCACGAATAAGATCAGTGGCCTTGCAGATGGTGCAGTAAACAGTTCAAGCAATGAAGCGATCAATGGTAGCCAGCTTTATCAAACCAATCAGAATGTGACAGCGGCGCAAAATGCAGCAGATACAGCACAGGCAACAGCAGACAAAGGCCTGAACTTTGCAGTAAATGGCGTTACGCCTGCGGACAATGTGAAACTGGGTGATACAGTTAACTTTGCTGATGGTAGTAATATCACAGCGACCTATGATGCTACGACAAATACCTATAAGTACAATCTGAATGACAACATTACCTTAAGTAATACTGGTAGTGTCACTGTTGGTGTAAGTAAAGTAGATAACAGTGGTGTACAGGCAGGTGCAATCAAACTGGATGCAGCAAGTGGCAAGATCACCGGTGTAACGGCAGGAGAAGCCGGAACAGATGCAGTGAATGTTAGTCAGTTGCAGGCAGTGAATGAAGTTGCCAACAAAGGCTGGAAACTGACTACGGATAAAGTAGGTAGTGGTGCAGTTTCCGGTAGTTCGGTTGAGCAAATCAGTCCGGATGAGACGGTGACCTTTGTAGCAGGTGATAATGTTGCGGTAGAACAGGCCGGCAATAAATTGACTGTTTCGACCAATAAGGAAGTAAACTTTGATAAAGTTGAAGTTGGTACAGTTGCAATAGACAGCACCACCAACAAGATCACGGGTGTCGAAGACGGTACAGTTGCAGCCAATTCGAAAGATGTCGTGAATGGTAGCCAGCTTTATCAAACCAATCAGAATGTGACAGCGGCGCAGGATGCAGCAGATACAGCACAGGCAACAGCAGACAAAGGCCTGAACTTTGCGGTAAATGGCGTTACGCCTGCGGACAATGTGAAGCTGGGTGATACAGTCAACTTTGCTGATGGTAGCAATACCACAGCGACCTATGATGCTACGACAAATACCTATAAGTACAATCTGAATGACAACATTACCTTAAGTAATACTGGCAGTGTCACTGTTGGTGTAAGTAAAGTAGATAACAGTGGTGTACAGGCAGGCGCAATCAAACTTGATGCAGCAAGTGGCAAGATTACCGGTGTAACAGCAGGAAGCAATGCGACAGATGCAGTTAACGTTGAACAGTTGAACAAAGCTCAGGCGGCAGCAACCACTAAAGTGGATGCAGGGGACAACATTAATGTTCAGTCTAAAGTGAATGCAGATGGCAGTACGAGCTATACAGTTGCGACCAATAAGGAAGTAAACTTTGATAAAGTTGAAGTTGGTACAGTTGCAATAGACAGCACCACCAACAAGATCACGGGTGTCGAAGACGGTACAGTTGCAGCCAATTCGAAAGATGTCGTGAATGGTAGCCAGCTTTATCAAACCAATCAGAATGTGACAGCGGCGCAGGATGCAGCAGATACAGCACAGGCAACAGCAGACAAAGGCCTGAACTTTGCGGTAAATGGCGTTACGCCTGCGGACAATGTGAAGCTGGGTGATACAGTCAACTTTGCTGATGGTAGTAATACCACAGCGACCTATGATGCTACGACAAATACCTATAAGTACAACTTGAACAATGATATCAACCTGAACAGCGTGAATGCAGGTGGAACAGTTGTTAATTCAACAGGTG
>NZ_VXKN01000013.1 GCF_008693185.1 Acinetobacter qingfengensis
CTTACCGAACTCAGAAGTGAAACCTCTTCGCGCTGATGGTAGTGTGGGGTTACCCATGTGAGAGTAAGTCATCGCCAGCTCATTATTCTAACCCCCGGTAGTCATCCTGCCGGGGGTTCTTCTTTTAGTGAATTTTATAATCTAGAGAAAGCTTGTAAGCCTAACATTTTTGAGTATAATTAGATATTAAGGTTGCCTACCGTACTTACGCATGAGTAAAAAAGGGTTTATTTTACATATTGAGTTTTATTCAGTATATCAAATTTAATTTTCTTGAAATCAATCCATCTGGCTTGGTTTATTAAGTCTGTTTAAACATGCGTTATTGAACTTAATAAACATTCTATGAATAACATATGCCAGAATAATTATGGATTGAATGAGAGATTATTATGTCTACACACAATGCCACCCTTAAAGATTTTGTATTTCGTACCGCAAAATTAATTCAATCAGAATGTAACTTTGAATTTGCTCGTTCTCATATTTATGAGCTATTAGCATGTTATGAAGGTTATAATTCTTATGCTGCATTCCGTTCGGGAAATATTCTTATTAATGTTCAATATAATAACTCGAAAGAGTACGAACAACATCGGTTATTACAAACATTAACGCTAGATATTCTAAATAAACTACCCGAAATGGATTATTCTAATGAAAACTGGCATGATGAAGATAATTTGATTTGGGATGATTACGAAGGCCGAGAATTTTTAGATAATATTCAACGATTTATTTTAAGGCTTAATCAATTATCTGATGAAGAATTACCTAAGACTTTTCTACTTCATCTTATTCAAGTCATTTATCGGGAATTTTTATTCTTAAATATGTTTTATATGAACTTAAAGTCAGTTCGAAAGGCTTTAGGTTATTTAGAATTTGAAAATGGAAGTCTAGATGGTTTTGAGCTAGATATTTTGGGGTATGATGAATTAGATTTTATCGAATGTGAAGATGGACAATTCTATAATTTTCAAATCATTGAGGATCATTTAGATGAGCTTCAATTATTTGTAGAAAAAGGAAATAAAGATGCAATAGGGATTATTGCAAAATATTATTTGTATTTAGCCAATCAGATTGCACCTTATGGACGAGAAGGGTCAAATTTTGGTGCAGTTTGGGATAATGAAAAAATGAAATATACCAATAAAACTCAAGCAAAATTAAATAGGAAAAAGTTTGATGATTTGGTTGCACTTAGTCAACAATATCAGAAGATGATTGAAAAATTTCCACTAAATGTAAATGAAGTAAATTTTAATCAGGTTGAAATTGCAAAGATTCAGCTAAAATATTTAGCAAACCAAGGTGATATCGAGGCAATAGATTATTTTTTATATAATAAATTATTTAATCATGATATCGAAGCATGGACATATATTTATGTTGCCCAAAAACTAGGGACAGATTTTACTAAAGATGATTATCATGCGATTAATGCTTATACAGGGGAACCTTATGATGATTATGGCCCATTAGAAGTAGTGGGGAGAGGTGCAATACAACATGAAATTCATTTGGTTGATTTAGATGATTGTGATAAACAACAGGCAATAGAACAAGCACAACAGATATTAGAATCTATTAAACGCTAATATATAGTTATCCCTTGATTTTACGTCAAGGGATTTTTTTATGAGTCGAGTAAAATTTACCATAAATCTGTTGTAATACTTCAATTGCATCTAATTCTAAAGCACTACAATAACTTATCAGCTCAAAAATATCTAATCGACGATCGCCTGTTTCGACTTTACCGATAAAAGAATAAATCACACCTAAGCGAGTTGCTAAAGCCCGTTGAGAAAGCCCAAGCTCTAGCCTGCGTTGAATTAAATATTGTCGAAGCCAGACATGCTGAGGTGCATGAACTGATAATTTGATATTGTTCATTGCACCGATTTTAGGTTCAGATTATAATGCACCTGTTTTGGGTGCAAAAATTGGATGCTAAGTTGTGCAGAAATTATTGATTGTTTTGGTGATGTTTATCGCTGTTTGGTGTGCCATAGTGCATTTCCAAAGTAAAAAAGATGCTACATCAGATTATGAAGTGGCGGAAATTTCGCAAGTCGATACTGAGCCCAAATTTCACTGTGATGGACGAACACATTGCTCACAAATGACTTCTTGTGCCGAAGCAACGTATTTTTTACGAAACTGTCCCGGGACAAAAATGGATGGTAATAATGATGGCATTCCTTGTGAAAAACAATGGTGTAAATAGAATAATAATATGACTTTTTTAGTTTATTTGGGTTTGATTTTTTTCTGATTGGTGGAATTGATTTTTTAATTACAGCATTTAAAACAAATATTTTATGGGGATTAATTTGTTTATTTATTTCTCCACTTTCCTTGATATTTTTGGTTTTATATTGGAATGATGTAAAAAATTCATTTTTTCTACAGATAATTGGAATAATAATAATTTTTATCGGTGTAATCAATGGCGGTCATTTGTAATAGGAGCTTATTCTAATACATTAAGTTTATATTCATTCTATTTTTAAATTATTATTTGATAACTTATATTTATTTAAGAATAAAAAACGCCTCTTTACAGAAGCGTCTTATGAAAATCCAAAAAATTATTGTACATTTAATTTTTGCAAAGCTTCTACACGTTGTTCAATACTTGGATGAGTATGGAAAAGTGCTGCTAGACTAAAACCTTGATGCTGGCCTTCAGCGATGGCGAAAGCTTGCATTTCTTTAGGCATTTGATCTGGCATATTTTGTTCATCACGCAAGCGTAATAGGGCTGAGATCATGGCTTGTTTACCAGCAAGGCGGGCACCAGCTTCATCAGCACGATATTCACGATAACGTGAAAACCAAAGTACAATGGTGCTTGCGAGAATACCAAATACAATATCCAGAACCATCGTTGTGACAAAATAGCCAATTCCAGGTGCTTCATTATCGCCACGTCCAAAAACGTTTCGATCGATAAAATCACCCACGACACGGGCAAAAAACATTACAAAGGTATTGACCACGCCTTGAACGAGAGAAAGTGTCACCATATCACCATTGGCAACATGCCCGATCTCATGTGCTAGAACAGCACGTACTTCATCGGCAGACATACGTTCCAGCAGTCCTGAAGAAACCGCTACAAGCGCATCATTTTTATTCCAGCCAGTTGCAAAAGCGTTGGACTGATGCGAATAAAAAATACCAACTTCAGGCATTTTGATGCCTGCACGTTGAGAAAGATCTGCAACAGTTTGTAATAACCATTGTTCACCCTGATTACTTGGTGACTCAATAATTTGTGTACCTGTGGTTTTTTTAGCAATCCATTTTGACATGAATAGCGAAACTAGAGAACCAGCCATACCAAAGACAAAACAGAATACCAGTAGGCTAGATAGGTTTAAACCACCAGATGTATGATAGCTACCAACCCCAAGGATGGATAAGATTAGACCTGCAACTACGAGAACTGCGAGGTTGGTAAGCAAAAACAAACCAATCCGCATCATGGAATGAATCCTCTAAAAGATAAAATAAGGTGTATGGAAATTTACACATGCCAGTATAATACTATAGCATGTGTGTTTTATGAGGGAAATTAAATCAATTTCAAGTGTAAAATTTCATGTATAACAATGAAATTTTGCTGGACTGTTATGTAAAAACTATTGTGCTATCCGATCAGTATAAACCCCATTAATTAAGATAATTTCTCGCTGTGACGCTGAGCGTATGTTGCGAGTTTCCAATATACCGGGATTGTTTGCATTGCTACCAGTTGAGGTTTGAGTCTGAGAACTTATACTAATACCATCTGCATACAAATTATTATAACGACTTAATACTCGGCGTACATAGTCCTGTGTTTCTTTAAATGGCGGTATACCACCGTATTTTGTTACATTACCTTCACCTGCATTATACGCAGCTAAAGCTAAGGTGGTATTACCATTAAATCTTTTTATTAACCAGCTGAGATACCTAGCACCGCCATGAATATTTTGAGCAGGATCATAGACATTACCAACATTAAAACGCCGAGCTGTAGCAGGCATAAGTTGCATAAGTCCCTGTGCTCCAACAGGTGAGCGTGCTGTAGCATTAAAACCTGATTCGGTATGCATTACTGCCTTAATTAGACCCTCTGCAACACCATAATTTTGTGCAGCAGCTTTAATAATTCCATCGTAGGCATTTTTTGTTTTACTAAAGCTTGGTAACACGGCTGCTTCCGAGTTTCCCCAGTTTGAATAGCGATGTACATTGCTATCAGAAAAATAGGTTACTTTCACCTGTTTATAATGTGCGTGATTTTGTCGCTTATCGGTCAGTAATGGTGTACCCGTTGCATCTTTGTAGACATAAAGATGACCTGCCTGAGCAGGTGTATTTAAAAGTGCCAATAACCCAGTGAGTAAAAAAGGGAATGACGCTCGATAGGTTAATTTATTATTCATTTATGACAAATACCAATCGGTAATAATACAACGTGGCTAGTGTAGCAAAAAAACAGCAATTAGAGAAAATAAAAGCAACAAATAAGATTTTGACTGATTAAAAATTCATAACTAATGCTTGACTTTTTAAGATGTGTTTTTTTCAAAAAAAATTAAAAAAATTATTTTATTGTCTATTGCATTATTTAACTATTTGAAAAATATAAACAAAATAATGTGATTAAAAAATAATCAAATTGTAGCTAAGCCTTAACTTTTCTTGCCCAGCTTTTGTCAAGTGTTTAGTTATCCATAAAGTTATCCACAGCTTTTGTGGAAAAAATAAAAATAACGTATCCATCAACAGCTTAAGGCTAAATAATCAACAGTAGCAGAGTTTTGTGATGAAATGATTAAGCTTATATAAAAATTGTATGAATACTAAAAAGTAGAGGAATAGTGCTGTGTATTTTTTTGAGGATGGAGTAGAATACTTGCCTTATTTTTTTCGATGTATAGGAAAAGAACGTGTCAACATTTTCGCCAGTTGAAAACCGTAGTTTAGGATTTAATTTTAAACCAGAATTGCCAACCAGTTCAGCCTATCATCGTTTATTGAAAAAATTGCGCCGTCAAGTTGGACATGCCATTCGTGATTTCAAGATGATTGAAGATGGCGATAAAGTCATGGTTTGCATTTCTGGAGGCAAAGATAGTTATACTTTACTGGATATTCTGCTTCAATTTAAACGGATTGCACCAATTAACTTTGATGTTGTTGCGGTTAATCTAGATCAAAAACAACCGGGATTTCCGGAAGATATTTTGCCTAAATACTTGGAAGAAAATCATATTCCTTATTATATTTTGGAAAAAGATACCTATAGTATTACCAAACGTTTAACTCCAGAAGGTAAAACCTATTGTGCTGTATGTTCACGTTTACGCCGTGGTTCTTTATATGGTTTTGCTCAGGAAATTGGTGCAACTAAAGTAGCTTTAGGGCATCATCGTGACGATATCATTGCAACTTTTTTTCTGAATTTATTTCATGGCGGCAGTTTGAAAGCTATGCCGCCTAAATTATTATCTTCAGATAAAAAGAATATTTTAATTCGACCACTGGCGTATGTTGAAGAAAAAGACATCATCAAATATGCAGAATTGCGTAAATTTCCAATTATTCCATGTAATCTGTGTGGTTCACAGGAAAACTTGCAACGTGCCATGATCAATGACATGTTACGTGGCTGGGATAAACAATATCCGAAACGTCTACATAGTATTTTTGGCGCATTACAAAATGTGTCACCCTCGCAGTTAGCTGATCGGGAATTATTTGACTTCGAAGTTCTAGATTCAAAGCGTGAGTTGGATTTTAAAGATCCGGAAGAAATGAAAAAACGTTTGGATGTGGTTAATCTGAGTTTTGCAGCAGAATGATTTTAATAAATCAAGTTTTTGATTTATAGATACTTTAAATAAATATGTTAAGACGCCGGTTTTTGTGGGATATACCTGAAATGATGGTATTAGCCTTTAGTCGCGTTGGCCTGAAAAAATCTGTAAAGTATGTAAAATGCCTGTACCCTAACCTTGCAAGCATGTTATAACAGGGCAAGGAAGTATGATGTTTAAGTAGAATTTACTTAAATATGAATCATCAAAATCTTGAAAATGAAATGAGGAATCAAAATGCCTGCTCTTTTAACTGATGATTGGTTTGCTACCGTAGAACAACTTACTGCTGAAGCAGGGGATTTAAATTTACCGCCAGCACTTGAAAGTTTGGGTGTAAATTTGGTTGTAGATAATACCGATGGTAGTAAAACTGAATTGGCCTTAAATGGCGGAAAAATTCAGAAAGGTTTATCAGAAGCCGCCAAAACCACATTAGCAATTGATGCAGATACTTTGCGTAAAGTGTTTCTGGAGTTTGACATGGCAGCAGCTATGCAAGCATTCATGTCTGGAAAGATAAAAGTTCAGGGTGATATGAGTCAACTTATGGCTTTACAAACAGTAAAACCAAGTGTAGAACAAAAAACATTATTTAAAAAGATTTTGGAACAAACCACAGCATAAATCGAGATAACTGAATTGGCTCCGATCTATTTGTAATAAATCGGGGCTTTTTCTTTTTTACACATTGGCTAACGATGATGTTTTGATATGTTCCAGATAAACTCTAATTCGTTTAACATATTGTAACGCCTGACTATAACGATTATTTCGATGTTGATGTTCCTGTAAATAACGATAAACATTGACCCATTGATTTGGGTTTTTACCCTGACGCTGTAGTTGAGCCATGATCTGATTAAGTGCGCCTGGCCCCATATTGTAGGCAACCAATGCATACCAATTGCGATCTGGCTGAGGAACATCATCATATTGCTCTAACATAGCATCAATATATTTCGCTCCACCTTGAATGCTCTGTGCGGGATTGGTACGATCACTCACTCCCATGGCTCTTGCTGTATTTTGCGTTAGCATCATTACCCCTCTGACACCGGTAGGGGAGATTGAGTTTGGATTTAAATAAGATTCTTGATAACCAATTGCAGCTAAAAATTGCCAATCTAAATCATGTGCTTGAGCACTTTGCTTAAAATTCGCTTTATAAATAGGTAAACGATTTTCCAAGTTACGGGTAACCACATCTAAATCGTGATCATTTAAATAATTTTGATCATAAAAAGATGCAAGTTGCTGGATGGCACCAGATTGCTGTGCCTGACATAAATAACCGCTTGCAGATGCAGTTAATGTTTTTTCAGCAGATTGAAAAACAAGAGATAAATTTGGATCTAGTCCATATTTTTGCAGAGTATTTGGTATTCCACAGCTACTTTCCACCGCAATTAATCCGAAATCTTCAACTTGATTGATTGGGGCTGTAGATAAGGCAATCTGTGCTTTACCTTGTTTTACCCATTTTAGTGCTGTTGCTTCGTTCGCAACGGTTTTTACATCGAGTCTAAGATTCATTTGATCAGAAAAATTACGAATCAAATCATAACCAAAACCGTAGGCAAAACCATCTTGATTAAAAAGGGTGGTGGAATTTTCTACAGTTACAATCGTAAGCACTTGTGTATTGTTTGATTTTATAAGCTGATCGTTATTAACTACCTGCTTATATCTATCAGTTTTTCCAATTTTTTGGAAAAATTGTTTGCCTTGAGTTACATTTAAACTCAAAGGAATAAGAATGGCAATTGTCAGGATAGTCTTAAAAAAAGGTAGAGATTGAATATAATCGAGGCATAGCCTCGATCGGGATGTTTGTTTCACAGACTTCATGGAGTCTCCGGCGACAAAATCATTTATCATTCAAGACTGAATACCTATGTCTTAAAAGAAAAAATGGTATGTGTTAGAGCAGACATGACGTAAATAACGACACGTAATACTATTAAAAAGGCAATTGCGGCGTTAAATTAGGGAGAAAATAGAACAAAAAATATGCAAAAACCTCACAAGGGCGCAGATATTATCTAAAAAAGATGCTTTGGTCAAATCCTATACAATATTTTTAAGAGAAAATCTGCCTGTAGAGGGACTATATCTGGGGTTAATGAAGTAAAATGTCATGTTTATTGCGGATAGCTTGAACTTTTGCAAAACTATGTTAAAAAATGGTCAAAGTATGAAGTCTGTGTTAATTACTCGTGAGGGACACGATAAACTTGCTCAGGAATTACAGCAATTGTGGCATGTAGAGCGACCAGAAGTCACTAAAAAAGTCAGTTGGGCTGCAAGTTTGGGAGATCGATCAGAAAATGCAGACTATCAATATAATAAACAGCTGCTTAGGAAAATTGATCGCCGAGTACGCTATCTAGGAAAACGTATGGAGCAGCTTAAAATTATTGATTATTCACCTGAACAGGATGGTAAAGTTTATTTTGGTGCTTGGGTAGATATTGAAAATGAACAAGGTGAAACAATTACTATTCGAATTGTTGGCATTGATGAAATTTTTGATAGTGAACCTCACTATATTTCGATTGATTCTCCAATGGCTAGAGCAATGCTTGCTAAAGCAGTCAATGATGAGTTTGAAGTGATAACGCCTTTGGGAAAAAGGTTGTGGTATGTGAATGCTATTCGTTATCAGCGTTAAGAAAACTGCAAATGCTTTAAATATAAGCAAATCATCATTGTATTTAAATAAAATAATTGCCAAAGTAAAAAAAACTTTATAATATAGCCGCCATTGGAAGCGTGGCAGAGCGGTTTAATGCACCGGTCTTGAAAACCGACGAGGGCTTATACCCCTCCGTGAGTTCGAATCTCACCGCTTCCGCCAAATATCAACGACTTAGCCCTGACATTCTCAGGGTTTTGTTGTTTCTAGGGTTATGCAACGTAAGCCTGTAGTAAGCAAAAAACAAAATTAAAAATAAATATCTTTCATTAAATCAGTGTATTGAAGTTATTCTCTATGATACTTTACTGCGTATAGTTTTTAGACTAAAGAAAATGATATGAAAAAAATAATTGTCAGTATTTTAGCTTTTTCCATTTCCACTTTATCAATGGCTTATAAACCACCAGTAGGTGAGAGTAAGAGTGTTTCGGTGGGAGTAGAGGCAACTAAAGAAGAAATATTTAAAGCTTCTAAACGTGCTTTGGCTTTAGAAGGATACCAGATAACAAGTTCAGACTTGGATGCAGGTGTGATAACCACAGCTTCTAAGGACTATAGAATAGATCCAAGTTATGCTGATTGTGGTAAGGTAATGGGTATTGATTACCTTAAAGATAAGCGAACAAAAACCACAGTAGCGCAGAATATTATTATTGATGAAAACTCTTTAAGTATTAAAAGTAATATTCAAGGTGAATATAAAGTTGGAAGTACAACTTTTGATGTAACACTAACTTGCTTATCGAAAGGTTTAATTGAAGCAGATTTGGTAGAGAAGATTAAAAATAATCTAAAGTAGGGTAAAGATGAAAAGAGATTGGGAAATTATTAGACAGGTTCTTATTGCTGTTGAAGATGATAGTTTTAATAAATACTTAGAAAACTCGGAACAGATAAGTAATGTGGTTCAACATACACTTTTACTTATAGAAGCAGGCTTTTTGACTGGTTCATACGAATATATATTTGTTGATGATAGAGATAAGACTTTTAATATTGATGGGCTAACATGGAAAGGTCATGAACTCCTAGACACAATTAGAAGTCAACCAGTGTGGGATAAGATTAAGAGTACTGCTTTAGATAAAGGTTTAGAGCTAACTTTTGATACAGTTAAATTATTAGGTGCAAAGGCTTTAGCATTAATCGTAGGAAATTTGGGGTAATTTATGACGTTAGTTGTAGCAGGTTATGAAGGTGACGAGATCTTTTTTATAGGTGACTCTGCAATTACTTCAGATAATGTGCCATTACTTTCTGGTTTTAAAAAAATATATGCTGTTCCTATTGTAGTACATGCACCATATTTTTTAAGAACATTTAAAAATTATGTGCCTTTTAGAGGTTATCAAGGTGAATGTGTAATAGCCTTAGCTGGAAGTACATTGATAGCACAGCATGTGATAAATAGTGTTGTTGGGCATTTAGATAAGATAAGGGTAAAACATGATTACGATGAAAATGGTATTAAATATTCATTAATCAGGCATTGTAATACACGAGATAACCAATTATATGGACCTGCATATACAGAATATGACGATGATGTATATTTAGATAGGGATATTTTTAATTCTATAACTATTGATAATATTAAGCAGATTATTGAATATTCAATAAAAGAAGCTCTTAGTTCAGCATCTAAACATGTTTTAGGTCCTGATAGTTGGAAAAGAGTGATTAATAATGAGTATCTATTTGCTTTATCTTGCCCGCATACAAGAGAAAATTTTCTTTATCAGGTTAAATTAACAGAAGAACAAACGGATACGGGTATCAAGGCAGTACCTATAATTACTCAGATTCCTAAGGGGAGCATTGGAGTAATTGGTATGAAATCTTATATAAATGAGTTAAATACGGAGTATCAAAAACTTCTTGCTATGCCATCTAAAATTTCATTAGGGATGTTAAATTGTATAGAAGCTATTATTGAAAAGTGTAATTCAGAGGGTGATAGAGGTGTGGCAAAACCAATTATTTATAAAAGATTTAATGGTAAGTTGGTTAAGGGCTTAACCGTTAGTGAAAATGGTAGTTGGTGGAAACTTGATGTTGATGAAACACCTATAAGGGTTTTAGATAAAGAGAAAGAGCAATCTTTACACGATTTCCCTAAGTTTAAATTTGGAGAAATAGATTTTAATTTCTAGTATCGTCAACTAATTGTTGTTGATGTGGTACAGCAATAGCTTCCCATTCATCATAAGACAAAATAGGTGGAAAAGCGGCTACTAATTTAATAGTAGTCGCTTTGTTCTTTCTATGGGTTTCGACTTTAGCTAAACGCCTTTGAAAGTCTTTTAATACCTTAGCCATTATCGGTATGACCACAATTAGGGTTAGGGTATTGTGCCCACGGTTGCCCCTGTAGCATGGTTTTAACCGTTACTGGTACTGTAGGGGGTACATAGTCGCTAAATGGGTGTAATGGGCTATTTAGCTTTTCTTCAAGCTTTGCAAATAAAGGCTTAATAAACACTTCTTCGAGTTCATCGCTGGAAGCATATAACGCCATGATGTGCATTAGATTATGCATTGCAACCAAACGTTCACTTGGTGAACCATGTGCAATATCCTGTGTAAATTTAAAACGTAAAAATTCATATTCTTCTCGTGTTGGCAGTTTCATTAGTGTTTCTCCAAAGCATTAATACGTTGTTCTAATTCATCAATCTGACGAATACCATTTAAAGCATTAATCGCTTCAATGATTTGTTTACCCACATCAGGCGCAACATTGCCGTCAGCAATAGCTTGTAAAACAGATTGAGCTTGTTCGGTTACGCTTGCTGTAGCATCTAACTCAAACTGGACTGTTTCTGTTTGAGCTTTAAGTGTTGGTGCAATACGGGAGAGGACTAAGCTAGCCGCTTGCATATCGCCTGAAAGAGCGGATTGAATCACTACTTTGGCAATATCATCAGCATCAGCTAGTAGGGATTGATTCACTTTCATTCGTTTATCAATAATCCCTTTTGGGCGACCTTGTGGGTTAGGGGAGTTCATCCCCTTACGCCAATTTGGATTTCCTGCTGTTTTAGTCTTTGAATTTGTGGTCATTACAATTCCTTGATCTAAACTATTAATTATCAATTTCAAAGATCGACACGTTGGTCATTTAAAATGAATGCTTGTTCTGCTTCGTTTTTCGCTTTACGAAGTTTTTGAATAACGTGTGATGGTTTACCCACTGCTTTTTCTACTTCTTTAAATACCAAGCCACCACGTTCACCCAGTAACGTTGCTGCATTCTTCATTACTTTTAATCGCTTAGCTAAGGCAGGATTTTGAATTTCATGGAGCTGACGTGTGTAATGTTGAACTTCAATATCTGTTAAGCCTGAAAGGTATGATGGAGCACCTAAAAGGGCTTGAAGTGTTTGCAAGTCTTTTTTCTGCTGTGCTTCTTCAATGAATTTGCGACGCTTGCTGTTATTCATATTTTTAACATGCGAGCGGATTTCATTAGCCACAGGGTCATTAGCACCTGCTGTCAAAGGTGTGGTTAGTTCCTTTTCAATATGTGCAATGCTTTTACTTAGGTTTGCATTTGCAGAATCAATAGATTTAGTAATTTTAAGAAGCTTCTTATTTGCAAAATCATCAGTTTGGATTAATTGAGCTGCTTCATTCCAAACAGGATTTCGCTTACTTGCTTCACGTGCTTTATGAATATCATTGATACCTTCGTAGGCTTCACTCAATGCTTGGGCAGCAATGTGAACATAAGAAGCAGTTTCTTCATCATAGCCTTGAAGATGTTTGATATTGTCAGGATGTAGTGATGGTGTAATTAGAGGATATATAGACATTTTGAACTCGCATATTGGTTGCATAATTACTTATTGCTTACAACATACGAAAAACAAATTAAAATGGCGACGAAATCAAATAGATACAAATTATTTACAGCAAATAACAAATTATATGGGGGTATAAACAAGCATTTTTGTAGTGCGAAAATAGCCGTTTTAAGCGAGTTTTTATGGTAGCCAGTACCCTTGTACCAACCGAGTGCTTAAAGAGGCTATTTACCCCTGAAAGTCGTGCTAATTTCGCTATGTTTAAACCTGTATTTAGGGGTAAAGGGTTTAATAATTTAATTATCAGCAAGTATTCGTATTTTTAACCACAGTATTAATAATTATTGCTTTAAACATGTAATCTATTGAGCTAAGAAAAAGTTATAGAAATGAAGGAAATTATATAAACAGAAGAATGTGAATATAAAGAGCTGTTGCTGTGGTTAGCGTGAGTTGCATTAGCATAACCCCCCCTAAAGGGGGGGGGTATATGTGCAACTTTGCAACTTTTTAAATAAGTTGCAAATAAAAGTTGCAATGCAACTTATTGAAAAAACAATGGTTTAATAGTAAAGTTGCAAGTACAAGTTGCAACTGCAACTCGGTAAAAATGCTTGCAACTTTTAAGGGAAAGTTGCAAAATTAATGCAACTCTGCAACTTGTTGTTTTATAATTATATTTTAATTAAATCCAGTCCTTTGGGTGTCAAAGTAACTGTTTTACCATTTTCAGTTAAATAGCCTTTTTCAATTAGACTGTTTTTCTTTCTAGACATTTTATCAGGACTAAAAGCTAATAATACCGCCCAGTCTTTTTGAAGGCTAGCAGGATTTTCATGTATCACTTGCAGAATACACTTATCTTTATTTACATCTTCATTTTGATCTTCTAGTATTTTATTGTGGTTATTCATTGCTTGAATATCAATTACTGGCGTGACAACTGCTGAAGAAATGGGGTTTCCATCTTCATCCATACCTAAAGGAATAGGTTCTAAATGAAATTGTCGTTCAATATCATTTGCACCATTCTTGGATTTTGCAATATTCCATTTTTTTGTAGAACCGTTAGATGATATTTCAATTGCACAGTCTACAGCACCAAGTAAACTGGAATGACCACGCATTCCACTTCCTTGGATTTTGCCTGAATGGTGTACGATAAGCACTAAACAATTTAATTCAGATGATAATTTCTTAAGTTTACCGATGACCATACCCATGTCTGTAGATGAATTTTCGTCTATGCCATTTGCTGATTGAGCTAGGGTATCTATACAAACTAAACCACAATTTGGTGCATATTCTTTAATAGAATTAATTAATTCTTCTACATGATCTTTCTCTTTAAAGTTTAAAGAAATTTCATAGTATAAAAAGTCATTATCAGGGATTAAACCTTTTCTTTCCTGATAAGCATGTAAGCGATTTCCCATACCATGTATATCTTCAAGATTAATATAGGCAACTTTAGACTGCTTTGTTTTCATTCCGAACCATTCTTCACCTTTGCAAATTGCAAAAAGTAAATCAAGCATCAGAAATGATTTTCCAGTAGCAGGTAAGCCGTAAATTGTGGCTAGTCCTTTTTTAGGTAATACACCTTGAACGAACCATTCCATAGGAGGTCGGTTCATTACATCTAATAGGTTTGTTGGGATAAATTTATTTATACCGATAGGCTTTTGAGCGTTATATCTTGCGAGTAGATTGTCTGCTATTTTTTTACCAATATTTGCTTCGTACTCATCGTGTGCTTGATTTTGACGCGCTTTTCTAATTGTTGATTCAATGTAATCTTTACGGTTTGCTTTTATTCGTTTTCCAAGGTTTGATTTATGCCATAAGCGAATAAGTTGATCATTATTATTGGTATAGAATGCAAGCATTTGGATTAAAGATAAATCGGCCTGACTGTGGTCAAGACCAATAGCTTCTGAATCATTATCTAAGTCAGCAAACCATAACGCTTGAAATTTTTCTTTATTTCCTGCATTCCAAGCTTTTTCCATAATCGAGTCATCACTTTCAATTTGTGGTTGATCGGGCAGTGGTTCAAACTTTCCTTTTTCATCCTGTAGCTGTGAAACCATATTATCTAATATGTCTTTCTTATACTTAATGGGTTCACTTTTTAAAGTATTACCAGTACAAATAATAAATCGTTCTTGAGAATATATTTCTACATTATCACGTCTGAGTCCTTTTCCAATATTACCGTAAACCCATATATGGAAGCCTTTTCCGCTTTGAGAATACTCAGTATAACTATTCAAAGTTTTTATAATGCTGCTTGCACGATCGCACTGTTCTTGTGGGGTATCTGCTTTAATATCCAAGTCAATACAGGTAAATGGATCTTCTGCGCTAAGCATATATCCAATACTATAACCTTGCTGTTTTACTTCAATACCGTGTTTGTCCGTATGTGACGTTACCCTGCCACGATTGTTCCATGCAAAGGTACAAGCATCATTAAAGTTCATCCATGTGGTAGGGTCATTTGATTTAGCAGGAACGGCATAGCCATCTACAACATAAAGGGGGGCTTTACTTGCTCCACTTACAACCCATTGAGGACGCTCTTTTAACTCGTTGGGAAGGTTAGCCCACAGATTTGAATCATTAATAATGACAGAGGTTTGCTGTGGGGCTTGGCTGCCTTGCGTAGTTTGCTGTGGTAAAATAGGGGTATGGTTTAAGCTATTCATGCCAGTTTATTCCTATCAAAAAGACTGCTTCGGCAGTCTTTTTTTTGATTGTATGTTTACGATAGGCTTAGGTCGGGAGAGGTGTTGGACACAGGTTTCAATAAGCGCAATACGTTTAAGGTTTAGAACAGAAAATTAATTATTTGTCGGAGGTTTGAACTGAATACGAAGACGTACTCGAATGCGCTTGTGCTTCAAGCCATGCCATTAAGGTTGAACGTAAATAGCGGACACGTGACTGGGTATCAGATCCCACTTTAATAAATTGTGGTCCTTTACCTTTAGTACGCCATATTTCAAGGGTGTTCTTTTTAAAGCCAAGTAATGAAGCGGCTTCTTTAGTCGTTAGTAAATCTTTATGATTGTTTGCTGAAATAGTCATGTCAAAAGTTCCTTTAGTAATGAGCTATCTGACATGCAATAAAAAAGGGACAGATAGCTCAAGTTTAAATTAACCTTGAAGCCTCTATCCCATGATAGATACAAGCTTAATAATGTAACCCATGTTACGTGAATATTAAGCGAGGTGTTTGCAGTTAAAAACAACTATATTATGTTTTATGTTAATGCACAAATGATTTTTTATGATTTGCTTTTATCAATCCAATCAGCCACTTGCTGAACTTCGGGGCGTAAATATTGCAAGTGCGTAGTTTCTAAATAATGAATTGCTGTAACCCCTTTTGGCACATGGTTTGTCAGCAATTCAACCTTGTTTAAATCAATACCACAATGCGCCACTCCTATTGTGGTAAACGTCCGTCTAAGGTCATGTGCTGTAATTGGTGTTCCAGCAACTTCACTCATACGTTTCAATGAATCTCTAGGGTCAATAATGTGTCCTGACTTTGACCATGAAGCAAAAACAAAAGGTGAATCCTCTGTTCTAGGTCTAGCTTTGAGCAACTCTATTGCTTGAGTTGATAAGGGTAAATAGACTGGATTGTGGTTTTTAGGGTCGGGTATGTGCCACCATGCCTCCTCTAAATTGACCCTATCCCAAGTTAAAGAACGAGCTTCGCCTAATCGTGCGCCTGTGAGCATTAAGAAAATGATTAAATCAATGCTTGCTAGAGTTTCACGGTTAAAAGCAGTTTCCCTTGTTGACCACAGGTAATTCCAAACATCATTTACCTTAGAATCAGGAATACGACTGGTACGAGGTTTTAATTTCACCATTTTCTTTTTAAGAATATTAACTGGGTTCTCTTGGATTAATGGTGTGCCGTCTTCTTTTCTATATTCGTCCATTGCGTAATTAATTAATGCTCGTAATACGCTGAATGCTTGATTAGCTTGGGCAGGTGCAGGGGCATTACCACGTAAACCATGTTCTTTAAGTTGGTTGTAGCGTTTATTCACATCCTCACGGTTAATTGCTGCAATAGGAGTATCCTGCCATGCTTCAAAACTTGTGGTCACATGTCTGCGAATTTCACTTTGTGAACTTTCTTTAAGCGATCTGTCTTTAATGTAAGAGTCGCAAACTTCACGCAATGTAATAGACATTAATGCATGTGCTTTTGCCTGTGCTGTTGGGCTTGTACCCATGCGCATTGTGCGTAAATGCTCGCGGGCAATGTCACGTGCTTGGTCAGGGGCAAAGACACCATACTGCCCGATAGTAATACGTTCCGAGCGACCATTAACACGGTTTTGCACAATAAAGCTAACACGACCTTTAGGGGTAACTCGAATACCGAAACCTTTTAATTCAGTATCCCATTCAAATTTATCTTTGCTGATTGGTGCAGGGTATTTGTCGATGAAGCTCTTAGTCAACTTAGGCATGATAGAACTCCTCACCGACATTGTAGTTGGCGATAAATGTAGTATGATTCATTTGTTGTTTCCTAGTAGGGATATAACCACAGGCAAGGACTATTGGCGTAGTCGCTTGCCTTTTTGCACTGTAACTCGTAAGCAATTTGTAAGCGATACAGGGAAAGCATAAACAAGCTACATAAAACAAAATATAGCTTCAAGGCATTGTTTTGTAAAGGAATGTATGGCTTACTAAATGTTAATAAAGCCCAGTAAAGTGTAAGTCCCAATAACTTGAAAACCGACGAGGGTGTGAGTCCTCCGTGAGTTCGAATCTCACCGCTTCCGCCAAATATTTAAATAAGCCCTTATTTTTACAAGGGCTTATTTTTTATCTGTACTTTTATTCCACATTGTAACTTACATAAAACTTTTGATGGCATCAATAAAAATAAAATACATTCGGGTGGAGTGGGATGGCATGTCAGTCTTTATCCCAAGGTTTATATTTTAGGTAATTTAAAATCTCGATTACTGGTAAAGTGTTAATTTTTTACTGCTGAGTTGATCATTTCTGGATTTTAAGGATATTTTGCTTATAGGTTTATGAAGAAAATAACGAGCTTGGCTATCTAGGATATATCTCTGTGTGGTGTTCATGAGTCGATATATTATTTGTGCAATTCAACTGGTATAGAGTAATTTAAACTTCTCAATTTGTGTGATTCATAGAAGTCGTTTCAATTTAGTGATTTCTAAATCCATCTCATAATTGGCATGTTGAATTCGTTCATTTGGTGAGTTGTATTATTGCTTCTGAACCTCAGCAGAGAGAGGGATTTTCTCATAGAATGCAAAATACTTTGCCATAAGAGGATTTGATTTTACTTGACCATTACTTTTGCTCGTTTTTAAATGCAGTGAAGTCACATCTCCTTGCGTGACTTCGCTTTTTTTATACAAAAACTTTATTATGCAATCTTGAAAGCATGATGCTCATTATTGTATAAACTGGGAGCTAACCAATGTATTAAATCTCTCTGTGAATTGACTGCTCATCGTTGCATTTTGCAACAACATGAACATGATTTAATTAATACATGGAATTTCATTGATCAAAATGGAAAAACGCAACAGCTTAATGTCAGTGGATATTTTATTTCAAATTCTGGTGAAGGTATCCGACAGGCTGCTTTATCTGGTTTAGACATATCTAATCATTCAATCTGGCATGTGGCCGATGATTTAAAAAGCGGAAAACTGGAGCAAGTATTGCCTGACCATCAAGTTGAGCCTACGACAATTTATGCTGTTTTTCCTCATCGAAAGCTTATTCCCCCAAAAAACACATTTATTTTTAGAATATTTATTAGACTATTTTAAACAACACTATTTATGGTATAAAAATTTATAGGTTTAAAGTAGTGTTTATAATTTAAGCAACAAAGGAGTTATAAAAATATATAAGCTAATGCAACAGAACTTTAATAGTTTTTTAACTTGTCATATTGAGTGGGTTATAACGTCATGTGTGGTTTCATCTATCATAATGAAATCAATAGGATTCTCATTTTAATCTATAACTAAATATATTTTGGAAGAGTTTTCTTTTGCACTTCTAAAGATTGCCTAATCAGCTATACCAGCAGAATGTTGATGAACATGAATATGAAAATAATAGATGAACAGCTATTATCATATCAGTGCATAGTGATAGTAATTAAAATATATCAAGTAACTTTCCACCATTGGTCAATGATTAAAACATTTAAAAATCGAGTTGAGTTGTTCAAAGCTAGTGGGTATATCACATCGAAGATATAAAGTTGTTATTTTATACAAAATAGCCTCAATAAAATTTCTTAAATTTGAGCAGTGATGAATGTATAAATTATGCAAAATAGCTTTCAACTTTTGCCAGTATTAATCTGTTCATAGAATACGAAACATAACTAATAGTAGAATTGGATTTGGGGGTTAATTTTCTTACTTCACTATTTGTTAATCTAAAAGTGTCAACAAACCTTAGTAATCTGTATTGAATTTTATTTATATTGCTTCAATAATTATCTGTACGTTCATAATAATAAAAAAATCCCAATATGATGACATTGGGATTTAAAAATTTTGGCTCTCCCACCTGGGCTCGAACCAGGGACCTGCGGATTAACAGTCCGTCGCTCTACCGACTGAGCTATGGGAGAATGTGTTGCTCATTATAGGTAAAAAAAGCTTAGGGTCAAGCCAAACTCAATAAAAAAATGCCAAGAAATGTATGATTGCTTTTTTTATCAGCATAATTCATGATTTTACTGCAAATAATTACTCAAAAGTGCAATGAATATTTTTATTCACGTAAAGATCGTATTTTTTAAATGGTTTATTTGAGAATCTAAGACTATAAAAATGATCATCGATACTATGTATAGCAACGCTGTTTATTCGTAAAAAAATGGCTTAAAACCTTAATGCAAAGCCGTTATATGCTATACTTTGGCAACTTTTTTAATGCTGCATTGAGCTAAATTTAAGTGATTGCAATAAGATCACTTTTTTAATTTAAATGAATGAATTATAGGTAGTTTTACCTGTATCAAGGAGTATGCATGAGCGTATCGGAAATTCGCCCGATTGCGATTGAGGATGAACTCAAAAATTCCTATCTCGATTATGCGATGAGCGTTATCGTATCACGTGCTTTACCTGATGTACGTGATGGCTTGAAGCCTGTACATCGCCGTGTGTTATTTGCAATGCACGAGTTAGGTAATGATTACAATAAAGCCTATAAAAAATCTGCCCGTGTTGTTGGTGATGTCATCGGTAAATATCACCCACATGGGGATACCGCAGTATATGACACGATTGTACGTATGGCGCAGGATTTTAGTTTGCGTTATTTACTGGTCGATGGTCAGGGAAATTTTGGTTCTGTTGATGGCGATAGTGCTGCAGCAATGCGTTATACTGAAATTCGTATGACGCGTTTAACGCATGAATTACTTGCTGATCTAGAAAAGGATACGGTCGATTGGGTAGATAATTACGATGGTTCTGAACGTATTCCAGACGTATTACCAACGCGTATTCCAAATTTATTGGTAAATGGTGCTGCCGGTATTGCCGTAGGTATGGCAACCAATATGGCACCACATAATTTAACGGAAGTGATTAATGCCTGTCTGGCTTATGTAGATAATCCAAATATTGCCATTGAAGGCTTGATGCAGCATATTACCGGTCCTGATTTTCCAACAGGTGGTCTGATTTATGGTAAATCAGGTATTTATGATGCTTATCGTACAGGTAAAGGACGTTTATTTATTCGTGGTAAGTATCACGTTGAAAGTAATGATAAAACTGATCGTCAAACGATCGTGTTTACTGAAATTCCTTATCAAGTTAATAAAGCCAGAGTTATTGAGCGTATTGCTGAACTGGTTAAGGAAAAGAAAATTGAGGGAATTTCTGAATTACGTGATGAGTCAGACAAAGATGGTATGCGTATTGCCATTGATTTAAAGCGTGGTGAAAATGCAGAAATTATTGTCAATAATTTATTCCTGCAAACACAATTACAAAGTTCTTTTAGCATTAACATGGTTTGTCTGGACAATGGCCAGCCGCGATTAATGAACTTAAAAGATTTGATTGCAGCATTTGTTCGCCATCGCCAAGAAGTTGTCACTCGCCGTACTATGTTTGAACTACGTAAAGCACGTGAACGTGGGCATATTTTAGAAGGTTTAACCGTTGCGCTTGCCAACATTGATGCAATTATCGAAACCATTAAAACTTCTGCAAATCCTGCTCAGGCCCGTGAGCGTTTACTAGCAGGTGAGTGGCAGTCTGGTGGCGTAATTGCTTTATTGGAAAAAGCAGGTTCGGTTTCAGTTCGTCCTGATGAAATCGAAGGAGAAGATCCTGAGCGTCCCTTTGGTCTGGATGGTCAAAATTATCGTTTATCACCTACACAAGTCGCTGCAATTCTGGAATTACGTTTACACCGTTTAACTGGTCTGGAACAAGATAAATTACATGCTGAATATAGTGAAATTCTTGGTCAAATCGCTGAGTTAACCGCAATTTTGAATGATTTTTCTTTATTAATGAATGTGATCCGTGAAGAGTTAGCTGCCGTATTACAACAATATGGCGATGCTCGCCGTACCGAAATTATTGAAGCGGGTGTGGATTTCTGCCGTGAGGATTTAATTCCTGAAGAACAAGTGGTCTTGACAGTATCACAAACCGGATATGCTAAAACACAACCACTTTCAGATTATCAGGCACAAAAACGTGGTGGTCGTGGTAAATCTGCTACAAGTATGAAAGATGATGATTATATTCAACATTTATTGGTTACATCAAATCATGCCACAATTTTATTTTTTACCACACGTGGTAAGGTTTATAAATTAAAAGCTTTTGAGGTTCCGGTTGCATCACGTGGTGCGAAAGGGCGTCCAATGGTGAATTTATTGCCACTTGAAGCCAATGAAACTATTACAGCAATTTTACCGATTAAAGATATGGCTGCAGACCAGTTTATCTTTATGGCGACAGCATCAGGTACAGTCAAACGTGTTGATGTAGCACAATTTAATAACATTCGTGCCAATGGTCTGCGTGCTATTGAACTAAGTGATGATGATATTTTAATTGGTGTAGCCATTACTGACGGCGATCAACAAATCATGCTTTTCAGCAATGAAGGTAAAGCCATTCGCTTCCATGAAAGTGATGTTCGCGCCATGGGACGTACTGCTCGTGGTGTCAGAGGAATGCGGGTAAATTTTGCTGGTAATAGTCTGGATGATGAAGATGTTGATCAAATTGAAGATAGCGAAGAGAGTGAAGATAGCGAGAGTTTAATCAATAGTCGTATCGTATCTTTAGTCGTTGTTCCCGCTTCGGGTGAAGTCTTGTGTGCTTGTGCCAATGGTTATGGTAAACGTACTTCAGTTGATGAGTTCCCAACTAAAAAACGTGGTGGTAAAGGTGTGATTGCCATTAAAACTTCTGAACGTAATGGTGAATTGATGGGCGCAGTTGCTATTGATGAAAACAAGGAATTGTTATTGATTTCTGATGGTGGCACATTAGTTCGTACACGTGCTGCGGAAATTGCAACAACAGGACGTAATGCACAAGGTGTTCGTTTGATTCGTTTAGGTGATGAAGAAACATTGGTTGGATTGGAAGCGTTAGAAGATTTATCTGAAGAAGGTGAGGAGGAATCTAGTGAAGAGGATTCGACATCTTTACAGGAAAATACAGAAGTTTCAGAGCAAATTGTAACGCCTGAGCAAACACCGGATCAGTCTGAATAAAAGCCAAATCTGGTACAAAAAAGGTTAAGTCAAAATGACTTAACCTTTTTTATTACTGTTGAACGATATTAACGTACCACCAGCACAGGGATAGTGGTTTGTGCTAAAACTTTTTGCGTTTGACTGCCTAAAAAGAGTTTGGATAATCCTGTACGTCCATGTGAACCAATAATAATCAGATCTGCCTGAGTATCTTTGGCCGCTTCAAGAATTTTATCTGTAACACTAATACCTTCTAGCAATAAAGTTTCTACATTAATGCCCTGATCTTGAAATTTCTGTTTGGCATCTGCAATAGTTTGACTTAGATATTCTCTGGCGCGTTCGATAAAAGGGTTGGTTTGCCCAGTTGTTAGATAGCCTTCGGCAATGTAAGGATCTAGCTCTAGAACTTGTACTAAAGTGATTTTACTGTTTAGACTT
This sequence comes from Acinetobacter qingfengensis, assembly GCF_008693185.1. Classification (GTDB taxonomy): domain Bacteria; phylum Pseudomonadota; class Gammaproteobacteria; order Pseudomonadales; family Moraxellaceae; genus Acinetobacter; species Acinetobacter qingfengensis. The sequence goes on from NZ_VXKN01000013.1 coordinate 22,624, forward strand.
TTAGAAAATTTAATGGCTTCCTGGATCGCTTTATATGAAGTTTCAGAACCATCGACTGGAACTAGAATGTGTTGATATGTCATGATCATCTATCCTATGTTTATTGTTAATACAGTAGAAAGTTATTGTCCCATGTTTATTTATATCTCATTTTATTGTTAAATGGCGAATATATTTTCACAAGATGTAAATGAGCATACCTTTTGTAAAATAAAATATTTTATCAAATTTTATGTAATAAATTGAATTTTAAGTTATTTTTTGATCTTTAAATTTTTAAGTCGCTCAGGATTAAAGGGTTCTAGATTTTGATTTTTCTGATGAATTAACTGCATTTGAATTGCCAAGTATGTTTGAATATATTCTTGCTGTTCTGGTTCAAAGGACTTGAAGTGTTGATGAAATATTTTTTTAAATTGTGTCAGTGTAGTTTCTGCTTGAGAGAATTGTCCCATACGTCGGTAGATTTCAACTTTAAGCAGATAATAATGTGTAAAATTTATATTAAAAGGTTGTTTTTCATAATTATTGAGTTGTGTTAATAATTCATTTGCATATTTTGGGTATTGTGATGGGCTTGCTTGCCAAGTGGCTTGCAGTAAATCATTAACGTTTGACTGTAGATCAGATGCTTTAGATGGGAGTTGTTGTCTGAGGCGATACAATAAGTAATAAGGTTGTTCTGTTTTTTGTAGATGTTGATATACATTAGATTCTACATAAGGTGTAAGTAACGTAATATCTCGTTGTGTAAAACGCTCATCAACAATAAAACCATTTTTTGGACATTTGGCCAAAGGCTCTGGCATGATGATTGCGCCAATGGGTTTAAAATCCATGGTCTGTCCAAAACTGGTTCCTGATGCTGCCTGATGGTAGCTGAACTTTTCTCCACCAATTGGGCAAACAACTTCGACCATGCGTAGGGTTGCAGCATGAATCGATACAGACAGAGGGAATAAGAAAAAACAAAGTAAAAAAATATTTGGCTTCATCATTAACCCTCTACTTTTATTATCCTAGCTTAACATATTTAAATTTTTATGTTGATTGCCACATCATAATCAAGACGATAACGTAATTGTAGATAAAATTTAACCCCTTGAACTTAAGGGGTTAATATTACTTATAAATAATCAACTTTGACAATTTCGTATTCAACTTCACCTTGTGGTGTTTGAATTTTTGCGTCATCACCCTCGTTTTTTCCAAGTAAGCCACGTGCAATTGGTGAGTTTACCGAGATTTTATTAATTTTAAAATCTGCTTCGTCATCACCAACGATTTTATAGGTTTTTTGTTCTTCCGTATCCAGATTTTCAATGGTAACGGTAACACCAAAAACAACACGCCCATTTTTTTCTAGATCTTTAACATCAATCACTTGAGCAGCACCAAGTTTGCCCTCAATATCTTGAATACGACCTTCACAAAAACCTTGTTGTTCACGTGCTGCATGATATTCAGCATTTTCTTTCAGATCGCCATGTTCACGTGCTTCAGCAATAGCTTGCGTGATGCGTGGGCGTTCTACAGATTTAAGTTGCTGTAATTCTTTTTCCAGAGCAATTTTGCCTTCAGGCGTCATTGGGTAGCGTTGCATAATCTTCCCTCACGTCTAGAGAGTTAAATAATAAAGTTAAGTTGCAAAAAAAAACTTCCGCCACCTCCGTAAAGGTGACGGAAGTGTTGAGTTAAATTAATTTACAATTTGTAAATCCTGTAAACGATAGACATCCATTGGAAGTTTCACCGCAAATGCTTGGCAAACGGCTTCTGCACCATTAATCGTGGTCGTGTAATACACTTTACCTTGCATGGCTGCGCGGCGGATTGCAGCAGAGTCGTATTGCGCTTGTTTACCTTCAGTAGTGTTGACAATAAGGTGTATTTCACCATTTTTCAAGCGGTCAACAATATGTGGGCGACCTTCAGTCACTTTATTGACGCGTTCGCAATCAATACCTGCTTCCTTTAACACTCGATGTGTTCCACCAGTGGCAACCAGTTTAAAGCCATATTGAACAAGCTGTTTCGCAATTTCAACGATGTCTTTTTTATCAGATTCACGAACAGATAAGAAGGCGTGTTTGACTTCATTCTCTGTTGGTAAACCTGGTAGGCGATCATTTGAACCAAGAACTGCTTTGTAGAACGCTTCACCAAATGTTTGTCCAACACCCATGACTTCACCAGTTGATTTCATTTCTGGTCCAAGCATAGGATCAACACCCGGAAATTTTGCAAAAGGGAAAACAGCTTCCTTAACGGCAAAACGTGTTGGAATAATTTCTTTGGTAAAGTTTTGATCTTGTAGTGAACGGCCTGCCATACAACGGGCGGCTACTTTCGCAAGAGAGTCGCCAATACATTTGGATACAAATGGTACGGTACGAGAGGCGCGAGGATTGACTTCAAGCACATAAACATCATTACCCTTTACAGCAAACTGTACGTTCATCAAACCAATGACACCAAGCTCTTTGGCCATGGCAACTGTTTGACGACGCATCTCATCCTGAATGTCCTGAGATAGCGAATACGGTGGAATGGAGCATGCAGAGTCGCCAGAATGAATACCAGCTTGTTCAATATGCTGCATAATTCCGCCAATTACAACATCTTTGCCATCTGACACACAGTCCACATCGACTTCAATTGCAGAATCAAGGAAATGGTCAAGCAGTACAGGTGCTTCATTGGAGGCTTGAACAGCTTCACGAAGATAGCGTTTTAACTCTTCTTCGTTATAGACGATTTCCATAGCACGACCACCCAATACATAAGATGGGCGAACAACCAGTGGATAACCTACTTTCGCTGCTTCAGATATGCCTTCTTCAGCAGATTTGACAATGCTATTGTTTGGTTGACGTAACTGTAAACGCTGAATCATTTGTTGGAAACGTTCACGGTCTTCTGCACGGTCAATTGCATCAGGTGATGTGCCAATGATTGGTGTGCCTGCCTCTTCTAAAGCACGCGCCAATTTCAAAGGTGTTTGACCACCATATTGTACGATAACACCTTTAGGTTTTTCCGTGCGAACAATTTCCAGAACATCTTCAAGTGTTACCGGTTCGAAGTATAAACGGTCAGAAGTATCATAGTCGGTAGAAACAGTTTCAGGGTTGCAATTCACCATGATGGTTTCGTAACCATCTTCACGCATTGCTAATGCTGCATGTACGCAGCAGTAATCAAATTCAATCCCTTGACCAATACGGTTCGGACCACCGCCAATGACCATGATTTTGTCACGATTTGAAGGGTTTGCTTCACATTCTTCATCGTAAGTTGAATACATATAGGCCGTTGAAGATTCAAATTCAGCAGCACAGGTATCTACACGTTTGTAAACGGGATATACACCTAAATTCCAGCGATGTTTACGGAATTGCTTTTGTGAAATACCCATTAAGTTTGCAATACGTAAATCAGATAAACCTTTACGTTTAAACGAACGAATATTTTCTGCTGTTAAGTCACCAAATCCAAGTGATTTAACCTGTGTTTCAGTTTTAATGATGTCTTCAATCTGGACCAGAAACCAGCGGTCAATTTTTGTTGCGTCAAAAACATCATCAATACTAAAACCATGACGGAATGCATCAGCAACATACCAGATACGCTCAGGGCCAGGAACTTTTAATTCCTTGAGAATTCTATCTTTTGCCTCGTCTGTGCCAACTGGAATTTGCTCATCAAAGCCGCACACACCAACTTCAAGACCACGAAGTGCTTTCTGTACAGATTCCTGAAAATTACGGCCAATCGCCATGACTTCACCCACTGATTTCATTTGGGTCGTCAAGACAGGCTCTGCTTGTGGAAATTTCTCAAAGTTAAAACGAGGAATTTTCGTGACTACATAATCAATAGATGGTTCAAAGGATGCAGGTGTTACACCACCAGTAATGTCATTTTTTAATTCATCAAGTGTATAACCGACAGCAAGTTTTGCGGCAATTTTTGCAATTGGAAAGCCAGTTGCTTTTGATGCTAATGCTGATGAGCGTGAAACACGTGGGTTCATTTCGATTACGACCATACGGCCATCGTTTGGATTGATTCCAAATTGAACGTTTGACCCACCAGTTTCAACACCAATTTCACGTAGTACCGCAATCGAGGCATTACGCATTAACTGATATTCTTTGTCAGTTAACGTTTGTGCAGGTGCAACAGTAATTGAGTCACCTGTATGCACCCCCATTGGATCAAAGTTTTCAATCGCACAAACAATAATGCAGTTGTCGTTTTTATCACGTACAACTTCCATTTCGTATTCTTTCCAACCAATCAATGATTCATCAATCAATAATTGGTGGGTAGGAGAAAGGTCAAAACCACGCTCACAAATTTCTAGAAATTCTTCACGATTGTAAGCAATACCGCCGCCGGAACCGCCCATAGTGAAAGATGGACGAATGATGACAGGAAAGCCAAAACCAGCCTGAATTTCCAGCGCTTCTTGCATATTTTCAGCAACGGCAGCACGAGGGCATTCCAAACCAATTTTTTTCATTGCTGCATCAAACAGCTTACGATCTTCGGCTTTTTCAATGGCATCTTTGGTTGCACCGATTAGTTCGCAACCATATTTTTCCAGTACGCCATTTTCATCCAATGCTAATGCACAATTTAAAGCAGTTTGACCACCCATGGTTGGCAAAACTGCATCAGGGCGTTCTTTTTCAATGATTTGAGCAACAGTTTGCCAAGTGATTGGCTCAATGTAGGTTGCATCTGCCATAGATGGATCGGTCATAATGGTTGCAGGATTTGAGTTAACCAAAATGACACGATAACCTTCTTCACGTAAAGCTTTACACGCTTGTGCGCCAGAATAGTCAAACTCACAAGCTTGACCAATTACAATTGGACCAGCACCGATAATCAGGATGCTTTTTATGTCCGTACGTTTAGGCATAGGTATGTTCCTTGCTTATCGTTAATACGAGTCAAAAATTTTCAATATTGATGTCTACACCACATGATTTAAAAATGGTAGCAGATAATCTTAAATATTGTTGAGATGTAATTTCAGGAGTTAATGGAAGTACCATGTTTAAAGGCTTCCATTGATCAAATAAAGTAAATGATGGAATAAAAAGATGCTGGGCAAATGAGAAAAATGCGGGTACATCAGATTCATCTACATTTTGATAACGATAAGTCTTAAACACGTCGGGAAGAAGCTCTATATCTAGATTCTTTCCATAATATTTACTATTGGTTTTGCGATATTCATTTAATCGCTTATGCAGATCTTTTAACAACTCATTGTTTGCTTTTTTGAGTACTGGTAATTGTTGCCCATAATAAATATAGCTTAATTGGGCTCGTACCTGTTTTTCATTTCCACTCTTGAGTATGGTATCAGCTAAGGACAAATAATATTGTTTAACATATTCTGGGGTCATTTTTTGTAGATAGCATATACGAATTTTTTTTAAGTCGTATGGTGTATCTGTTGACATTGATGCAATCAACCGTTCTGAAAATGGCCAAAATGTGTTTTGATGTGTCAATAACTGATGCAGTTCAATCATTGGAAAAGTATTCACAAGAATAAGCTGTTTGCTTTGCTCGGTGTCCAGTAAAATTTCATTTGGAATCTTATCTATATCTAGCGTGCCAAAACTATCCAGACTAGGTGAAGTTTGAGCAGTATGAGTGATATAGTTTTTAAGAAGAAACAGAAACTTTTCTTGGTCTGAACTGTGAGCTGTTAAAGCTGAATCATTAGATTCTGATGAACTTTGATTAGATTGCGCAAATAAAAAGGGACTAAATATCCCAATTAGGCAAGCTAAAGCAAGATTGCTACAGAATCTATTCATCATTCCTTGTGTCCACTCAGGTTATTTTGCTGACTCAATCAATTCAATGAAATGATCAAACAATGGCGCACAATCATGTGGTCCCGGACTGGCTTCAGGATGTCCCTGAAAACTAAATGCCGGTTTATCAGTACGGTGAATCCCTTGCAATGTACCATCAAATAACGATTTATGGGTTGCTTTGAGATTTATTGGTAATGTTTCTGCATCAACAGCAAAACCGTGGTTTTGTGAAGTGATCATGACTGTACCATCTTCAAGATTTTGTACAGGATGGTTTGCACCATGATGACCATGCCCCATTTTGATGGTTTTTGCACCGGAAGCCAAAGCTAGAATTTGATGTCCTAAGCAAATACCAAATACAGGTAAGTTGGTGGTTTCAACAATTGTTTTAACTGCTTCAATTGCATAGTCACATGCTGCAGGATCACCAGGGCCATTAGACAGAAAAACACCATCTGGATTAAGCGCCAATACTTTTGCAGCAGGTGTTTGTGCCGGAACGACTGTCAGTTTACAACCACGATCTGCAAGCATACGTAAAATGTTGGTTTTTACACCATAATCATAAGCCACTACATGGAACTTTAACTCAGGTTGTGTAAAGCCATGACCAAGTGTCCATGAACCTTGTGTCCATTCAAAACCTTCTTGATCACAACATTCTTTGGCAAGATCCAGACCATTTAATCCGCAAAAAGCACGTGCCTGTTCAATTGCTTCCTGTTCAGAGATGTTTTCACCAGCAATGATACAACCGTTTTGCGCACCTTTATCACGTAACATACGGGTTAACTTACGGGTATCAATATCAGCAATTGCAACGACATTATGTTGTTTTAAGTAGTCGCTTAAAGATTGCTCGGAGCGAAAATTACTATGTAAAAGTGGTAAATCACGGATGATCAAACCATTGGCCCATACTTTATGGATGCGACCAGACTCAGTATCTTCTTCGTTGCAACCAGTATTACCAATGTGTGGATAAGTTAATGTCACAAGTTGTTGTGCATAACTTGGGTCAGTTAAAATTTCTTGATAGCCAGTCATGGCAGTGTTAAAAACGACTTCACCAGTCGTAATTCCCGTTGCACCGATAGCAGTACCTTTAAAAATGGTACCATCGGCAAGGGCTAAAATGGCGGGGGTGCTCAAACCAAAGCTCCTGAATTTTAAGCTGTAAAAAAGCGAGTAGACCGAAATAAAGGCAAGGTGTAAATTACACGTCCTCTTTGGTCTGCCCGCTTGTAACTTAAAAACATATTGTACGCATGAAAAGGGTAAAAGTCTATGTAAAAAGCAGGAAAAATTAAGCTGATTACAATATCAACCGATGCAAATTTATAGGGAATTTAAACGGATCTATAATTGCTTATGATAAATGATGAAACAATTGTCTGATAAATTAATTTTGTGAAAATATTAAAATAGTGTTTAATAAAAAATGATTGAAAAATATACTTTGAGAGGGCAATACAATGACTGACAATACAACCAAAACAGAAACATCTGAAATCGAAACGTCATCTCCTGAAAATCAGATCGACTCTAATCAGGATAATGCTAAAAAAGATTATGCCCAATCGATTCAGGTACAAGTTGCAGAAGTTAAGCAGGAACTTTTACAGCGTATAGAAGCATTAAAAGCACAATTCCCATTAACTCAAGATGATTTACAATCTTTAAAAGAAACATTAAAAACCGAATTGTCGGCAATTCTGGAAGACGTCACTCAGGTCTCCAAAGAAATTAAACAGGATTTGACAGAATTATCCGCAAAACATAAAGAGTCATTAACTGCAACAATTCAGCGTACAAAGGATCATACACTGGATGCATGGAATAAACTGCATCCTGCTGACAAAACTGAAGATGCTACAAAATCTGAGGAAAAAGAGGTTTAATCAACTTTTTCCCCATGACAATAAAATTACAGGTTATCTATAAATCATAGCTAACCTGTTTTTATTGTGATAAGTGTAATTAAAGCCGATGTAACCAATCTCTTTTATTGTGAAAGTCGGGTTGTGGGCTACTGTGCTGCATTGCAAAAAAATGCTGTTGCTGTGCAGTATTAATTACCGCAGATAAACCAAAGTATAAATCCTGTAGTTTAATCTGATCATGATTTAAAAGCTGGCTTAGATCCAGTGTTGCTGTTAAACCAAAGTTGGTTCGTTGTAAGTCGACCAGTTCGATATCAGTTGCTGTTAAAGGAGGAATTTGTTCCGGATAGCGGTATTCCTCAAACTGATAAGCTTGCCAAGCTAGGGTAGGGGAAAGATTAATTTCCCGATATTGATCCTGTTGTGCGAAACCAATAAAAATTTCAAAGCAGGTATGCTCCCACAGAAAATCACAGCGAGGATGTCCTGCAAGCTTTTCTCTCCAGACAATTTTTTGTTCAGGATCATTGACCCAAAAACCCACCTGAATAATTGTGTTAGTGGGTGTTTCCATAGCACCAATTAGCTGAATATCCCGCGTTGCTTGAAATGCTGTTAATTCAAAACTTGCCATATTCTATTAGTTACTTAAATGTGCATAACGGATAATGTTGGAAAGTTTTTGATTTTGCTGCGCAGCTTTTTTGTATAGTAATACAATCTTACCAATTTGTTGCACATTATGTGCTTGTGTGCGTTGGATTAATTCATCAATCAATGCATGGCGTAATTCACGATCTTCACCTGCAATTTTGACTTTAATTAATTCATGATCGTTTAAGGCGCGAAGAGTTTCTTCAATGACATTCTCTGTCAACCCTTGACTACCAATCATGACAACAGGTTGCAGCGCATGCCCGATTTGACGTAAACGTTTGCGTTCCTGAATTTTTAATGTTGACATTGATTAAACCACTAACTAAAAACAGCTTATTGTAATCGTTTTTAATCTTAAATCTAAGTGGAATTATATATATTTTCTCATTTATGATGATATTGACATAAATGCTATATATTTCAACATATCTATTTACTGCAAAGTTGTATATTTTCACGTACAATGCAAGGCGTTTTATCGCTTTCATCAATGAAGAAGTAATGGCAACTAAAATTACCAATCAAAAATTGTCTAAAAGTAGTCGAGCATGGATGCGTGAGCATCTGGATGATCCTTTTGTAAAAAAAGCACAAAAAGAAGGTTATCGTGCGCGGGCAGCTTATAAGCTTTTGGAAATTCAGGAAAAACATAAAGTCATTAAACCTGGGATGACAGTTGTTGACTTGGGCGCAGCTCCCGGAAGTTGGTCCCAGATAGCAGGCAAATTAGTGGGTAATAAGGGTTTGGTAATTGCATCAGATATCTTGATGATGGACACTTTGCCAGATGTAACTTTCTTGCAGGGTGATTTTAGAGAGCAAGAAATTTTCGAAAAATTGTTAAATATTTTAAATGGTCGCACTGTAGACCTTGTAATTTCCGATATGGCACCCAATACATCAGGTAATAGGGCTGTTGACCAGCCACGGCAGATTTATCTGTGTGAGTTGGCACTGGATTTTGCCAATAAGGTCTTGGGACCAAATGGGCAAATGGTAGTAAAAGTGTTTCAAGGAACTGGTTTTGACGAGTTTCGTAAAATGATGGTTGATAGCTTCGATGTATTGAAGACTGCCAAACCAGAAGCGTCAAGAGCCCGATCAAAAGAAGTTTTTTTGATTGGTCAAGGACGAAAAAAGGCTTTGCAACTCGGCTAAAAGTATGATGAATTAAGCATGCTTCAACGGGTTAAAGCTGTTATATTCGAGATAGCAATTTGGTTGAGTAGAAGTTTTGTGATCAAAACGAATCTACTAAGTTTGATAAATATGGGAATAAAGCGTTGAGCGATCTATTCAAGAATGCCGTGTTGTGGCTGATTATCATAGGTGTTCTGATACTAGTTTTTAGTAATTTCAGCGGAAGTAGTAAAACGGATAGTATGAACTATACTCAGTTCGTTACCGCTGTTGAAGCCAAACAAGTGAAACAAGTCACAATTGATGGTGAACGAATCACTGGGATCAAAGCCAATGGCAGTGAATTTGAAACCATTCGTCCTGATGTGTTCGATCCTGAGTTTGTTCCTACTTTAATGAAAAATGGAGTAGAGGTGCAGGGTACTGCGCCACATCGTCAAGGTCTGCTCATGCAATTGCTGATTGCGAGTTTCCCTGTATTGCTAATCATTTTATTATTCATGTTCTTTATGCGTAATATGGGTGGTGGTGCTGGTGGAAAGGGCGGCCCAATGAGTTTTGGTAAATCCAAAGCCAAAATGCTGTCTGAAGACCAAATCAAAGTAACTTTTAAAGATGTTGCTGGTTGTGATGAAGCAAAACAAGAAGTTGTGGAGATTGTAGACTTCCTGAAAGATCCTGCAAAATTCAAACGTCTTGGTGCCTCTATTCCAAAAGGCGTATTGATGGTTGGTCCACCGGGTACAGGTAAAACCCTATTGGCCAAAGCAATTGCAGGTGAAGCGAAAGTTCCATTCTTTAGCATCTCTGGTTCAGACTTTGTAGAAATGTTTGTTGGTGTCGGTGCATCACGTGTACGGGATATGTTCGAACAGGCAAAACGTCATGCGCCGTGTATTATCTTTATTGACGAGATCGATGCTGTAGGTCGTCATCGTGGTTCGGGTACAGGTGGCGGTCATGATGAGCGTGAACAGACCTTGAACCAGATGTTGGTTGAGATGGATGGTTTTGAAGGTAACGAAGGAATCATTGTCATTGCAGCAACGAACCGAGTGGATGTGTTGGATAAAGCTTTGTTACGTCCAGGTCGTTTTGATCGTCAGGTGATGGTTGGTTTACCGGATATTAAAGGTCGTGAACAAATTCTGAATGTTCATTTGCGTAAGTTGCCATCTGTAACAGGTGTTGATGTACCAGTATTAGCACGTGGTACACCAGGATTTTCTGGTGCACAATTGGCTAACCTTGTTAATGAAGCTGCCTTGTTTGCTGCTCGCCGTAATAAAAATACTGTCGATATGCATGATTTTGAAGATGCAAAAGACAAAATTTATATGGGACCTGAACGTAAATCAATGGTCATTCGTGATGAAGAACGCCGTGCAACGGCTTATCATGAAGCTGGACATGCGATTGTTGCTGAGTTATTACCGGGTACGGATCCTGTGCATAAAGTAACGATTATGCCACGAGGTTGGGCTTTAGGTGTTACATGGCAATTACCAGAGCAGGATGCAATCAGTAATTATAAAAACAAAATGCTAAATGAAATTTCAATTTTATTTGGTGGGCGTATTGCAGAAGAAGTGTTTATTAACCAGCAATCTACAGGTGCATCAAACGACTTTGAGCGTGCAACTAAAATGGCTCGTGCGATGGTGACCAAGTATGGTATGTCTGACAAACTTGGTGTGATGGTGTATGAAGACGAAAATACACAGGGTTTCTTTGGAAATATGGGTAACCGTACGATTTCTGAAGCAACACAGCAACAAGTTGATACTGAAATTCGCCGCATTTTGGATGAACAGTATAAGGTCGCACGTGACATTCTTGAAAATAATCAGGATATTGCACATGCCATGGTTAAAGCTTTGATGGAATGGGAAACTATTGATCGTGATCAGATTCGCGATATTATGGAAGGCCGAGATCCACAACCACCAAAAGTATATGTTGCTGAAAATCCAGTACCGTTAGTAGAAGACAAGAAAGAGGGTGGTGTATCAACCCCGCCACCTTTGCCAACACTTCCTAATTAATTTTAATTAGTTAGGTAATTAAAAGGCCAGTCAGTTTTGACTGGTCTTTTGTTTTTGAAGGAATAAACAAATTAATTACGTTAATTACACTGTACGAAAGTTAATTATTTGTTAGTTTACAAAAATAATGTGACTTGGGTCATTTATTTGCAAATATGGATAAATAATGTAATCCTATATGTAAGAAAATATTTCTAATATTGCAAAATGTTACCAATTACAGAATTTTTAACAATACATCAATAGATTAGATTGAAGACTTGATCATAATTTAGAGATAGCAACAAAACACATAAGGAGGCATGCAATGCGTGCATTGGCAATTTCAACATTAATCGGGGCTGTGGCTTTAACTGGCTGTACAACTGACCCAACTACTGGACAAAGAGATTATAATAAAACTGCAATTGGTGCCGCTTTGGGTGCAGCAGCAGGTTATGGTCTTTCTAAGGGTAATGCGAACAAGTCATCACAGAATAATCGTGCAGCATTAATTGGTGCAGTTGTTGGTGGTGCAGGTGGTTACGTTCTAGATCAACGCGAAAAACGTTTAAAAGAACAATTGGCAGGTTCAGGTGTTTCTGTTGATCGTCATGAAGATGGTTCTATTGGTTTGGTTATGCCAGGTAATATTACTTTTGCAACCAATGATGCGACGATTAATGCTAATTTTTATTCTACTTTGAATAAAGTTGCGCAACAGTTAAATGATGGTAAGGTTGCCGTTGTAGTGTCTGGTTATACAGATTCAACCGGTAATGATTCTATTAATATTCCATTATCACAACGTCGTGCGCAAGCAGTTGCAAATTATTTGATCCAACAAGGTGTACCATCTAATCGTATTAATGCCCAAGGTTACGGTTCTTCTAATCCAATTGCAGATAATACTACTGCTGCTGGTAAACAACAAAACCGCCGTGTAGAGCTACAAATTTACGCAGTACAATAATCAGACTAAACTGGTATTGTTGTCACAAAAGCCATCTCGTATGAGGTGGCTTTTTTATTACATATAAAAAGATACACTTAAGCATAATTACTGTGCAATATTACTGACTGACATTGCAACTCAATCTTCAGTCGTTATAATCACAGCTTAATTGAATAAAGAGGTTGATGTGTATGTCGGCAGGTTCGCATCTGAATGATAAACAACAAGAGGCAATGCGTTATACGCAAGGCCCTTTATTAGTACTTGCTGGCGCAGGTTCGGGAAAAACCTCTGTAATTACACAAAAAATTGCTTATTTAATTCAGCATTGTCGAATTCCGGCGTATCGTATTACTGCGGTAACTTTTACGAATAAAGCAGCACGTGAAATGAAAGAGCGTGTATTAAAATTATTATCCAAAGAACAGGCAAAAGGTTTAAACGTTTCAACGTTTCATACTTTTGGTTTGAATCTATTGCGTTTGGAACTTAAACATACACCATTAAAAAATAACTTTTCCATTTTAGATGCGGATGATTGTAAGCGTATCTTGATGGATTTAATGCATCGGGACAATTTAGCCAACGCTGAAAGTAAGGAATTAATTGCTAAGGCAATGAAGAAAATTTCTGACTGGAAAAATGATCTGATTTTACCAGAACAAGCGCATGCAACATGTGAAACGCCAGAAGATGTGCAAATGGCGCATCTATACCAGCTTTATGAACGTAATCTTAGGGCATACAATGCTGTGGATTTTGATGATCTGATCGTCATGCCTGCTCGTTTATTACAAGAAAATGCAGAATTACGAGACAAATGGCAGAATCGGGTCCGTTATTTATTGGTAGATGAATACCAAGATACCAATACTGCACAATATATGATGGTGAAGTTACTGGTTGGTGTAATGGGACAATTTACCGCCGTTGGTGATGATGACCAATCTATTTATGCATGGCGAGGTGCCAAACCTGAAAATATGGCATTATTAGCACAAGATTTTCCAAACCTTAAAGTCATTAAGCTGGAACAAAATTATCGCTCTACCAGTATTATTTTACGTGCTGCCAATGCTGTTATTACGAATAATCCACATATTTTTGAGAAACAATTGTGGAGTGACAAGGGGCGAGGCGATGCAATTCGAGTGATCACCTGTCGTAGTGATGATGATGAAGCTGACCGTATTGTCAAAGATTTGATTACACATAAGTTAATGAATGGTAAAAATTGGAAAGACTACGCGGTTTTATATCGTGGTAATTTCCAGTCAAGGGTAATTGAAACTAAACTAAGGGAAATGCAAATCCCGTATAAGCTTTCAGGTGGACAATCTTTTTTTGCACGTGCAGAAATTAAAGATGTCATGAGTTATCTACGCCTGATCATTAATCCTGAAGATGATAGTGCTTTTTTGCGTATTATTAATACACCAAAACGTGCTATTGGTCCTGTTACATTAGAAAAGTTGGGATTATTCGCACAGGAAAATCATTTATCACTTTTAACAGCTTCTGCTGATCAGCGTTTAAGTATGGTTTTGGCAAAAAAAGCCATGACACAATTGCATGAGTTTGCAGAATTTATTCAGCACTTTACCCGTGAAATTTATGATCAGGATGAACCTGTACCAATGGTTCGACAAATGATCAATGAAGCAGGTTATATTGATTATATTCGTGAGCAGGCAGCAACCCCAGCACAGGAAAAAACCAAACTAGACAATATTGAGAATTTGTATAACAGCATTCAGAATATTATTAATAAAGCAGACGATGTAGATGATCGTAATATCGAAAGTGCCATTCGTAAATTGGTGCTACTTGATATGCTGGAACAACAACAGGAAGAAGAAGATCACGATAAAGTTAATTTATTGACCTTGCATGCAGCAAAAGGACTGGAATTTCCCTATGTTTACATGATGGGACTGGAAGAAGAATTATTGCCACATCGTAATTCTATTGCTGCTGATACAGTCGAAGAAGAGCGCCGTTTGATGTATGTTGGAATTACGCGTGCCAAGCAAGGTTTAACCTTAACATTAGCAGAACAACGTAAGAATGGTGGCCAAATGAAACAAATGACACCAAGTCGTTTTCTGGATGAATTACCTATTGATGAAATAGAATGGTTAGGACGTAAAAAACCGGCAGGTGCTGCACAACTTGATCCAAAACAGCAAGCGCAAAAAGCTCTGGAAAACTTAAAAGCATTAATGAAACGTTAGTCCCTTAGGAAAATGACAATGAAAGTACAAGTGAAAATATTAGATGATCGTCTGGGTAAAGTCTGGGATCTACCAACTTATGCGACAGCAGGTTCGGCAGGACTAGATTTAAGAGCATGTCTAGATGAAGCAATCAATATTGAACCGGGGCAAACAGTTTTGGTAAAAACAGGTTTATCCATCTATATTCAGGATGTGAATTATGCTGGATTAGTGCTTCCCCGCTCAGGATTAGGACATAAACATGGGATTGTTTTAGGTAATTTGGTGGGTTTAATCGATTCTGATTATCAAGGAGAATTGATGATCTCCGTTTGGAATCGCGGACAAAAAACTTTTAGTCTGGAACCTGGCGAGCGTTTGGCTCAATATGTTGTGGTGCCTGTCCAGCAGGTACAATTTGATTTGGTCGATGAATTTGAATCGACTGAACGTGGTGAAGGTGGTTTTGGTCATACAGGGCAACATTAAACTTGGTCAAAAAATGACTGTTTGATGGGAATTGAATTGAGGTCAAAGTGATAAGGTATTGCTTTGACCAATTTAATTGCAATGGCTCACAAATTTTATATATACAAATGACCATCATTTGCACAAAATAATAGGTTTTCTCATGTTTAAATTTTGATTAAGGATTTTAAAATTAAACAAATGTCCAAAAAAGTCTTCCGTGCTTATGATATTCGGGGACACATTGATATTCTTGATGCGATGCTGGTTGAACAGATTGGCTTTGCACTTGCACAACAATTTCATCAGCATCAGCAAAAAATTATTGTCGTGGGACATGATGCCCGTTTAACTAGCCCATCCTATGCAAAAATTGTGCTAGAAGCACTTTCACAATCCGGTTTGCAAGTGATTTTTATTGGTTGTGTCAGCTCTCCCTTATTATATTTTACCGCAAAGCAATATTCAGGAAGTGGGGTGATGATTACAGCAAGTCATAATCCAATCACGGATAACGGGATTAAATGGCTTATTCAGGGATTACCACCATCA
The DNA here is from genome assembly GCF_008693185.1 of Acinetobacter qingfengensis. Taxonomy (GTDB): domain Bacteria; phylum Pseudomonadota; class Gammaproteobacteria; order Pseudomonadales; family Moraxellaceae; genus Acinetobacter; species Acinetobacter qingfengensis. The sequence goes on from NZ_VXKN01000013.1 coordinate 38,371, forward strand.
CCTGAGCAAATTCAGCAAATTGCCAATACGTTAGATTTACGCAATAAATCTCAGTTTAAAGGTGCTGTGACATCTTATGATGCATCTATGGCATACCTTAATTATTTGGTATCGGATATTCATCTTTTTGGTCAACCCTACATTTGTGTTGAAGGATTACATGGCTCAGCCGGTGAAATTGCAGTTAAAGCTTTAAAACAATTGGGATGTGAGGTGAATGCTTTAAATTGTTTCGCAGATGGTGTTTTTCCTTTGGGCGCACCTGATCCAAGTCATTCAGAACGATTACAAGCCTTAAAACAACAGGTGATCAAGCATCAGGCGACTATGGGGATGGCACTGGATGGTGATGGCGATCGTTTAGTCATTCTAGATGAGCAAGGTAATTATATTAGCCCGGATCGCCTGATTTGCCTATTTGCCAAGATGTGTTTGCAGCAACAGTCCGAAATGGAAATTGTTTGTGATGTGAAATGTTCTACCATGATTGCAGATACTGTAACCAAGTATCATGGAAAATTCACTATGATTCGTACCGGTAGTAGCTTTTTACGCAACTATTTAAATCAACATCAGGCAATTTTTGGTGGTGAATTTGCCGGGCACTATGTGTTTAATGATGGTCGTGGTAAGGGCTATGATGATGGTCTATATGCTGCATTACGATTACTTGAATATTTATCCTTAAATCAAATGACATTATCGCAAGCTATTGCTGAATTTCCTGAGCGGATCTCAACCAGAGATGTCTATATTCCAATGGCCGATACTAACTATACTCAGTTTGCTCAGCTTCTTGAAACAACAACGACAAAAATTCCGGTGAAAATGAGTAAAGTTGATGGAATCCGGCTTGATTTTCCTTTTGGATTTGGCATTATCAGACCATCGAATACCGGTGAATTTTTTACTATGCGTTTTGATGCAGATACTTCACAAAATTTGCAGCAAATACGCCAGTTTTTTGTTGAAGCGATACAACCTCAGTTTCCAGAAATTGCACAAGCCATCGCTTTGGCGGATTAAATCTTTAGGAGCAATTGCATGTCTGCCAGTCAGATCGCATTGGACAAAGCCAATGTCCTTACAGAAGCATTACCTTATATTCAACGTTTTTCCGGAAAAACTATTGTAGTGAAATACGGTGGTAATGCAATGACTGATCCGGCACTGGAAAGTTCTTTTGCTCGAGATATTGTATTATTGAAAACTGTAGGACTCAACCCAGTAGTTGTTCATGGCGGTGGGCCACAGGTTGATCAATTGTTAAAACAATTGGGGCGAGAATCGGATCGCATTGATGGCATGCGTGTGACTGATGCAGCCACCATGGAAGTGGTTGAAATGGTATTAGGTGGTAGTGTTAATAAATCTATTGTTAATCTGATTAATCAGCATGGTGGGCGTGCCATTGGTTTAACAGGTAAAGATGGTAATTTAATTCGTGCTAGTAAATTACTGATGCAAAAGACAGATGAAAATGGCCAGATTCAAAAAATTGATCTTGGTATGGTTGGTGAAGTTTCCGGTGTTAAACGTGATGTTATTGATATGTTTATACACAGTGATTTTATTCCGGTCATTGCACCATTAGGGGTTGACGAAGCAGGTAATAGTTACAACATTAACGCTGATTTGGTTGCGGGTAAAATTGCTGAAGCACTTGAAGCAGAAAAACTGATTTTATTAACCAATATTGTCGGTGTATTAGGTAAAAATAAAGAATTATTAACAGGTTTAAATACACACGATGTAGAAGCGCTGATTGCTGATGGCACGATTCATGGAGGAATGATTCCAAAAGTTATGTGTGCGCTTGATGCAGTTAAAGGTGGTGTTGGAAGTTCAGTAATCGTTGATGGACGTGTTCCGCATGCAACATTGCTTGAGATTTTTACCGATCATGGTGTGGGAACTTTAATTTCCAATCGCTTACAACCAAAACATTAAGCAAACATTCATATTTAAGTCACCTGCGGGTGGCTTTTGTCATCAAATCTACAAATAATTGTCACTGCGATGTCATTTAAGCTTCCTAGATTAAACAAAAAAGGAGCGCTATAAATGTTCGAAAAATTTCAGCAATATCGTCAAGCATTGCATTTGCCACAAAAGAATAAAACCAGTCAAATCTCTCAATTCCATTTTGAATGGGTTAATGATTTAAATACGTTACGTCAAGTACAACAGTTCCGCGCAGAACAATTTTCGCAACAATTTGCTATTCGCTTTACGCAAAATACTGATCAGGATATGTATGATTTTGATTGTGAGCATGCGGTCTTAAGAGATGCCATATCTGGTGAAATTGTTGCATATACACGATTAAAAAAATTTAATGGTGATGAACTGCAATACAGTTATAGCGCACAGGAGTTTAATATTCTGCCTCAACTACAACATTTAAAAAATATTGTTGAAATTGGTAGAACCTGTGTACATCAGCGTTATCGCTGTAGTCGAGCACTGTCATTATTATGGATGCATCTTTTACCTAGAATTTTGATTGACTTGCGTGCCAAGTATTTAATTGGCTGTGTCAGTATTCATTTACAGGACAATCAGGCACGTGTTTATCACACGCATCAATATTTACAATCGTTGGCTGAACAGCAGCAAATAGATATTCGTTCCAAGCAGGCTTATGAGCCTACATATCCTGAATTCAGTTTTGCTCAGGATGAGCGTATTCCTAAACTTTTTGATCTGTATCTACGTATGAATGCACAATTGTCACCTCATGCTTTTTTTGACGTAAATTTTAATTGTCTGGACTATTTTGTATTTTTACCTACTGCACAATTAAAAAAGTCTACAAAATTTAAGCAAATACAAAAGCATCGATAAGCTCAAACCAAATTTATATTTGCACAGATCCATTGAGTCATGCACAATAAAAGTTGCCATAACTTAATGATTACAGTACCCATGTGCCAACTTCTCGGAATGAATTGTGCAACCCCGACAGATATTAATTTTTCTTTTCGCGGTTTTTCTCAGCGCGCGGGAATTACATCTGATCATTCCGATGGCTTTGGGATTGCATTTTTCGAAGATAAAGCTTGCCGATTATTTGTGGACAATCAGTCAGCAGTAGAATCTCCGATTGCAGATTTCATTCGAGATTATCCAATTAAGTCCAGAAATGTAATTGCTCATATTCGTAAGGCAACTCAGGGGAAAATTAATCTGGAAAATTCTCATCCATTTGTACGGGAACTGTGGGGAAGACAATGGATTTTTGCACATAATGGTGATTTACATCAATTTAACCCTACACTAACAGGACGTTTTCAGCCTGTAGGTGATACAGACAGTGAATTGGCCTTCTGTTATTTACTCGATCAACTGGCACAACGTTTTCGCCAAGGGCACCCAACTTTACAGCAAATTTTTGATGTATTAAAAGAAATTGCGCCTAAAATTGCTGAACATGGAACATTTAATTTTTTTCTCTCAAATGGTCAGGCATTATTTAGTTATGCAACCACCAAATTGCACTGGATTGTAAGGGAATACCCATTTAAACATGCACGTCTTATTGATCTAGATATGGATATAGACTTCAGCACAGTAACAACTTCTGAAGATCGTGTTGCTGTAATTACAACAGAGCCATTAACCAATAATGAAATTTGGCAGGCATTCGCACCAGGCGAAATGATTTTATTTAAGGATGGTAAAATTTTACAACAGGTTTTAACGACGGTTCAACGCTTGGAAATGGAAAAGAAAGATCCGTCTTTAGTTCGTAAAACCAAAGCTGATCCAGATTAACTGGTTAAAAAATATCTCACTCTTTTAGTCAGGTATTTCCTATTACTCTTTGAAAAATAATAATAAAAAAATATATAAGACATAAATCATGAAACCTGACTGATTTACTTGTTTTTAATTCATAAGCAATGAAAGTATGATGAATATCAGAACGAAGTAAAAAATGTAGTCTGATAGGACATGATGATGAAGTGGCAAAGTGATTACGATACCGGAATTGATGTAATAGATGATCAACACAGACGTATTGTTGATTATATTAATGATCTGGAAGAAGTTTTATCTACACCAAATTATCAGCGACATCAAATTCAGGATGTTTTAAATAGCATTATTGACTACACGCAATCACATTTTACTTTTGAAGAAAGTCTACAGGAAGAAGCTGGTTATAAATATCGAGTACCACATAAACGTGTACATGATATTTTTATTCGAAAAATAGAAAGTTATCGGGATCGCTTTTTGGCAGGAGAGCCTATTGAAGGTGAACTGCATCAGTTATTATGTAGTTGGTTAATTCACCATATTAAACATGATGATAAAGATTATGTTGGTGCAGTGAAAGAAAATATGATTGGTTTTATTCAACAACAGGAAAAGAAAAAGGGTAAAAGCTGGTTTGCTCGTTTCTTTGGTTAAATTAAGTATTTGATAAAAATATGATCGAATAAAAAATAGAGAATAAAGGACAGCTAAACAGAAATGGAATTTATTGCTTTGCGCATAAGCAAATCTGTGGCAGGATTTGCTTTTTTTATGCTTGTTATTTGGCAAAATATTTTTTAAATAGAAAAGACCGCATTAATGCAGTCTTTTTTAATAATAACAGCGTCGAAAGATTATCGATCAGCAATGTCACGTTGTGTAGGACCAGTGTAAAGCTGACGAGGACGTCCAATCTTGTATGGTGCAGCATGCATTTCTAGCCAGTGACTGATCCAGCCTACAGTACGTGCTAGGGCAAAAATTACAGTAAACATTTCGGTTGGAATACCAACAGCTTTCAAAATAATACCTGAATAGAAGTCTACGTTTGGATAAAGTTTACGTTCTACAAAGTATGGGTCGGACAGTGCGATGCGCTCAAGCTCCATTGCAAGTTCTAGTTGAGGATCATTGATGCCTAAAGCACTTAATACCTCATCACAAGTCTGTTTCATGACTTTGGCACGTGGATCGAAGTTTTTATACACACGGTGACCAAAGCCCATGAGTTTCACTTCTTTACGTTTCACTTTTTCCATAAATTCGGCAACATGTTCTACACTACCGATTTCATCCAGCATTTTTAATACAGCTTCATTTGCTCCGCCATGAGCAGGTCCCCATAGTGCCGAAATACCTGCTGAAATACATGCGTATGGATTAGCACCAGTCGAACCAGCTAAACGAACTGTTGATGTAGAAGCGTTTTGCTCATGATCTGCATGTAGAGTAAAGATGCGATCCATTGCTTTGGCAAAAACTGGATTAACTTTATAATCTTTATCTGCTGGTGTTGCAAACATCATATATAAGAAGTTTTCTGCGTAATTCAAATCATTACGTGGATAAATGAATGGCTGACCTACAGTGTATTTGTAGCTCCATGCAGCAAGTGTTGGAATTTTTGCAATAAGGCGAATGGCAGTAATTTCGCGATGATTGACGTCTTCAATATCAAGATTATTATGATAGAAAGCAGATAAAGCACCGACAACACCTACCATAATGGCCATTGGGTGTGCATCACGGCGGAAACCATTAAAAAAACGGGTAACCTGATCGTGAACCATCGTATGTTTACGCACTTTTGCATCAAAATCTTCTTTTTGATCCGTAGTTGGTAACTCACCATTTAATAATAGGTAGCAAGTTTCTAAATAATCTGTTTTCGTTGCAAGTTGATCAATTGGATATCCACGGTGTAGTAAAATTCCTTTATCACCATCGATAAAGGTGATTTTGGATTCACATGACGCAGTGGACATGAAACCAGGATCAAAAGTAAAGTGACCTTCTTTTAGTACACTGCCAACATCTATTACATCTGGCCCCAATGTACCACTGTAAATTGGAAGTTCAATTTCTTTACCATTTAGCGTTAATACGGCTTTCTTGCCAGTAGTTTCAGACATTCAAAAGCTCTCCTGTCCTGGTGAATGTAAAAATCCGATTAGTTAGAAACTCTACTCTAAAGTGAATCAGATTGCTGAATGTGCGAATAAGATTATTCTTCGTAAAAATTTTGTCAATTCTCATTAAGGGGTAAAAATGACATTTTTTGCCTTTCTTTATCCAAAATTAATATAGAACTTCTCAAAATTTCAATCCATAAGCTTGTCGTATATCCAGTTTGGTGCAATCCATCAGCTTTAGTTTTAGTATTGGTTAGCAAGCTTACTGCAAAAATCACTTTTTTTACGAATGCAATTGTAAGTAGATTTGTACAAAGACTTGCTATGTGTCCATTTCCGATAGCGTATATATACTGCAAAATGCATGATAAATGAAATAGAACCAAAGTATTATTTTTTGCAAATATATGAATCATTTAATGTTCAGCTTTAGTGCAAGGGAATGAAGCTTGTTAATGAAATTAATTCTCAATTAAGTAATTTTAAACAAGTTTTTAATATGCGTATTTGTGTTTTTTTTAACAGCGTTCTATAATTCGCTGTCATTTGTATGGGCAAGCTTTGCCTAGTAATGCCAGCTTTCCTTCGAATTAATTCAAAAACTCCTTTATTGGATTGGAGTTATAACTTACAGGATGCCCGCTGTGAAAAGCAACAGACCTGTCAATTTGTCCATGGGTCAAGTTTTAGCTGTAAACTTAAAATCACCTGTGGCAATTGCATCAATCTTACACCGTCTTTCAGGTGTTATCGTTTTCTTGCTAGTGCCGATTCTTCTATGGATCTTGGATAAGTCGCTATCTTCGCCAGAAGGCTTCGACTATGTTAAAAATGTCGTATTTGGCAATATATTTGTACGTTTAATCGTATGGGTATTTGTTGCAGGTTTGATCTATCACTTTATCGCAGGGGTGAAACACCTGCTTGCTGATTTAGGGATTGCTGAAGAACTTCAAAGTGGTCGTACAGCAGCGACAATTGCATTGATTCTGTCTGTGATTGGTATTATTGCAGCCTTTATATGGATCGTATTTTAATGAAAAGTGCTACAGGTTTAACAGGTTCAGGTTCACGCGATTGGTTTATCCAGCGTGTGAGTGCAGTTGTTCTTGCTGCATATACGGTAGTCGTATTTGGATGGATCTTGTGTCATGGTGATTTTGACTATGCACAATGGTCTGGTTTCATGATGACATTGCCCATGAAAATCTTTTCATTACTGGCTATTTTAGGATTGGTTGCCCATGCCTGGATTGGCATGTGGCAAGTGTTTACAGACTATGTAACGACCCGTCAAATGGGGCCGTCTGCATCTGGTTTACGCCTTGTCCTAACCTCAGCGGTTATTGTTGCAGTATTTGTTTATGCAATCTGGACAATCCAAATTTTTTGGGCGAATTGATAGGAAGAGATCATGGGCGCTTTAACCCCTAAAGAAGATTATACAAATATTCAAACGCTTACTTTCGACGCAGTTATTGTCGGCGGTGGTGGTTCTGGTATGCGTGCATCTTATCAGCTTGCGCAGGCAGGTTTAAAAGTTGCAGTATTAACCAAAGTATTTCCAACACGTTCACATACGGTTGCTGCACAAGGTGGTATTGGTGCATCGCTTGGAAACATGCAAGAAGACAATTGGCATTATCACTTTTATGACACAGTAAAAGGTGGTGACTGGCTGAGTGATCAGGATGCATGTGAATTCATGACACGTGAAGCCCCTAAAGTTGTTTATGAATTAGAACATTTAGGTATGCCGTTTGATCGTAATAATGACGGTACTATTTACCAACGGCCATTTGGTGGTCACTCTGCGAACTATGGTGAAAAGGCTGTACCACGTGCATGTGCTGCTGCTGACCGTACAGGACATGCGTTATTGCATACACTGTATCAAAGTAACGTAAAAATGGGCACAGAATTCTTTGTTGAATGGATTGCTCTGGATTTGATTCGCAATGAAGATGGTGATGTTCTTGGTGTAACGGCTTACGATCAGGAAACTGGAAATGTTGCTGTATTTCAAGCGAAGGCAACATTATTTGCGACAGGCGGCGCAGGCCGTGTTTACCGTGCTTCTACCAATGCTTACATTAATACTGGTGATGGTTTGGGTATGGCAGCTCGTGCGGGTATCCCATTACAGGATATGGAGTTTTGGCAATTTCACCCAACAGGTGTTGCTGGCGCAGGGGTATTGCTAACAGAGGGTTGTCGTGGTGAAGGTGCTATCTTGCGTAATAAAGATGGTGAACCATTCATGGAACGCTATGCTCCTACTTTGAAAGATCTCGCACCACGTGACTTTGTTTCACGATCAATGGATCAGGAAATTAAAGAAGGTCGTGGTTGTGGGCCAAAAGGAGATTATATTCTGCTTGATATGACGCATCTTGGTGCTGATACTATTATGAAGCGTCTACCATCAGTATTTGAAATTGGTAAGAAGTTTGCCAACGTAGATATCACCAAAGAGCCGATTCCTGTAGTACCAACCATTCATTATCAGATGGGGGGGATCCCGACCAATATTCATGGACAGGTTGTTGTGCCGGTTCCTACGGAAAACCCGACATTAACTACGCATTATAATAAAGAAACTAAAGAATACTCTTACGAAGGTAACTGTCCTGACTATGTAAAAGTTGTGAAAGGTTTTTATGCGATTGGCGAATGTTCTTGCGTATCTGTACATGGTGCAAACCGTTTAGGAACTAACTCGCTACTTGATTTGGTTGTTTTTGGTAAAGCTGCTGGTGAACATATCATTGATTATGTGACCAAACATCATGGTGATGATTATGCGCCATTACCAAATAACGTTTTGGATTATACACTTGAACGTGTACGTAAATTGGATAATTCGACTTCTGGTGAAAATGCGCAGGAAGTTGCAGATGAAATCCGTGAAATTGTACAAAATCATGCAGGTGTATTCCGCACACAAGAATTACTGGATGAAGGTGTTAAGCAGATTCTTGCACTTGAACCACGTATTCGCAATATTCATTTAAAGGATAAATCTAAAGTTTTTAATACTGCGCGTATTGAGGCCTTGGAAGTTGAAAATCTTTATGAAGTTGCCAAATCAACCTTAATTTCGGCTGCTGCACGTAGAGAATGTCGTGGTGCGCATACTGTTGTTGAATATGAATTACCACCAGATCATCCGGAATATCCTTATGGTCGTCGTGATGATGAATGGATGAAACATACATTATGGTATTCTTCAGACAACCATTTAGAGTACAAGCCAGTGCGTTATCGACCATTGACTGTTGATCCAATCGAACCTAAGCCACGTACATTCTAATCGGGAGAAACAAGATGAGTAGAGGTACTCGTACATTTCATATCTACCGTTATGATCCTGATAAGGATAAAGCGCCGTATATGCAAACTTTCAAGCTAGAATTGACAGAAAAGCACCGTATGTTGCTTGATGCATTACTTGCATTGAAAGTACAGGATGAATCATTGACATTCCGTCGTTCCTGCCGTGAAGGTATCTGTGGATCTGATGGTGTCAATATTAATGGTAAAAATGGTTTGGCTTGTCTATGGAATCTAAACGATTTACCAAATGAAATTACTATTCGCCCATTACCGGGCTTACCTGTGATTAAAGATTTGGTTGTAGACATGAATCAGTTTTATGACCAATATAACAAGATTCAGCCGTTCCTGATTAATAATCAGCCTGCACCACCAAAAGAACGTTTACAATCTCCTGAAGAACGTGAACATTTAAATGGTCTTTATGAATGTATTCTATGTGCATGTTGTTCAACATCATGTCCTTCATTCTGGTGGAATCCGGACAAATTCCTTGGTCCTTCGGCATTGTTGAATGCCTATCGCTTTATTATTGATTCTCGTGATACGGCAACGCAGGATCGCTTAGGACGTTTAGATGACCCATTCAGTTTATTCCGCTGTAAAGGAATTATGAACTGTGTATCAGTTTGCCCGAAAGGTCTAAATCCAACACGTGCAATTGGTCATATTCGTAGCATGTTGCTTGATCAAGCTGGTTAAAAAGAATTAGGTTAAAAACGCATCTTAAGATGCGTTTTTTTTAATCTGTGATTTTAGACTTTGGTCTACACAAACTAATAATAACACGATTAATAATTGAATGTGCTGAGAAAATATACAAAAATATAGGGGTATACTGAACTATTTAAAATTTTTATAAGGGGTATGTTAGTAAAAAATCAAATGAACTCCAAACTCATGTTAGCATTTGTCAACTTGTATATGTTATATCACAAAAATGAGTTAAAATAGTGCGTAGAAAGAAGGATGAGAGATCGCTATAGGAAAAGTTAGGTCTTATGCATAAGAGTAAAAAAAGATGTTATTTTTATTCATAAGTCTTGCAGAAATACTCCTTTATCAGGAGTAGTTAAGGGAATACATTTATTTCAGGGTGAGAAATTGCTTTGGATACAAAAATTTATTTCCAGGTCAGAAATTCTGGCATTGTTAAACGCCCTGATTGAATGACTCGATTAGGGATGATGGAAGCTTATTACCAATAAGTTTTTCAACGTAGGTGATTTAAAAAATTACCAAACTTGATTTTGCGATAGGAAATGGGTCCACTCATGCAAGATGTTGCTGACGCATTGCGTCTTGACACAGAACTGTCCGCTGACAGTGCAGCGTATATCGAAGAACTTTATGAACAATATTTAACATCGCCTGATTCAGTTGCAGAAGACTGGCGTCAGTACTTTGGCCGGTTTCCTAAAGGTGATCAACCTCACAGTAATGTACGTGAGCAATTCTTACTTCTGGCACGCAACTCTGGACGTGCTGTTCCAATGCAACAATCAGAAGTCAGTACTGAACACGAACGTCGTCAAATTGCTGTACTACAGTTGATTGCTGCTTATCGTAATCGTGGTCACCAGAAAGCCAAACTTGATCCATTAGGTTTGGCTAAACGTGAAGACGTACCAGATTTAGCATTGGAAGCACATGGTTTATCAAAATCTGATTTAGATACTGTATTTAATGCCGGTAATCTTGCGATTGGCAAGGCAGAAACGACATTAGGTGATATGGTATCTACAATGGAGGCAATATATTGCAATTCCATTGGTGCTGAATACATGCACATTGTCGACACAAAAGAAAAACGCTGGATCCAACAACGGTTGGAAGGCGCAAAAGGGATTTTTGGATTTACGGCAGAGCAGAAAAAACATTTCTTAGAACGCTTGACTGCTGCCGAAGGTTTAGAAAAATATCTCGGAAATAAATATGTTGGTGCAAAACGTTTTGGTGTAGAGGGTGGTGAATCCTTTATTCCAATGATGAACGAACTGATTCAACGTGCAGGTATTGTTGGATGTAAGGAAGTTGTCATTGGTATGCCACACCGTGGTCGTTTAAACCTTTTGGTTAATATTATGGGTAAAAACCCACAGGATCTTTTTGGTGAATTTGAAGGTAAGGCTTTAAATAAAAAAGGTTCCGGTGATGTGAAATATCACCAAGGTTTTTCGAGTAATGTAATGACTCCAGGTGGAGAAGTTCATTTGGCATTGGCATTTAACCCATCACATCTTGAAATCGTTGGGCCTGTGGTTGAAGGGTCAGTTCGTGCGCGTCAAGTACGTCGTAAAGATATTGGTGGTGATGATGTGTTACCAGTGATTGTGCATGGTGATGCAGCATTTGCTGGTCAAGGTGTCAATCAAGAAACTTTCCAAATGTCACAAACCCGTGGTTACACAGTGGGTGGAACGGTTCATATTATCGTGAATAATCAGGTCGGTTTCACTACATCAGATCCTCGAGATTCCCGTTCTACGGAATATTGTACTGATGTAGCCAAAATGATTCAGGCGCCAATTTTCCATGTAAATGGTGATGATCCAGAAGCTGTAGTTTTTGTGACTCAATTGGCACATGATTTCCGTCATACTTTCCGTAAAGATGTGATCATCGATTTGTTCTGTTATCGCCGCCGTGGTCATAATGAAGCTGATGAACCGGCTGGAACACAGCCGATCATGTATCAAAAAATTGCCAAACAGCCAACGACCCGTACCTTGTATGCAGATCGTTTGATTGCTGAAAGTGTTATTGATCGTTCCAGTGCTGATCAAATGATTGAAGACTATCGTACCGATCTTGAAGCAGGCAACCATGTTGCCAACGCATTGGTACGTAAGCCAAATACATCATTGTTTGTAGACTGGACACCTTATCTGGGTCATGAATATACTGATGTCTGGGATACTACATTTAGTATTGATCGCTTGAAAGAGTTAGGACAAACTTTGGCCAAGTTGCCTGAAGGTTTTGTCATGCAGCGTCAGGTTGCCAAGGTTGTAGACGACCGTCTGAAAATGCAGACTGGCGAAGTACCATTAAATTGGGGTGCAGCTGAAACACTGGCTTATGCAACGATATTGGATCAAGGACATTTGGTTCGTATTTCTGGTGAAGATGTCGGACGTGGTACATTCTCACATCGACATGCCAAATTACACAATCAAGTAGATGGTTCAACCTATATTCCTTTATGTAATATCAAGGAAAATCAACCTCGCTTTGCCATCTGGGATTCCTTACTTTCAGAAGAAGCTGTTTTGGCCTTTGAATATGGCTATTCAACAACAGTTCCAAGTAGTTTGATCATTTGGGAAGCTCAGTTTGGTGATTTCGTGAACTGCGCACAGGTTGTGATTGATCAATTTATTTCCTCCGGTGAAACGAAGTGGGAACGCCTTTGTGGTTTGGTTATGCTTTTACCACATGGTTTTGAAGGTCAGGGCCCTGAACATTCATCGGCCCGTCTTGAGCGCTTCTTGCAATTATGTGCAGAAGACAATATGCAAGTATTAACACCAACAACACCTGCACAAATATTTCATGCATTACGTCGTCAAGTGATTCGTCCAATTCGTAAACCAATGATTGTGATGTCACCGAAGTCATTGTTACGCCATAAATTGGCAACTTCTACATTGGAAGAATTGGCGGATGGTACGTTCCAGACGGTTATTGACGAAATCGATCCAATGAATAAAACAGATGTAACACGCTTGGTACTGTGTGGTGGTAAGGTCTATTATGACCTACTTGAAAAACGCCGTGAGCTTGGTCTAAGTAATACAGCAATTGTGCGTGTTGAACAACTTTATCCATATCCGAAACAAGTACTGGATTCTTTGATTGAAAGTTATCCAAATCTTAAGAATGTGGTATGGACACAGGAAGAGCCAAAAAATCAGGGTGCCTGGTTGTTTATGGCACCTAAACTTTATGAAGACCTTTTACCACTGGGTAGAAATATTCAAATCAGTTATGCAGGTCGTGAAGCATCCGCAGCGCCTGCTTGTGGTTCACCTTATTTGCATGCAAAACAACAAGCTCAACTTGTGCATGAAGCGTTGGGCGTTCAGGTTGAAGAAACAGGAGATAATTCATAATGGCAACTGAAATTAAAGCACCGGTATTTCCAGAGTCGGTTGCTGACGGCACCATTGCAACTTGGCATAAACAGGCTGGTGAATCTGTATCACGTGATGAAGTGATTTGTGATATTGAAACAGATAAAGTGGTTTTGGAAGTTGTAGCTCCTGCTGATGGCGTAATTAGTAAAATTGTAAAAAATGAAGGTGACACAGTACTTTCTGCTGAAGTGATTGCTGAATTTGAAGCGGGTGCTGCGGGTCAAGCTGCATCCGGTGCAGATAATACTCAGGCCGTCAATAATACGGAAACTGTTGCACAAGCTGCTGCAAAAACTGAAGCAGGCGCAGCACCTGTTGTTGAGCGTGACAATGTACAGGATCAGGCACCAGCTGTTCGTAAAGCCCTAACAGAAAAAGGAATTAACGCAGCAGACGTACAAGGTACAGGACGTGGTGGTCGCATTACTAAAGACGATGTGGTTAATCATCAAACTAAACCAGCTGCTACACCACTAAGCGTTGCGGTAGGTGAGCGTGTTGAAAAACGTGTACCAATGACGCGTTTACGTAAACGTGTTGCGGAGCGTTTATTATCAGCAACACAAGAAACAGCAATGTTGACCACATTCAACGAAGTAAACATGAAGCCAATCATGGAACTTCGTAAACAATATAAAGATCGCTTTGAAAAACGTCACGGTGCCCGTCTAGGCTTTATGTCGTTTTTTATTAAAGCCGCAACAGAAGCTTTAAAACGTTATCCTGCGGTAAATGCCTCTATTGACGGTGATGATATTGTTTATCACGGTTTCTATGATGTTGGTGTAGCTGTATCCAGTGATCGTGGTTTGGTTGTTCCAGTATTACGCGATACAGATCGTATGAGTTATGCAGAAATTGAAGGTGGTATCGGTGCTTATGCTGCCAAGGCACGTGAAGGTAAACTAAGCCTTGAAGATATGACTGGTGGTACATTCACGATTACTAATGGTGGTACATTTGGTTCATTATTATCTACACCAATTATTAATCCACCACAAACTGCAATTCTGGGTATGCACAAAATTCAGGAACGTCCAATGGCAGTCAATGGTCAGGTAGAGATTTTGCCAATGATGTATCTTGCATTATCTTACGATCACCGTTTAATTGATGGTAAAGAAGCAGTTGGTTTCTTGGTAACAATCAAAGAGTTACTTGAAGAACCTGCTTCATTATTGCTTGATCTATAATAAACAATTACGCATTTAACCATTTTTATTTTGAGCATGAGCGACCCTCTTGCTCAAAATCTAGGAGATAAAAATAATGTCTCAACAATTTGATCTTGTTGTGATTGGTGGTGGACCTGGTGGTTATGAAGCAGCAATTCGTGCTGCACAGCTTGGTTTTAAAGTTGCTTGTATCGAAAAACGCATTCATAATGGCAAACCATCTTTAGGCGGTACGTGTTTGAATGTGGGGTGTATCCCATCTAAAGCTCTGCTTGACTCTTCCCATAAATATGAAGCTACCTTACATGAACTTGCTGATCATGGTATTAGTACAGGTGAAGTGACTTTTGATTTAGAAAAGATCCTTGCACGTAAAGATAAAGTTGTAGATAACCTGACTGGTGGCGTTGCCGGATTATTAAAAGGCAATGGGATCGAATGGTTGCAAGGTACAGGTAAATTACTTGCAGGTAAAAAAGTTGAATTCACCCCATTTGAAGGTGAAACTCAGGTTTTAGAGCCAAAATATGTGATTTTGGCTTCTGGTTCTGTACCTGTAAATATTCCTGTTGCTCCAGTAGATGAAGATTTGATTGTTGATTCAACTGGTGCCTTAAAATTTCCTGAAGTTCCAAAACGTCTTGGTGTCATTGGTGCAGGTGTAATCGGTCTGGAATTAGGATCTGTTTGGCGCCGCTTAGGTGCTGAAGTTGTAGTATTTGAAGCACTTGATAGTTTCCTTGCGATTGCTGATAAAGCTTTGTCCAAGGAATATCAAAAAATTCTGACTAAACAAGGTCTGGATATTCGTATCGGTGCTAAAGTTTCTGGTACTGAAGTAAATGGTCGCGAAGTCACTGTAAAATATAATCAAGCTGGTGAAGATAAAGAACAAGTTTTTGATAAAGTTATTGTTTGTGTGGGTCGTAAACCTTACACAGAAAGCTTATTGGCCGAAGACTCTGGAATTAAACTTACAGAACGTGGTTTTGTTGAAGTGAATGACCAGTGTTTAACTTCGGTTGAAGGTGTTTATGCGATTGGTGATTTGGTACGTGGTCCAATGCTTGCACATAAAGCAATGGAAGAAGGTGTTATGGCTGTTGAACGTATTCATGGCCATGCAGCACAAGTCAATTACGATACTATTATTAGCGTAATTTATACTCATCCAGAAGCAGCATGGGTTGGTTTGACAGAAGAACAGGCAACTGAAAAAGGTCATACAGTTAAAACTGGTCAATTCCCATTTGCGGTAAATGGTCGTGCTTTAGCCGCTGGTGAAACAGCTGGTTTTGTTAAGTTTGTTGCTGATGAAAAAACTGATCGTTTACTAGGTATGCATGTAATTGGACCGGGTGCTTCTGATATTGTGCATCAGGGCATGATTGCAATGGAATTTGTGTCTTCTATTGAAGATTTACAATTAATGACTTTTGGTCATCCAACTTATTCAGAAGTTGTGCATGAAGCTGCATTGGCTGTAGATGGCCGTGCAATTCATGCAATTCAACGTAAACGTAAAAAATAGACTTTACTAAGCTAAAGTCGTATTGAAAGTGGCAATCTTTTGTAATAAAGGTTGCCACTTTTTCTTTGTCATCATAAGATGAAATTGCACAAAAAATGTGTGAATAAGCGTTGGTTTTAAATCTTGCCAAGATACAGCCGTGATACGTAATTAATTGGCAACAGTGTATAAGATTTAATTCATAACAAAATTCAATATATGTTTCATCATATCCGATAACAGCGTATATAGGGACGAGGCAAAGGAAAATATGAATTTACATGAATATCAGGCAAAAGCATTATTAAAGCAATATGATATCCCAGTACAACAAGGTATTTTGGCAACAACTGCAGAAGAAGCTGCTTTGGCATTTACTCAGCTTGATGGTGGGTTTGCAGTTATTAAAGCGCAGGTTCATGCTGGTGGACGGGGTAAAGCTGGCGGGGTAAAAGTTGTTAATTCAAAAGAAGAGGCTGCTCAGGTTGCCCAGCAATTATTAGGAAGCAGATTGGTTACTTATCAAACTGATGCACTAGGTCAGCCAGTAAATAGTGTATTGATTTGTCAGGATATTTATCCTGTGCAACGAGAATTATATTTGGGTGCAGTGGTGGATCGTGCTTCTCGCCGTGTGACCTTTATGGTATCAACAGAAGGTGGTGTAGAAATTGAAAAAGTTGCAGAACAAACACCAGATAAAATCATTAAAATTACTGTAGATCCATTGGTCGGTTTATTACCTTTTCAGGCGAGAGAGGCAGCATTTTCTTTAGGTTTACAGGACGAACAAATTCATCAATTTGTAAAAATCATGACAGGGGCTTACAAGGCATTTATAGATAATGATTTTGCCTTATTTGAGATTAACCCTTTATCCATTCGTGAAAATGGTGAAATTCTTGCCGTGGATGCCAAGGTGAGCATTGATTCCAATGCTTTATATCGTTTACCTGAATTGGCTGCACAACGTGATACTACACAAGAAAATGAACGGGAACTAAAAGCCTCAGAATTTGAACTGAATTATGTTGCATTAGAAGGAAATATTGGCTGTATGGTCAATGGTGCTGGTTTAGCTATGGCAACTATGGATATCATTAAATTGTATGGTGGACAACCCGCAAACTTTCTGGATGTAGGTGGGGGCGCGACGAAAGAGCGAGTTATTGAAGCTTTTAAAATTATTTTGGCTGATCATTCGGTAAAAGGTGTATTGATTAATATTTTTGGTGGAATTGTACGATGTGACATGATTGCCGAAGCCATCATTGCAGCAGTTAAAGAAGTTCATGTCAATGTACCAGTAGTAGTGCGATTGCAGGGGAATAATGCAGAACAAGGGGCAAAATTATTAAAAGAATCTGGCTTAACATTAATACCTGCAAATGGTTTAGCCGATGCAGCAAATAAAATTGTCGCAGCAGTAAATGAATAAGGAGAATAAACGTGAGCATATTAATCAATAAAGATACTAAAGTTCTGGTGCAGGGATTTACGGGCAAAAATGGTACTTTCCATTCAGCACAAGCTTTGGATTATGGAACAAAAGTCGTGGGTGGCGTAACACCGGGAAAAGGTGGCAGTATTCATTTAGAATTACCAGTATTTAATACTGTAAAAGATGCTGTTAAAGCAACTGAAGCTGATGCATCGGTGATTTATGTGCCTGCGCCTTATGTTCTGGATTCTATTATAGAAGCAGTGGATGCAGGTATTGGTCTGATTGTAGTCATTACGGAAGGTGTTCCCACATTGGATATGCTCAAAGTAAAACGTTATCTGGAATCAAATGGTCATGGAAGTAGGGTAATTGGTCCTAATTGTCCGGGCATTATTACACCTGGCGAATGCAAAATTGGGATTATGCCAGGGCATATTCATACCCCTGGTCGTATTGGTATTATTTCCCGTTCAGGAACTTTAACCTATGAAGCAGTTGCACAAACGACACAGCTTGGTTTAGGCCAATCTACCTGTATTGGTATCGGAGGGGATCCGATTCCGGGAATGAATCAAATTGATGCATTAAAACTTTTTCAGGCTGATCCTGATACAGATGCCATTGTATTAATTGGTGAAATTGGTGGTACTGCAGAAGAGGAAGCAGCAGAATTTATTCAATCTGAAGTCACTAAACCTGTTGTTGGTTATATTGCTGGTGTAACAGCACCTAAAGGTAAACGTATGGGGCATGCTGGCGCTATTATTTCCGGAGGCAAAGGTACCGCAGAGGAAAAATTTAATGCATTTGAACGTGCTGGCATTGCTTATACACGTAGTCCGGCAGAAATTGGAGCAACGATGTTAAAAGTTTTACAATCTAAAGGTCTAATATAGACATAAATTTTTGCAAAGAACCCTATGATATGGGGTTCTTTCATCTTAAAATAACAAAAAATAGAAGCTAATAGTAGATCATGTCTTTTTTGAAAAACTTGGGTAAAGAATTAAAGCAAATCACAGATGAATTTGAACAAAGTGAAAACTTACAAAACTTTATCTTTAAATATGAACCTTTTGAGCACGAACAAGTACAAATTCTTGTTGCCAAAGCTTATTTGATGGTTTTGTCAGATAGTTGTGAATATCCTGAAGAAAATTTTAGTTCTGAATATTTTATACAGCATTTTAAACAGCATACTGTATTAGAGATTCAACTGATTGTTTTACAGGCAATGTTAATTAGATTAAAACAGCATGCAAATGAAAAAAGAGCACAGTTTAATGACTGGTACAATGAATTGATTGAATATGCTGAACAATTTTCTCAAGATAATTATCAGGTTATTGATACATTAATCGAAGTTTATAGTTATAAGGCACAAAATTTAAGTGGAAAAGATCCATTTAAGGTTCATTATTTTTATCATAAAATTATACAGCTCTCTAAAAAAAATTTGAGTAATGAAAATTATGAATTGGTTTTTCAGGCAGAGCAGAAAATTTTCCAATTTTATTTATCTCGTCAGCAATTATCAGCTTTCAAACAAAGCTATTATGCAATCAATGCACATTATTTAAGTAATCATCAGACCGATATTACTTCTGCTTTAAAGCAGAATACAGCAATTTTTTTACAGTTCTGGTTAGATGTACAAAAAGATCAAAATCCTTTTTTACATCCGGAAATTAGGCAATTTTTGCAATACCTTCATATTCAGGATGACTTGAAAAACTTGATTTTACAGCCAGAGAATCAGCGACAATATCAGTTTATATTCGAATTATGCTATTTATTTTGGCTTATTCAATATGAAGAAATTTCTGAAAAATACTGGTTTGTATTATTAAAATATCACCAAACATTGCAAGATTATCAATCTTTAATTGATTCGTTTTGGTTTGATCAGCCACAGCGTAGACATGGTTTTCAAAGCTTTTTAATCGATTCAACTGATAAATATCATAGTTTGAATAAATATAGAAAAATGTTTAACACCTCATTAGGAAAAAATAATCTTTAATAAAGCTTGGAACATATTAAAAATTAAGTCAATCAATTAGAAGTTGAAGACTATATTAAATTGAATCTCAAAGTATAATCTGATGCAATAACTTGTTATTTATAGGAAGTATCCTATTAATATTTATAAATTTTTGTTTAATATTTCACGAGGTGTGATCCCAAAGGCTTTTTTAAATGCATGACTAAAATGTGAAAAATCAGTAAAGCCATAATCTAAAGCTACTTGCGACACACTCCTAACATTGCCAGATCGTAGAGCATTATGACTGGCATTGAGGCGTTCTGTCCAAATGACGGACATAATCGTTTTTTGCTTTCGTGCAAATGCACGCGTAACTGTACGTATAGAAACGTGATGATACTGCGCAATATTTTCGATGCAGAGTTCTGGATCACATAAATGTCTTTGGATGTAGTTCATAATTCGTGCGTATAAGTCACGTTCTACGCCTATTTGCTTGATGTCTTGCATTTCAAGACTAAGAACCAATAAATCCAAAGCAGTTTGTGAAAAACGTTCAGACAAGTTTGGATGTTCTAAATGGAGTGGTGACATCACAGCTTGGCGTAACATCTCGCGTAATGGGATGACACCCGGACGAGTTTCATCCAAAATCATTGCAGTAAATTTTTCGATGTTTGGCAAGCGATGCTTTAACAAATGGCGTGGAATACGCATCAGATGGTTTTTTTGTCCACCAAGACTAAAATTAAACGTTTGTGCTGCATCATAGAGCACCAAGCTATTATCAATTAATTTTGAATTTCTGCCATTTTGGCTGAGTTCGCCATAACCTTGTTCCATAAAGCCTAACCATAAATCTTCATCAGGTCCTGTGCGAAGATGTTTCGCCGTTCTTTCCCAATGGTGCATATTTGCCGAAATGGTGCAAACATCAATTAATCCAACATTTCGAACGATGAGCTCACCATTAAAATCAAAAGGATTTTCGGGTTGACTGGCTGCTGGAATACAATGGCGTAAAACAACATCATTCCAGTATTCAAATCGCTCAGGTGCTTTAATATCTTGGGTTGAATATTGAATGTTATGTTTACTTTGCTGTGGATTCATGGCTATACATTCCTGCAAGATAATTGCATAAAAAATGATTTGCTGTGAAATTTAAGCAATAAATATACCAATATTTAAATTTCATATCGGAGATCTTTGAATATGCTGACCTGATATAACTCAAAAATTAATTGAATAATTCATATTGTTATTTTTTCTAAATTAAAATTTATTTAATAGGCGAGATTAATTTCTTATATAAATCCTGCAAAAAAATATGCATAAAAATTAAATTGATTGATATCTGAAATATAAAAATCTTGACCGTGGCAGCCAAAAGGTTGTCCATTTCGACCAAGTCAGTCCATAAAACTTCCGTAATATAAAAAGCAAGGAACGAGATGAAATATTGAGTTATCAGCATTGTGGTACCGCATGATGAGTTGGTTTTTCATTTTTAATTATCTTTTTTCATCGCTGGCATGACATTGATATTTTCAGATATGCGGGAGAAAACCAATGATTTCCACAACACGACAATATAACGTAATTTCCACTGGTATATCTGTCTGTACATTATGTTTTATTACAACATCTACTTATGCAGTTGATCTCAATTCGCAAGATCTTATTCCTGCTCCAGCTGGAACCAATGCAGTTCTAGGATATATGACTTATGCCACAAGAGATAGTTTTGCAACCAGCAATGGTACACAAATTAAAAATAATACGGAATTAAAATCTTTAGTCGGTATTTTTCGGTATGTCCATTACATGGATATTGGCGGATATATTGTTGCACCACAGGTTTTATTGCCATACGGTGGGCTTTACGATGGTTCTCTAAATAATACCCACTTAGACTCAGGCACAGGTGCTGGTGATCCTATTTTTGCAGCACCTGTATGGCTCATTAACACTTCCAAAACTAATTTTGCTGTAGTGCCTTATTTATATGTTCCAGTAGGTGCTTATGATGCAGGGCGTACACTCAATGTCGGTGAAAATCGCTGGAAATTTAATTTACAACTTGGCGGAACGCAGCAACTTGGTTCTGGATTTTCTACACAAATTTCTGCGGATGTGATGTGGTATGGCGACAACAAGGATGCAACAGGTAATGATGTTGGTCTGCTAGAACAAGATCATACTTATCAATTTCAGGGCTGGCTCACTTATACACCACCTCTTGACAAAACATGGACACTCGCTGCTGGTTACTCAAAGTACTGGGGTGGTAAGCAAACATTAGATGGAATCGAAAATGGTCAAATGACAAAAGTTGATCAGATACGTTTGGAATTATCTAAATTTGTTGCACCGACTATTCAGCTTCAGGGACAACTTCAGCGTGATCTCAAAGCAGAAGGTGCTTTTAAAGAAGATTTACGTGCCACATTGCGCCTCATGAAAGTATTTTAATCTTTAATTTTTAAGAAATTTTTATAAACCACATGGTAAAGAACGGTGCTCGGAAAATGGGAACAACTCATCTTCCATCAAATGTAGTTTAATCGGAGAAAACGGCTATGAACGAACATCAGGTAACAATAGAGCAAAAACCTTCCTTATATGAACGTCTTGGTGGATATGATGCCATTTATGCGTTTGCTGGTGAGATCTTAAAAGTATGTATGCAACACCCTGATATTGGTCATATCTGGGCACATATGTCGGAATCAACATTTCAGAAAGAACACATAAATTTTGTGGATTTTCTATGCAAACACTGGGGTGGAAACACTGTATATCGTGGACGGGATATGGTTACAGCACATAAAGGTATGGGGCTAACCGAAGTGCATTGGAAGGCTGTGTTCGAATGTATTGATCAGTGTTGTGATAACTATGATGTTGCACCAGATATTCGTGAAGAAGTGACAGCTTTTCTTGCCAAATTTAAACCTGCGGTTATTGGTAGTCCTTCTTATCGTGATGTGGTACTTGCTCACCCAGAAATGGATGTGACTAAAGGAATGAAAAGTGTTGGGGTTCACTGGCCTCAAGTTCGTAAAGCTGTCGAAGATGAAAAATAAATTTGCCAATCTTGCAACAAACATTCAGCTAAATAAATGATTGTTAATTAATAATTTTTAATTATCAAGTTCATTATTAAGCCATCAAATTGATTGAAACAGTAGATAAGGAAAATATCATGACAATCAAACGCCCTACAACTACACAATTGTTAGATATTGCCAGTCGTTTGCATATTCAATTGACAGATGCTCAAGCCGAAGAATATCTGGCAATGATGCAAGCAAATTTTGATGCATACGATCAAATAGATGCATTACCTGATGAAATACCAGAGGTGAAATATTCACGTGATGCTGGTTATCGACCAAATGTAGAAGAAAATCCACTGAATGCATGGTATTACAAAAGTAAGGTAACAGGTGCTTCAACAGGTAGATTATCTGGATTAAGTGTTGTCCTGAAAGATAATGTGGCATTGGCTGGTGTACCGATGATGAATGGTTCCAGTACACTGGAAGGTTTTATTCCTGCCTATGATGCGACTATTGTGACGCGTATGCTGGATGAGGGTGTCACCGTTCTTGGTAAGGCCACATGCGAACATTTCTGCTTGTCGGGGGGAAGTCATACTTCCGATCCTGCACCGGTGCATAATCCACATCGCCATGGCTATAGCGCAGGTGGTTCATCTTCTGGTAGTGCCGTATTGGTTGCCAATGGTGAAGTGGATCTTGCGATTGCCTGTGATCAAGGTGGTTCAATTCGTATTCCTTCCTCATTTTGTGGTGTATATGGCTTAAAACCAACGCATGGTCTGGTGCCTTACACAGGCATTATGCCAATAGAAAATACCATAGATCATGCAGGTCCAATTAGCCGTAACGTCCGTGATAATGCATTGTTACTTGGTGTACTTGCAGGTCATGATGGATTAGATCCACGGCAATATACAGTCAAGACAGATGATTATTTATCCTATCTTAATCGAGGTGTCAAAGGCCTAAAAATCGGTATTGTCAAAGAAGGTTTTCAACTCACAAATATGGATGATCGTGTAGCAGAAAAAGTCCGTTCCGCCGCAAAAAAAATTGAAGAATTAGGGGCGATTGTCGAAGAAATTTCATTACCGGAACATTATCTAGCAGGCGCACTATGGACACCCATTGGTTGCGAAGGTCTGACCGCTCAAATGATGCATGGCAATGGCATGGGCTTTAACTGGAAAGGTCAATACGATATTGGCTTACTAGATAAACATAAGGACTGGCGCCAACAAACAGACAAATTATCACCAACGCTGAAAGTCTGTATGTTTGTCGGGCAATACGGTATTGAACAGTATGCTGGAAAATACTATGCAAAAGCACAGAATATTGCCCGCCGTGCCCGTGCTGCCTATGATCAAAAATTGGCAGAATACGATTTATTACTAATGCCAACAGTGCCCATCGTTGCACAACCCTTACCAGATCAAAATAGTTCACTTACAGAATATATCAGCAAAGCTTTTGAAATGATTGGTAATACCGCTGCACAGGATATTACTGGTCATCCCGCCATGTCGGTGCCGTGTGGTGTGGTCGATGGATTACCTGTCGGCATGATGTTAATTGGTCGTTATTTTGCTGAAGGTACGATTTATCAGGCCGCAGCAGCATTTGAATCCGCAGTTGATTGGCATGATTGCTAATCATAAAACCCAACCGGCAACAATGAAATTTTAGGCATAACCCAATCATTGTTGCTGACATTTCTCTACCAAGGAGCGTTTTGCATGAATACATTTGCCTCAAAACTATCTAGCTCTACCCCAGGCGAGAGAGCGAGAGCATTATTTAAAGTGCTGAGTGATAAAAATCTTATTCCTGAAGGATTTATTGAAGGAATAACCGATTTGATGGAAAACAAATGGGATCCGGCAAACGGTGCACGTGTTGTTGCAAAGGCATGGACAGATCCTGAATATCGGGCCTTGTTATTGCGTGATGGAACGGCTGCATGTGAACAGTTTGGCTACACAGGACCACAGGGTGAATATATTGTTGCACTCGAAGATACACCAACAGTAAAAAATGTGATTGTTTGCAGCCTGTGTTCCTGCACCAACTGGCCTGTACTTGGCTTGCCACCGGAATGGTATAAAAGTTTTGAGTACCGTGCGCGTTTGGTTCGTGAAGGTCGTACCGTGCTAAAAGAATTAGGCACAGATCTTCCCGATGATATCACCATTAAAGTCTGGGATACCAGCGCAGAAACACGCTATCTGGTTCTTCCAATGCGCCCGGCTGGTACAGAACATCTGACTGAAGAAGAGTTGCAAAAACTTATCACCAAAGATGTATTGATTGGTGTGTCGCTTCCCCTCGCTGTTTAAATATTTTTTTGATCAATTCAGATTTATCATATCAAGGAGAATGATTATGGATGGTTTTCATGATCTCGGTGGTTTTCAGGGTTTTGGGGCAATTGACCATACAATTAACAGCAAAAGCTATAAACCAGTTTTCAAGGAAGACTGGGAACATTTGGCGTACAGTCTGATGTTTCTGGGTGCAGCACATCTAAACAAATTCAATATCGATCAGGTGCGTCATGCAGTAGAGCGCATTGGTGTACGACAACATGTCGGTACAAAATATTATGAACGCTACATCATTGCGACTGCAACATTGCTGACTGAAGCCGGTGTAATTACCCAGGAAGAACTGGATGATGCATTAGGTTCGCATTTTAAATTAGCCAATCCCAATCACGCTACCGGTCGTCCAGCTATTGGCGATCGTCCTGCATTTGAAGTGGGCGATACAGTCACTGTGCGTGATGAATATGTATCCGGTCATACTCGTGCGCCGGCTTACGTCAGAGGAAAAACCGGTGTGGTTCTACACCGTACCACAGAAAAATGGCCTTTTCCTGATGCTATAGGACATGGTGATCAAACTGCATTACATCAGCCAACCTATCATGTTGAATTTCCCGTAAAAGAGTTATGGGGCGATGCTGCTGATGATGGCTATGTCATCGTTGATTTATTTGAAAGTTATCTCGATAAAGTGCAAGCCTGATTTTTATAAAGCATCTTTTGGACATGAAATAACGTGATAAGGAAAACGAAGTGATGACAGCACAATCCGCTAAGATATTTGATGAAAGTTATACACGTATTCCAGTGACAGTATTATCTGGATTTCTGGGATCAGGTAAGACCACGCTATTGAATTATATACTGCGTAATCGTGCAGGCATAAAAGTGGCTGTGATTGTCAATGATATGAGTGAAATCAATATTGATGCAGATGATGTGCGTCGTCATGTAGAACTTCATCGTGGCAGTGATCAATTAATTGAAATGAGTAATGGCTGTATTTGCTGTACTTTACGTGCTGATCTGCTTGAGCAGGTCAGTACACTGGCACAGCAAGCACAATTTGATTATATCTTAATTGAATCAACAGGTATTTCCGAACCCATGCCGGTAGCAGAAACATTTGCATTTCTGAATCAGGACGGTTTTAGTCTGAGTGAACTGGCACGTCTGGATACAATGGTCACCGTCGTCAATGGTGAAACTTTTGAAGACATGTTGAAATCAACACAACATATTGAAACACAAAATGAAAATAATAAAGTTGTTGAGCGTAAACTTTCAGATTTATTACTGGATCAGGTTGAATATGCCAATGTTATCCTCGTCAGTCGTTTTGATCTGATCGGAGAAGAAAAATTTAATCGTCTTGCTGTGATTTTGGCGCAACTCAATCCATCGGCAGAAATTTTACCCATACAACATGGTGTAATTGATTTGCCTGTTGTATTAAATACGTACAAATTTGATTTACTAAGTTTGTTAAAGTCACCTGGTTGGATGCAGCATATAGATGAGCAGGAAATCCACTCTGAATCAGAAACCTATGGTATTTCATCATGGGTATATCGGGAACGAGTACCTTTTCATCCGCAGCGATTATATGCATTTTTAAATCAGCCATGGACCAATGGTACATTATTGCGTGGTAAAGGATATATCTGGCTGGCGCATCGTTATCCGGATATTGGTATGCTGGTACAGACCGGTGGGAAATTTGAATGGGGCTATGTTGGTCGGTGGTGGCGTTTTTTAGCACAAAATGAATGGCCACAGGATGACTATCGCCGGCAGAGCATTTTGGAAAAATGGCATGAGCAAGTAGGCGATTGCCGTCAGGAAATGGTTTTTATTGGGCAAAATATTCAATGGGTTCATTTGCAACAACAACTAGATCACTGTTTACTGACTGTAGACGAAATTGAAAAAGGGCCAATATTCTGGCAAAGTTTAACCGGAATAGACGAATTTGAAGCTCATGTTAATGCGCCATAATGTATATTGAGTCCAAATTTTTTTAAGTAAAAACATTGATTAAATATTTAGAGTGATTGTTATATTTCAGACAAAAAAATACGCAATGATTGGGGTACTCATTGCGCAGAATAAAAGAGTAAATACTTACTAACTTATAATAAAGTCATTATGTATTGAGAATTAAAATCTGTCTTTAGTAAACAGGTAATCTAATGTAAAAATGGGTAATTAATGTAATTAAATTACCCATTTACTTACATAACATCATTTTTCTAGAAGCGGAACAATCCCAATCCTGCTTTTACTTCTTCCAGCGTTTGCTGTGTCAAGCGGCGACTTTGTTCAGTTCCTTCACGCAATACATCCATAACGTAACCAGGATCTTTAGCCAGTTCATTACGGCGTTCCCGAATTGGCGCAATTAAATCTTTAAGTACACCTTCCAGACGTTTTTTGACGGTGCCATCACCTAAACCACCACGGCGATAATACGCTTTGAGTGCTTCAACTTCTTCTTTATCCGGATCAAAAGCATCTAGATAAGTAAATACAATATTACCCTCTACTTGTCCTGGATCTTCAATACGCAAATGATTGGGATCGGTATACATGGCGTTAACTGCTTTTTTAATGTCTTTATCAGATGCATCCAGCACAATAGTGTTTCCAAGTGATTTGGACATTTTTGCCTTACCGTCAAATCCTGGTAAACGTCCAACATTAGACAATAAGGCTTTACATTCTGGCAATATATCCTGACCGATTTGTCGATTGACGCGACGTATCAATTCATTGGTCTGTTCAATCATTGGGATCTGGTCTTCCCCAACAGGAACAACGGTTGCTTTAAATGCAGTAATATCTGCGGCTTGTGACACCGGATAACATAAAAAACCGGCCGGAATGTCGCGTTCAAAACCACGCATCTGGATTTCGGATTTGATGGTTGGATTGCGTTCCAGACGAGCAACGGTCACAAAATTCATGTAATAGCTGGTTAGTTCAAATAGCGCCGGTAAACAGGATTGTACACAAATTGTGGTTTTGCTTGGGTCAATACCAACGGCAAGATAATCCAGTGCAACCTGAAAAATATTACGTTGAACTTTTTCCACATTGTCGGCATTATCAGTAAGTGCTTGTGTATCTGCAAGTAATATATATTGTTGATGGGAATCCTGTAAACCTACACGGGTACGCAAGGAACCGACAAAATGCCCCAGATGTAATTGTCCTGTAGGACGGTCTCCTGTAAGAATAATCGGGCGTTCTACCGTTTGATTCATACCTTTTCCTATTTACTTTAAATGGTTTTTAATGCTTAAGCATTGTAATTATACTTTTTCAGAAAACCTAGCTATTCTTTAGACACAAAACTAAAAATGATAAAAAATATCCAATTGATTAAAATAAAATGATTAACTTTGCAAAGAGCCTTATCATAATGAACAAGTATATATTGGTTGGCTTTATTCTATTAATATGCTGGAGTGTTGCTCAAGCTGGTAATCTTGATCAGGCAAATCAGACTAGATTATCCACCGAGGGTTCTTCTGGAAGTACAGTTCAGGCCGTGCAATGGATAGAAAGACCCTTAGGTTATGCTTCTCATCCCACGCAAGTAATCGTGGTGTCACCAAATGTTGGTGTAATCTATCAGCCACCATCTCAAGTGCATTATCAGAAAACTGAAGAGATTACTTTGCCTTATGGTGGGACATATCGTAGAAGTATTGAATACCTGCCACAGCAACCTTCTGGTATTGAGTTACGTCCGCAACCATTACCACCTCGGATCATTATTCAGCAAGGGAAGTACGCCCAACATTAAAAAAATGATAGGAATGTTTTAAATAACTGTTTTTTAATTAAAGATTTGATTTTACAATAACTACTGATATTAAAAGGAATCATATATGGCAAGCAGTTTATTATTGCTGTTGGATGATATTGCAACTGTACTGGACGATGTGGCACTGATGAGCAAAGTTGCTGCAAAGAAAACAGCAGGCGTTCTCGGTGATGATCTGGCATTGAATGCACAACAGGTCAGTGGCGTAAAGGCTGATCGTGAATTATCTATTGTTTGGCGCGTAACCAAAGGCTCATTGCTAAATAAAGTCATTTTGGTACCGTTGGCCATGCTGATTAGTTGGTTTGCTCCCATATTGGTGACGGTTTTGCTGGTTATTGGCGGATTGTTTTTAAGTTATGAAGGTGTTGAAAAAATTATTCATAGCTGGCATCAATATAAGAATCCAGAGCATGATTCATCTGCACAGATAGAACAGGAATTAGCCAAGAATGAAAATGACATAAACAAATTCGAAGATGAAAAGGTAAAGGGAGCCGTTCGTACCGATTTTATTTTATCTGCTGAAATTGTTGTGATTGCTTTAGGTACAATGGCAGCAGCAACACCTTTCATGACTAAATTTAGTGTGTTGGCATTGATCGCTCTGGTTATGACCATTGGTGTTTATGGTCTGGTAGCAGTGATAGTAAAAATTGATGATTTTGGTTTATATCTTATTGAAAACAAAACTGGATTTTTGGCAAGTATTGGCCGTGGTTTGTTAAGTTTTGCACCATTGTTAATGAAAACCTTATCTATTGTGGGTACTGCTGCCATGTTCCTTGTCGGTGGTGGGATTATCAGTCATGCTATTCCTTTTATTCATCATGCCACTACAGATGCAGTAGAGTGGTCTGCACATTTGCCAACAGTGGGTACTTTCTTTGGTCCGATTACATCCATGTTAATGACTTTTGTGATTGGTGCGATTGCAGGGCTTATGGTCGTAATTGTTGTAAAACTTTTGAGTAAAATTTTTGGTAAATCTTTTGCCTGATTTTAGCTTTTTGTCATTGTTGGAGAATAATAATGCGTTGGAAAGGTCGTCGTGAAAGCGACAATGTAGAAGATCATCGGGGTGGCGGTGGTGCAAAGATTGGTGGAGTAAGTATTATCGGTCTGGTGGTGGCTTTTGTGGCATGGAAATTTTTTGGTGCTGATCCCACAACAACTTATCAGGCCACCAAACAATTGACAGAACAGCATCAAACAACGACAGCCGAACCTACACAACTCACAGCAGATCAACAAGAAGCCAAACAATTTGTTGCAACAGTTTTGGCAGATACCGAAGATACCTGGTCACCGATTTTTCAACAATTGGGTGGTACATATCAGGCACCAAAGCTCAGGCTTTTTTCTGGATCAGTACAATCGGCATGTGGTGCAGCAAGTTCTGCTATGGGACCTTTTTATTGTCCTGCAGATCAAAAAGTTTATATTGATACACAATTCTTTCAGGATATGCGTAGTCAGATGGGAATTTCTGGTGAACAAAATCAGACAGAATTATCCAGAAAAGATCAGGCGGGTGATTTTGCCATGGCATACGTGATTGCCCATGAAGTCGGCCATCATGTACAAAATTTATTGGGAATTTCATCTAAAGTTAATCAGATGCAGTCGCAAGCAAATCAAGCACAGGCTAATCAACTTTCAGTAAAACTCGAATTACAGGCAGATTGTTTTGCAGGTTTATGGGCGAATAAAAATCAGCAGCGTACACAATTTCTGGAACAGGGCGATATTGCAGAAGCAATGGATGCTGCAGAAAAAATTGGTGATGATTATTTGCAGCGTAAGGCACGTGGAGAAGTTGTTCCAGATAGTTTTACCCATGGAACAAGTGCGCAACGCCAGCGTTGGTTTGAGAAAGGTTTTCAAACGGGCGATATTCAGCAATGTGATACATTTAACGCCAACACTTTATAAGTGATGGCGTTTTTTTATTTAAGAATAAAATGTTTAATAGATTAATATCTAAATTTATATGCTAACTTATAATAAAACTTGAAGGAAATAGACGAGCAAATCAAATTTAGTGCAATGATAACAGTAAAAAATTAGTACACCTTATAAGGTCTAGCCACATTTCATTCATGACATGAATCGTCAATAAGCCTTATATAGAACTTGTATTTTGAGTTTGATGAGTTATGAGTAAAGTAATTATTGACCAGTCTTATAAAAGAAAAATTCATCGTAGCTTTTTGTTGCGAATGTTTATTATGCGGCAACTGGGAACATCACTTTGTTTTTTAAGTATTTCCTCTGTATTGGTAGAAATGAATTATCCATCATGGGTATTATTTTTATTAGGGGTAAATGCATTGTTATGGCCATCTATTGCTTATTTTTGCAGTAGTAATCACCCATATCCGATAAAAACAGAATATCGTTTACTCAGTTTGGATGGATTGGCTGCTGGAGTATGGGTTGCCGTGATGGGATTAAGCCCGTTTCCATCATTAATTATTCTGGCAATTCTACTGGCTGATCGTTATGCCGCAGGCGGATTACGCTTATTGAAAAATGTGGTAATTACACTTACTCTAGGATTTTTTGTCACATGGATAATTCTGGGATTTCCGATAAATTTTAAATTTCAACCACATACTGTATTGATGACACTACCATTAGCAACAATTTATTTATTGGCTTTGAGTGTGGTATTAAGACAAATCTTTGTCACTTTAGAGCAAAAAACTAAAGAACTGGAACAATTGGCTTTAACCGATACCCGTTTACAGATTGCCAACCGTCGGCATTTTGAAAGTTGTATAGAAGAAATCTTTAATCAGGATAACAAGAAACGTCATACTGCTTATCTATTAATTATTGATATTGACCATTTTAAACGCGTCAATGATAACTATGGTCACGAGATCGGAGATGCCTTATTAATGACGATCTCAACAATTATTCGTAAAACCGTGAATACACATGATATTCCGGCAAGATTTGGTGGTGATGAATTGGCAATTATTGCATTTAGAAATAATGTGATGGACATTAAATATTTAGCAGAAGAAATTTTAAAACAAATTCATTTGGTGAAGTTGGAAGGTCACGATTCATTTTATTTGAGTGCCAGCATTGGAATTGCACCAGTAGGCGATGTGGCAACCAGCAGTGAGTGGTTTCGTAAAGCAGACCAAGCTTTATATCATGTAAAACGTTCTGGACGAAATGGTATTTTTATTAGTCAGTGATTTATCCAACTCAACAAATCTAATCAGGAAAGATTATAATCAACAACGAAATAATTTGCAGAAAAGGCGTTGTAATGAAAATAATTGCCGATGAAAATCTGGCGTATGTGGACTATTTTTTTTCTCAATTTGGAGAAATTAAAACCCATGCTGGTCGAACATTACAAAAACAGGATTTAATAGATTGTGATGCTTTACTGGTTCGCTCTGTGACCGCAGTCAATGCAAATTTATTAACACAAACCCCTGTACAATTTGTAGGTAGTGCTACCATTGGTACAGATCATATAGATATTGCATATTTGAATGCCAGACAGATCAGTTGGGCAAATGCAGCCGGATGTAATGCGCAGGCAGTTGCAGAATATGTGATTACAGCTTTACTTAATCTAAAACCCGCATTAATTGACGCAGGTCAAAAATTTTGTCTGGGCATCGTAGGATTAGGAAATGTTGGTCGCCGTTTGGCTCAATTGGGCCAACAATTAGAATGGCAGGTGATTGGATATGATCCATTTGTGCAGAACAGCCAAGTTGAGCAAGTTGAATTCACAGAATTATTACACCGAGCAGATGCGGTTTCTATTCATGTTCCTTTAACCAAAGTGGGACCGCATGCAACCCAGCATTTATTTAATCAAAATGTTTTAAATCAACTAAAACCCCATACTATTTTAATTAATAGTGCCAGAGGTTCAGTGGTAGTTGAACAGGATTTGATACAAGATATTGAAAAAAATCACAGACAAGTAGTTCTAGATGTATTTGAACATGAGCCAGTGATTTCTCAGCGATTATTACAATTATTGGCAATCGCAACGCCACATATCGCGGGTTATAGCCTGGAAGGTAAGGCCAGAGGAACGCAAATGATTTATCAAGCTTTTTGCCAAAAGTTTGATCAGCCAGCCGATAAAGATTTTACAACTCAGTTGCAATCATGCCCGTCATTTTTTAAAAATCAGAATTTTAAACAAGCATTGATACAAAATTTAATGAATTTATATGATATTCAACGGGATAATGACAATCTTCATGCTTGTATAGAAAATGGCTTGGTTAACCAGCAGGCTTTTGATCAATTGCGTAAAAATTATCCTTTACGTCGGGAGTGGTCAGCTTATGGAGCATAAGCCTATGCATTTTCAACCGACATGCGATATTGATGCATTGAAAAAACGTGCACAAATGTATGCGCGTATTCGTCAATTTTTTAATGAACGTGATGTTTTGGAAGTAGAAACACCGATTCTCTCTCAGGCTGCCGTGACGGATGTCCATTTGGCATCCATAGCCGCTAGGCGTCATGTTCAGGGACACGTACAAATACATTATCTACAAACCTCACCTGAATTTGCCATGAAGCGTTTATTAGCCAGTGGCAGTGGGGCAATTTTTCAAATCTGTAAAGTTTTTCGTGATGATGAACATGGACGTAAACACAATAGTGAATTCTCCATGTTGGAATGGTATCGGCCAAATTTTTCACTCAAGGATTTGATGTTCGAAACAATGGATTTACTTAATATTTGTTTGCAGGAACGTTTTTCATCCCTGCGTCCAATCATTTTAAGCTATAAACATGCCTTTCAGGATCGTTTGGACATTAATCCATTACAAGCCAGCTTAAACGATTTAAAAGATTGTGCCCGTCGTGTTGGTTTAAATATTGATCTCGGCGAAGATCGTCTGGCATATATGGACTTGCTGTTTTCACATTTTGTAGAACCCAGTTTAGGTTTTGATACACCTGTTTTTCTAACTGATTTTCCACCGGAAATGGCATCACTGGCTAAGATAAAAATGGATGAAGATGGCGAACGTGTTGCTGCCCGATTTGAAGTGTATATTGAAGGGCTGGAACTGGCTAACGCCTATGACGAACTGGTGGATGCCGATATTTTACGTCAGCGATTTATTGAGGATAATCAGATACGTCTGACACAAGGGCTAGTGGAAATGCCAGTAGATCAACGTTTATTGGCTGCGTTACCTGATATGCCAGCTTGCTCAGGTATTGCTCTAGGGGTGGATCGCTTACTGATGATAGCAATGAACACTTTGCAAATTGAACAAGTGATTGCTTTTCCTGCGCAACATGCCTAAAACAGTTGAGTTGATTGTATTTTCAATCAACTCAATACATTTAAATCTTTAATAATTGATCAATGACGTTTTGGTAATGAATCTGGATATCTTCAGCAAGTAGGGTATATGTGTTATCAAATTGCACCATTGGATAACCTTCTTTCCAGAATGGAAAAGCATCATGCAGATCTTTACTGACAATAGCATCATCAAACACGATACTTTGAGTTATTAACAATAGAATCTGGGCCGTTTCTGCACCATCAATGGCTGGATAATCAATTCCATGCTGCTTTAGAATACGGGTACGATCTTTTTTGAAATGTAATTTTTTACGTTGACCTGCATGCAAGTTAAAGCGTAATGCAACAGCATCTGCAAGCGCTTCTTCAAAACTTTGATTAAGCTCGACCAATGCGCGTTTAAAACTTTCTTGCCGTTGAGCTTTATTGCTACGTTGTAAAAGTTGAGTAGCAGATTGAGTTAAATCTGTTTGTTTTAAAATCTGCAATTGGGATAATAATGCAGAATTAATTGGATGAGAATCTAAAGACATAAAATGTTTCCTGAAAGTTAAGACTATTCTAACTTTCTATGCAATACAAATATAGCCATCTTAATAAAATAACTTGAATTGTTATTTTTTGTATAGTTTAATTAAAAAATTATTTCTATTTTTATTTAAAATGGATCAATCATTAAATGAATTTTATGATGAACTAATTGAGCTGATTTATCAAATTCCACACAATCTTGATGCCTGGCAACAATTTGCTAAAAAAATAATTCATATATTGGATGCTTCATATGTTCATATCCAGGCGATTGATTTTAATTATCAGGTTTTATCTTTTAGTAATGGCATTGGTCCTTTAGCAGCAGAAAATTATGTTTTGGTAGAACTGGATTATTTACATTATCCAACCGAAGCTGATCCAAGATGGGGAAAATTTTTAGATCCCCAACGGACAGGCTGGTATCAATGCCATAGCCATGTTAGTGATGAATTTGTGCAGCAATCGGACTTATATCAAAACATTTTATTGCCTTATGGACTCAGATATGTGGCGACACACGAATTGATTTGGGATGAAAAACTATGTGTGTTCTGGAGTATTTCTACTTCACAACAACGACAACCTTTGAATCAACAGGAATTGGCTTTTCTTGATGTTTTATTACCGCATTTAAAACGAGTGGTCATGGCACAACGCCATCTTTATGAATTTTCTGCAACCAACATTGTCGGCTACAATTTAATAGATCAATTGGCACAACCCATTATGCTATTAAATTTGTCGGGGAATGTGGTTCATTTTAATCCGGCCATGCAGGATTTTTTGCAAAATACAGATTTAATAAAAGTTGAGAATCAGCAGTTATATTTACCACAACAATCACAAATACAGTTTTTAAAAATTTTATATCAGATTGAAGTTGCATTTAGGCAGCAACATGAGCAATTACAGCAATATAAAGAGTTAAAGTTCTTTATTCCGGATACAGGCTTGTTTTTTACCATTCATTTACTGGTGTCAGAAAAAGAACAATCATTTTTTGGTATTCGTCCATTAGTGATGCTTAAGTTTTATGATACAGATACAAAACTAAAAATTCATTTATCCGAACAAAAATTAAAATCCAATTATCATTTGAGTAAACGAGAAATAGAAGTATGTCAGTTATTTGCGAATGGCTATAAGTTTCCAGAAATCGCTAAAGCAATCAATATAACTTTAACCACAGTAAGAACATATTTTAAACGTATTTTTTTAAAAACAAATTGTACCTCACAAGCGGAATTAATGAAATTATTGGTGAGTACTTCATTGTCGTGAACCTATAAAAAATAAAATTGAAAATGTCCTCATTTGGGGACATGTGTATTTCTGACAACTTAGTTAGCATAATTTTATGTAAGTCTTAATATGGGGATATAGACGATGCTGACTGAACATGAAAATAAAATTATCGGTATGATCTATGATGCTGCCTTAAATCCATTGTTATGGCAGGATGTTATGGCTGAAGTTGTTAATTTTACTACAAGTACCACTGCAATTTTTACTGCCACCGATCAATTAAGTCCAAATTATGATTTCGTTTTTACCCATAACATTCCAGAAGAAAGCATGCGAGCCTATCAGGAAGAACAGCTTAAAGTAATTGATATGCGACTGCATGCGCCATATTGGAGCGCAAAGCCATTAGGCGGTACTGTGATAAATAGCTTTGCACCTTATGCGTTAATGCCGGTGGATAGTGATGAGTTTGTATTTTATGAAAAATGTGCCAAGCCGACGAATATTATCCATGTTGCAGCGGTATTATTGGAACGGAGCGCATATAGTTGGGCAGTATTTGCGGTTCACAGAGCACCACACTTGGAAGAATATAGTGAACAGGAAGAAAAAATATTAAAGCGGTTAGGTGTACATTTACGTCGTGCCTTACAGATTTATCGTCAAATCGCAATATTGCAGCAAGAAAAGAAAAATATTTACCATGTATTGGATCATTTTAATGTCGGGGTGATGTTGATTAATCAGGATTATCAATTATGTTATGCCAATTCGATTGTTAAAAAAATAGTTGAGCATTCCTGTATATTGGAATTGGACAAAAAAAATCATTTAAAAACACTTAAAACCTTTCAGGATAAATTGAACCAACTCATTCATAGCGCATTATTTGAACATGAAAAAATAAATAATGAAGCAGGTGGTGTATTGGCAATATATGATCAAGATAATAATTCTTTAATGTTAAGTATTTTACCTTTTTTACCTTCTCAAACACAGCCTGCACATAAACAAGCAATCGTTTTTGTTACGCAAACCAATCAGCCTCATCATTTGGCAAAGGATTATTTAATCCAAAAATACAAACTGGCAAAACGAGAAATAAGCGTATGTGAGTTATTTGTCAATGGCTTAAATCTTGAACAAATTGCCCAGCATATGCAGATTACCTACGGAACAATTCGTATTTATATGAAAAATATTTTTGCCAAAACAGGTTGTGCTTCACAAGCAGAACTTATGCAATTGTTGATGGGACTAACACTTGAGTTTGAACATATTCACTAAAATTTTAGTGATATGTTCCCATTTGGGAATGTTTCTGATGGTTGGTTTGGTCTAAGATAATTTAATAATATTTGATCATAATGGAGATCAGATGATGAAACGTCAAATTTTATTATTATTATTTTTAGCCTTATCTAGTCATACTTTCAGTGCATGGAATATAGATGCAAATGGTATGTATCATTCTAATTTTTGTCGTTATGGAGGATATTGGCAAATTGTTTCATGGAATTTTGTTAATACTGAGTGCTATATGCCAATGCATGGTTTATGGGGAAAGCGTGTACCAGAATAAATATCCCTTAAATGATGTTTAAAAAATAGAACGCTATTGAGGTGAAAGACAAATGACAAAAATTAAGCTATGTTTTTTTTTCACATTATTAGTGTTAACTTCATTGGCCTATACAGAAAGTAGCCCTAACAAGACTACCACGGCAGTCATGACTGAAGTTTTACATATGATTGATTTTAATGTAAATGTTCAGGTTGATTTTTTGGAATGGGTTGCGCAGGAGGGTATTTTATTACAGGAAATCTCACAACAAGATATTCACCGAATTATTGAACTAACACGTAAATACAGTGATCGACCAATGGACTTTGCCGATGCGACATTGGTGATTACCGCAGAGAAAACAGGTGTGCGGAAAATCATCAGTATCGATGCAGATTTTGATATTTATCGACTACCCAATAAAGTGCAAATTGAAAATGTCTTTCTTATCTAATACTTTAAAATACTTTGTTTTTGTCAGCATACTGACAGCTTCATACGCATTGTATGCCAAAACATCAACATTTCAGGATTATCCAGCAAAAGCCTATTTAGGTAAAAATCAACTGTTAAAGCTCAATCAGCAAAGCAAAAAATATCGAACTTTATTAAAACAAATGTCACAGCAACAACCAAACTTTGCAGGACATTATGTATTGGAAACCGTTGGTTGTGGTGGCGGATGTAGTTTCGCTTTAGCTTATAATGCCAAAACAGGGCAAAGTTTTGTTTTGCCCGATACCTTTACCGATTGTTATAGTAAACAGAACGGCTTTCAACAAAACGATATTTTCTTTCAAAAAGACAGCCGTTTAGTGGTTGCAACAGGTAGCCGTTACGGCAATCCTTCACAATGTGAAGAGGTTTATTATCTGGTTGAACAAGATCGATTTAAACACATACAAAATATTGTGGGAAAATAAAGATTTTTCATAAACCTAGAAATAAAAATGGCCACTTTAAAAGTAGCCATTTTTTATCATTTTAAATTTAAGCTTGCTGAATACCAGCAACCAGCCATTCAGTTTGACTATTGATTGCTTTTACAAAATGCCAGATTTCAGTAAATGGCTGTGGTAAGGTATTTAAGTCTTCACTGACAGTACCTGTAAAACGAACACTCACCACATACTGACCATTTTCGGTATTTTGCTCTACGATATTGGCTGTTAAATTACTGAATTCGGCCACATCGGTATTATTTGCTACATCAGCATAAATCGCCTGATACATCTCAGGAGTAAAGTATTTTTTAATCTCTTCAATATTATTCGGGTTATTCATTGATTGAATATGATTAAAACGCTGACGAGCAAAACGCAAAAATGTTGCCGGTTCTGTACCATCCGGCAATTGATTACCACTGTTGGTTGTTGCACCACCAAATGGCGCTTGCACAGGTGCTTGACCAGCATTTACAGGTTGACCAAAAATATTGGTGTTAGATCCCGCAGAGTTTTGTGGTGATTGGCCAAATGGCGTAGCAGGCGACTGGTTGCGGGTTGTACCAGAATTATTTGGTGCGTAAGGGTTAGTGCCTGCTGTTTGCTTTTTTGCAGCAAATTTACGAAAAATGAAAAATGCAGCTGCAGCTAGCACAATCAGCCACAACCAGTTAAAACCACCTGATTTTTCCTGCTCAGCAGCCTGTTGTTGTGCTGCACTGGTTGGTGTGTTACTTGCAGATTGATTATGATCATCTGCCATAGCATTGGCAGCAACAGCACCAATTGCAGCACCAGCAACACCGGCAGCTACCATACCGCCAACATTAGAACCACTACGTTGAGGTTGTGTCTGAGTTGGTGCAGGGGTTGGCGCAGCTCTATAACTATTGTTTTGGTTATAGTTTTGACTAGAGGTTTGTGAACGCTGCATCCCCATGCTTTTCCCGCCACCAGCACGTTTTGCTTCAGCGATTGGAGCAGCCAGTAAACCTGCCATTAATAATGCGACAACAGCACCTTGTGCCTTCTTTTGCATTGTTTGCATCTTCCTATATCAATAAAAAAACTTCTTTATCTATAATGCGGTTTTTTTGACAAACTTCAAGTTTAAGTTTGTGATTATTTAATATGTGTTTCAAAGTAAAATAGCAGTTTTACATGCAGTTGAAGCTCTTGGTTGCAAAGTTTTCTATTAAATTAACCTTTGAACGAGGACCAATACTTATTATCGTGACTAATTTTTTGAATTTTCCATTGTAAAAGATGTTTTTGGAGTAGTCTTTGCATATCTGAATCAGAATGCTATTTGAAAATGATAGATCATGATTCATGATGTTCGTCTAAATCCATTGCCACTTGCAATGCTTCGTGTAATCTTGCTACTGCAATGACATTTAAGCCTTTGATCGGTGCTTGTGGTGCATTGGCTCTTGGCAAGATGATGGTTTTAAAACCATGCTTTTGCGCTTCTTTTAGACGTTCTTGTCCATTAGGGACAGGGCGAATTTCTCCGGATAAACCGACTTCACCAAAAACAGCAAGTTGTTGAGGTAAAGCTTTGCCACGTAGACTTGATGCACAAGCCAATAAAACTGCTAGATCTGAGCCTGTCTCAGTAATTTTTAAACCTCCAACAATATTGACGTAGACATCTTGTCCGACAGTATGTACGCCTCCATGACGATGCATGACGGCCAGTAGCATGGACAAACGATTTTGTTCTAGACCCAATGCTACACGGCGAGGTTGTCCATGTGCATCATCAACTAGCGCTTGTACTTCAACCAGAAGAGGACGTGTTCCTTCACGACTGATCATGACAATTGAACCGGGAATAGCTTCATCATAACGGCTTAAAAAAATTGCAGATGGATTGGCAACCTCTTTTAGTCCTTTATCGGTCATTCCAAATACGCCTAATTCATTGACTGCACCAAAGCGATTTTTGACTGCGCGAATCATACGATAACGAGAATCCGATTGACCTTCAAAATACAGAACACAATCGACCATGTGTTCAAGTACACGAGGGCCGGCTAAGGCACCTTCTTTGGTGACATGACCAACAATAAATAAAGAAGTTCCAGTATGTTTTGCAAAACGGGTGAGGATTGCAGCAGATTCTCGAATTTGGGAAACACCGCCTGGAGCAGATTGAATTGTTTCTGTATATAGTGTTTGAATTGAGTCTAATACTGCCATTTGTGGGCGTTCATGTGCTAAAACCTCACAGATGCGTTCTACGCAAGTTTCTGCCATGACTTTTAATGAATTTAGAGGAAGATCCAAACGTTTGGCTCGCATGGCGACCTGAGATAATGATTCTTCACCTGTGATATAAAGCGCTGATTGTTGTGCAGCCATATAGGTTGCTGTTTGTAACAGGATGGTTGATTTACCAATGCCAGGATCACCGCCAATTAAAACAACGGAGCCTAGAACCAGGCCACCTCCTAATACTCGGTCAAACTCACTGATTCCTGTGGAGCTACGAGTTTCATAACTGACCTTGACCTGATCAAGTGTTGTAATTTGATGTGCCTGACCTGCATAGCCACCGATTTTAATGCCTGCTTTTGCCCGATGAGTATTTGTGGTTTCCAGTTGAGTTTCCACCAAACTGTTCCATTCTCCACAATCGGAACATTGCCCAGCCCATTTGGGATGATCTGTTCCACAATGTTCGCAACGATAAACTGTTTTGGCTTTACTCATTTTGTTTTACCTCAATCTATGCAAAAGCAATGTAGTGTGATGATCTATAAATGTAAAGTTTTTAATAAAAAGAGTACGACAAATTAAGGCGTTATATTTTTATAATCTGAGGTTTGATTATACCTTAGTCGTAAATGAGCTTTAAAAAGCAGCAAAATATGACTCTTTTTTGAAAATTTACTTTTAATTTGTAGGTCAATTGGAATATTTTTATTAGGTATTTGAATATAGGACAAAAAAACAAATGACATACCCTCATGATGTCCCTCAGGGAGATCCAGAAAATTTACAGCGAAGTTTATCCAATCGGCATTTACAATTAATTGCGATTGGTGGAGCAATAGGTACCGGATTATTCATGGGATCAGGAAAAACCATTAGTTTGGCCGGTCCATCGATTGTGTTTATTTATATGATCATTGGTTGTGCATTATTTT
>NZ_VXKN01000014.1 GCF_008693185.1 Acinetobacter qingfengensis
CACCATTAATTTCTATAGATCTAAAAAGATTAGGTTCTACAAATGCGACCCAAGATACACACGTTTGCACGTTGTCAATTAGTTGCAATGTTTCACAAACGTATGCCATTACTTAAATTCCTATTTCATAAAGTCAAAAATCAAAGCCAAAATAAGAAAACCAAGACATAACACCAAAAGAAAGAGAGGGAAAATAGTTATGATAAAACGAGTTATATTCATGTATTAAAACGCCTAATCATTAATTAAATTACTAATTTTTAGCTTGTACCTGTGGTTTTAAATCAACAATGACTAAAGTAGAGGTACGACCATTTGTGACTTGTTCTAATGTGACATCGGCAACAAATGGAAATTTAATTCCTGTCACTTTTAAATGATCAAAATTAGATGAATTCCCCCATTTAATTTCTTCACTGGCTGCACCAAGATAATCTTCACCTTGTTTCATACTAACTTCTTGGTACAAAACAGTATTGTCATAAGGCTTACCGTTAAAATCTCCCTTGGATTTTTTTGCACCTAATACTTTAATGGTTGCGTTCATTAACATTTGGATATACTCCGTTCATAAATGGATTGATTAATAGCAGTGACGTGCTGAAATAAAGGCAAGTCATCAATTTTTTGAGTTGCAAGAGATATATTTTGCTTTGCAAGCATAATTGCACTTGTCATTGCAAATTTAAGGCGAGAAGGTACTTCATCTTTTTCAGATGAAAGCATTTCAACAATTTGTTCATCTGAAAAAATTTTTCGATAAAAACGTATATATTTACCAAATTGATGTTTAGTTATTTCAATTGATTTTTCTAAATTTATTTCGCCTTGTTTTTTTATAATTTCTGTTTTTTCAGCATTAATAAATTGACCTTTTAATGTTTTGGCCAGCCATTGAAAACAAGGATATGCACCTACAAAATAAGGAGAAGGGCAAAGTAATATGTCTAGCGGAATATATCGATCTGTTGCTTTAAATTCAACTTCAGCACGTGTCCAAAGACTAAGAGCATCGCCTTCTTTTTTACCTTTTTCGTATATTCTGCAATATTTTCCAGATTCACGATGACCAATATTTAATGTTCGTCCGCGACCATTTATACGTTTCCATGAACCTTTATGTTCAATGTTAGGCATTTTTCCACCGCAGTAGAAACCACCATTAGAATCCCATTCATCGGCTAGATCGACACTTAGATAGTCACCCTGTAAATCATCATGTGCTAAATCAATTCGTCGTAATTCTGCACGTTGGAAATCATTAAGTATGTATTGATATAAAGTTTTTTCCCAACCACGAACTGCTAAGGCACAGCCAGTGCCATTAATTTGTACTGTAATTTTCTTTGAGTTGTGGCCGTACAAAACCATACCAAGACTTGAGCCATCATGTTCTTGTAATTCATAGGCAAATTTATGATGTATCATGCCGTTTTTGCGGCGTTTACCCAGCCCAAAGCCAAAAATTTCATATAACCAAGGTTCAAGTAAGTGTTCTATAGCCCAAGTTAAACCGTCTTCTTCATATTCTGAAGAGATATGGAGATATTGCGTACCTAATGTTTCTACGCCAAAGCTAAAAGTTACCCAATCAATAGATGCAATTTTTAATTCGTCACATGGCACTGAATGCAATATTGGGAAAGTACCTTTTTCAGTTTTAATTAATTGTACGTTGTCCAGATTTCTTGGAAACTTGTACATATCAGATGTCTGATACTCATCCGTTACCCCCATCTTATAAAAAGGGGGATTTTCGCAATCCCATGGTTTTTTCAATGTTTTGCTCATTTTTTAATCCAACCCAATTTGTGCCAATTCAGTGTTGCTTTGATCAAAGTTTTGGACGTGAATATCAATTTTTGAAAAATCGTAGCTATATTCATTTGCAACGACAGAAAGTTGCTCAAGACAAATTTGTGTTTTATGAGCAGGGCAAAAACATTGCAGAATTTGTGAACCATGTTGAGCTACAATATCCGCTACTTGATTAAAGGCAGCTTGTATAAAGTCTTGTCTTGTTTTGAATTTGATTTCTTTTTCTGATGAAGACATAAGATCATCTCAACACTATTTGAATAGTGCCAAGATACAAGCACTTTGGGCTAGCAAATTGTTATGGGATGATCTGTTATGGTGATTTAACTCAGCATGTATTTAGAATATTGTCAAAAAAGCGTAGAATAACCGACTTTCATTTTGTAAATAGGAAGATCGTTTGAGTAGTCGTGGCAGCATGCAAAATAATGAAATGGTCATGGCAAAAGACCGTTATCGTTTATCTCGTCTAAAGCATGGTAAGCATCAGGATTTACACCAATATGAACAGTTGCTGGCGCATTCGCAGCGACAAGTTGCTGCACGTAAACAACGTCTTCCCGAAATTCATCTCAATCAGGATTTACCAGTTAGTCAATATGCCGATAAACTGATACAGGCAATTCAAAAACATCAAGTCATTATTGTAGCAGGCGAAACTGGTTCTGGTAAAACAACCCAGTTGCCCCAGATTGCCATGCTGGCTGGGCGAGGATTGACCGG
Source organism: Acinetobacter qingfengensis (assembly GCF_008693185.1). Classification (GTDB taxonomy): domain Bacteria; phylum Pseudomonadota; class Gammaproteobacteria; order Pseudomonadales; family Moraxellaceae; genus Acinetobacter; species Acinetobacter qingfengensis. The sequence goes on from NZ_VXKN01000014.1 coordinate 2,542, forward strand.
ATTAATTGGCCATACCCAGCCTCGCCGTCTTGCTGCCCGAAGCGTTTCGCAACGTATTGCCGAAGAACTTGGGCAACCATTGGGACATACGGTATCCTTTAAAGTGCGCTTTAATGAACAAGGTAATCAGGATTCCTTGATTCGTTTAATGACGGATGGGATTTTACTGGCAGAATTGGGACATGACCGCTTTCTGAGCAAATATGACACCATTATTATTGATGAAGCGCATGAACGCTCACTGAATATTGATTTTATTTTAGGATATATCAAGAATATTTTACCTAAACGTCCTGATTTAAAAGTCATTGTCACCTCTGCCACACTAGATGTAAATCGCTTTAGTCAATATTTTCACAATGCGCCAATTTTCGAAGTGGAAGGTCGTAGCTTTCCTGTAGAAGTCCGCTATCGTCCCATTTCTGAGCTTACCATTGCTGGCAGTGATGATGACGATTTTGATGATTTTGAGGAAAATTTACCTCTTGCAGTTGTGCAGGCTGTAGAGGAATGTTTTGCTGATGCCGATGAAAAAGGCCATCCAGAACATGCAGATATTTTGATTTTTTCCAGTACTGAGCAGGAAATTCGGGAGCTACAGGAAACCTTACAAAAACATGGACCCAGACATACCGAAATTTTGCCATTATTTGCAAGATTAGGTTTGTCTGAGCAACAAAAAATTTTTAGTCCAACAGGAAAAGGGCGAAGAATTATTATTGCAACCAATGTAGCAGAAACAGCATTAACCGTACCAAATATTCGCTATGTCATTGATAGTGGATTTGCCAGAATTTCACGTTATAGCTATCGTTCACGGGTACAACGCTTGCCGATTGAAGCTATTTCTCAGGCAGCAGCTAATCAGCGTAAAGGACGTTGTGGTCGTATTGCGCCAGGGGTATGTATTCGTTTATATAGCGAAGATGATTTTCTGGGCCGCCCAGAATTTACCGAACCTGAAATTAAACGTACTAATCTGGCATCTGTGATTTTACAAATGCAAAGTCTGGGTTTAGGTCAGTTAGAAGATTTTGATTTTATTGAGCCGCCTGATCATCGTCTGGTTAATGATGGTCGAAAATTATTGATTGAACTGGGTGCATATCAGGAACATTCGGTGCAGTCTTTTGCTTCTGCTAAAGCGAAGAATAAAGGTGGTTTAACTAAAGTCGGTCAAATAATGGCAAAAATGCCAATTGATCCAAGATTGGCTCGAATGTTAGTTGGCGGCGCTCACTTTGGTGTATTGGCAGAAACCTTGATTATTGTATCTGCACTGGCAGTACAAGATCCTAGGGAAAGACCTGCTGATAAACAAATGCAGGCAGATCAAAAACATGCTTTGTTTCGGGAAGGCGAATCTGATTTTTTGTTTTATTTAAAACTCTGGCAAACCCTGATGTCATTAAAAACAGAACATCAATTGTCAGAGAATAAAAGACGTCAATTTGCCCGACAGCATTTTTTAAGCTGGTTACGTTTACGAGAATGGCGACAAACTTATCAACAGCTTAAAGACATGACCCTGCAATTGGGCATGACACTAAATGAAAAACAAGCCAGTTATGAAAATCTACATCGCGCATTACTCACAGGCTTATTGTCTTTTATTGCGCAGAAAACAGATGAGCGCAATATTTATCAGGCTGTGCGGCAGCAAAAAGCCAAAGTTTTTCCGGCAAGTACTCTACATAAATCCAATACGCCTTGGGTAATGGCTTTTGAAATGGTAGAAACCTCACAGGTATATTTGCGAACATTAGCAAAAATTGAACCCGAATGGATTTTACTGGCTGCACGTGATTTATTGAAATATCATTATTTTGAACCACATTGGTCAAAAAAATCAGGTATTGTCAATGCTTATGCGCAAATCTCGTTATTTGGTCTGATTATTCAACCCAAACAATTGGTTAATTTTGAAAAAGTTGATCAGGATGCAGCACATGAGATTTTTGTGCGAGATGCACTGGTTAGCGGAAATTTGGGGATTAATCCGGCATTTCTACAACATAATTTATTAAAATTACAGGAAATTGAGCGGGTTGAGGATAAATTGCGTCGTCGTGATCTGGTCGTAGATGAAGAAACCTTATATCAATTTTATGTGGAAAAAATTCCTAAAGAAATTGCATCACGCCGTAGCTTTGAGGATTGGTGCGCTACTGTAGAATCACAAAATCCTCGATTTCTATATTTTAATGAAGAGGATTTATGGTTAACCGATCGTCCAACCACAGCACAATTTCCTGATCAGTTAAAAAATGGTCAGTTAAAATTAGCAGTAAGTTATCATTTTGATCCAAGCCATGATGAAGATGGTGCAACAGTAACCATTCCTTTGCAGGCTTTGTCACAGGTTGACCCTGCACAATGGTCATGGGGGATTGCTGGTTGGCGGCAGGACTTAATTGAAGCCTTGCTAAAAAGTTTGTCAAAAGATAAACGCCGTTTATTTGTTCCTATTCCTGATACAGCTTGTCGTTTAATGCAGCAAATTCAGCCGTCAGACTTGCAAAAACATATTCGTGACGTGTTGGCTTTTTTGTTGCGTGGGGAAGGCATTCAAGCTCAAGATTTTAATTTTGATCATTTACCTACATATTTATTGCCATTCATTAAAGTCATTGATGAGCGTAAACGTATCATCGAAAAAGGACGAAATCTTGAGGAATTACAGGCACGTTGTCGCGTACAAACCATTCAACCTGTAAAGCAGCTTAAAGGGGAATTTTTTGAATTTCCTGTGGATTTTCATTTTGAATCAGAGCAAAAAGTATCGGGTGTTGTGGTGCAGAATTTTCAGGCATTGGTGCCAGTTAAAGCATTTGCAGATTTGGATAACAACGCTAAAACCGGTGTGGTGATCCAGCAATTCCATGATTTGCTTCAGGCACAAAAACAGCATCGTGAAGGGATTTTGCAGTTGGTATATTTGCAGTTAGGTGATGCGGTTCGTCAACTTAAAAAGCAGATTTCTAAACCTTTGGCAATGGCATTTTCCCCGTTGGGAGAAAAAGCAAAGCTGGAAAAATTACTGATTTATGCCACTTTGCAAATGACTATTACCGATAATGCTACAACTCAGGTCGAATTTAACCGATTGCTGGAAAAGAGCAAACAAACTTTTTTACAACAGGGACAAAAAGTTTTATCAATTCTGACCGATATCTTTACCTTATGGCAGAAAATTCGTCAGTCACTTTTAACTGTTGATTTTCAAGTGTTTGAGCGTAGTATCAATGATATTGAAGATCAATTGGATTTAATGCGACTAGGAGAATTTGTTTATCAGATCGCACCAGAAATCTGGCTGGAATATCCACGTTATCTAAAAGCTCTAGATATTCGTCTGGAACGTTTACCCAATAATTTGGCACGCGATGAAGATGCAATTGTTATTGTTGATCCATGGATGGATAAATTATTTAATGTTTCTGCTGCAAAGGATACGCAAATATATGTCATGGTTGAGGAGTTACGCATTTCGTTATTCGCTCAACCCATGAAAACCAAAATTCCCATATCTGAGTCACGCCTGCAAAAAGCATGGGTAAAACTTGATCTGGCTAAAAAGTAACATATTAAAGGAGTCTGCATGAGCATTCGTATTACAGGCACAGGCGTATACACACCACCACAAAGCATTAGTAATGAAGAGCTGGTACAAAGTTTAAATGCTTATGTTGCACGTTATAACCATCAACATGCCGAAGAAATTGCCCGTGGTGAAATTGAAGCATTAAGGGATTCAACAGCAGATTTTATCGAAAAAGCATCAGGGATTAAATCTCGTTATGTTGTAGAAAAAACCGGTATTTTAGACATTGACCGTATGCGTCCATATTTGCGTGAAAGAAGTAATGATGAACTTTCTTTGCAAGCAGAAATGGGCCTTGCCGCGGCAAAAATTGCCATGCAAAATGCCGCAGTCAGTGCTGAAGATATTGATGTTGTGATTTTATCCTGTTCCAACATGCAGCGTGCTTATCCGGCTGTCGCAATTGAAATTCAAAGTGCATTGGGTATTCAAGGCTATGCCTATGACATGAATGTAGCATGTTCGGCAGCAACTTTTGGCTTAAAACAGGCACATGATGCAATTAAATGTGGTGCCAAACGTGTTCTATTGATTAATTCAGAAATTACTTCCGGTCACAATGACTATACTTCAAGGGATAGTCACTTTATTTTTGGTGATGTTGCAACAGCCTCAATCATTGAAAATACCACAGCCAAAGCAGGATTTGAGATTGTAGACTGTGTGTTGCATACACAATTTTCCAATAGCATTCGTAATAATTTTGGCTTTTTGAATGCCAGTGAGCAGGCCACACATGGCTTATTATTTAGACAAGATGGACGTAAGGTTTTTAAGGAAGTTTCTCCTTTGGTGGCTAAAACCATTAAAGATCAGTTACAACGTTTGAATATTGATATACAGCAAACCAAACGATTCTGGTTACATCAAGCCAATGCCAATATGAATGCCTTAATCCTAAAATTAATTGCAGGAAAAGATATCGAATCGGAGCGTATGCCGATCGTTTTGGATGAGTTTGCCAACACGTCATCCGCTGGGGTCATTATCGTACTTAATCGTACTGCTGATGAGGTAAACGAAGGAGAATATGGCGTACTATGTTCTTTTGGTGCGGGTTATTCCATCGGTTCTATCGTATTAAAAAAAGTAGCAGCGACAGTATAATTTTTTAGAAATCCTGAAAAACTGTCTCAAAATTTGGGGCAGTTATTTATTAAATTTAAAAAATAGATTGATTTGCGTGAAATTTGAGCGTTTGTGGTGTTTTAATACATAAGTTATTACATCATCACTACGCTTGGTACTTGCAAGATGCTTGTGAACCCACTAAAACTAAAGAGAGTTAATAACAAGGAAACACAATGAAACTGTATTATTCACCAGGTGCCTGCTCATTGGCAGCACATATTATTTTAAATGAAATTAATGTAGATTTTGATCTGGAGCGTGTTGATTTAAGTTCTCATACTACCGAAAAAGGCAGAGATTATTACGAAATTAACTCGAAAGGTTATGTGCCAGCCCTTGAAATTAATCCAGGTTTAATTTTAACCGAAAATGTGGCTGTACTTCCATTTTTAGCACAGCATGATCCAAAACAAGATCTTATTCCACCTTCAGGTTTGGGACGGGCTAAAGTTCTGGAATGGCTGGGTTATCTGAACTCTGAAGTACATGATGCCTATGCTGTATTTTTTAGTCAAAAACTTGAGGGCGAAGCAAAACAACGTGCCTATGCTGAAATTGATCGTTTGTTACAGTATGTTGAAGATTATCTGGCAGAAGTAGATACAGATTATCTTGTGGATGATAATTTCGGTCCAGCAGATGCATATTTGTTTGTGTTAACCAATTGGTCTGCTGGAATAGGTCATGATCTTAGTAAATTTAAAGAAATTAATGAATTAAGAGAGGTTGTGGCAAAACGGCAATCCGTACAATTGGCAATGAAAGATGAAGGATTGGTGGATTAATTTAATTTTGAATATATTTGGAATTTGTATACTATCTAGATATACAAATTCCAGAATTAAATATAAATATCGTCTATCTTATACATCAATGATGGCAAATTTGATTTGATACGTATTAAAAATTTATCCGCCACCCACAGCATGAATAATTTCAATACGATCATCAGATTGAATAGCGGTATTGCTCAAACGACTTTTGGGAATAATCATTTCATTTACTTCAACAGCAAAGCGTTTTCCTTCCAGTCCTAATTCCTGAATTAATGCAAATAACGTAGTGTGTGTTGTCTGCTGTTGTTCGCCATTCAAAAAAATGGTTGTCATGTTATAAACTCCTTAAATTTGTTTAAATGCTTTCCATGCGAGTGTAAGCCAGCCTAAAATCATGAATAACCCTCCTAAAGGTGTGATTGCACCTAAACCCCGAGGCAAGCCAAGTGCCATGATATAAAGTGAACCACAAAACAATAAAATCCCGATTTGAATCAGCCAGAAAGGTACTTTAATCGAAATTTGTGTATAAACTTTTGCAATGATTGCTAGGGCAAGTAACCCTAATGCATGGTAAAAGAAATAATCTGTAGCAGTATGCCACCATGCTAATTGTTGTTCTGAAGCAATTTTTTTTAAGCCATGTGCACCAAACGCACCAAGCATTACAGCAAATGCCAGATTAATGGCAGCAATTCCCATCCACATTATTTTTCACCTTTTCATATTGAAAATGCAATAAAAGCATCAAAAATGATGCTTTTATTGTACGCAAAATAATTTGTGAATAAATACTTTTATATTATTTTAGAGGTATTACAAGCACAAAAACAGGTTTTCATGATGCAAATAACAGTAAAAATCTGTGAATTTTAACCTGCTGACATAGCCACTTTAATTTTTTCCATAGCGTTTTTTTCAAGCTGACGAATACGTTCAGCCGATACGTTGTACTCTGCGGCTAATTCGTGCAAGGTCGATTTATTATCATCTAACCAGCGGCGTTGTAAGATATTACGGGAGCGATCGTCTAGTTTTTCCATTGCTTGATGTAATGCATTGGCATTTTGATCTTCCCAGTCTTCCTCTTCAATTAGACGGGCTGGATCATAACGGTTATCTTCTAGATACAAAGCCGGTGCTGTGTAATGGCTATCCTCATCATCATCGCCTTGTGCTTCAAATGCTGCATCATAGGCAGTCAGACGACCTTCCATTTCCAGAACTTGTTCTGGAGTAACATTTAAGTCATTGGCAATCGCCTGAGCTTCTTCAAGTGTTAATTTTTTGCTAGACTTCTTGAGGCTGCGTAAATTAAAAAATAACTTACGTTGGGCTTTGGTTGTTGCAACCTTTACGATTCGCCAATTGCGAATCACATATTCGTGAATTTCTGCTTTAATCCAGTGAACGGCAAACGAAACCAGACGTACACCCATATTAGGGTCAAAACGTTTAACTGCTTTCATTAAACCCAGATTACCTTCCTGAATTAAATCCCCTTGTGGCAAACCATAGCCTGCGTAACTACGTGCGATATGCACAACAAATCGCAAGTGCGACATGACCAGCATTTTTGCTGCATCAAGATCCTGATCATAATAATATCGTTCAGCGAGTTCTTTTTCTTGCTCTGCGGTAAGAATTGGAATTTGATTAACTGTGCTGATATAGGCGCCAAGATTGACGCCAGGCGCAGACAATGACAGGGGCATTAATTGGTTGCTACTGTCAGTAGTCATGTAAACTCCTTGATAGGGATGGGATTCCCAAAGCTTTATCTTAAAGAGAAGCCCATGGATATGTAAGTAAGATTGCGTTTCAATATGTAAATAAATATACCAAAGGTATTCAATTCTAATGAAAAATTAAGATTTTTCAATATAGTAATGAAACTCATTGGTTTGTTGAGTCATCTGTAAAATATTTAAATTCTGAATTTTACAAAAATGAATTAAATCCTGCTGGCTATTGGGATCAGTTGCCTTTACCAACAGGATTTGCCCTTGTAATGCGATTTTTAAGGTACGTTTCAGCATAAGAATCGGCATTGGACAAGGTTGTTGACGAGCATCAATTTCGTGATCTACGGAAAAATTCGATTCTGACATGATCAGGTGCGGATATAAAGTCAAATGATAATCTTGGCAAGTTACATGCAAAAACACAATATGAATTGTTGTTAAAAACGCCAATCAAAAAAATTAATTTGGCCATTATTCTCAAGTAAAACAATTTTTGCACAACCTGTATCTTCTCGCCAATCTCCTAGAACAATTCTTTGTTGTGCCTCGTTGAGATGATGAATTGCAGGCCGGTGCGTATGTCCATGAATCAGGATATTGATCTGCTGCATTTGCCGATCGACTTCTTGAAAATTAACATCAATTGGCTGGTAATGGGTTTGTGTCTGACGCTGCTGACTTTTCCTTCTAAAATAATCAGCAAGTTTACGTTTGAGGTAAAAGGGTAAAATTTTCAGAAAATTTAAAATGATCGGATTGCGAATCACGCTTTTAAATTTTTGATAGGCAATATCATCGGTACACAAAGCATCGCCATGTTCAATGCGAATATGTTGTTGTTGCCAATCCAAAAAATAAGGCTCTTGAAGTAAAATGCCATCAAAGCGATTTAAAAATCCTTGTCCAAGAACAAAATCCCGATTGCCACACAGAAAATAAATACGATTACCGGATGCAGTAAACTCACGAAGTTGTTTAACAATAGGTAAAAGCCATGCACTTGGATCACCATCAGCAAGCCAGACATTAAACCAGTCACCTAAAATGTATAATTCAGTTGGTTGATGTTGATAGTGCTTCAATAATGACAAAAATCCCTGAATCAGACGGGGATGATCTTCTGATAAATGCAGGTCGGAAATAAATAATTTTTGCATTGTCATTGAGTACAATAAAGAGGAATGAAGTATTATCTAATTTGTTTGTTGATCCTCTACATTGTAGAAGATTTTCTAAAAAGCAATATGGCTGTCAAACCCTATTTTTAAACCTTCCTAAGCAAATCAAACATTTTAACATTTCAAGATGTGATCTGAACTTGTGCTTAATCTTTTGGGAAATAGTTAAATTTGACAGCCTTGCTTGATAAAAGCAATTTGAAGTAATGATATTATTCGGCAATAATTTTTGCAGATTCAATTACCACATTTTCAACTGGCACATCTTGATGATAGCCACGAGAACCTGTGCGTACTCCTTTAATTGCATTGACAATGTCCATACCCTCAACAACTTTACCAAACACAGCATAGCCCCAACCCTGAGTGGTTTTACCTGTATGATTAAGGAAAGTATTGTTGGCAACGTTGATAAAAAATTGTGCAGATGCAGAATGTGGTGCTTGAGTACGTGCCATGGCAACACTACCAATTTCATTGACTAAACCATTGTCAGCCTCATTTTCAATTGAATCACGAGTAGTTTTTTCACGGAAATTTTCATCCATACCACCGCCTTGAATCATGAAATTATCAATAACACGGTGGAAGATTACACCATCATAGAAACCATCACGAACATACTGTAAAAAATTTTCAGCAGTTTTCGGTGCTTTTTCGGTGTTTAATTCAAGGACAATACGACCCTTATTGGTGTTTAATTCAACTTGAGGAAAACTCATTTATGCATCTCCTGAGCATGGACTTCAAAAAGCCATGTGTTTTTAGTTGAGAGAAGGATAAGCAAACTGTAAACTTCATAGCAAGTAAAAAATAAATTTTCCTGTTTCAAAATTGCTATTTTTGAGCATTTTAGCGAAAATTTACGATTAGCTTTTAACTTTAACCTTTTTTTAATAGTGATGTAAGACGATGAACTCAAATGAAGTTGTAAACAAGGTGCCGAATATTCCTCCAGCAAATACCGATGTTGCCGGCGAACAGCAAGCACAACAACCGGGTTTGGACTTCATTCGTCAGGTTATTAGCGAGGATTTGGCTACAGGTAAAACCAACGAGGTGGTTACACGTTTTCCACCGGAACCAAACGGTTATCTGCATATCGGGCATGTTAAGGCAATTTGTCTAAATTTTGGTGTTGCCAAAGAATATGGTGGTTATTGTAATTTACGTTTTGATGATACCAATCCGGATGCAGAGGAACAGGAATATGTTGATGGTATTGCCAATGATGTAAAATGGCTAGGTTTTGATTGGAAAGGCGAGCCTTGCTACGCTTCAAGTTATTTTGACCAGCTATACACCTGGGCAGTACAATTAATCCAACAGGGCGATGCCTATGTTGATTTGCAAAGCCCTGAACAAATCCGTCTAAACCGCGGTAATTTTAATGAAGCTGGAAAAAATTCACCATATCGTGACGCCAGTGTAGAAGAAAATTTGGCTCGTTTTGAACACATGCGAGATGGTACTTTTAAAGAAGGCGAAGCAGTTTTACGTGCCAAAATTGATATGGCCAGTGCTAATGTGCATATGCGTGACCCGATTCTTTATCGTGTGTTACATAGTGAACATCATCAAACTGGTGATAAATGGAAAATTTATCCAATGTATGATTATGCTCATCCACTTTCTGATGCCATTGAAGGTGTTACACATTCATTGTGTACGTTAGAATTTCAGGATCACCGCGCATTCTATGACTGGGTAATTGAAAAAGTCCATTCTGAAAGTATTCCTCGACAATACGAATCTTCCCGATTAAATATTGATTACACCATTACCTCTAAACGTAAATTACGCCGTTTGGTTGAAGGTGAGTTTGTGCATGGCTGGGATGATCCACGTATGCCAACAGTGGTAGGAATGCGCCGCCGTGGTTTTACAGCAGAAGGTCTGCGTGATTTTTGTAAACGTGTAGGCGTGTCTAAAACAGATGGTGTGGTTGATGTGGCTATGCTGGAGTTCTGTATTCGTCAATCGTTGGAAAATAGTGCTGCACGTGGGATGGCGGTACTTAATCCATTAAAAGTTACCTTAACAAATTTACCTGAAGATATGGATCTTACCCATGCACGTCATCCAAATGTAGATATGGGTGATCGTGTTATTCCTTTAACCAAAGAAATTTATATTGATCGTAAGGACTTTGAAGAGGTTCCACCAAAAGGCTTTAAACGATTAGTTCCTAATGGGGAAGTCCGTTTACGTCATGCCTATGTGATTAAATGTGATGAAATTATTAAAGATGCACAGGGCGAAGTGATTGAACTTAAATGTTCAATAGATCCGGAAACTTTAGGAAAAAATCCGGAAGGACGTAAAGTTAAAGGTGTAATTCATTGGGTTTCTGCAAATAAAGGCGTTACTGCGGAAGTGCGGGTTTATGATAGGTTATTCAGTGTATCAAATCCGGAAGAAGGCGATGATTTTCTTGCTAATTTAAACCCGGATTCGTTAAAGGTCATTCAAGCAGTAATTGAACCGGCCTTGGCACAGGCACAGCCAGAAGATCGTTTCCAGTTTGAAAGAGAAGGTTATTTTGTTGCAGATCGTTATGATCATTCCGCACAAAAGCCTGTATTTAACCGTATTCTGGATTTAAGGGATAGCTTTAAACCTGAGAAAAAATAATACCTGTGTAATCCCTTCATTGATCAGTTCAGTGAGGGGATATATTACTTTAAGACCAAGTATTTACTTCTTCTTGAGATAATAAAAGAATCTCCCGAATGGTTTTGATGAGTACAAACGTATTGACTTGTTCAGGATCAATACCGTCACTGATATGGTCTGTCAGATTTAATGCCAATAATATCGTAGGATCTGTTTTTGACAGAATTTTCTCCTGCAAACATGCATGAATGTAATATTCATAATAATTAATTCTGTGTTTTATGGCTGCTATTGTGATGTGATAACTATATTTTTCACATAATTGAATTAAGATTTGGTTGAGATCATAATACGATACCGAACGCTTTAAATATAGAACAGCGAATAAAGAAAAACAAAAGAAATCAAATTCATCCATGTGTTTAATCTGAATACCAATACTCTCCAGTTTCCTTCTAATTTTATTATTTAACTGATTGAATTTAATAGTAATGCTAATTATATCATCTTGATTTTCAGACATAAAATTACTCTCTTTTTTTAAATAATGAATTAATGCCGTAAAAAAACAACAAAGTTTTGTCTAACAAAACATAAGTATTGCATAAAAATACATATATAGCAAAATATGTTGTAACACTGTACTTAACTAGTGTGATTTAAATTTTGAGTCAATGAATATAGGTAATGCAGTACGTTTTTTGAGAAAGAAAAAAGGTTGGACTCAGCAACAATTGGCAGATTTTTCTCATACATCAAAAGGCAATATTTCCAATCTGGAGAATGGGAATCAAGGTTATAGCCCTGCAATATTGGAATATCTGGCTCAATCTCTGGATTGTTCAGTTGCTCAGATTTTTTTATTGGCGGAACATCTCAATGAAAAAGGAGAAACTCCCATTGAGTGGGAATATATGCCGATAGATGCTTTATTTATACAATTACCTAAAGAGGTACAAGATAGTTTGAGAAATCATATTTGTACTTTGCTAAAACAAAATACATCGTAAAACGTTTAATTTTTTGTGGTGTAAATAGAGCAATAGAAAAGTGAGTAAGTATTGCCATACTTTAAAAAGGTATGGCAATCATGAAGTCATTGTTAATCCAGTTGTTCAAGGACGTCATCACTAAATTCAACATTGGTGTATACGTTCTGAACATCATCCAGATCTTCAAGCATATCAATCATTTTCACGATTTGTTTGGCTTGTTCGATGTCAGTGATCTCTGCTTTGGTTGATGGGCTCATAGTGACTTCCGCATTATCAGATTTTAATCCAGCAGCGGTAAGTGCATCCTGAACTGTACCAAAATTTTCTGGTGAAGTAATAACAATGATTTCGTCTTCATCAACTTCAATGTCTTCCGCACCAGCTTCGAGTGCGATATCCATGATTTTGTCTTCTAGACTAGTATCTTCAAAGGTAATCTCACCACGTTTGGTGAATAAATAAGAAACTGAACCATTGGTACCCAGATTACCATTGGTTTTCGTAAAGCAATGGCGTACATCAGGTACAGTACGATTTAAGTTATCTGTCATGGTTTCTACCAAAACGGCAACACCACCGACACCATAACCTTCATAAGTTACTTCATTCAAATCGTCATTATCTTCACCACCTGCACCACGCTGAATTGCACGGTTAATTGCATCACGAGTCATATTAACAGCTAATGCTTTTTCAACAACTGCACGCAAACGGGGGTTGCTAGTTGCATCACTACCACCAAGTTTTGCGGCAGTAACAATTTCCCGAATATATTTGGTAAAAACTTTGGCACGGCTGGCATCTTGTTTTGCTTTACGATGCTTTGTGTTCGCCCATTTAGAATGACCTGCCATTTAAAAAATGCTCCAATAATCTAAAACTGAATCAGTAAAATGTGCCGTGCATCTTATCACAAGCCACATTTTCAGAAAATATTTGCTTTCAAAGAAATCCTGAACTTTCATTCATATAAATTATGAAAAGATTTATAAAAATAGGGCAGTGATCGAATTAAAAATAGATATATTTATTCAGGAATTTTCACATCAATGCCTAACTCAGCATATTTGGCTTTGATGATTTTTAAATCTTCCTCCAGATTATCTGGATAGATTTTTGCAAATACACCACCCCGTTTGGTTGGTGCATGTGCATACATGAGTACGATTGGTACACCAGCTGCTTTGGCAATATGCCAAAAGCCTGTACGGATCGGTCTGCGTTCATCACCATTTTTAGCTCTGGTTCCTTCAGGTGCGATCACCAGTGAAAACTTTTCATGTTGGTTGAATAATTGCACCATTTGTCCAACAATATCCTGTTTATTATGTCGATCAACGGGAATACCACCGATAGCTTGCATAAAAGGTTTAAGTGGGCCTTTGAATAATTCTTTTTTTATCAATGTGTGTATTTTAATATCTAATGTAGCAAATAAGGCTAGAGATAATACAGCATCCATATTGGAAGTGTGCTCAAAACCAATCAATACTTGTTTGTTTTCCAATAGTGTTGGATCAACATCGTATTGCCAGCCTGCAATTTTAAAAATCGATTGACCGATAAACTTCTTCATAATGTTCTGGTTGCAATGAAAAGCGTTAAAGCATGCCTGAAAAAACTGAAAAAGCAATGTCATGATTGCCTAATTTTTTATGAAACTAATCGTATTTGTTATTAAAGAAATTTAAAATATGATTTGCTAAAAATCTCCGGAAAAGTTAAGCGCAAAATTTGTTTTGGCGTTGATTCTTGTTTAGCCACTGTCATAATAGCCCGATAAAGGCATATCCACATCACAACTAAAAAGTGTGAATATAATCATGAGGGAGTAAATAGATGTTTAGAGGCATCGGTTTGTCGGTATTGGCATCTGTTACATTTGGTTTTTTATATCTTTATTCTAAATTATTAGCACCTTTAGACAGTGGGCAAACTTTTGGTTGGCGTTTAATCGCAACAATTCCTTTTTTAACTTTGATTATGTGGTGTTTTGGAGATATTAAGTTAATTGGAGAAATTTTTAAACGTATTATTGAAAAGCCAATATTTTTATTATTTCTTTTGTTGTCTTCTTTTTTGGCTTCTGTACAGTTATGGCTGTTTTTATGGGCACCCATGAATGATCGGGGCTTGGAAGTTTCTCTTGGCTATTTTTTATTGCCCTTGGTTTTAGTGTTTAGTGGTAGTTTGCTATATAAAGAAAAACTGTCTTTTTTACAAAAAATTGCGGTATTTTTCGCTTTAATTGGTGTTGGGCATGAATTTTGGCAGCATGGTATGATTGCATGGGAAACCGCTGTCGTTGCTTTTGGTTATACCGCATATTTTTTATTGCGTAAAAAAATACAAACCGATCATTTGGGTGGTTTTTGGTGGGACATTGCATTAAGTTTACCTGTCGCATTTTTCTTTGTTTTGTCTAGAGATGGGCTAGCAGTTTTTTCTCAATATCCAATCTTATGGTTAATTATTATCGGCCTTGGTGTTCTAAGTACTTTAGGGTTGGGAAGTTATATTTTATCTAGCCGTTATTTGCCTTTGGTATTATTTGGCCTGCTAAGTTATCTCGAACCTGTTTTGTTGGCAATAGCTTCTCTTTTCTTGGGAGAGAGTATTCAAACAGATGAATTGTTAACTTATATTCCAATTTGGTTGGCGGTTTTTGTATTAGTGATTGAGGGAGCTTTACATTTGATCAAACAACATAGACAAAAACTCGCTTTACGCAAAAAAACAAAGTATTTAAATAAAATGTAAGTTTCGTATCTTATCATTAGATTGCTGAAATTTTAATGATATTTATTTGTTTCACAAAAATAAAGCAAAGTAAATGTTATTGATATTTATTTTGTTTATAGTGACTATAAATTCTATTACTGAATTTATAGATTTTAATAACCATTATTTTCTATTAAAATGTTTGGTAATTTAAAACAGATTTTCCGCTTAATAATTATCTAGAGGATATGTTCCGTGAGTAAAGACACTATTATCGCCCTACATCAAGAACATCAAGGACGTTGGAAAAATCGTGAAGAAATTGCT
Organism: Acinetobacter qingfengensis; assembly: GCF_008693185.1. Classification (GTDB taxonomy): domain Bacteria; phylum Pseudomonadota; class Gammaproteobacteria; order Pseudomonadales; family Moraxellaceae; genus Acinetobacter; species Acinetobacter qingfengensis. Next base: position 17,635 of record NZ_VXKN01000014.1, read on the forward strand.
GAGCGCATGATTGCGCTAATTGGTCAACTGTATCGCGAAAAAAATATTGTGACCACAATTTACGGACGTTCTTTGGTTAATCGTTCTGTAATTCAGATTTTAAAAGCGCATCGTTTAACTCGTATGATGGACGTAGAATTGTCTGTTGTGCATACTGTTCCATTACTTGAAGCTTTGGTTAATATTGATAATATTGGTTCAGCGGAAATTGATCTGGGTAAATTAGCGACTGAATATAAAGAACAAGGTGGAGATATTGATGCTTTTGTTAAAAAAGCAGTCCAGCCAATTCAAGGGCATGCAGCCACTTGTGAAACCAAAGATGTAGTGTTATACGGTTTTGGTCGTATTGGTCGTATTCTTGCTCGTTTAATTATTGGTCAATCTGGTTTAGGTCGTGGTTTAAGCTTAAAAGCCATTGTTGTACGAAAAACAGCGGATGGTGATTTGGCAAAACGTGCATCCTTGTTACGTCGTGACTCAATTCATGGTTCATTCTCAGGTACAATTTCCATTGATGAAGAAAATGAAGCAATCATTGCAAATGGTAACTTTATCAAAGTAATTTATGCATCTAGCCCAAGTGAAATTGATTATACTGATTATGGCATTGAAAATGCTTTACTAATTGATAATACTGGTAAATGGCGTGATAGCGAAGGTTTGGCACAACATTTACAATGTAAGGGTATTTCTCGTGTGGTTTTAACTGCACCAGGTAAAGGTGACATGAAAAATGTCGTTTATGGTGTGAATCAAAACGATATTCTGGATGAAGATACAATCATTTCTGCTGCAAGTTGTACAACCAATGCAATTACACCGGTATTAAAAGTTTTACATGACAAATATGGCGTATTAAATGGTCATGTTGAAACAGTGCATTCATTTACCAATGATCAAAATTTAATTGATAATTATCACAAAGCTGATCGCCGTGGTCGTGCTGCGACTTTAAACATGGTTATTACCGAAACTGGGGCAGCTAAGGCTGTGGCAAAAGCTTTACCAGCATTGAAAGGAAAACTGACAGGGAATTCGGTACGTGTACCAACACCAAATGTTTCTTTAGCGATTCTAAATTTGACTCTTGAAAAAGAAGCAGATCGTGAAGAGGTCAATGAATACATTCGTCAAATTTCTATTTATTCTAATTTACAGGGACAAATTGGCTATACCAACTCTCCAGAAGTGGTATCCAGTGACTTTATTGGTTCTCGTACAGCGGGTGTGTTTGATGCACAAGCAACGATTGCTTCAGGTACACATTTAACAGCTTATGTTTGGTACGATAATGAAGTTGGTTATAGCTGCCAAGTATTACGTATTGCCGAGCAAATGTGTGGTGTGAGCTATCCAAAAATTCCAGCAGAAAGTACAACATAATTAGAGTTCGTTGACGTTTCATCTGTGTTTGAAAAATGAGCATGTAGGATGCAAGATTTTTTGGCGATATATGGTTATGAAATGTCAACAAGCGTTTAAAAGAGCATAAAAATGGGCTATGCGCCCATTTTTAGTGCCTGAAATTCGAATAAATACAAAAATTGAATGTATAAAAAAACCATGCACATGGCATGGTTTTTAAACAAAATTTAGCTTAGTTAGATGCTGCATTTTTCACATCATTTGCTGTTTTCTCAACAGCACCTGCAACAGCAGCAGTGGCTTCTTTTGCAGATTCCTTCGCAGAATCAGCCGCTGCTTTAGCGGAAGCAGTTGCATCGTGTGCTGCATCATGTGCAGCATTGGACGTAGATGTAATAGCATCAGAGGCTGCTGCACCAGCATCATGTGCAGCCGCATTTGCAGAAGCAGCGGCTTGTTCAGCAGAGGTAGCAGCTTGCTCAGCAGAAGCTGCTGCTTGTTCGGCAGAAGCTGCATGCGCATTTGGCTCTTCTTTTTTGGCACAGCCAACAATAGCAAGTGTTGAAGCCAAACCTAAGCTAAGTAAAAGTTTGTTCATTATTAATTCCTCTTATGGCATCCATGGATGTAATAAATGTCAATTAAAAACACGATCATTTAAAACATCCATTTGTTTCAGTGTTTAATCGTATCATCACGAGTTTTATGGCAGACAATAGTATTATTGGATTTTTCACTGTTGTCTGTATTGAACTGTATCACACTTTATTTAAACATTGAAACGGAAGTGCATGACGTCACCATCCTGTACGACATAAGTTTTACCTTCCAGTCGCCATTTTCCTGCTTCTTTAGCGCCATTTTCACCCTGATATTGAATGAAGTCATTGTATGCAATCACTTCTGCGCGAATAAAGCCTTTTTCAAAATCAGTATGGATTACTCCAGCGGCTTGAGGGGCTGTTGCACCGACTTTGACAGTCCATGCACGAACTTCCTGCACACCAGCAGTAAAATAGGTTTGTAAACCAAGTAGAGCATAGCCTGCACGAATAACCAGATTCAAGCCGGGTTCTGCCATTCCCATGGCTTCCAGAAATTCTGCACGTTCATCATCTTCAAGTAAGGAAATTTCGGCTTCAATCTGATTACATAATGGAACAACAACAGCATTTTCTGTTGCTGCAAGTTCTTTGACAGCATCAAGATGTGGATTATTTTCAAAACCATCTTCGGCTACATTGGCAATATACATGGTTGGTTTTAATGTTAACAAACCAAATCCACGTAAGGCTTTTTTCTCATCATCAGAAAGATCTGCGGCACGAGCAGGACGACCTTCATCTAAAAAGGGTAATAATTTTTCTAATACTGCTTTTGTTGCAACAGCATCTTTATCTCCACTTTTGGCAACCTTGGTTAAACGGGTAACAGCCTTACCCACAGTTTCCAGATCAGCCAAAGCCAGTTCGGTATTAATGGTTGCAATGTCATCCAGTGGATCAATTTTACCATTAACATGGATAACATTTTCATCTTCAAAGCATCGTACAACGTGTGCAATTGCATCAGTTTCGCGGATGTTGGCTAAAAACTGGTTACCCAGACCTTCACCTTTTGATGCACCTGCAACCAAACCTGCAATGTCTACAAATTCCATAGTGGTAGGTAATATACGTTGTGGTTTAACAATTTCGGCAAGGCGATCCAGACGTTCATCAGGAACAGGCACAATGCCTGTATTGGGCTCAATTGTACAGAATGGAAAATTTTCTGCAGCAATGGCTGCTTTTGTTAATGCATTAAATAAAGTAGATTTACCAACATTGGGTAAGCCGACAATTCCGCAATTAAAACCCATGAAAAAACCTTTAAAACTTGGTTATAAAATTGCGCTTATCTTACAGCAAATAGACCTTAAAGTCAGGTGAAAACATCGGACGAGCTGGTTGTTGAGTAGTATTTTGTCAGTTAATTTGATCAATATGCAGATTGGCATAAAAACTACTGCTAAATCCTTTAAAAGATCACTACAATGACAAGTTAAATATCTTGATGTAATTTTAAAAATAACAGTAAATGGAGTCAGAATGCGCATTTTATATCAATTTCCTTTATCTCATTTTTGTGAAAAAGCTCGCTGGTTACTTGATCATAAAGAGTTGGATTATGTTGCACAAAACTTAACTCCGGGACTGCATCGTATAAAAATGCTTTTACATACTAATCAACATGCTTTGCCTGTGCTTAAAGATGGTGAGCAATGGATTACAGATTCAACAAAAATTGCGCTTTATCTGGATCAAAATTATCCTGAACATACTTTGATTCGTAAGGAGGCAGAATTACGCGATCAAATTTTGAGTATCGATGCAAAAACTCAGGAATTAGGAAATCATGTTAGGCGCTGGTTATTTTTTTATATCTTAAAACAGGAAAACAGTAATACGCTTGATGTTATTTTGGGAGAAAAAGGCATCTTGCGAAACTGGCAAAAATTGTCTGTACCTGCGATGAGATTAGCTCTAAAAAGAATGCTGAATATTAATGAACAAAGTGTGGGGGAGTCCAAGATTCGTATGGATGAGTTGATTGAGGAATTTAATCAGACTCTAATCGAAAATGGAGGGCGGTATTTAGTTGGACAGAGATTGACACTTGCAGATATTGCCGTTTGTAGTATGTTTGCACCATTATTGATGATTGAAGGTACACCATGGGAGCTAGATTTATCACAGCATTATGAGTCAGAAGTGTTACAGAGTCGGGCACAATTAATGCAGTTGCCCTTGGGGCAATACATACAACGTGTTTACGATACTGAACGTAATGCAAGAATTGATTGGCGAGGAATTTAATAAGATATCGTTTTGTAAAAAGTGGGTGTAATAAAAACTTATATCAAAAATTATAATAAATTTATAAAAGAGCAATTTTGGTGCAAATAATTTGTGGTTTTGCATCAAAATTATTCATAAAAAAGAAAAATATTGACTAAAAATTTTAACTTGCACCAATCTAATAGGGTATTAGAAAAACTTATTCTCTACTTAAAAATTATTCTCTTGTGAATGCTTTTTGTTTTATCTTATTTTAAAAAACGTAATCACGAAATGAGTTTTTAGCAAACACATTAAATAAAGATTTAATCTGATTTTGATGTAAAGCCAAATTCTCCTACACCTCACAAATTAAGGGTGATCATTATGGAAAAAGATCAATCAAAACGTGCTGCCGCAGCAGCATTTATGGGAACTACTATTGAGTTTTATGATTTTTATGTGTATGCAACAGCTGCAGCATTGGTTTTAGGACATGTATTTTTTCCGACTACTGATCCAGTTACTGGTACTTTGGCTGCATTTGCAACGTTTGCAGTCGGATTTATTGCCAGACCATTGGCTGGATTAATTTTTGGTCATCTAGGTGATAAGCTGGGTCGCAAAAATATGTTGCTGTTTACAATGATATTGATGGGAATAGCAACGACAGGAATTGGTTTAATTCCAAGCTATGCCAGTATTGGTATCTGGGCACCAATTTTACTGATCGTATTGAGGTTTTTACAGGGCATATCTGTAGGCGGGGAATGGGGTGGTGCAGTATTAATGGCAAGTGAACATGCGCCAAGCCACAAAAAAACATTTTTTGCTTCATTTGCACAACTTGGTAGTCCGGCTGGTCTAATTCTATGCTTATTGGTATTTAAAGCAGTCACTTCATTAGATGAGGCTGATTTTTTATCTTGGGGATGGCGTATTCCATTCTTATTAAGTTTTGTCTTAATGGCTGTGGGATTCATTATTCGCTTTGGTGTCAAAGAATCACCAGAGTTTGCACAGGCAAAAGCACAAGCTGAAACAGTTAAATATCCTTTAAAGAATTTGTTTAAATATTATTGGCCTCATGTGATATTTGCAGGTTTGGCAATTACCATTGGTTCAGCAGGTTTTTTCTTTACTAATACATTTATGATCACATACGTGACGCAGTATTTGGGTATTGAGCGTCAAACTATTTTAAGTGCTTTATTCTGGGTAACAGTTTTGCAATTTCTTACTATGCCATTGTTTGCATTATGGGCAGAAAAGATAGGAGCAGCTCGCTTTTTGGTCGGAATTGCTGTGGTATGTTTGATTGTTCCATATCCGATGTTTATGTTAGTTGAAACAAAAAATATTTTATTAATCACGTTGGGAATTACTTTAGCTGTAGTGTCTTTATCTGCTTTGTATGCTGTTGTTGCAGGTTTTATGGCAAATGCATTTCCAACTGAGGTTCGCTATTCCGGAATTTCTGTTTCATATCAATTTATCGCAGCTTTAGCTGGCGGTACAACTCCTATTATTGGCACACTTTTAGCCAAAAATTATGCGGGAGAATGGTTGCCGTTAGCTTATCTATTTACTTTCCTTTCAGCAATGTCGTTGGTTGGTATTTTGGGTGTGAATTACCTACAACGCAAAAACAAAGTTGCAGAGAATACAGCCGCTTTATCTAATGAAGAAATTACCCAGTAACATAAAAGGAAATTCAGCTATGACTAACCATCCAAGTATTCAGGCAGAAGAATGGTCTGCACGTTGTCAACTTGCTGCTTTATATCGATTAATTGCATTTTATCGTATGACAGATTTGATTGATACCCATATTAGTTTTCGTGTACCTAGCGAACCAGAACATTTTTTAATTAATCGTTATGGTGTTCCGTTTGATCGAATGAAAGCATCTGATTTAGTAAAAATTGATCATGATGGAAAAATTGTTGAAGATTATGATCAGGGAAAACGAGTAAATGTGGCTGGTTTTGTTATTCATGGCGCAATTCATCAAGCTCGTGCAGACATTAATTGCGTGATTCATACACATACCGCAGATGGTATTGCTGTTTCAGCACAACAAGAAGGTTTACTGCCATTATCTCAACATGCCATGAAGTTTTATCAAAGATTGGGTTATCACGAATATGAAGGCATTGCTTTATCTATGGAGGAGAGAGAACGCTTAGTTGCTGATCTAAGTCAGCATCGCTGCATGATTTTACGTAACCATGGTTTATTATCTACTGGCGAATCAATACCTCGTGCATTTCATGAAATTTATTTTCTGGAAAGAGCATGTCAGGCACAAATTAAAGCGATGGTTAGTTCCAAGTTGCATTTACCTAGTTCAGAGGTTTGTGAGCGTACGGCACGTCAATTCGATCGTGATGGTGTAGAGCAAATTATTGAAGATGCTTGGCAGGCAGCATTGACTTTGATTGAAAATCAAAAAGAGGACTATTGTTCATGATTGTTATCGCGTCAACTGTCCCTAAAGTTGAAAAGATTTTATATGATGCTTTTTTGCAATATGCACCTGAAGATTCCTTTTGTTTACCTGATGATATTCGTGCTACACAGGCAACAACAGCAGCATGTTGGTTTCCGGATATTGAGAAAATCAAGCAGTTACCTAATTTGCAATTAATTCATTCTATGGCCGCAGGTGTTGAGCACCTTAATTTGGAAAAAATTGATGTAAATTATCAAGTATGCCGAATTGTGGACGATAAGCATAAACAGGGCATGTTGAATTATCTGCAATGGGGAATCTTATATTATCAGCGTGACTTTGATTTATATCTTTCTCAGCATAAACAACAGCTCTGGCAACAATGGCCACAACATAATCCGCAAGATATCTCTATTGGTATTATGGGACTAGGAGAACTAGGAGCTTATGTTGCAGAACATCTTGCTCAGCAAGATTATCAAGTGGTTGGATGGTCCAAATCACCAAAAAATTTAAATAATATAACATGTTATACGGACTGGAATGATTTTGATGCTTTTTTATCAAAAAGTCAGATTCTGATTAATTTATTGCCATTAACTCCAGAAACAAAAGGTATTTTATCTGAGGCTACATTTGCAAAGTTACCTCAGGGAGCTGCATTAATTAATAGTGGTCGGGGTGATCATTTGGTAGTTGAGGATTTACAGGAATATTTGAATTCAGGACATTTAAGAGGTGCGATTCTGGATGTATTTCCAAATGAGCCGTTAGATCAACATAGTGTGCTTTGGTCTGAACCAAAGGTTTTAATTACACCACATATTGCCTCACATACGTCCTTGAAAATTGTTGTAGAGCAAATTCTGGAAAATGATCAACGATTAAAAAATGCTGAATCCTTACTCAATCAAATAGATGTAAAAAGAGGTTATTAAACAAATGAAAATAAATTCGCAACGACTATGGAAAAGTCTGATGGACATGGCAAAAATTGGTGCAACGGAAAAAGGTGGCAATACTCGTTTGGCACTAACTGACCTAGATGTTCAGGGACGTCAATTATTGATCCAATGGGCTAATGAAATTGGGTTAAGCGTTCGTTATGATGCCATTGGAAATTTATTTTTACGTAAAAGTGGTATTGCTGATTTTGCTGCACCAGTAGTGATGGGGAGTCATCTTGATACTCAACCTAAAGGTGGACGTTTTGATGGTATTTATGGTGTATTGGCTGGATTAGAAGTTTTACGCAGTTTACATGACCACCAAGTTCAAAATTATTATCCGATTGAACTGGCGGTATGGATGAATGAAGAAGGAGCAAGATTTACACCAGCAATGATGGGATCTGCGGTTTTTACAGGCATTTTTGATTTACAACAAGTATTAGAAACCACAGATAAATCTGGACTATCAGTTCAAAGTGAATTGAATAGAACACAGCAGCAAGGTGATCTGGAATTAGGGCGTAAATTTACAGCGTATTATGAAGCACATATTGAACAAGGACCTGTACTTGAACAACAACAAAACCAAATCGGTGTTGTAACAGGCGGGCAGGGAATTTTATGGCTGGATGTGCAAACCACAGGTAAAGCAGCACATGCAGGTACTACACCAATGAAAATGCGTAAAGATAGCATGGTTGGTACAGCAAAAATGATTGTTGCCCTAGAAAAAATGGTTTGGGAAAAATTTCCAGACGGTTTAATTACTTTTGGCGAGATGTCAATTGCTAACTCATCCCGTAATACTATTCCTGCACAAATAAAATGGACAATTGATTTAAGGCATCCAAATGACCAGAAATTGTTAGCAATGAAAGAGCAAACACATGAAATTCTAGTTTTTTTTGCTAAACAAAATGATTTATCTGTAGATATTGTAGAACATTGGCATAGCCCTGCCACCTATTTTGACTCCGTATTGATTAATACGGTGCGTGAATCTGTACAAGAATTAGGATTGAGTCATCAAGATATTGTCAGTGGTGCCGGTCATGATGCCATTAATTTGGCAAAACATTGCCCAACAACCATGATCTTTATCCCTTGTGAAGGCGGCCTAAGTCATAATGAAGCTGAAAATATTACAACAGAACAAGCACAACACGGTGCGGATGTTCTACTGAATGCCATATTGAAATTTGATCAGCAACGATTAGCGGAGGCGAGTTAAAATGCAAATATTTTTTCATGAAGAGCAATTAAGACATCGCCCACAAAGTTATTATTCTCGTGGAAAAATGCGACAGCCGCAGGAAAAGCCAGAAAGAATGCTTGAGCTGCTCAAAATATTACAATCTTTGCAATTACCTGTACAGACTGCAAAAGATTTTGGCACACGTCCATTATTGGAGGTGCATACGCCTGGATATATTGAATTTTTAAAAACTGCTTATACCCAATGGCAACAATTGCCAGAAGATTGGGGTGAGGAGGTTTTATCCAATATTTTTATTCGCGAAAATAATCGTGAAATTGGTATCTTGGCCAAAGCTGCAAAATATCTGGCCGATGGCAGTGCACCAATTGGAAAAGATACATGGACATCTGTGTATTGGTCTGCACAAACAGCCTTGTCCTGCGCAGATGTAATTTTAAAGCAACAGGATGATTTGGTGATAGGACTAACTCGTCCAGCAGGTCATCATGCACGTAAAGATGGTGCAGGGGGATTCTGTTATATTAATAACGCAGCAGTTATTGCAGCGTATTTACGGCAAAAATATTCACGTATTGCCATTATTGATACAGATATGCATCATGGTCAGGGGATACAGGAAATATTTTATGATCGTAAGGATGTGTTGTATACCTCAATTCATGGTGATCCAACCAACTTTTATCCTGTCGTGAGCGGTTTTGCTGATGAATATGGCTGTGGAGAAGGTTATGGTTATAATCGTAATTTCCCTATGCCACATGGAAGTAGTGAACAACAATTTTTTGGTTACGTTGATCAGGCCGTTGAATTTGTAAAATTATACCAACCTGATGTCGTCATTCACGTCATGGGTTTTGATGTATATGTGGATGATCCTCAAGCTAAATGTGCAGTGAGTACTGCTGGTTTTGAGAAAGTTTCAGAAAAAATTCGCAATCTGAATATTCCAACTATTAGTTTGATTGAAGGTGGTTATTGTGTAGAAAAACTTGCAGAAAATATGCATAGTTTTTTGAAAGGATTTAAGATTGCCTAATTTTTTTAAAAGTAATAATGCTTGCGATAAGAAGTTATCGCAATCTCAAACACAGACAACAGAAAGGTGAATATATGCGAGCGAATACCTTACTGGATCGCTGTAACTGGTCATTATTGCGGATATTTCGAGTGATTGTACAAGAAGGTAGCTTAAATAAAGCTGCATTTAGATTGTGTTTGACGCAATCTGCAATTAGTCAAAATTTAAAACGTCTGGAAGAGCAAATTGGGGAAATTCTAATTATTCGTACTGGGGGGAAATTTTATTTAACAAAAACTGGTGAAGTTGTATTTGAAGCCAGTTTAATGATTTATAACCAATTAATGGAATATGAGCAACGGTTAAATTATGAGAAAAATAGTTTATCCGGAACAATGAAATTATTGGTATTAAGTCGTATACAATCATTACGTTATGACCAATTATTGTATAATTTTCATGAAAAATATCCTTTAGTAGATTTTCAGGTTGATGTCTTAAAAAGCTCAGAGATTCAACAACTGCTTTTACAAAAAGTTCCAGCTTTGGGAATATGTATTACTCGTGCCGAACATCCGAAACTAAATTATAGTTCAATTATTAATCAAAAATATGCTTTATTTTGTGGTCATCGCCATCCCTTATATCATATGCAAATTCGCCATGTTGAAGAAATTAGAGGACATGGTTTTATCTCATTTCAAAGTGAACAATTAAACGACCCATATTCGCCATTGAGTGAAGTCAGAGAGAATCTTTTACAACGTAATCGTTTACTTGTAACAACGAATAATCTGGATGAAGTGATTCGTTTTATTAAAAACGGAATAGGTATTGGAATGTTACCTAAGCATATTGTCAAAAATGAAGTGGAAGCGGGTGTGTTGAAACAGCTTCCACCGGATCCGTATGTTGGAATTATTCCTATCGTTTTGGCTTGGCACAAGGAACGGGAATTGAGTCTGGTTGAACAATATTTTATTCAGGATTTACGTAACGTATTTAATCGAGATATTTAAAATTAATTCGCTTTACATGACTACGAAAGAGTTTTAATTCCTTGCTCTCTTAAACACTGCAATAAATTACCAAAAGCCATCATCATATCTTTTTCATTAACACAAGCAAAGCCTAATAGTAATCCTCTAGGAGCTTGTGAATGATTAGTCATATAGTATTGCGATAGAGGTCGGACATAAATGCCACGTTCTAGTGCCCTAGATGCAATGGCGACATCATCACAGCCATCAGCAAGTTTAAGCACCAAATGTAATCCAGCTTCTTCATCAAACTCATGTAGGTACGCCTTACCCAAATAACGATAAATCAGTTCGATTAAAAATTTACGGCGTTTTCCATATAATAGGCGCATACGGCGAATATGGGCTTCATAATGACCTTCACGAATAAACTCTGCAACGGCTTTTTGTGTCAGCAAATGTCCACCACGATATAGCTCGGCTGAAGCAATACGTAAAGGAGAAAAAAGTGCCTTAGGTACCACCAGATAACCTAATCTCAATGCCGGAAAAATCGTTTTACTAAAGGTTCCCATATAAATAACTGGCGCATCAGCTTCCAGTCCTTGTAATGCAGGATACGGCTGCCCAGAAAAACGAAACTCGCTGTCATAATCATCTTCAATAATCCAGCTTCCATAACGTCGTGCCAGATCAAGTAGTTGCTTGCGTCGATCAGGACTTAAGTGTGAGCCTAAAGGATATTGGTGAGAGGGCGTAACAAAAATTAATTTAGGTGGTTTTTTGGGATGAAGGTCAGGAATAATACCTTCAATATCCACAGGCATTGGGTCAACAATAGCACCATTTACCCTTAGGGTATTTCGTACACCCCAATATCCTGGATCTTCGATCCAGACATGATCTCCATGATCGCTTAATGTTCTGGAAACCAAATCTGTTGCTTGATGAATACCTTCAGTAATAATAACCTGATCAACATCACAGCGGATTGAACGTGCCACGCGTAAATAGTCTGCCAAAGCACTACGAAGTTCAAAGCAACCACCGGCATTACTATAAATAAGGCGGTCTACATCCGGTTCACGGTTTAATTTTGATAAAATTCGATTAAAAATATGATGTGGAAATTCAGTTACATCAGGTGTACCCGGTACAAATGCTCCCCATTGATTAGGAGAAGCGGCAGCATAACCCACCAGTAAAGAGCCACGTTTGGATAATTTTAATACCCGTTTATTGCGTATTTCGCTAATATTCTGTTGTGACTGATGTGGGGTGAGATAGTTTTCTGGAATTTTTTCGGCAACCCAAGTACCACGTCCTGTACGTGCTTCAAGATAACCTTCAGCTTGTAATTGTTCGTACGCACTTAAAACAGTATTTCTTGAAACATGAATTTCCTGAGCAAGGTCACGTGAAGCAGGTAGCCGTGTTTGTGGTCTGAGTATACCATTTACAATGGCTATGCGCAGGCAACGAAACAGTCGTTGGTGTAATGTACCATCAACATCTTCCTGTAGGCGTTGCAAAAGATAATCGCCAAGTAAACTACGCAATTGGTACTCTCCTACAATTCACAAATGGCTCTCGTCACTCGACTGAAAATGCGAGAAATTAACGATATATTACAGCGAGGCTGTGCATATTAAATGACATTGTTCAGTTGCACAACTCATCAGGTAATGATCGATAAAATAACGAGGATTCAAATGGACACTAAACATTCTGCGCTAAATGAACGTAAACAACAAGCAACACCTCGTGGTGTGGGCGTCATGTGTCAGTGGTATGCTGAAAAAGCTGAAAATGCAACGATTTGGGACAAGGAAGGCAACGTATATATCGATTTTGCCGGGGGTATTGCTGTATTAAACACAGGTCATCGTCATCCGAAAGTCATTGCTGCGGTGACTGAACAGTTAACCAAATTTACGCATACAGCTTATCAGGTGACACCTTACGAAAGTTATGTTGCATTAGCAGAACGTATTAATGAACGTGCGCCAATTGAAGGTCCTGCAAAAACTACATTCTTTACAACTGGTGCAGAAGCTGTTGAAAATGCAGTAAAAATTGCACGTGCTGCTACAGGCCGTCATGGTATTATCACATTCGGTAACGGTTTTCATGGTCGTTCATTCATGACAATGGCAATGACTGGTAAAACAGCACCTTACAAACGTGATTTTGGTGTTATGCCTGCTGGCGTGTTCCATGCACGTTATCCGGTAGAATCAAAAGGCATCACTGTTGATGATGCAATTGAAAGTATTGAGAATATATTTGCTGAAGATGTTGCAGCACATGATGTTGCAGCAGTTGTTCTTGAACCAGTTCAAGGCGAAGGTGGTTTTAATGTTGTTCCTGCTGAGTTTTTAAAACGCCTACGTGCTTTAGCTGATCAACATGGGTTCTTGATTGTTGCTGATGAAGTGCAATCAGGTTTTGCACGTACTGGTAAGTTATTTGCTATGGATTATTACGATACTAAAGCAGACTTGATCACTATGGCAAAAAGTCTAGGTGGAGGCTTCCCAATTTCTGGTGTTGTTGGTCGTGCTGAAGTGATGGATGCACCTAATCCAGGTGGTTTGGGTGGTACGTATGCAGGTAGCCCAGTTGCAGTTGCAGCAGCACACGCTGTTATTGATGCAATTGAAGAAGAAAAACTATGTGATCGTGCCAACGAGTTAGGTGCAGAATTAGTTAGCGTGTTAAAAGACCTTGATCAGACACATGCTGGTGTTGTAAAAGAAATTCGTGCATTAGGTTCAATGGTTGCCGTAGAACTTGCTGATGCAGACCTTGCGAAAGCTGTACAAACTTATGCTATGCAAAATGGCTTGTTGCTTTTAACTTGTGGTAAGTATGGTAATGTGATCCGTTTCTTATATCCACTTACTATTCCTGCTGAACAATTTAAACAAGGTTTAGAGATTCTTAAACAGGGTTTTGCTTCTTTAGCAAAATAATCGGAGTGTCTGCATGATCAATCAAAATTTGCAGTATTTGTTACAACATGAAGACATCGTGTTTAGCAAACCTACTACAAACAATTATATTGAAGTTAATGATGCAGCAACTGGCGAAACATTGGCGTGGGTGAAAACCCACGACCGTCAGTCAGTTGAAGCAGCTATCGTGCGTTCCCAAAAAGCACAGGATGCATGGAAACGTAAAACAGCGTTGCAACGTGCAGATGTATTGTGGGCATGGTACAACCTGATGCTAAAACATCAGGAAGACTTAGCACAAATTTTAACTGCTGAACAAGGCAAACCACTGGCAGAAGCACGTGGGGAAATTGCTTACGCTGCATCCTTCCTACGCTGGTTTGCAGAACAAGCACGCCGCATTGATGGTGAAGTTTTAGCTCAAACTCAACCACAACAGCGTTTACTTGTGCTTAAACAGCCAATTGGTGTGACCGCAGCGATTACGCCGTGGAATTTTCCGGCTGCAATGATTACACGTAAAGCAGGCCCTGCAATTGCTGCTGGTTGTTCAATGTTGGTAAAACCAGCTGAATTAACACCTCTATCAGCTTATGCACTGGAAGTTTTGGCACTTGAAGCTGGTTTAGATAAAGATGTTTTGATCAATCTAAGCGGTGAACCGATTGATGTTGGTCAGGCATTATGTGAAAGTGACGTTGTTCGTAAATTAAGCTTCACTGGTTCGACTGAAGTTGGTCGTATTCTAATGAAACAGTGTGCATCAACAATCAAAAAATTATCACTTGAATTGGGTGGAAATGCTCCAGTGATTGTTTTTGATGATGCTAATCTTGAGCAAGCTGTTCAGGGCATTATGGCAAGTAAGTTCCGTAACAGTGGACAAACGTGTGTGTGTGCCAACCGTATTTATGTTCAAGCAGGTATTTATGATGCTTTGAGCGAAAAACTGGTTGAAACTGTTGCCAAACTTAAAGTGGGTGATGGTCGTGAAGAAGGTACTACACAAGGGCCGTTGATTGAGCCAGCAGCAGTTGAAAAAGTACTGTCTCATATTGAAGATGCGACCAGCAAAGGTGCAACAGTTGCTATTGGTGGTAAGATCGCAGCGCAGGGCGGTACGTTCTTTGAACCAACTGTATTAACTGGCGTTACACAGGACATGAAAGTATCTAAAGAAGAAACTTTCGGACCGCTTGCACCATTATTCCGTTTTAATACGGAAGAAGAAGTCATTGCTATGGCAAATGATACTGAGTTTGGTCTGGCTGCCTATTTGTTTACACAGAACACAGCACGTCAATGGCGTGTTGGCGAAGCGTTGGAATACGGTATGGTTGGTGTCAATACTGGCGCTATTTCCAATGAAGTTGCACCGTTTGGTGGTGTGAAACAATCTGGTTTAGGTCGTGAAGGCTCTAAATTTGGTGTGGATGAATACACAGAAATGAAATACCTCTGTGTAGATATTTCTCACTAAAATTTGTAAAAGTTAAAGCCAGTCCTGCCCATTCAGGACTGGCTTTTTTTGTTTTTGCTGTTAGCAAAATCAATTGTTGAATCAAAAGCTAACATTCAACTTTTAAATCAAAAATTAGTTTAAGTTTTTTCAATATTAAAAATTATCATATATTTGAAGTATGAATACACAATTGCATCATTGGCATTTATATCAGAATTTTATTTTTGCTACACTGTAGTCATTGATTTTAATTTGTGATCACAACATGCAATTACAAACGCTTCCAGGCTTATTTATTTCACATGGATCACCGATGTTGGCGCTTGAGCCAGGGCAGGTTGGTGCAGCACTGGAGCGTATTCGCCATAATCTACCTAAGCCACAGGCCATTGTTGTGATGTCGGCCCACTGGGAGGACTTATCACTTGAAGTCAGTACAGCAGTGCGACCAAAAACATGGCATGATTTTAATGGATTCCCAGAACCGTTATATCACTTATCTTATCCAGCTCCTGGTAATCCACAGCTTGCAGAAGAGATTATTCTAACACTACAAAATTCAGACGTAGAAGTTCATGCTAATGCGACTCGCCCACGTGATCATGGGGTGTGAATGCCACTTTGGCACATGTTTCCTGAGGCAGATATTCCTGTTGTACAAATTTCATTACCTAAATATTACAGTGCACGACAATTATTTCGGTTGGGTGAAATTCTAAGCTATTTAAGACATCAACAAATTCTGGTGTTTGGTTCCGGTAGCATTACTCATAATTTGGCTGAATTAAGCTGGCATGAAACCCAACATGTACCGGGTTGGGCGAGCGAATTTCGTAATAAAATATCTCAATTATTACAGACAGGTGATTATGAGGCGGTACTGGATTGGAAAAATTTACCTTTTATCCAGCGTAATCACCCGACACAAGAACATCTATCCCCATTATTTTTTAGTATGGGATTGGGAAAAAGAATGAGCCTGATACATTCCAGTTTTATGATGGGTGCTTTGGGAATGGATTTATATCGTTTTGATTAGTTAACAAATAGCACAAATAAAAGTGACATACTTCACAATAAAGTCATGGCAGCATAAAGATTGCTTAAAATCAGGGACGATATAAGTGATCTCCCTAAAAATGTTGAGAAATACAAATGAAAAACCAAATTTTTGCTGTATGTACTGTTTTATCAATGGCTTTATTGTCTGCCTGTCAGACACCTCTATCTTCATCTGATCATGTTGCACACAAGATGACATCACACTCTGATCTTGCCCAAACTTTACAACAATATACATGGTCGTATCAGCCAAAAAATACCAAACAACCAATTATTGTTCGTTTTAACCAAAAGCAGCTTGGGGTTTATGCAGGCTGTAACCACATGTCAACAGCATTTGAAATTTCAGATCAAAACCTCACCACACAAAATCTTGTGAGTACTATGATGGCATGTGATGCACAGTTGATGGCTCAGGAAAAGTTTGCAGCACAATTATTTGATCAGCAAAAAATTCAGTTGACATTGTTAAGTACAGCAACAACGCAACCTATATTACGTTTAACCACAGCCACAGGTCAGCACTATGATTTTATCGGAACGATGACTCCCGAAACTAAATACCAAAGTCAGGGAGAAACAGTGTTTCTGGAAATTGATCCGCAAACACAGTCATGTACTGGTGTTGCAGTACAACAATGTTTAAAAGTACGTGAAATTAAATATAATCAACAAGGTATTAAAACATTGGTAGGAGATTGGCAACTTTTTTATCAACCGATTGAAGGTTATCAGCATTCAAATCAAGTTCGAGTGGTTTTAAGAGTAAAACGTTACACGATTGCCAATCCGGCAGCAGACCAATCCAAATTTGCATACGTCAAAGATATGGTTGTTGAACAGCAAAGCATTAGATAAATCATGTTTAGCTGAATCTAAACATGATTTTTATGCTTCGGGTTTGCTGAATATCCGCTATACTGTTGAGAACACTTGTAAAATTTAGAAATTTTCGTATGGATACATTAATTGGCACTGAAGTTATTTCTCCTGCAACACGTTATGCACAGGCGCTCAGCTCAGGGCAATTTTCTCCTGATCCTGAACAGGCAAAAGCGGTAGAGGCGCTAGATCTGGTGTGGCAAGAACTGATTCAGCGTTATAAATCCTCAAAAAAAGTGTTTAGTCGATTTCGTCGTCAACAAACGCCAAAAGGGGTTTATATGTGGGGTGGTGTGGGACGTGGCAAAACATGGTTGATGGATCAGTTTTATGAAGCCATTCCTTTTCGGCGCAAAATGCGCATGCATTTTCATCATTTTATGCAACATGTACATCGTGAGCTAAATAAATTATCAGGACAACGTAATCCGTTGGATACGGTGGCAGATCAAATTTATCGTGATGCTGTGATCATCTGTTTTGATGAGTTTTTTGTGTCCAATGTGACGGATGCCATGATTTTGGGAGATTTATTCCAGAAACTATTTAATCGTGGCATTACATTGATTGCAACCTCGAACATTGAACCTGATGGTTTGTACAAAAATGGCATTCATCGTGATCGTTTTTTACCAACAATTGAATTGGTTAAACAAAACTGTAGCGTATTAAATGTAGATTCAGGTGTAGATTATCGCCTGCGTGTATTGAAACAATCCCAGTTGTTTAAGGCTCCATTAAATGATCAACATCGGGAGTGGATTGCAGAACGTTTTGCTTCTTTAACTTCCGCTCAAAAAGTGCTACATGAACCTATCCATATTAATAATCGTCAGATTGAAGTGATTGCCCAAAGCGATGATGTGCTTTGGTGTGAATTTTCTGAACTGTGTTTAAAGCCAAGAAGCCCTGCGGACTTTATTGAAATCGCCAACACATATAACACTGTGCTGGTGAGTAATGTGCCACATTTACATGATGTCATAAATGATGCAACTCGGCGTTTTATTTATCTGGTAGATGAATTTTATGATCGTAAAGTGAAGTTGATTTTAACCTCAGAAGATTCGATTATAGAAATTTATCAAGGAGAGCGTTTGGCATTTGAAATTGAACGTACTCGCTCAAGATTGTTGGAAATGCAATCGGAAGAATATTTAAATACGGCTCATCGTCTAGCAGATTCAGACAGTAACGAAAAACATCAATTGATCTAAAATCGATTTTTAGTAAAACTTTAGTCGTTAGACTAAAGTTCAAGCATATGATAATAAATAATATTTTTTATTTTCATGTTTAATATTTTTTGTGTAAATAAAGGTATGCAGATCAAACATGATATGTATACTAAAGGAATAGTGACAAACAACTTAACAAGTAGGGAAATCCAATGACTGAGCGTATTCAGCAAGGTAAACTAGCAATTGCCAAAGAACTTTACGATTTTATCGAAAATGAAGCATTACCAAACTCTGGTTTAGATAGTGCAACTTACTGGAAAAATTTTGAGCAAGTGGTGGTCGACCTTAGCCCTAAAAATAAAGCCTTGCTGGAAAAGCGTGATGTATTACAAAAACAAATAGATGAATGGCATCGAAATAATCCATTTGAATTGAATGCATATAAGGCATTTTTGACAGATATTGGTTATTTGTTACCAGAAGTTGAAGATTTTCAAATTACAACAGAAAATGTAGACGAAGAAATTGCAGTGCTTGCGGGTCCCCAGTTAGTTGTTCCTGTACGTAATGCTCGTTATAGTTTGAATGCTGCCAATGCTCGTTGGGGATCTTTATACGATGCACTTTATGGATTTGATGTCATTCCTGAACAAGATGGTGCAGAAAAAGGTAAGGGATATAATCCTGTACGCGGTGAAAAAGTTATTGCATTTGCCAAAAATTTTCTAGATCAAACTTTTGCATTGGCACAAGGTTCACATGCAGATGCAACTGCTTATGCAATTCTAGATCAACAATTGCAAGTTACTCTTGGTAATGGACAGCAAACGAGCTTGGTGAGTGCTGAACAATTGATTGGTTTTAATGGTGATCCAACTGCACCATTAGAAATTATTCTAAAAAATAATGGATTGCATGCCATCATTGAAATTGATGCAACCAGCCCAATTGGTAAAACTGATGCAGCAGGTGTAAAGGATGTGGTACTCGAAGCAGCCGTAACCACAATTCAGGATCTAGAGGATTCAGTTGCAGCAGTTGATGCTGAGGAAAAAGTAGAAGGCTACCGTAACTGGTTAGGTTTGATGAAGGGTGACCTACAGGAATCGGTTGAAAAAAATGGTAAAACGATTACTCGTAAATTAAATGCAGATCGTACCTGTCAAAATGTTCAAGGTGGTATAACCACTTTACATGGACGTTCATTGATGCTGTTACGTAATGTTGGTCATTTGATGACTAACCCTGCAATTTTAGTCAATGGCGAAGAAATTTATGAAGGCATCATGGATGCATTAATTACACCATTATTGTCTATTGCAGATTTACGTGGACACAATAACTTAAGAAACTCCCGTACGGGCTCAATGTACATCGTAAAGCCTAAAATGCATGGTCCGGAAGAAGTTGCATTTGCTGCCGAGTTATTTGGTCGAGTAGAGCAAGCATTAGGATTGACTGAGAAGTGTCTAAAAATAGGTATTATGGATGAAGAGCGCCGAACCTCCGTTAATCTAAAAAATTGTATTGCACAGGCTAAAGACCGTACGATCTTTATTAATACTGGTTTTATGGATCGTACCGGAGATGAAATTCATACCTTTATGGAAGCTGGACCATTTGTTCGTAAAGGCGAAATTAAGAATCAGAAATGGTTTGCGGCATATGAAAACCGTAACGTGATGATTGGTCTACAAACGGGTTTACGTGGTAAGGCGCAAATTGGTAAAGGTATGTGGCCAAAACCTGACATGCTGCTTGATATGTATAAAAGCAAAATTGAACATCCAGAAGCAGGTGCATCTTGCGCATGGGTACCATCACCATCAGGCGCAGTGATTCATGCGATTCATTATCATCAATGTAATGTAGCGAATCGTCAACAAGAGCTGCTAAATACGCAAGCATTACCATTAGATGATCTATTGACACCACCGCTTGCACCGAATACGGACTGGAGTGAAGAAGAAATCACCAAAGAATTGGAAAATAATTGCCAAGGTATTTTGGGGTATGTAGTGCGTTGGGTCGATTTAGGTGTTGGTTGTTCTAAAGTTCCGGATATTAATAATGTCGGTTTAATGGAAGATCGTGCAACATTACGTATTTCTTCACAACACGTAGCAAACTGGTTGCGTCACGGAGTGGTTACATCTGCACAGGTTGAAGACGTATTAAAACGTATGGCAAAAATTGTTGATCAACAAAATGCGAATGATCCAGAATATACTGCAATGGGACCGAACTTTGACGGTATTGCTTTTAATGCAGCAGCAGACTTGATCTTTAAAGGAGCCGCACAACCTTCAGGTTATACCGAGCCTTTATTACATGCAGCACGTTTAAAACTAAAAGGTTATTCTGGTGATTAATCTAGGATCTATTGTTATTTCAGCTATATATTGCGTTATTCATTAAAATGACGTAAATGAAGTATGAAATGAAAATAAAAGCTTCTCTAAAGAGAGGCTTTTGTTCTTTAATATATCTATACGTTTTTGATAGCATTTTTTGTGAAGTGTGTCGTATAATTAAAGACTATTTTAGGTTAAAAAATTACCAATGAAGTCGTATGTTATATTCTCTAGCTCGTCCTTTTTTATTTAAATTTGAACCCGAACGTGCGCATGAGATGACAATGTCATCACTGAAAGTCGCTTATCGTCTTGGAATTATTCAAAGTTTATATAAACAACATTTAAAACCTGTGACCTGCATGGGAATTACTTTTCCTAATCCTGTAGGGCTGGCTGCCGGACTGGACAAAAATGGAGATTATATCGATGCTCTATCTGCTTTGGGATTTGGTTTTATTGAAATAGGTACCATTACACCCCGACCTCAATCAGGTAATTCTCACCCAAGATTATTTCGCTTACCTCAGGCACAAGCTATTATTAATCGTATGGGGTTTAATAATGATGGTGTGGATAAATTAATTGAAAATGTTAAAGCTGCACAATATCAAGGGGTTCTTGGCATTAATATTGGTAAAAATGCAGATACACCTGTAGAACAAGCCACAGAAGATTATTTAATTTGTCTGGAAAAGGTCTACCCATTTGCTTCTTATATTACAGTAAATATTTCATCACCAAATACTAAAGGGTTACGAAGTTTACAAAATGGTCATGCGTTGACTGAACTATTATTCACCTTGAAACAGAAACAACTGGAATTGGCACAACAATACGGGTTTTATGTACCATTGGTATTGAAAGTTGCTCCTGATTTAACCAATGAAGATATTATTTTTATTGCTGGAGAATTACGTCAATTCAAAATTGATGGATTGATTGTCACGAATACAACTTTAAGTCGAGAAGGTGTTGAAGGATTATTGCATGGGAAAGAACAAGGCGGTTTATCTGGTGCACCTGTATTTAATAAAAGTACTCAATGTCTGACACAATTTTCGAAATATTTACAAGGTGAAGTTCCATTGATTGGCGTTGGTGGGATTTTATCAGGAGAGCAAGCAGCATTGAAACAGGCAGCAGGTGCAAACTTGATTCAGGTTTATAGCGGTTTAATTTATCAGGGTCCGGATTTAATTGCGGACTGTGTAAAATCCATGCATAAGCCATGAATACACTTGACCTGATTCTGATTGTATTGTTTATCTTGAATAGTTTTAATGGTTTTCGACAGGGTTTGATCAAGGCACTGGCCAATTTGATTGGCTGGTTTCTGGCATTAATTCTGGCTATTCGCTGGACTGATCAGGTTCAGCCGTCGATGCGAATATTTACTCAGGATCCGGTACTACAAAAAATCGCAGCATTTATTGCCATCGTGATGGTGATTATCATATTGACTTGGTGTGTGGGAGCAATATTACAACATATCCTTAAACATCTTAAATTATCATGGTTGAATCGCATCACAGGCAGTGCATTTGGTTTAGGTAAAAGCCTGATTATTGTTCTTATATTAATTCACGGTGCAAGTCCGTGGTTTTCAGAAACATCTGTTTGGAAAAACTCTAGATTAATACATCTATTAATGCCGTACTCTTCTGATTCAGCAGCGTTTTCCAAGCAAATTGTACAAAAAACCGCTCAGGAGTTAGAGCATTTTCAAAGAAATGAAAATAATCTGCCTCAAGATGCTATAATCTCCAAATCTTCTGCTGATGATACAAAACGTCAAACAGAAAATCCTTTTTTATAACTCCCAAGCTTGTCTGTGAGGTCATTATGTGTGGTGTGGTTGGTATCGCTGGTAAATCACCTGTAAACCAATTGTTATATGATGCTTTAACGATGTTACAACATCGCGGGCAAGATGCGGCAGGGATTATCACTTGTCATCAGGGACGTCTTTATCTTCGTAAAGATAACGGTATGGTACGTGATGTGTTTCATACACGTCACATGCGTGCATTAGTGGGTAATTATGGCATTGGTCATGTTCGTTATCCAACAGCTGGTTCATCTAGCAGTGCTGAAGCTCAGCCTTTTTATGTAAACTCACCTTACGGTATTTCATTGGCGCACAATGGTAATTTGACCAACGCTGATGAAATTCACGAAGAATTATTTCATACGGATTTGCGTCATATCAATACCGATTCGGATTCAGAAGTTTTATTAAATGTTTTTGCACATGAAATGGCAAAAAGCGGTAAGGTTGATCCTTCTGAAGAAGATGTTTTTAATGCAGTAAGTCGTGTTCATGAACGGTGTAAAGGTGCATACGGTGTAGTTGCCTTGATTACCGGACATGGTTTGGTCGGTTTTCGTGATCCAAATGGTATTCGTCCATTAATTTATGGTTCACGTATTACTGATACTGGCGAAAAAGAATACATTATTGCTTCAGAATCTGTAGCGATCACATCTTTGGGCTTTAAAGTTGAGCGTGATATAGAGCCAGGCGAAGCAATTTATATTGATGCTAACGGAAATATGTTTAGTAAACAATGTGCTAGCCACTCACGTTACCGTCCATGTATATTTGAATATGTTTATTTTGCTCGTCCAGATGCTACCATTGATGGAATCTCTGTTTATAAAGCAAGACTTAAAATGGGAGAAAAACTGGCACACCATATTTTGAAGGATTGGGGAACTGATCATGATATTGATGTGGTCATTCCAATTCCAGATACCAGCCGTACTTCAGCTTTGGAACTGGCAAATATTCTTGGGGTGAAATTCCGTGAAGGGTTTATGAAAAACCGTTACATTGGACGTACCTTTATTATGCCGGGTCAGCAACAACGTAAAAAATCTGTACGCCAGAAGCTTAACCCAGTTGAGCTGGAGTTTAAAGGTAAAAATGTTTTGTTGGTTGATGATTCCATTGTGCGTGGCACAACTTGTGAAGAAATTATTCAGATGGCACGTGATGCAGGAGCAAAAAAAGTATTTTTTGCATCAGCAGCACCGATGGTAAAGTATCCGAATGTTTATGGTATTGACATGCCAGCTAAAGCAGAACTTATTGCATCAGGGCATACTGTAGAGGAAGTTCGTAAAATTATTGGTGCAGATCGATTGATCTTTCAGGATTTGGAAGATTTAAAAGAAGCTGTTCGTACACATAAAGTCCCTAAAATTACAGAATTTGATTGTGCTGTATTTGACGGTATTTATGTGGCAGGCGGTATTGATGAAAAATATCTTGCTGATTTAGAACAAAGCCGTAGTGATACTGCAAAAAAGAAAAAGGATAATTATATTGATGTTAATGTTGATGCTGCATCAGTAGATTTAACCGGTATCCGTGAGGATGCTTAAAATCATAATTTGAATTAAAGCGGTGGGATGAGTATATTCTCCCACCATTTTAACTAACGGAGGAGATCGTATTGCATTTAGATACTCAACCATTAGTTTATCATCGAAATATTATTCTTATAACTTCTGCTTTTTTACTGGCATTGCTATCCATGCTTTGGATTTTGAATATAAGTTTTGGCATGTTGGTACATTTTTTTGATCCACAACAACCGATTTGGTGGAATACATTAAGCCCATTTATTTTTATTATTATCACTGTTTTATTATTGATTAGCATGATCATAAAACACATAAAATATGCACAAAATGGGCAAAATATTGCAAAATCTTTAGGTGCGCAAAGGATTTATACTGACCAGATGGAACCTGAAGCATATACTGCTTATTACTTAAATTATAAAATTGCAAAAATTTATGCCATTCAACCAGTCCATTTATACTTATTACCAGAAGAACAGGGAATTAATGCCTTAACAGTAGGTTATACACCTGAGGATGTGTGTATTATATTAACTTGGGGAGCTGTTCAATCAATGGATCCTTATGAGCTAGAGGGTTTATTGGCACATCAATATCAAAAAATTTTAACGGGTGATTATATTCAACATACATATCTGGAAGTTATGTTTTCAGGATTATTGTTGATTAGCCAAGTTGGTAGTTTTTTTATTGTCAAAGGAACTAAACAAAAATATACAGGGATCATTAGTAAAGGATCTGCAATTTATGTGGTATTAGGTAGCCTAATTTGGTTATTGGGAAGTTTAGGTGTTCTTATCAGTCGGATTTTCAAATTTTTATTATTTTTAGGGCGTGAATTAGGAACCGACCTAAAAGTTTGTGGGCATATTGATCAACATCATTTATTGAATGCCTTAACACGAATTTATGTACATGAATATGGCTCTCAATTATATCGAATAGATAGTGAAGCGTTAACACAATATTGCTTTGCAAATGCCTTGACTGATCAAAGTTGGTTTAAAATAAATAATTCCTTGGTTAAACGTATTAATCGTCTACGCCCAGATTTTCAACGCCAAATTGTCTGGAAAAAAAACAGCCAGCAAAAAAACTTACAATCTATTATTGAAAAAATCTTATTACCAACCAAAGAGGAAGTTTTACTTAACCTTTATAATGCACCGACTTGGCAAGTACAATCTGAGTTACCAATCTTAAGATTATCTCCGATTAGTTTTATGGCAAAAGATGCCATCCGTCCTTTAAACCCTGAAATTCGCCAAAATATGGAACGTCCAGATGTATTAAGACGAGCTATGCAAACTGCAACAGGTAGTCGTGAACTCATTGTAGCAATCTTTATGATTCGACAATATCGTGAATTTGTCCCAGAAAATGCTTTGGTTAGTCAATCTATGGTAGATGCATTACTACAATTGGATGGGCGCGTCCATATACAGGTATTTTATGATGCTTTGAAATGTATTGATCCTATGCCTCGTATAGCAAGTCATGAGTTCATAGCACGTTTAATCAGTATCATGCAGGCAGATGGTGAAGTAGGCCTATTGGATTGTTTATTATTAGATCGAATTAAAGCCAGTCAAGGGTTATTAGAAGATACTTTTCCTGTATCACGTCGTGATTGTGGTTCAGCAGTTGTGCATATTGTAGATGCTTTATTGCATGTACAACAAATTAATAGTGTTATACAAATTGTTACACGACAAAATGTTCTTAAAAAATTACTCAACTCAAATGAGATGCAAAAATATAGGCATATTACGGATGAGCCTGTGGATCTTATACAGAATTTAGCCATGATGTCTGGTTTATTATTTCGTGAAAAGTTATTTTTCTTGAATATTGTTGAGCAATGTTTATGGTCTGAACGAGTCATTACTCAAGATGAATTGGATGTTTTGCAATTATTATACTGGCGTTTAGGCTTTGAATCGAGTGAAGTGGTTAATCGTGTATTAAAACAAAACAGCTTATTGATTGTATGATGTTTTTATAAACAGTTGTATTCAAAAAACTTGCAAGCCTAAATTGCCTATAGTATTATCCTTTCCGTCGTTAAGACAGTTAGCTTTCGCTACAGAGGATTGGTGTAATGGTAGCATGACGGTCTCCAAAACCGTTCGTCAAGGTTCGAGTCCTTGATCCTCTGCCAGAATTCGTTATATAAATCAGCCACTTATTAAAGTGGCTTTTTTATTTGCCACAAATTTGCCACATACATACTTTTAATCAGTATTGAGTTTGGCCATTTCAATTTTATTTTTATCGCCATTCATCCACTTAGCATATCGTTTCATCAGCATCTCTAAGCTATGACCCATTTGTGAAGCCACAAACACCGGATTAATACCATCCATCAACATCATAGTGGCATAAGTATGCCTGGTATTATAAGCAGGGCGGTGCCTTATAAAACAGCCATGCATTGCATCAACTAGCCGATCACGTGCAGGTTGTTCGCTATAAAATGGTTCATCAGTTTCAGGGCAATACATTACATAATTGCTGTGCAACTTCATATTCCTTATTTCATTCAATGCCTGTTTTGAACGATCATTCAAACAAATATCACGAATAGTGTGAGTCTTAGTAACAGATTTTTCTACTCCTCGGACACGGCTTTTGCTAATTCTCACGGTACCATTAAACCAGTCGATATCCGACCATTTCAATGCAAGCATCTCAGATGGTCTACACCCAGACCAAAATGCAAACTCGAAATACCAATAGTAAAAACGGTCAATTTCCTCAAGGTTTTTATTAAGCCAACCAAGAAGAGCATTCATTTCGTCACGGCTAGGCGAGATGAAGTTTTCTCGCCTTGGGTTGTGTAGTGAAGATTTGTGGTGAGGTGGTATGAGCTACGCAATAACTGACCAGATTCGCAAATTGAAAGTGGGTAATCCTACAGCAAAGGCGGTACTCCTCCGTCTTGCTGACTACGCCAATGATAATGGCGAGTGTTTCCCATCTATTTCATTGATTGCCGATGAAACTGAGTTTTCAGTACGTGCGATTAAAACGGCTATAGATTTACTTGAAGAAGTAAAAATTATTCAGGTTGATCGCTCAAATGGTCGCCATAATCGCTACAAAATAACGCCTGAAAACTTCACGCCAAAGACTAAAAAACAGTCTAAATCGAGTGGAGAGAAAAGCACAAACCAGTGCAACACATTCACCAGTGCAGCAGATGCACCAGTGCAGCAGATGCATGTGACCAGTGCAGCAGATGCACCTGAACCAGTGCAGGAGGTGCACACTAACCACCATATAACCACTAATAACCACCAATTAAGTAGTAGTAATACGCACGAGGAAAAAATTTCACAACCGCCAGCTCAGTTTGTGCAGTACCACAATTTTGATCTTGTAAAAATCTCAGTGATTGAACTTAGTCAAAAATATCAAACATTGAAATTTGATTTCATCGAGTTATCCAAACCTAGACACCCTGATCTTGATCAACACGATCTTGAAAACTTGTTTGATGAATTTGGAGATTGGTTTGCATCACCGAATGACTTTGGCAAGCAATCATCAAAGACTCCTCAAAAATGGGCTGTATCTTGGCTAACTTGGGTGAATAACAACAAACACAAAATCATTGCTCGTAAAGCGAAAGCAACTGCGAGTGAGCGATCAGCTTTAAAACCACAGGCAACAGCACAACCATCGGCATACCAAGCTAAACAGGAAAATGTAAATCGCTGGAGAAATTACGGTGAACGTTCCAATGAGGAACAGGACAAAATTATTGATGTGGTACCCCAATACCCAAAGAGTTTTCTGATTGAGGAGGTGGGTCATGCGTGAGTTCACCTTGGAACGGGCACGTAAGCTGATTAACAAAATGCGTGTACGTTTTGGAAAAAAATTTACAGACCAATGGGCAGCCGTTGGTGAGGATGAACTGGAATTGGCGATGATGGAAGATTTAAGTGGTTTAACGGATGAGCAGCTTTCCAATGGATATAACCGTATGCGTCACGAACCTTGGCCACCAACAATCCCAGAATTTCGTATCTGGTGTTTACAGGGATCACATTGGTTAACTGAAAATGAAGCTTGGCAACAGGCATTGGCATATGAAAAATCCAATCAGACTATTTCAATCAGTTTGCATGTACTCAAAACCCTTAAAGAATTTAAGAAAGGTTTTGATGAGATTAATCCACGTTCTGATTCTCAAGCTAAGGCATTCAAAGATATGTACATGCGGATTATTGCAAATGCGAAGTTGATTGGTGATGTCCAGTCGTTTACTCAACCAGTATTGGGGATACCCAATCAATTGGTGTTAAGCCTAACTCCAGCAGTGCTTCTAAAATTTCATTTGGCATTGCATCACCTCGATATAATTAATTTCTTAACTCGCCACGTTCTTTTTTGAGCAGTGCAACCACAGTGTCACGTGTTGTAGTCACAAATCTTTCAAAAGATTCAGTTGGTAATGTATCGGCAAGCATTGATGTGCTTAATCCAAAAATATGCATTGCAAATAATCGGGCTTGTTCCGGATCTTCTTTATCCATTGCTTCAACCATTGGACCAATGATTTGGTGATAAATCTGTTTTGCAATCTGATCCGGTGTACTGCTTTACGTTAAATGGTGCTTTGCGCTCCACAACTAAAAAAATAAAGTTCGGTTTGCCTTCTGTTTGATAAACTTGCTGAAAGCCCTCTTGATACATGGCTGCCGATAAGTCATAGCAAAATTTATCGCATGTATTTGAAAATGCGTGTGGTCGTGCATCATCAGTTGTTTTTAAATCAATGATCAAGCCGTTTGGATACTGATCACACGGCTTGATATGCCAGTCTGGACGTACACGTAATTGCAAGTCGTAAATCGGATCGGTAAAGAAAAAACTAGCTTCCGGCATACCTATATGATTTTGCATGTTGCTAAACATACTTAAGCTGCGTAGTTGTTCAGCCATTTTTGTTGCAGTCTGAAAATCATCAATTGAGATAATTTGTTTTTCCGCTGCCTGTTGTTCAAAAGCCTGCCACCATTCAATCTTGGCGATTGTTTCATCAGAAGGTTTTTTAGCATTTAATTGTGCTGAGGTAGGACGGCTGGGTGCATCTTCAGGCATCAAGATAAATTCAGCTTCAAAAGTATCGGGTTCTAAAAAGAGTGTGTGAGTTAATGTCCCTAGATCCATTGCCGCAGTTGCAGTTTTTTCAACTTCTTTGGAAATACTGTTTACATAGAAGTGAGCAGCAGAGCGTAGTAAATCTTTAAGCTGAGAGCTGCTAAACGCTGGGTGAGCGTGATAGTCAGCATTGCTCATTTTTTCGATGAGTTCTGATTTTGCAAGAAACTGGTCACGATCAACTTGTGTATTCATGACTTACCCTCCAAACACCAGTGCATAAGCACCAGTGACAGCAAGTACAGAAATAATAACGAAACCTGTAAATTCGGCAGCAGTACGTGCGACTGCTTTAAATTTTTCTTTTCGTGTGGGTGTGCTTGTAGGTGTTGGGTAACGAAGTTTACCTACTGCTTGATTTGGGATAGGGTGTTGTGACATAGTTATCTCCGCTACGTTGTTTAGCAAAAGCACACATGATTTGACGGTCTGGTGTGCTTTTTTGTTTTGTTGATAGGGTTAATTTAGTATTTACTAAACTTTAAGTCAATAGTGTTTACTAAATATTTACTAATTTATTTTTATTTTATGTTTTAATAGACAAAAGAAAACCCCGCACTGGGCGAGGTTTTAAATACATGATAAGAATATAGGATCTACCTTTGATACAGAATATGGAAGTGATCTTTAGTGACTTTGACAAAATTATAATAAAGTAATGTTTTAGAAGTGAAAAAACCACCGAAGTGTGTGTTTATATTTAATTCATTCCTGCAGTCTATATTTTTTTTAATAATTTAATAACAACTACTTATAATATTTTTAATGCTATTTACATAGTTTTTTTGTTATATTTAAACAAATTATCCTGCAGTAATAGTTCTCAATGAACCAATTGTACCAACACAATAATGATTTAAAAGACATTATCGAAAATGTTCATATAGAAGTGCTCAAAAGCGCTGTTGACTTAGATTCTATCGATTTAGTTCTAAGGGAATACCTTTCATTGGAGGAAATGAGGGAGGCAGGCAGTTTTTTTACAGGTCAAAATTTAGCAACTAAATTAATTAAGTCATTTAATGAAGCAATCACTTTAGATTCAGTGGTGTTAGATCCTACGTGTGGTGCTGGAAATTTATTAATTGAATGTTCTCGAATGTTAGGTGTACAGAAGAATCTAAGTAGTACTCTGCAATCATGGGGAAAAGTCTTACAAGGGTATGATTTACATTCTTCTTTTGTGGAGGCTACTAAACTGAGATTAGTTATTGAAGCGCTTAATAGAGGGGTAAAAAAAGACTGTAGTGTTGAGCAAGCATTATCATATTTTACCCATATTCAGGTAAAGGATACGCTGTTGGTGTGTGCTGATGAGTTAAAAGAAGTTACGCACGTCGTATTAAATCCACCTTTTTCAAGCTGGGCATCCCCTCAGGTACATTATTGGAAAAAAGGAAAAGTTAATGCAGCAGGTTTAATTATGGATCATTATCTAAGAAACCTACCTAAAGGCTGTTTAATTTCCGTTATTTTGCCTGATGTCCTTAGATCTGGTAGTCGTTATGAAAAATTTAGACAGTATTGTTCCTCTCAATATGAGGCACAGTGTAGTATTTGGGGGCGTTTTAATAAGAAGACAGATGTTGATGTTTTTCTGTTGGTAGGAAAGTTGAAGTCTCAGATAGATGATATTTCTATTCAGTGGCAAGAACATGAAAATGATCATAATGGAATACTATCAGACTATTTCGATGTATCAGTAGGTCCATTGGTTGCGTACAGAGATCCTTTAATTGGCAATGAGTATGCATACTTCCATTCGAAAAATACTATTGCATGGGCAGTATTAGATACTGCAGTGGAGAAGCGTAATTTTAAGGGGCGAGTCATTCAACCGCCGTGTGTATTGGTAAAAAGAACATCTAGTCCAAGTGATAAATATAGAGCGACAGCTACTATTATTGACTTACAAGAGCCTATTGCTGTAGAGAATCATTTAATGGTGGTTAAACCTAAAAGTAACTCTCTACAGGATTGCAAAAAGCTTATGAAAATACTGCAGTCAAAAGAGACCAATGAGTTTTTAAATAAGGCTATTCGACTTAGGCACTTAACTGTAAAAGTATTAAAGGATATTCCGTACCATTAAATTTTAGTCCTCTAAAAATTCTTCATCTAAATTAGCTGAAGACCGATAGAATCTTAGTAAAGCTTCCTTTACTTCTATATTTTTTTCATTTATATAAGCGGTTTTTTGTAAGGAATTGCAACTTTTATAAAACTCCTTGTGGCAAAAATCAGAAATATTTGCCACTAGAAGATCCATTAAATATAAGATCTTACCTTGCAAATCTTGATAAGCCTCTATATTTAAAGTTTCTGATGTAGCTCCGCTATGGGCAATAGAATGCCTATAATACAAAAGAGAGAAGTCTAAAATTTCTGACAGAATAGTCACATTTTGTTTTGTGCCATCAGGATTAATGACCTCTTGATAATGCTCATTAGCTGAAAAAAATGAAAAAAATGGAAGATCAATACTTTCAAGTAAATTTCGATAGTTCTTTGAAGATAAATTTGAGAAAGTTTTAATAAAATCATCATCAAAGTCAGTATTTGTTTTTACATCGACTTTGAATTTTTGAGATAATTTAGTTGCATGTAAATTAACAAACTCTAAGTAAGTTGAAATACTTAAACTATCTAAATTTTCTTTTGTATAACAGCTTGTTATGCTTTTTTTTAAAGCTAATGCAGTAAAAATATGAGTTAACTCTTTAGTTACAATTTTTTTATTATTAATATACTGCAAATAGAATTTACAAGATTTCTTAACAAATCCCTCCCAATGACTATACAGTAGTAAATATAAGGCTTTTAAAGTAGTTTTATGTAGATCTGAATCAACACCATTTTGTTGCTTCGATGTTTCAGCTATTGTAATAAGGCTGCTAAGCTCAAATTTTCTCCAGCTCAAATCATCTGCTAAAGATGTTTCTAAATCCTCCAATCTCATCGTGAAAAATACTCCACAGAGAATGAAATTAAATGTTCAAATCGATATACTACCTTGATCCCACGTCCTGAAATTCGCATGTATTCGGAGTCAGAATACATATCTTTTATTTTTTTAATAAATTGATCGTTTGGGAGTTGCTTTAGACTTTCGATATTCTGAGCAACACCAATTAAAATAGCTTCATATGCACTTAAATTAAATGATCCAGAGAATTTTTGTTTTTCAGGGTAATAGCGTCTAAATGCATTATTACCAAGATGGTTGTATAGGAAGTCTATTGTATTACCAAGTAGTTCAATGATTTCATTAATTTCTATTCTATTAGCATCAAGTATATTTATTGTTTCATCATCAATAAAATCTCCAATTTTTGTATCATATGAATAATTATTAAAATTAATATACTTGTGATTTAGAGCTAATATAAAGCGATTAATTAATTCCATATCATAAGCTTCTTGCATCTGCTTTTGACTAAGAGTGGTAATTTTTACGAAATTCTCATGTAATCTAAATTGATTCATAGCATTAAAAATTTCTACATTATTCATAATAATGATGCAATTTCTAACCTCTTGAGGAGTTAATGATGATCCTCCTGTGTTTAAACGCTGGAAAAGCTCATATTGAGCTTTAGTATTAGACTCCAAGTACATAATATTGATCTCAAAGAATGATCGTCGCACAGACCTGCGGTGATCTAGTGATAGATCTTTCCAAGTCAAACCATTGAGTTCAGTTAGTTTCTTTAAACCAGAGAAACGAAGTGTTG
Source organism: Acinetobacter qingfengensis (assembly GCF_008693185.1). Taxonomy (GTDB): domain Bacteria; phylum Pseudomonadota; class Gammaproteobacteria; order Pseudomonadales; family Moraxellaceae; genus Acinetobacter; species Acinetobacter qingfengensis. The sequence continues at coordinate 50,620 of NZ_VXKN01000014.1, forward strand.
CGTTAGAGTCAACCTTGGTATCAAGTACTTCTTCCACTTCATTTTCAATATCATTAAATAAATTTTCCTCTTCATCTTCTTCAGTAGAAGAATCCTTAAGTAGTTGATGATGAATACTTAGTACATGTTGAATACTATCCTTATCATCAGACTGTAATAAACCTTCAATTTTAAATATTGTTGAAAGGCGCTGTAGACCATCAACTACAGTCCATTTACTATCCTTTTGTTGAGCTATGAAGATCGGAGGTAATGGAATACCCAATAAAATAGATTCAATTAGTCTAGATTGTTGTTCTTCATTCCATCTAAAAACGCGTTGAAAATTTGGATTAAGAATTAAATCTTGTTTTTTAAATAAAGAACATAACTCACCTATACTCATAGACATTTTTTGTGTTTTAAATGAACTGCGGGCACTTTCTAGCTCATTATTTATAGCTTCGAGTTTTTTTGGATTAGTCATTGATTTGTCCAAGTATAAAATGAAATGTTAAAAGTAAGTTGTGTATCGCATGCTAATTGAGGAGCTAAGGCTTAACCAAAGCCAACTCTAAATTCTACAAAATCAGTCTTAAGCGAATCAAAAAATTTATCACCCAGATTTATATCTTTAAATTTTTTAATTTCAAAACCCATTTTTCTCTCCACCCGATCTGTGTAATTACTGCGTCGGGTTCGCAGTATTGATTATTTAGATTTACTTCTGTATTTTAAAAATAAGAGTGAGGGGTGATTCGTCACCGCCCCTCGTTTTTACGCAAACCAAGTTAGGATTGCAATTATCAAGTAAAGGTTTATTTTTACTTTTAATTTCAGACCTTTCTTAGTCTGCAACGACAGAGAAAACATGGCATAAACCTTGTAATTTTCTGGCGAGCGCTCACCAAGTTAAATTGGTGTAACTTGTATAGCGCTTGCCCTGAGAGTGTGCGCACACCGTAGGGGCGGCAGCTTGTTGTGTTTGCTGAGCATCCGCTCCATTGCCTAAAAAGACATCCGTCAATTTTTAGCAATGCGCTAATAACAACGCACCTTTAGCGGTTTACTAGGCCGCAATTCGGGATTAGTGGTCCCGAATACTTAGAACCTCAAGTGTTAGGCACTTGAGGTTTTGTTTATTTCAAAAATCTTCATCCGATAGTATTTTTTGAGCGCGCAGTTATCTACCACTTATCCATCCTTTGCCATGACCAAACCCAACCAATAACCCTGAAATTTTGCTTTGTAATATCATCAATAGTAAGAATTTCTTCATTGTACTCATCTTTGTTATCACTAACGATTCGCACTCCACAGTTGGGCATTTGATATAATCGCTTACATCTAAAAAGACCACCATGTTCGATTGCAAAAATCTTTCCATCTTTTATTTGATTCCGACCCATGTGTACATACACAGTATCCCCATCCTCAATAGTTGGACTCATTGATCTATCAAAAGTAGTTGCAGCAAAAATTTGATCTTTAGTTGCACCTATTTTATCAAGTGTCTTTCTACTAATTCTTAGTCTACGCGTTTCATCATCTAAAGCTTCATTTTCAAAACCATTCCCACATGCAAACTTTAAGTCCTTGTAAAAAACAACATCAATTTCATCAGGATCAAGAGGCGTGTTTGAGTCCCAATCTTCCACTTGAGTCAATTTTAAGTCTCTGAAAGGCGTATCTTCGGGGCAATCTCTGTCTAAATACCATTTTTCTAGATTGATTTCACTCTCAAGCCTTCTAGCAACTTTATCTCCAAAACTACTATGTCCGTTTATCAATTGAGATACAAAGCTCGGCCCACCTTTAATCTCGTACTTGGTTGCAAATTCTGCATCATTAGAAACGACACCATTTCTTTTGGCATCATCAATTAGTTTGCGAAGGTTTTTGCGACGAGTCGCAACAATCGGGGTATCTTTTTCCATAAAAAAATTCTATCTATTTTTTAGTAAAAACTAAATTCATAAACACTAAATAATTGTTGACTATTTTCTTGATAAAAATTAGTATTTACTAAATATTATTTGGTGGAGGTTAATATGCCTAAGAAAGACACCACTCAGCTAAAACAGTTTTTAAAACCTATGACAAAGGGAGAGAGAGTTGCTTTTGCGGAGAAATGCGGAACAACACTGGGTAATTTATATCAAGTGATATATAGCACAACCTCATGTAGTGCTGATCTTGCAATTGCAATTGATAGAGAAAGCAATGGCGCTGTCCGTTGTGATGATTTACGTCCGTCCGCCGACTTCTCATATTTGAGAAACCAATGTGACCCTTTAACCGCATAAGGACAGTTTTATGAGTCTTGAAAAAGAAGATCTCAGGACAAAACACGATCCTGACATCATGAACAAACTTCGTGATATTTCCGCTTATTACGGAATGGAAATAACTAGACAAGCTGCAATCCTCTTTGAAAAAGCCGTTGTAGGTGAATGGCATATCGTCAATTTAGGGCTTGAGCGCATAAAAAGAAATGAGCGAATGAGGGATATTGTGGTCGGTGAAGGGAATGACAGGGATAACTTGGTCAAGTATCCAATTCAAATTTCAGACAAAGAAAAAGCCTGAGTAGTGATCAGGCTTTCATATTCAACAATCGGAACGATCTTATGAATGACAAAACTTTAACACAACGCCCATGCAGTAACAATAGTTCAGACAGAATTGAAGCCTGGTATGGGTACGTATGTATTCCAGCGTGTGCACGATATGTTTAAGTTTTTCAGAAATGAGGAAATTAACTTAGGGTAAACGAAATCGATTTTGATGATAAGTTGTCAAAAGCAAAAGGCACTATTCATAGCTATGGCATGCTTGACCGCAAACGAGAGAAGAAGATTAACAATATCCGCAGGAATGAATGGCTATCTAAACATTTACAACTTTTACCATTCATTGATCTATAGGGGATTTACATGTCTGATTATAAATACATTACCATGGCTTGTCGTATTGCAATCGATGAAGATGAAGAAGTGGATTTTATTGTAAATGGTGAATCACTGGTCATTGTAGCAATAGAGTCCTGTGGGAAAGATGGGATTGAAATTGCTCATGATAAATTAATGAATCATTTTCCCAACCATAAAGTCATAACCACTCACATGCCTTTATTTGGATATTTTGATACAGCTCTGGAAATAATGGATTTAGAAGCGGAGATCGCTAAATGTGGTCAGACTTTCCACCACGAGGATAAACCACATCGTTTAGATGATGCTTTCAATTGGGAGGAACTGCACAATCCGGTTGTGCAAAAGGGCAGTTGTTAATGAAAACTAAAAACAAAGCCAGATTTGCTCTGGCTTTATTGCTTTTACCAGCTTACTAATATATAAAATTGAAAAATATTTAGATAACTGGGGATAAAAATGATTGAATGGATAAGCAACAGAGTAACTAGGATTGAATACGCTTTTATGGAGTTTCCAAAACTTAAGTGGCTATCTTTGTTTTACTTTATGATATTTTGCTTATCTATAGTGCTATATCAACCGCTTTTGCTTGCCCTGTATAATTTAAATTTTCTAGGGCAATATGTTCTTCAAGACCTGATTTCGAAAAATGTCCATTGGCTAATTTGGGGTCAATTAGTAGTGCCGATCATAATAGCTTTCTTTTCCTATACAGATGTTTCAGAAAAACATGATGAAATGCACATGAAGAAATACGGCAATTATCCAAAATGGATTTAGAGCAAGAGCCACTTATAAAAGACTTCGTGAACACCGTAGCTATTCACAAGCTATTTCTGATTTTTCGGACTTTTTTAACGAGAATAGGCATTTGTTGGTATTGGATTACGAATACATACAGAACGGTATTAGGGCTTTTTATGTAGTGGTGAGTTAACTTAACTACAATACTTTAGATTTATATATAAGTCGTGGAACATTTTCAATAAGTTGCTGAATTATTTGATATATATTGCGATAAAGGATTTTTAAATAAAAGTCAATATTGACTTGCAAAAAACTTATTGCTTTTATCTAGCAGATGCTAAATAATACATTACCGTCAGATTTTGACGATGAATGCTCATCAACCCTTGCCTATGAAGTGAAAGTCATATGTGTTTAAGCTTAATTGAAGCAACTAGGAAATTAAGAGAGTTTGCTCAAGATACCAGTAAGATTAAGCTAACAAGCCACGCAAGGGAAAGAATGAAGGAGCGATGCATCTCTCTCAAGCAGATTGTTTGCTGCTTTGAGCATGGAGATATTACCGAAGGGCCGTACATGAATACTCGCGGTAATTGTCAACTTAATGTTTCGGTTCGAACAGCAGGCGAATACATTACAGCCACAGTTGCGATTAAGATTAGTGAGAACGGTGAATCTTCGATAGTAGTTACTACATTTAAAGAGTAGGCAGTATTATGTATCATTATGAAGAATGCGGTTTAAGCAATGTTTGGCTGCTAGATGGTTACACAATTGAAAATGATGATGATTATGGAGAAACTGTCTCCATTGCATCAGTGTACGACCTTCATAAAACAATTGGATTGTTTCTAATCACTCAAAGTCCTGAACTTTATGGTGAACAGATCCGATTTTTGCGAAAAGAGCTTAATCTCTCTCAAAAAAATCTAGCAGGACTATTGGGTGTTGGTGAGACTAGTGTTAGGTCATGGGAAGCCGATAGAGGGAGGATAGGTAGCCCAACTGATAGGCTTTTACGTGCTCTCTATAAGGAGCATGTTCAAGGAGATGGGGAGCTTCGCAACATGATTGAAAAATTAAATCACCAAGAAAGAACTTTGGTGCCAAAAAGTGTAAGTTTTAAATATGGCAATAATCATTCATGGCATCAAAGTTTGTAAGAATTAATAACGCTTATATAAAAGCACCTCAACATTGAGGTGCTTTTTTAACGCAGAAACTAAGGGTGATAGGTACAAAGTTCAATAGTCTGTGTTGCTGTTTACTTGAGTTAATTTGAAATTTACAAATCTTCATGCACTCGGTAGAATAAAGAAACCTATTAAACTTGCTAGAGGAGTACCTTATGCAAACGTTTTTGGGATTGCTGCGAGATTTACAGCCCGAGTGATCAGGTCAATATACCGATGAGCCTGTACAGTAGTTCTCTAATCAATTCCTGTCTTAATCCCAAAAGGCTAATTCTTGTCTGAATTGTTTACTTCAGAAAGATGTGCCAGGGTACGGGCAGAGAAAATTAAAGGCAGCAGTGTTTCAGTTGGTTTCAAACGATGTACAGGTTGGGATTAAAGTTTGGATAAAACCTTCTGAAACACACTTTACTTATTTACCTAAAATTCTGGGCTTAAATGCAATATTAAGCCCAACGATTAAATTCACTATGATCCACATTACATGGCTTGCGCTCAACCAGATTTAGACATTCACCTCGAAAAACCACTGGTAATTGTTTCTGTAAATCTGTATTGAACTCAGATGTAGACGCTTTCATTTCTTCCAGTAATTCACTGAGTAGCGATTGTGCATCTTCACGATTACGCAGTAGTTGCTTGATTAGCCGTTCTTCACACTCATGACGAGCTTTTAGATAGGGCTCAATGATACCAAGTATGCTGATAGAACTAAATTTGTGAACAATTTTATTCTTGCAAGATTGACAGTTTTAGATATCTTGGTTAAGAACTCCATCACACAAGAACCAGAAAGTGACGATGATCAACTAAGCTTAGTAGGAGGTTGGAATGTTTGATTCTTTTGATTTTCCTGATGCGCCTACCTATAAGGCTCAGTGGAAACCGGTTTATTTCGAGCCAATTGTGAATAGCGGCGAGAGAATTACCATTCTTATAGTGGTAAAAACTGGTGACAATTATGCTTACTATGAAACTTTACATGAAAGTGTTATAGATAACTTGTATGGCTCCAAGTCATTACCATTCAAGAATTTAATTAAGTACATTAAATCACAAATAGACAAAAACAATGGTGAATTGAATAACTGCATTGAAGGTGTGCATGATGGTTCATGGTCTAATGCATCTTCATTAGATGCGGCAGGAATAGCAAGACAGGGGTTAAAAAGAACTGCTAGTCTTGGAACATTAGCAATGAAAGAGCTGTTTAATGAAGAGGAAAAAGAACAGGATGTAGCTGAGCTAAATTGGGGTAATAAAATTAAACAGGAGTTTTTAAAGACTCATCCAGCTTATGAGAAATCATTTAATCATTCCGTAGCTGTCTCAAAAAATGTAAAAATAAAATGTGGATTCCATTCGGCAAGATATGCAGCTAAATTTAACGTGTGTACGGTTAAAACTATCTCAAGAGTTAAAACTAGTCTAATGGATTTGCAGATTTTGGAAGATCATGGGCAATCTAATAAGTTAGACCTAATTTTATTTGTGCCGAATGCTGATGGGCTTTTGGTGACAAAAAAAATGCGAGATAAAATGAATGAACATATTTTGCTTTTAAAGGAACAATGCAAAGATTCAACTATTGAGATTGTTTCATGTGCAAGTGAAAAACAAGGGTCCGACAGACTTTCCACAATGTTGAATGTGGCTTAATACCCTTAACAATCACCAACCACACAGTATTGAGTGGCACTTAAAGGCTTAGGTAGTAAAACCATTCTTCGGAATGGTTTTTTAACCCCTTAGTCATATAGCTTTTGTCTTTATCAAGTGTTAAATTCTGTAAACGAATATATTATATAAGTTTTAAACTGGGGATTTTTTTGTGAAGAGAATATTAATTTTATCCGTAATGATGATTGTGAGTGTATCTGGGTATGCTAACTCAAATGTAGATACATCCTTAGCAATTCAGCCTGGATATCCTGCGGACATGGAGCCACAAGCTGTTAAAACAGAAACTGGTTATCAATACCAGCAGAAACCATCCTACCCAGTGCAGAAACAGATTCAAAATCGAAATAAATCATTGTCCATAGAATATACTGCACAAAAAGGTAAGTTTGAGAATGATATAGATGCAGATTTGAATGGTGTGGCAATTGGTCTGTCAAGTTCCCCAGATCATCATGGGTTTTGGTCAAAGTTTGAATATTTGAAAAATAACGATTATGACGCTGATTATTATGAATTATCAATCGGCGCTCATTACAATTTTATTTATGTTAATAATTTTTATCTTACAGGAACAGCGGGTTTAGGTTTTGGTTGGGCTAAAGTGGATGGTTTTGACAATTCATCATTTTTTACGGTTCCCTTAGGTTTAGAGGCTGGCTTTAACTTTACTCCAAGTCTTTCATTATTCGGTGGTGTTGGATATAAATGGGCTTGGGATGTTTCATCTTCAACAAAATGCAATGATGGTACAACCAGTAATAGTACAGGAAGTGGGGCTTGTTCATGGCATGATGGGGTTAATAGCTCAACTTATACGATCGGCGACTTTGATGGTGTAACGTACAAAGCGGGTCTAAGGTATAATTTCTAAGGTATTTTTATGAAAAAGATTTTATTGATGTGTTTGGTTGTGGGGTTGGTTGGGTGTGTGACTGCTCCAGTTCAAAATAACGAAAGAAAGCCATTATCTAATGATAGAATATTGAGCTATAAAGAAAAGACCGAAATCAACAACTCTAAAATAATTGTTACTAGAGATTCAGGGTTTTTAGGCGGTGGTTGTTATTATGGTTTTTGGGTGGATGGGAAGCTGACCGCCAGATTCGATACAAGAGAAACAGCAGAGTTTTTCATACCTGAAGGCGAAAGAGTGCTACGAGCAGGTAGAGATCCTTATGGAAAAGGACTGTGTGCTGTAGATCAAAGTAATTGGACTCAAATAGAGACTATAGTATCTCCAGAAAAAGCCAAAACATTTAGATTGTCTTTGGATTTAAATGGTAGACCCGCCATTCAAAGAGAGAATTAAATGATCATTAATTAATAAAACCTCGCATTTGCGAGGTTTTTTATTACCTAAAATTTGGAGAAAATCATGGCTGTAAGATCACTAGGACTTTTAACTTTAGACTTGGTTGCAAAGATTTAGCCACAATCACCCTTAAGAATGATTGTGGCAACTAAACAAGTTATTTTGCTAGTCGACCGACTGCTGCTTGAATGATGTCTGGTTCTATATTAAACCTTGTCTAAATACAACCTTGCCCAATACTAATGCATCATCATTAATTACGGCAAGAGGTTTATATTTTTCATTGTCTCTCTCCAGAACAAAACCTTGCTGATTTCTGAAAAGGCGACCAATTAATTTTTCACCATATAAAAAAGTGAGATAAAGCGCACCAGATACAATTTCGTTATCAGATTTATCTATAAGTACCAAATCACCATCAAAAAGTGTGGAGGACATAGCATCTCCTCTTACACGATATACAATTAAATCGCTAATTGGCTCAAGATTGTATTTAACACAAAAAGATCGGGGCAAGATGATCTTATCACCATCGTTATTCGTAAAAACTATGTTCTCATCAGGGTGTAAATCGCTTATATCTAAGGAGCAAAGATCAGCATTATTAAACACGTCCTCGCTTATATTAAGTGCTTTAAGGATTTTTATAAAAGTTGATTGGCGCGGTTTGCTTGAACCAACCTCATAATCGGAAATCTGCTTTCCTGAAACGCCCACCAGCCGAGCTAATTCGGTTTGAGTTAAATCCCGAATGGATCGAAAGTATTTTAAACGATTAGAAAAGTCTTTTATCATATAAAACCTATTGACAGTCATACAAACTTATAATAACTTATAAATATACATACAATTCTATAAGGAGTTATTGAAATGTATACATGCGGATATGATGACGATTTGGCAGAAATTGTCAAGAAGGAAGCGGCGCGAAGTGAAAGAACTGTAAAAGGTCAATTCACATATTTTTTAAAAAAAGCTTTAAGAGAGGAAGGGTTATTACCTTCTGAAAATGAAAAAACAGATTGCACTCGCCAAAGTCAACAATCTGCTCATGTTCAACCCTAAACAAAGGAATCAAACTATGGAAAATAGTAAGGCATATACAGAAAATATGCAAGATGAACAACTGATTGAAGTATTTAATGCTGAAATCGGAGGTGTTAAACAACAAGCGGTTGATGCTCGCTCACTTCATTCATTTTTAGGTAGTAGACAAGATTTTTCAACATGGGCAAGAAATCGCATATCCAAATATAAATTTGTTGAAAATGAAGATTTTATCTCATTCCATAAAAAAATGGAGCGAGAAATAGGAGCAACTAAACGCATTGAGTACTTCCTTACTGGATTGCCCAGACCATAAAAAATAAAGTTTCAACTTTTTATGAGCATAATTTGCAGGTATTACGTCAATTCTGCGTACATGGCAATAAATTATTAAAGAAAAATAACTTGATCAAGTTGACCTGTTTATTTCGTCATTCGGATGAGATTAGGGTGATTGAACGGTTTGCAGGAAAGTATGTGTAAATTTCGATTATACCCAATTAGACCATTAAGAAATAAGTCATGGATAAAATAGGAAAATGATAGATATGTTAGTTGAACGATTTGATTTTTTAGAGTTATTACGCCTTGCTATTGCTTAGGGTATGGCAGAGGGGAAAAATATCTCAAAGGATGTAGTATTGGGGGAGATGGCATTATTATCCAGACCGGCACATCTATGGTCTATGCTCTTGCTGGAAAAAGTGGATTTTGAGCGTATTGCCATTATTACTCCACCACAAAAACAAACCCAGACGTTTTATAGTCGATATGATTTTAACTACCATTACGAACGCCGTATTAAAGATATTCCCGGTAAAATTGAATTTGTACATGGACCGATAAAATCTGCAAATTTCTTTCGAGTGCGTAATCAGTTAGCATTTATTATCCATCGTGAGATGATCAAAAATAATTTTAAACCGAATAATGCACAAGGTGATTTAAGCCATATTGCCAAGGGCTTGGCAGAAGTAGTATTAAGAAGTCATCTCCTGGTTAAATCCATGTGTAATCATTGCTCTGGCTTGGGTAAGCTTGAACTATTTCAAGGGAATTGCCATGTTGGTCAAAAGATTTGTAATAAGTGTCAGGGCACTGGTAAGCGGCCCTATACACTTTTTGAAAAGATCACGATTGCAAAGTTAAATATTAGAAAAGCAGCATATATCAAGAGGTATCAAAAATATGAATTAATTGGAGAATCTGTTATTGCTGAGTGGGAAAATATGATCCGAGATCAGTTGGCAAGGTCATTTTATTATGAGATGGGCATACCTAATAAATTGGAAGAAGTTTAAACGGTTATGCATTTTAATTTCTCTAGACCATTTGCCTTGTAATGCGTATCGTTACACGATACAATGCGTGAAAGACAGGACGTAATCATGATTAAATCGTTTCGGCATAAAGGACTAAAAAAGTTCTTTGAATCAGGTTCTACAGCAGGGATACAACCTGCTCATAAAAACCGTTTAGCTAGACAATTACATCAACTGAATGTTGCATCTTGTCCCGATGATATGAATTTGCCAGGTTGGGGGTTACATCCATTACAGGGTAAAAATCCAAAAAAGCAGGATGTTGAAGGTCATTATTCTATTTCAGTAAATGGAAATTGGCGTCTAACATTCTACTTTGATCATGGCGATGCCATATTAGTTGACTATCAAGACTACCATTAAGAGAGGTATATCATGGTTCAAATGTTTAATCCACCACACCCTGGTGAAACTTTACGTGAAGATGTATTACCTGCACTTAACTTGACTGTTACAGAAGCAGCTGCTCAATTAGGTGTATCAAGAGTTACATTATCACGTGTGCTGAATGGAATGTCTGCTATCTCACCTGAAATGGCATTACGTCTTGAAGAGTGGTTGGGGGTTGAAAATGGTGGGCGTGCAGATCTTTGGTTGAGTATGCAAACGAATTACGATCTTTGGAAGGCAAGAGAACGTGTTCAGCAGCATCCTTTAAGTGTTCGTTCAGTAAAACAAAAAAGTACTGCAATGACGATGTAATGTTTTAAAGACTTAGGATTTTAATATTGCATGAAAAGACCTTACCAAGGGGAAACACTTGGTGTTAAATATTTGTATAGTGGACGTTTTATAAATTAAACGTTCAATTGATGAAGCTCGCATGTTTTGAACTGTCCCCCGAAAGTTGGACGGTTTAATTAGGCTGATTTTAAGGACTGATTTCTGTACTGTACAGGGGTCAGTCCTTTTAATTTGATCTTGATTCGTTCATGATTGTAATAGTGAATGTACT
>NZ_VXKN01000015.1 GCF_008693185.1 Acinetobacter qingfengensis
ACAATGTGAAGCTGGGTGATACAGTTAACTTTGCTGATGGTAGTAATACCACAGCGACCTATGATGCTACGACAAATACCTATAAGTACAACTTGAACAATGATATCAACCTGAACAGCGTGAATGCAGGTGGAACAGTTGTTAATTCAACAGGTGTACAAGCAGGTGCAATCAAACTGGATGCAGCAAGTGGCAAGATCACCGGTGTAACGGCAGGAAGCAATGCAACTGATGCAGTTAACGTTGAACAGTTAAACAAAGCCCAGGCGGCAGCAACCACTAAAGTAAATGCAGGTAACAACATCAATGTTCAGTCTACATTGAATGCAGATGGCAGTACGAGCTATACAGTTGCGACCAATAAAGAAGTTAACTTTGATAAAGTTACAGTTGGTGGTGTAGTAATAGATAAAACCACGAATAAGATTAGTGGTCTTGCAGATGGTGTAGTAAATGGTTCAAGCAGTGAAGCGATCAATGGTAGCCAGTTAAATAACAGCACCAATTCAATCAGTGAAATTATTGGTGGTGGCGTTACCAATAATGCGGGTAACCTGAGTGGTCCATTTAGCACAAATGGCAACAATTACAATACTATCGCCGATGCAATTGCTGGAGAAAGTGCAGCAGCGAAAACCGAAGTTAAAAACAATGATGGCAACATCACGGTTAGCAGTAGTACCGGAACAGATGGGCAAAGCATATACACCGTTGGTCTTGCCGATCAGCTTGCTATAGGCAGTCAGGTGAGCATTGATGGAACCACTGGCGACATCAATGCTGGTAGTATCCGTGTTAATGGCACAACAGGTAACGTGAATGGATTAAGCAATACCACATGGGATGGCAGCAGCATTGTATCGGGTCAGGCTGCGACAGAAGATCAGTTACAACAAGTTGCCAACGCAGCATCCAGTGCCTCATCAGCAGCGAAAACCGAAGTTAAAGAAGGCAAGAATATTAATGTACTTGAAAGTGTGGGAGCAAATGGACAAAGCATTTATACCATTGCAACCGCAGATGATGTGAATTTCGCGACTATCAGTGTTGGTGATAACACGAGCGGTATCAAACTTGATGGTAGCAGCAACAAAATCAGCAATCTTGCAGCAGGAGAAGTTTCTTCAACATCCAGCGAAGCAATCAATGGTAGTCAGCTTTATACGCTGGGTAATAATGTCACCAACTTATTTGGTGGCAATGCTGAGTATATTAATCAACAAATCAACTGGACCAATATTGGTGGAACAGGAAAAAATACTATTGATGATGCTATCGCTTCTGTAAAAAATTCTGCTGATAATGCAAGTCAGGGTTGGAATATATCCACTAATGGCGGTACTGCAAGCAATGTTAAACCAGGTAATACTGTAGATTTTAAAGGTGATGGCAGTGTTGTGGTTAGTAATGAAGGTAATAAAGTAACCGTTGGATTATCGGATAAAGTGACTGTAGGTTCTGGTAATAATGCGGTTTCGATTGATGGTAATGCCGGAACAATTCAGGTGGGTGAAGTCTCTATAGATGGTTCTACAGGAAACATTACGGCTGGGAAAGTGAATATTGATGGTGTCAATGGTACAGTCAATGGACTAACCAATACGACATGGGATCCCGATAAGATTATTTCTGGACAGGCAGCGACTGAAGATCAATTGAAACAAGTTGCAAATGATGCAACAAGTGCCGCAGCAAAAGCAAAAACCACCGTGAGTGCCGGTAATAATGTTGTTGTAACTAAAACTCAAAACACAGATGGTTCGGATAATTATCAGGTTGCAACGTCAAAAGATGTGACCTTTGATTCTGTGACATCAGACAAAGTAACAGCAGGTACAGTTACAGCAGATAAAGTGACTGTTGGTAGTGTAAACATTGATTCATCTGGTATTAATGCTGGAAATCAAAAGATAACCAATGTTGCAGCGGGTACGGTTTCTGCCACATCTACAGATGCTGTTAATGGTAGCCAGCTCTATGGTCATACTCAGGCTGTGCAAAACATTATTGGTGGCTCGACCAGTTACGATGTAACCACAGGTGCTTATACCAATAATAATATTGGTGGAACAGGTCAAAATACAATAGATGCTGCTATTGGCGTTGTAAATAATAATATCAATACATTGGGTCAAACCCTGAATCGCCGTATTGATAATCTTGAGGATGATTTATCTGCGGGCATTGCAGCAACTGCTGCACTTGAAGCTGCACCGTATGTACCGGGTAAATGGACTTATGCAGCAGGTGCCTCTTATTACAATGATCAAAGTGCTGTGGGTGCGACTTTACGTCGTACTGCGGATAATGGTCGCTGGTCATTGACCGGAGGTGTAGCAGGAGGAACTAACGGTTCTGCGCTAGTTCGTGTGGGCATCAGTGGTGTAATTGATTAATTCACTAAACAATTGAAGGCGATTATTTCGCCTTCAGTTTCTTAAAAAAATTAACTTTGAGAGAATGAAATGAACGCATTAAAAAAAGTCATGATGCTGAGTATCTTCAGTGGTTTAGTGATAAGCATGACAACATCTGCACAAGAGCCAAATCTTCAGCCAACTATTGAAGAAATTAAATTTCCAGAAGTAAAAGATAGTTATTTGAAACAAGTAAATCGCTATGAAGTGAATGACATTGCGCGTCTGGAAACTGGCCTAAATAAGGATCAGATTCGGCATTTGTTGAGTCATCCACAATTTAATGAAGGTGTTTTTGTTAATCGTATCTGGAATTATGTTATGGATGTGCGTATTCCGGGCACACAGACCTATAAGCGCTGTCAGTTAAGAATAGATTTTGATCAAAAAAATCTCGCAAAGGCATTATATTGGAAAGGTGAGCAATGTCAGGAATTGCTAAACTATAAAGTCAACACAAGTACATTGGCACTTCCAGCCTCTCAAGCACGCCAAGCCACACTAATCTTTGCATTCGATCAATATCATGTGAGTCAAATTACTCAAACGACAGCATCTCTTGAGCAAATCGCAGATCAAATTAAATCGGATCATCCTCAACAGGTTTATATTTCCGGTTTTACTGATCGTTTTGGCGCGTATGCATATAACCAAAAACTTTCAGCAAATCGTGTCAATAGTATTGCAACCGCATTAGTACAATACGGCGTTGATCCCAATATTTTGCAAATTCAGGCAAATGGTGCAACCTCACTTTACCAGCAGTGCGATGGTTCTAAAAATAATGTAACCATTGAATGTTTGGCACCAAATCGCCGAGTTAACATTCAGTGGTAAAAGCCTTCAAAATTATATGGCTGACTTTAAAAATTTTCTGGAAGCAATTTAAGCGTCACTTTAATTTTAAGGTATAGCCATATAATCGAGATCAAACTTTCCGGGTATATTGATCTTTGTTAATATATCCGAAAAGGCATATTTTTTGATTTTATAAAAATATTTAAATAATTGAAAATTATTAATTTTTTAGAGAATGGATTGTGAGTTGAAATGTCCAATTTTTTGAAAATATCTTGACACATGATATGAGATAAAGTTGCAGAATATAAGAATAATGTTTGAGCTGTTTTATTTTATTTCACCAATATGTTGCATTTATAAGATGACTTTGTAGATTTAAATCTTTTCCTTTTGGTCGATGAGCGATAAAATAAAAACCGTCATCAGATGTGCTACAGGATTGGCAACCCTAATCCTTCTAACTGTGGTGTTTAAGCGATCTACCTCGTCCTTTACGCACGTATCATCTTTTGGAAGCAATGCTAACTCGCATTTGTTCTTATTAGGTTGGCTTTTGTTCTCAACCACGGACATTGGTTAAAACCTAATACATATTGTATGATGAGTAATCTATTGACTGATCATACATCAGTATCATTTTGCCAGAGAGATGGTCAAATTACTCTCAAGCACAACTTGTTGGAAACACAAATGCCTGATTATCGTTCAAAAACATCAACACATGGAAGAAATATGGCTGGCGCACGTGGCTTATGGCGTGCTACAGGAATGAAGGATGAAGATTTTGGAAAACCGATTATTGCCGTAGTCAACTCCTTTACGCAATTCGTACCCGGTCATGTGCATCTAAAAGATTTAGGACAATTGGTTGCCCGTGAAATTGAAGCTGCCGGTGGCGTCGCGAAAGAGTTTAATACCATTGCTGTTGATGATGGTATTGCCATGGGGCATGATGGTATGTTGTATTCATTACCTTCACGTGATTTGATTGCCGATTCTGTAGAGTATATGGTGAATGCACACTGTGCAGATGCCATGGTTTGTATTTCAAATTGTGACAAAATCACTCCAGGGATGTTAATGGCGGCAATGCGATTAAATATTCCGGTAGTATTTGTATCTGGCGGTCCGATGGAAGCCGGTAAGGTCAAATATCGAGGTGACGAGAAAGCCATTGATCTGGTTGATGCCATGATTGTTGCTGCTGATGATCATTATACAGATGAAGAAGTACAAGCATTTGAACGTTCAGCTTGTCCGACTTGTGGTTCTTGTTCAGGCATGTTCACTGCCAATTCCATGAACTGTTTGACAGAAGCACTGGGTCTTTCTTTGCCGGGTAATGGATCAATCGTGGCCACACATGCCAACCGCAAAAGCCTGTTTTTAAGAGCAGGGCGGTTGGTGGTGGAATTGGCAAAACGTTATTATGAGCAAAATGATGACAGTATTCTGCCACGTTCAATTGCCACTAAAGCTGCCTTTGAAAATGCCATGACACTCGATATTGCCATGGGAGGATCAACCAATACAGTTTTACATCTATTGGCTGCGGCAAATGAAGCTCAGGTCGATTTTACCATGACGGATATTGACCAGTTATCCCGTAAAGTTCCAGTATTGTGTAAAGTTGCTCCTGCTGTACCTAACGTTCACATGGAAGATGTGCATCGTGCTGGTGGTATCATGTCGATCTTGGGTGAGCTTGATCGTGCAGGATTGCTGAATACATCAGTTAATAATGTACATGAAAAAACTTTACTGGATGCCTTAAATAAATGGGACATTATTCGTACTGAAGACGAACAGGTCTATCAGTTCTATCGTTCTTCACCAGGAGGAATTCCAACTCAGGTCGCTTTCTCTCAAGAACGTTATTATTCTACGTTGGATGGTAATCGTGAAAATGGCGTGATTCGCAATGTTGAACATGCATTTTCTAAAGATGGTGGCTTGGCGGTGCTGTTCGGTAACATTGCGCTGGATGGCTGTATTGTCAAAACTGCAGGTGTAGATGAGTCTATCCTGAAATTCACAGGAACAGCACGTGTTTTTGAAAGTCAGGACGCAGCGGTAGAAGCCATTTTAGGTGAGCAAATCAAGGCCGGTGACATTGTGGTGATTCGTTACGAAGGCCCACGTGGCGGTCCGGGCATGCAAGAAATGCTTTATCCAACCAGCTATTTAAAATCCAAAGGTTTAGGTAAAGAGTGTGCCTTGATTACTGATGGTCGCTTTTCTGGTGGTTCATCAGGTTTGTCTATTGGCCATATTTCACCAGAAGCAGCAGAAGGCGGAGCCATTGGTTTGGTTGAAGATGGTGATATTATCGACATTGACATTCCAAACCGTGGCATAAACTTACGCGTGGATGATGAGACTCTTGCGCAGCGCCGAAAAGTACAGGATGAAAAAGGCTGGCAACCAAAAGAACAGCGTAAGCGTAAAGTTTCTAAATCACTTCAGATTTATGCCAAACATGCAACCAGTGCAGCAAAAGGTGCAGTACGTATCGTGTAATCTAGGTTTTATCTTTATGAAAAGCAGCTTTATTTGAAAGCTGCTTTTTTATGGGAAAAGCTTTTTGGCAATACAAATTGTAAATATTGAACATTTTGTTCTGACTTGTTATAAACCTTTATATTAAGATATGGGTTTATGGTTTAGAGGTTAGCTTATGTCCCTGCTGCGAAGGTGGTTTGATCCGATTCGCTCGAAATGGTATTACAATCAGCCACAACGTGAGGCGAATTTACCAGTGGATCAGGGCATTAGCGTATATCTACGTTTAGATGATGTCTATAGTTATCTTGCTGTACAACAACTTGAACAATTAGAAGAAATTTTGGTTGATGAAATTAAACCACTAAAAATTATTATTTCTGATCAGGCTGCGCCCCCTCCAAATGGCATGAGTGAAGAACGCTGGCATAAATACGCATTGAATGATGCGAAAACCCTTGCCATGCAACATCGTTTTGCTTATGACGACATGCCGGAAATGCCAGCTCGAGAAGCGATTGCACAAGCACATGCTATTCTGGAACGTACCCCATTAAAGGGTAAAGATTTTCTTTATCTCCTTGAAGATGTTTTTCATATGTTGTGGCAACAGCAATATGGAAAATTGAAAATGTTGTATCAAATGTCGAGAAATCAGGTGATTAATCATGAGCCTGATCCTCAGTTTAGCTTTACCACGCAACCAATATTAACAGCTTACTTTGCTTTTGGTGGGCGAGAGTATCATGCTGTGGATGATTTATTACGCTTAACCCGGCGTTTACAACAACAAAAACTATTGACTTCACCTGCTATTTTCTTGATCAATCATATTGAATGGCGTGAACATCTTATTAATGATGCAGAAGATCTGGCCGAAATTCAGGCATTACAACCAGAACTGGATTTGTATATTGCGCTGGAAGATCCGATTTCGTGGTTATTGTTGGCTTATATTCGGGAAGAACTGGCCAATCTATATAATATTCAATTGACGATTTATCCTTTACCGTATCAACATCGTGATCAATTTGACTGGAGTCTGGCAACCCGTTTATCTAAACGAACGGGTGTGGAATTTACACCCTTTTGTCGGCCGGATGCTGATACAGTCATGCGTATGGCGGAAGGATTTTATCAGGTTGATACACAGCAACGTGTAGATGCATTGCTGGAAATGTTGAAACAAATCTGGACTCGAGGCAAAGATCTGAATGTTATCGAGAATATGCAAAATGTACTCAAGAATTTTGACCGAGTAGATTATACCAATACCGCAGAAATACAGGCAAAATTACTTAAAAATGACCAACAATGTGATGAATATTATCAACCAGATTTACCGGTCATGGTACTGAGAGTTGATGATAGAAAATTTGTGTTCAATAGCCTGTATCGAGTCTGGATGATTGAAAGTATTTTTTCCAATGTGCTGGAAAAAATTGCGAAAGCTCAATATCAGGAAAATCTGGATGATCAATCCTCCTGAAAATTAGACCGACTGTAACGACCACCCACACCAACGTTTAAATGCACGGCGGAAGTTTGTTGGATCATGAATGGATAAATAATTGGCAATTTGTTCAGTTTTAAACCCATGAACATGGTGTAATAACATTGCGGTGTGTAACCGACATTGATCTACCTGCGCCTGAAAATGTGTATCGTGTTTTTTAAGTCGCCGTTTTAAGGTTGCAGGACTGACCTGAAAATATTGTGCGGTACTTTCCAGTTGAATTGGCTGTTGAATATTCTGCATTAAATAACTGTATAAATGTTCCAGAAAACTTTGTTGTAATTTTGCCTGATGTATTTGTTGTTGTGCTTGCTGATAAGTTAATTGCGATAATGTAGATGTATGATGAGGCAGTTGAATATCCAGCCATTTAATGTCCAATCGCATACAATTCATGGGTCGTTCAAAGCTAAGCGCACTGCCTAAGTGAGTCCAGTATTGCTCAATATATTCAGGTTCCGCAAAGTTAAATTCATATTGCCATTCCAGCTTATGGCTAAATAACTGTCTACATAAAGCATGAATTGCAGCCATACTAACTTCAATTAAAAAACGGTTATCATGGTGGTTGCCATCTAACCAGTAAATCATCATGTCATGTGGTGTCTGCATGATTCTTGGCGTCAGCCATGGCGATACCAACGCAGAAAATTCTACATAGCGATGAAACACTTCTTTTAAATTATGCGCATAAAGGATAGATGTAATGGCCGCATTAAAGGGTGTGACCAAACTGCGTGAACCAAATAGAAACTGGATGTCCTGCCCTGGGAAATGTTGCTGTGCATTATGCAACACACATTTAAACTGCTGAGGTGAAATCAGTTTTTGGGCAGATAAAACATCTTCCAGAAATAATCCACTGCCTTTAAATAAAATATGTTGACTGATCTGATATTGATTGGCCAGATCTATCAGTAATGACAATTGTTGATGTGCAGGAATAAACAGATCATCACAATCGTAACTCATATCGTCACCTCAAAATAATGAGCAGAATGTTTGAGTTGGAAGAGCTGTTGATTAAGTTGCTTGAGTACTTCACTGGCAGTTGTATGCTCAATGGCAATACTAGTTGTACGGGCACTCAGTCGAATTCTATGATGTGTGTGTTGCTGATAATATGCATTGGATTCAATCATCTGTTGAAGTTGCTGTGCTATTTTTTGTGCAGCCAGAATAGATGTTTCCGGCAATAAAATACTAAAACGGTCACCTGCCAGACGACAAAGCAAATCCTTTTGTCTTAAATTCAGGCTGATCAATTGTGATACATATTGCAAAATGGCTGAACCTTCATCGAAACCGTATTGCTGATTAATTTTTTGAAAATCCTGCATATCGACCAAAATAGCGCAGGCCGGACTGGATTGATGCTGTTGTTTATCGATAACCAATTGTAAGTGTTGCTTGAAATAATTGGCATCGGCCAAAGGCACCAGTGCATCAAAAAAACGATGGTCACGAAAAATTTGTTCACGTTTAGCCAATTGTCTGGAAATTGCCAATTGCTCATGGTGCCAGTAATAAAATCCCAGTGTTACCAGAAATAGACCGATTGGAAAAGGGATAGATTCAAGCCATGTGTCCCACATCATATTTTGTGGAACACGATAAAATTCATCCAAAGTATCCATCCATAAATGGAAAAATACCAAACTTAGCCCATATACAAAAAAATTGGTGACTCGCCCACGTGGTCGGCTACGCACAATTAGCCATAACCAGATCATGACAAATAATGCAGCACCACCTTCACCCACGATATCCACCCAATTCCATTGAATTGGCGGTTTGTGTTGTCCCATGAAAAAAAACAGTAGCCATCCGATCAGGCTGAATATGGCTAAAAAAAGTAACGGCGGGAATAATGAATAAGATTGTCTGGACATAACATGCGAGATCACCATCATGTGACCTCAAAGCTAAACAGATTTGTATGACAATTTTATGGCAAAGACTCAGGTCAAATAAGCTCAATCTATATTTTAAGATTTTATAAAAACCCTGCTTTTTACAAGAATAGATTTTCCAAAAAATCAAAATTTATAGTGGTTTTCTGTATGGATTATTTCGATATCTTGTATTTTTAGGCAAAAACAAACGTTGAGAACAGGTCAAATTAGCTCATTTTTAACTGCAATATTGGCAAAATTGCAGTACTTTTTATGAGGAAATAAATACTGTCACATTTGATTCACTTTGTATTCTTATTGTCTGTGGTCATGAAAATCCGACTTGATTGATTGGGGAAAGGAAATACACATGCATCAGACCAAAGCAACACAACAATTTAAATTGAAATATACCGTGCTGACCTTATCATTAATGATGACCTCATTGAGTTATGCACAAACTCAAAGTAGTGCTGACGATGCGGTGGCTTTGGCACCTATCTATGTGCAATCTGTAGGTGATACCACCAATATTGATGAAGCACTCAAAGAACAAAAAGCGACAGATCAAATCAGCAGTGTGGTACATGCCGATGCCATCGGACAATTACCGGATGATAACGCAGCAGAAGCTTTACAGCGTATTCCGGGAGTATCCACCGAACGTGATCAGGGCGAAGGCCGTTTTGTCACAGTCCGTGGTCTGGGGGCAGATCTTAACTCAGTAAGTATCAATGGTACGCTGGTGCCTGCGCCAGAAAGTGATCGCCGTGGTGTTGCATTGGATGTTTTGCCATCAGGATTAATTCAATCATTATCTGTCGTCAAAACCCTGACCCCTGATATGGATGCCAATGCACTGGGTGGGTCAGTGCAAATTCAGAGTATGTCGGCATTTGACCATGAAGGATTATTTTATACCGGAAATGTTGAAGGCAGTTATGATGATAAACGTGAGAAATATAGTCCAAAATTATCAGGCGCGATCAGTAACCGCTTTAGTATAGGCGACGGTGAAGATAACTTTGGGGTTGCCGCAGCAGTGAGTTATCAAAAACGTAAATTTGGTTCGGATAACGTAGAAACTGGCGGAAGTTGGGATGGTGATGCCTTGGAAGAAACCTCCATGCGCCAGTATGATATTACCCGTGAGCGTCTGGGTGTTGGCCTGAATATGGACTATCGCCCAACAGAAAATAGTCAATATTATTTGCGCACCTTATTTAGTCGTTTTAAAGACAATGAAGTACGTAATGCAGTAAAAACAGAATTTTCAGATGCCTTATTGCCTTCAGAAACTGGTGCTGCAGAAATTACACGCGCATTAAAAGCCCGTGAAGAAACGCAGGAAATACAATCTTATGTCCTTGGTACTAAACATGAATTTGATGTTTGGACAATTGAAGGGCAAGTCGGATACAGTGAGGCCTCAGAAAAAAATCCTAAGGGCATTGCTGCTGCAAACTACGTTGGCGAGTTTGATAATGTAGGATATAACAGTCGTTCCAAACCGGTTATTTTCGGAGGTTCGGATATTTATGATGCCAGCCAGTACACATTGGATAAAATTGAGCAGGAAAGTAGCCTTGCTAAAGACAAAGAAAAAAATATCAAATTTGACCTGACCCGACATTTTAGTCTGGCAAATTATCCTGCTGAATTGAAATTTGGTGCCAAGCTCAGCCAACGTGAAAAAACCAATAATACCGATGTTTGGGTCTATAAGGATTTTGACAGTTCCAATGGTCTATCCGGAACAGGACATTACGATCTGGCCAAGTTTGGGCCAGTCATTAGTACAGGTGCTGTGTACAATTATCTCAGTGGTTTAAATGCTGATGATTATCTGGATATGGAAGAATCCACCATCAATGACTTTAAAACCAATGAAGATATTCGCTCAGCTTATTTTATGCAAACCATTGATTTTGATAAATTGCGTTTAATCGCAGGTTTGCGTTATGAAGATACTCATTTTAAAACGCAGGGTTATGAGTTTAAAGATGAACAAATCAGTACAACCAAATTTAAAAATAATTATGATCACTGGTTACCGGGTGTATTAGTACGTTATGAACTAAGTGATGATGCTGTGCTACGTGCAGGATGGACCAATACGGTCGTTCGTCCGACTTTTGCCCAATCTTCACCGGGGATTTACATTGATACCAGTGATTTGGAAGCAGAATTTGGTAATCCCAATTTAAAACCATTAGAGGCACAAAACTTTGATTTTGGGGTCGAGCGTTATTTTGGTCGAGCCAGTGTGATTTCCTTCAATGCCTTCTATAAAGATATCAAGAATTTTATTTATAATACTGACATAGCTGGAACAGGCGAATGGGCTGATTATAGTGAAGCAATTACCTATAAAAATGGTGAGAAAGCAAAATTATATGGGGTGGAACTGGCCTATTCACAAAAATTTGATCAGCTTCCTGCACCATGGAATGGTTTATTGATTGGACTTAATACAACTTTCAGTCGTTCAGAAGCCAATATTAGTGGCACAAAAGATGGTGTGTATAGTCAACGTAAAATTAATTTACCTAATCAGTCTAAATTGGTGGGTAATGCCTTATTGGGTTGGGAGAATGAAAAATTTGGCTTTAAAGTTTCGGCCAACTATAAATCCTCTTATTTATATGAACTTTCTGCTATTGATACCCCTGAAAAGGATATTTATAGCGACGAACAGTTGTTTGTGGATTTTAGTAGTCACTTTAATATTCGCCCAAATCTACAACTTAGATTTGATGTTCAGAATATTACCAATGAACATTACTACACCTATATGGGACGTCAGCAATTGAATGCGCAATATGAAGAATATGGCCCAACGTTCAAGCTGAGCTTAAATTTCCATAATTTTTAATAAAATAAATTAGGTAAAAAACGTGAAAAAATTTCCACTCGCAGCATTATTTTGTAGTATTAGCTTGATGACGGCATGTGCTACACAGCAGCAAGTAACACAAACAGCGGCAAAAGTCTCTACATCTGAAACCATTGCAGTGAAACAGCTTGCACAGGATGAATTTAAACTTGAAAATGCCAAGGCCATCAATTGGTCTGCATGGCCTGAAGCTGTTCTATTGCAAACCAGTAAAACACAGGGATTGCGTATTCTGAATGCACAGCAGCATATTTTGTTCCAGCAGAATGGTCACTTTTCCAGCTTTGATTCCCGTGCCAATGCGCAGGGTATTTTATTGGCCGTTAGCGATATCCAGCGGCAACAAGTGTTGTTGGCACAACTGGATCAAACACAAAAAGCATTACAGACAACCACCTATATTCCTAAACGGCATTTTAAAGTAGAAGATGTTTGTTTATATCAGGATCAACAACAGAATACCTTTGCTTTTTTGGTGGGTGAGGAAGGCATGGGTGAGCAGTGGTTTGTTGCCAAACAACAGCAACCATTAAAACAACCTTTACTGGTGAGAACATTAAGTTTGCCGCCTCAAAGCAGTTTTTGTCAGGTAGATGATTCTACAGCTCAATTGATTGTGAATGAAGCAAATGTAGGTGTATGGGCGTATCCGGCAGGCACAGAAGCTGAGTTAACACGGCAACCCATTGATTTGATTAAACCATTTGGTTCAATCCAGGGTTCGCCTTCAGGTTTGGCACTGATCAATCAGCAGTTAGCCGTTTTGGATGAAAAAGCATCATTAATTTATCGTTATCAATATTTGGATCAAGCTTGGAAAACTTTGACGCCACTTAAACTCGAAGGTGCGTTACAAGAACCTGAACAGTTGAGCTTTAGTGGAACTGATGATTCCAAAAAACTCTGGATTTATGATGAGGAACGAATTCTCACCGGACAAGTGAACTGGCAAACCAAACCTATGGCTAAAACCACAGAATTACCTGTTGTTGTTGCAGATATTCAGACACAAAGTGTACCGAGCGCAGGAGATGCCGCAGACGATCCTGCGATCTGGCATAATAAAAATGCCCCTGATCAGTCCAGAATTTTAGGAACAGATAAACAAGGCGGTTTACAGGTATATGATTTACATGGTCAAACTAAACAATATTTAAAAGTAGGGCGTTTAAATAATGTGGATATTCGTCCGAATTTTAAATGGGGCAAGCAACAGGTTGATTTAGCGGTAGCGACTAATCGTGATCATAACAGCTTGCATCTTTTTGCTATTCATCAGCAAACCGGACAAGTATCAGAAATTGGTCAAGTCAAAACTTCCTTAAAGGATATTTATGGCCTTTGTCTTTATCAGGATCCTAAAGGCGAAATTTATGCCATTCCAAATGATCAGGATGGTCGATTTATTCAATATCACCTCTATGCAAATGGTGACCATATTGAAGCGAAAGTGATACAGCAATTTGCTGTCAAAACCCAGCCTGAAGGCTGTGTGGTAGATGATGCAAGCGGACGAATTTTTCTGGGAGAAGAAGATCATGCCGTCTGGGTTAAGGATTTAACCTCATCAACACAGGCAATGCAAAAAGTCATTGAAGTAGGACAAGTGGTACATGATGATATTGAAGGACTGGCTTTATATCATGGTCAAAATAAAAGTTATTTGATTATCTCCAGCCAAGGAAATGACAGTTATGTGGTTGTTGATGCGCAAGCACCTTATACCGTACGTGGCGCATTTCGAATTGGTCTGAACGCTGAACAAAAAATCGATGCTGTTTCAGAAACTGATGGTCTGGATGTCAGTAGTCATTATTTTGGATCGAAATGGTCAAAAGGCTTGCTGGTTGTTCAGGATGGGCGTAAGCGCATGCCAGAAGCAAATCAAAACTTTAAATATGTATCATGGGAGAAAATTGCCGAATTACTTAAACTTGAATAAGTGACCGGTAATTTGACTGATCTATCGTTTGTCGATATGTCGATGGTCAATAGCCGAATTCTATCTGATCGGGTCGATCTTTGCTTCAGGCAAAGATTGAACCCCGTTAAGGAAATTCCTGATAGTCAAATATATATGTAATGATTATGCTGTGATTCCACGTTACATGGATGAAACATAGTGATTGCATTTATCAGTGCCGTATTTTTTCTGGCAGGGATGGTCAAGGGTGTCATTGGTCTGGGATTGCCTACAGTTGCAATGGCATTATTAACCCTGTTTATCAGTCCGATTCAGGCCGCAGCATTCCTGTTAATTCCTTCTCTTGTCACAAATATTTGGCAACTGTTTGCCGAAGGTGCATTTCTGGGATTATTGCGCCGATTTTTTTGGTTATTGGCTGCGCTGATTGTGGGAACGTTTTGGAGTATTTTTCCGACATTAGGAAGTGATCAGGGCTATATCAGTGAAATTCTACTGGGCAGTATGCTAATTCTTTACGCACTCTATGGCCTATTTGCCAAAAATATTCCGGATCTCTCGAAATACGAAACCTATCTGTCTCCGTTTATCGGTTATTTGTCGGGAGCGTTGATTGTGGCAACAGGTGTGGTGATTATTCCGGTTGCGCCTTATCTGAACAGTTTGCGTTTACAAAAGAATGATTTAGTCCAATCATTGGGTTTGGTGTTTACAATATCTACCTTATGTCTGGCATGGTTTTTATATCAAAATCCTAAATCAACCTTACTAACAGACTGGCATTTATCGATTGTGGCATTAATTGTAGCACTAGTGGGCATGTGGGTTGGGCAAAAAATTCGCTACAAAATCAGTGAGCAAAAATTTCGTAGAATTTTCTTCTATGGCTTAATGGGATTGGGCAGTTATATGGTAATTCATCAATTTCCATTCAGTTAATTTGAAATTGCCGGCGTACATCGCAGAGATACTGATAAAAATCTTGATATGTTACAGTTAATTGGTGTTCGGGATGATATGCCAAGAGTAAATTGCGATTTGCCCATTTACCAGATAGTGCAATTTGTCGAAAATCAAATTGATTTATAAAACGCTGGGCAATACGGGTTGGAATAATCGCAATACCAACGCCTGTACTCACCACTTGAATCAAAGCGGAAAAATCTAATAATCGCAAACGATAATGCATGATTTTTCCATGCTGTTTAAAATATTGTTCGATGGACTGCTGTAAAGCATGTTGTGGCATCAGCCCCACCCAATCCTGAGCTATAATCTCATCAGGATTAAGTTGATGATACTGGCTGAGCGAGTGATGATTTGAACAAATCAGGCATAAAGGATCGACAACAAAATGCTGAGTAATTAAATCAGAAGTATCAAAAACATCAGAAATTAGAGCAAGTTGAGCCTCGTGTTGTCTAAGTTTTTCCAGAATGATTGTGGTTTCTGCTTCCCTAATGTGTAATTGTAATTGTGGATAATGTAATAGGTAATTGGGCAAAATATGTGGTAAATATTCACTTTGTGCAGAAGAATTACACCAAAGAGTGATAGATAAATTTTCCTGTTGATGAAATTGAGTAAACTCCTGTTGTAGATGCTGAAATTGTTGTTGCAATAAACAGGCATGTCGATAAAAAACTTGTCCTGCTGCAGTAAGCTGAACTCCTGTAGCATGCCGACTAAATAATGGGCAAAAACGTTGCTCAAGTTTTTTAATCCGTTCACTACAGGCTTGTACCGACAATGCACAGCGCTCAGCCGCTTTGCTAAAGCTTCCAGTTTCTACAATATCAAGAAATAATTGAATATCGAACAGATCAAGGCGCATATTTTTTCCAAAACTTTAAAGCAGGTTGTGCTGATCTGGTTTCATCGGTGGTGGTGGTGTTTTACCAATAGCCGTTAATAATTCGCGTTCTACCAAACGGACAATTGAATCTAGTGGTAGATCATTTTCCTGAGTACCAAAAGGTTCTTCCAATTGTGCACTTAAAGCATCCAGACCCAAAAACATATAAGCAATCACACCTACCAGAATTGGTGTCCATAAACCCAAAATATCCCCAAGACTAAAAGGCAATATAAAGCAAAAGACATAAATGGCGCGATTAAGCAGTACTGAGTAGGCAAATGGTAAAGGTGTACTGGCAATACGATCACAGCCAGCCTGTACATTGCCCAGTTCTACTACATGTGAAACGATTTGCCGATAGAGAATATCGGTAATTTCTTTGGCTTCCAGTGCATGCACAAGTTCTTTTTGAATCATATTAAGCATGTATTGTGGTGCATTAATCAGATGATTTAATTTGTTAACAGAATGCTCATTCATCCGACCGAATTCCAAGAACTGTGTTGGATGTGCAGTTTGATAACGTAAGCGGTCGCGTAACAAATTGGTGAAAATAATCGTCTTGTGCAGAATGCGTTCACGCCGTGTATCTGCTAAGACCAGTGTTTCCCGATCCATGTGCCGAATATTTGCAATCAGGGAACCCCATAATTTACGACCTTCCCACCAACGGTCATAGCAGGCATTATTTCTAAAGCCAATGAAAATTGACAAAATAACACCGAAAATCGTAAAGCCGATAGCTGGAACCTTGGGAATAGCAGAAAAGAAATGATGTTCAGATAAAAAGGCAATAATGCCTGACATGATCATCACCATCAGCAATGAAGGCAAAATAGTAGGTAATATAGTCCCTTTCCATGCAAATAGCAGATAAAAGATATTGTTTTTATTACGAATGATCATGGCTTGTTTATCACATATCCTGATAGAGTGAAAATTTTGCACCGATCAATGTAAAAAGGCAATCTGTTGATCAAATTGCCTTGTTCAAATTTTAATAGGCTTTATTCCTGTGCGTTGAAACTCTGTCCGGTAATACCTGCACTATCCGCACCCATCAGATAAAGATATGCTGGCATGATGTCTTCGGGTGTTGGTAATGTTAACGGATCTTCTTGAGGAAAAGCTTTGGCACGCATCGCAGTACGGGTACCACCAGGATTGATGCAGTTAAAACGAATATGGCTGTCAGGAAGTTCCGCAGCAAAAATCTGGCTTAATGCTTCAACGCCGAATTTAGAAACAGAATATGCACCCCATAAGGCACGTCCGACACGACCCACACCACTACTGGTAAAAACTACAGAGGCATGATCGGATTTTTCCAGTAAAGGCAATAGGGCCTGTGTCAAAACAAAAGGTGCACGCAGATTAACATTGATGACATCATCCCATGTTTCGACAGGGTAATGTGTTAACGGGACACGCTCACCTAAAATACCGGCATTATGCAAAATACCATCCAGACGGCCAAATTGCTGATCCAGTGTATCAACCAAAAGTTCATAATCCCGTGCGGATGCACTGGACAGTTGTAAAGGCAGAATAGCGGGTTGAGGTGCTCCTAGCCCTTCAATCTCATCATAAATGACTTCAAGTTTACTTAATGTTCGACCATGTAGTACTACAGTTGCACCATGCAAGGCAAAGTGAATGGCAGCCGCACGACCAATTCCGTCACCACAACCGGTAACTAAAATAACACGGTCTTTGAGCAGATTTTTATCTGGCGTATAGTTTTTAAAATCCATATTTTGGCCTCGCTGTTTGTTATTTTTTGATATTGGTGATCAGGATATCATATTTATAAAACATGTATTTTGAAAAGCTTACATCAGGCTTTGAATAATTTTGTGTAAGCTTTGTACATCCTGAGCAATATAATCAGCTTGCCATGCTGTTAAATCATCGCTGGCATTGGGTGGAAGATAACCATAGGCTGCCAGAATGGTTGGCATATTGGCATTTTTGCCTGCATCAATATCACGAGGATGATCCCCGATATAAACAATTTGTTCAGGGGCAATGCTTAATTTTGATGCAGCCAGAAACATTGGTTCAGGATCCGGCTTGGTCTGTTTAACATCTTCTGGGCAGACCAATACCGCGCAGCGATCTGTCAGGTTTAACGCCTGTAACAGTGTTTCACTTAGCCAACGTGGTTTATTGGTGACGATACCCCATGGAATCTGTTGTGTTTCCAGATCTACCAGCAAATCATTCATTCCCTGAAATAAATCAGTGTCCACAGCGATATCGGCACCATAACAATCCAGAAAATTCTGTCGATGTTGTAGAAATAGTGAATCGTCCACTGCCAATTCCGGATAAACCAGTTTAACCATGGCACGGGCACCTTCAGATACCTGTGTACGAATGGTTTCTGCTGCGACAACATCCACACCTTTGTCACGACACATTTGTTGAATGATTCGAATGAAATCTGCGGCAGTATCGATCAGCGTACCATCCAGATCAAATAAGACAGCTTTTATCATGCTTGTTCACGCTTTATAGTATGTACCATATAATTCACATCAACATTTGGTGCCAACCAGTAATGTTTGGTTAGTGGATTATAATGTAGTCCAGTCATGCTTTTAAGTTCTAGTCCTGCGGCACGAATTGCACTGGCAAGCTCAGACGGGCGGATAAATTTATGAAAATCATGTGTGCCTTTAGGGAGCAAACGTAATACATATTCCGCACCGATAATAGCAAACAAATAAGATTTTGGATTACGGTTAATGGTTGAAAAAAAGACATGACCACCGGGTTTGCAAAGGTCAAAACAGGCTTTGACAATTGAGGCAGGATCTGGGACATGCTCGAGCATTTCCATACAGGTTACTACATCATATTGACCAGCTTGTTCCTGTGCCAGTTGTTCGACAGGAATCTGGCGATATTGGATATTTTCAACGCCAGTCTGTTCGGCATGAATGCGTCCAACAGCAAGTGGCGCTTCACCCATATCAATACCTAGAACAGATTGCGCACGATAAGCCATACTTTCAGCCAAAATACCACCACCGCAGCCAACATCCAGAACTTTTTTCCCTGTTAAACCACCTGATTTTTCATCAATCCAATTTAAACGTAATGGATTAATCTGATGCAATGGACGGAACTCGGAAGTTTGATCCCACCATTTTTCTGCGAGTGCTTCAAATTTTGCAATTTCTTGTGGGTCAACATTCAGTGTAGCCATAACACATCACCTTATCATTTATAAAAATTTATTTGCCGTTGAGTAAAAATACAAAAACGCAAGAATCTGTGAAAATTGTACACATAATAAAACGCTTCGTGCTAATTTCGCCTATATTTATTTTGGTTAATATATTTTATAGTGCAAGACTGAAAAAGGCACGATACACGAGGAATGACTCAGACATGAAAAAAATCGCATTAGGTCTAATCTCAGCTGTTTTATTAACAGTATCAGGATTGGCAGCGGCTGCGGAACAATATATTGCTGGAAAGGACTATATTGTGGTCTCTAAACCGGGAAAAGTTGATATTCCGGGAAAGATCGAAGTACGTGAATTTTTTTGGTATGGTTGCCCACATTGCTATAAATTAGAACCATATATGCAAAATTGGTTACGTCAGTTGCCTAAGGATATTAACTTTGTGCGTACACCTGCAGCAATGAATCCAATCTGGGAGCAAAATGCACGAGGTTATTTTGTGTCTGAAGCTTTAGGCATTCGTCAAAAAGCACATATTCCATTATTTGATGCAGTGAATAAGCAGGGTCAACAGCTTTTTGATCAGAAATCTCTGGCACAATTCTATGCTCGTTATGGTGCAAATCAGACAAAATTCAATAGTTTATATAACTCATTTGCAATTACTGGCAAGGTCAATCAAGCCAATAATCTGGCAAAATATTATCAGTTAACAGGTGTTCCAGCGGTTGTGATCAATGGTAAATATATTGTTCAAGGCGAAGACCAGCGTGTAGTCGATATCATGAACTACTTAATTCAAAAAGAACGTGCAGGTTTGAAAAAAGCATCTTAGAACTTTGTATCCTCTTCCTCAGCCCGAACAACATTGTTCGGGTTTTTTTATTCTATAGATTGCCAATTTGCAATCCCACGAAATAATAATCGTACCTGCGTCATAGCATGTTCCAAATAAATTTGTTGCTGCTGTTTTAGTAATTCACCTTGATATTGTTGTGGTAAATTTAACCATGTCATTGCCCATGTTAGAGATAAATTCACAATGATAGTGGTCATGACATATAAATCTTGATGATTTTCAACATGCTGAAAATTTCGACTGGCTTCAAGATCATTGGCCAGATCGCGAGTTAAACTTTCAATTTCTTTAGCAATTTCCCGTCTTACAGTTTCTGAACCGCCCCAGCGTTCTCCAATCAAAAAGAACCAGTCTTGTGGACTTTGATCAACTGCACGAAAAAACAGTTGGATACTGGTTTTGGTTTTTGCATCCTGATGTTTTAAATACCCTTGTCGTAGTTGTGATAACATCAGTTTAAGCCGACCGGAAACCTGTTCTACTAATGCCTGTCCCAATTGTTCCATATCTTCAAAGTGACGATAAAAAGCGGTGGGAACCAGTCCAACTTCACGTGCTAATTCACGTAGACTAATGGTACTAAATGCACGACCTGTGGTGCTGAGTTTAAGGGCTGCATCAAGTAATGCCTGCCGACTTTGTTGTTTGCGCTCATTGCGTATAGACATAAACATACCTGACCAATCAGAACCGCAAGTCTAACAAAAAAAGTTATCTATAACCCTTTGGGATTGCTATTGTATAAGAAAAAAGATGCCTGAAACGCATCAATCAGCAGATTTAGCTCAAAAAGGGGAAAGATAAATTTGCTATAATTGCTGCCCGAAGAATTTGAATCATTAGGATCAGTTATGCGTATCGACCAAAGAGCTTTAAATCAATTGCGTCCAGTTAAAATCACCCGTAATTATACACGTTATGCAGAGGGTTCTGTTTTGGTCGAATTTGGACATACCAAAGTCCTGTGTACAGCCAGTATTGATAATTCAGTACCCCGGTTTTTAAAAGGTCAGGGACAGGGCTGGGTTACCGCCGAATATGGTATGTTGCCACGTTCAACCCATACCCGTTCAGATCGTGAAGCAGCCCGTGGAAAGCAAAGTGGGCGTACACAAGAAATTCAGCGTTTAATTGGCCGTAGTCTACGCGCCATGATTGATCTCAAAAAATTGGGTGAAAATACGATTACCATTGATTGTGATGTGATTCAGGCTGATGGTGGAACACGTACTGCATCAATTACTGGAGCAGCCGTGGCTTTGGTTGATGCAGTCAATGTATTACTTGAACAAAAGAAAATTAAACATGACCCGTTAAAAGGTTTAATTGCTGCAGTTTCTGTTGGTGTATTTGAAGGTGAGGCTTTACTGGATTTATGCTATGAAGAAGATTCAAATTGTGAAACTGACTTAAATGTCGTCATGACCCAGAAAGGTGAATTTATTGAAATTCAGGGTACAGCAGAAGAAAAACCATTTAGTCGGGAACAGGCAAACCAGATGCTGGCATTGGCAGAAGAAGGAATTCAGCAGTTGATTGCCGCACAACAAAAGGCTTTAGGTTGGTAAATAATAAGATTCCCAGCATATAAATTACTTAAAAACTCCGTATAAAAAACTTATAGGGAGTTTTTTATATTTTGAATTTACGTCGTTAAGATAGAAAGTTTTCTGAAATAGCTTAAATTTTTTAATTGAAAAACCTGAAATTCATTAAAACTACAAAAATATTAATATGTATTATAAATAAAATGCATGATGCTAATCATTATCAATATTAATTACATTTATTAATAATTACTGTATAATAAATTTTATTGTTAATTTTTTGTGTCATATCTGTACTTTTTTCTTTTCTAATGTATCTGTTTTGGTTTTAAATTTTTTATGGAAAAAGCTTTTTCTATGCAAACAACGTTCGACTTTGATTGGAAAAAACTGAAATACTGGATTGCTGTTTCAATGTGTCACGGGCTGGTTTTGTTTATTGCTTTTACCTCACTACGTGTTCCCAGCGCTGATGTACAAAAAAAATCAGCAACACAATCCATAAAAGTCAGCCTGATTTCATTAGAAAAAAAAATTGAACAACAATTAGAGCCATCGGTTGATTCGTTAGAAAAACAGCAAAAGCAATCTCCTGCAACTGCAACGGTTTGCACTACGGGTGATGAGTGGTGCTTAGATGGCGAGCAATATGTTGGTTCAAGATTTTTGTATCCTGCAAAAACAATCAATGACGACTACACCAATTATGCAATCTATTTGCAAGACAGCATGACGTGGGGACGTTTAGAGCTTACCCCGGGTGTACGTGTCAGTATGGATGATTTTCTTGGAAATCTGAATATCGCACCACGTTTTGCCATATCTTATGATGTATTTGGTGATCGTTCTAGCCGTATTTTTGCAGGTGCAAACCGTTATTATGCAGGTAATATTCTTGCGTATAAATTGAGAGATGGGATTGGAGAGAGATATTCGCAAACCCGCTCTAGTGCGTCTGCAAATTGGGTAACTACAGGACCAACCACTCTCACAGCAAATCGTTATACGATGTCTGAATTAGATACACCATTTAGCGATGAATTAAATATCGGAATTGCACAACGGGTTTGGGATACCATCTGGACCTTAAAATATGTGCATCGTAACGGACGAGATCAGTTCTCTCGTACATCAGAAACAATTGAAGGTGTGACTTATCGTGTAATGGATAACAGTGGTAGAACAAAGGGGGAAACTGTTTCTTTGACCATTGAGCCAATCAGTCCATTTAAATTTAAATATGGAACAGTGGATTGGGAAATTGGAGCCAATTACTCAAACAATAAATCAAGTTCAAATAACTGGAATACAGCGGCATACGATGACAATCCAACTTATAGTAAGGTCATTTATAAAGATGAGTTACTGGATTTGGATGATGCACCTGCATGGGATTTTGGTACGCCGTGGAATGCTTTTTTAAGGATTGATACCACTATACCTAAGTGGCATTTAAACTGGACTCAGCGTCTAGGTTATACTGCGGGCTATCGAGGCTATACCACTTCTACAATTGCGTGTTCAAGCAGTTACAGTGCATGTGGTGACTATACTGGATCGGCAACCTTATATGAAGAAAAACAATATGATGATTATTTCTCTTATGACTGGCGTTTTAACTGGTCATATCCAGTTGGCAAATATCAGAGTTTAGCGGTTAGTCTGGATGTATTAAATGTATTTGATACCACGATTGAAACTGCTAAATCAGGAACAACAAGCACAGCTCCAGTTTCTTATAAAACAGGTCGTCAATTTTGGTTAGGTTTATCATATAACTGGTAATCTCAAATCTTCTAATTCATATAAGAAGATGGCTTATTGTCATCTTCTTTTTCTTTACTCTTTGATTAAAATTAATGTTTATGCCAGCTTTCTTTCCCAAAACACGACATTTGATTGTCCTGATCAGTATTAATTTAACGACCGTTTGCTTACATGCCGAAATAAGCCCATTACCTAAAATTGTTTCGGGCCAACTGGAGAACGGTTTTCGCTATAGCATTGCGCCTCTTCGTCAGGAAAAACAACGAATCGATATTCGTTTAATGGTCAATGCAGGTTCAATTCATGAAAAAGATCAGCAATCTGGTGCTGCCCACCTCATTGAGCACATGGTCTTTAAGGGATCGGAAAAATATCCGCAAGGTGTATCTAATGAGTTACATAGCAAAAAATGGAGAATGGCCCAACATTATAATGCCGTAACCCAGTTTGAGCGCACAACTTATATGATGAATCCGCCACAGGGCGTAAAGGATTTGCAATATAGTCTGGAAATATTAAAGCAAATGGTTGCTTTCCCATTATTTACCCAGCGTGATTTAGATCATGAACGCCTCATTGTACTAGAAGAATGGCGAGGTAAACTTGGTGTCGCAGAGCGTATGAATCAGCAACGGATACGGGCAATGCGTCATGACTCCATATATGCGGTTCGTCCTGTAATTGGCGATGAACAATCCATCAAAGCGCTCACGACAGAGCAATTAAAAGATTATCATCAACGTTGGTATCGGCCTGATAATATGCAACTTCTGGTATCTGGTGCAGTCAATATCAAAGATACAGAAAAGATGATTAGGGCAGTATTTTCCAAATTACCAAAACATCCTGTGGAATCCAAACCTGATTATGACCCACAGTTAAAACCACAATTGAGAATATTGCGCTTGCAGGATAGTGAAAGTGGTAGTAGCCAGATTTCATGGGTGGTTCGTTTTGATGATGTGCTTGCCCAACAGGATGATCAACAAGGAATAAGACAACGGTTACTTAATCAAATTACGTTAGCGGCATTATCACGACAAATGCGCCGTCAAAGTGAAGCATTGCCAGATTCAGTGACCACACTGGTCGCCAAGAAATCTGATATTGGTCAGCATACTTCTGCTTTGGGAATTTTTGCAGAAGTTGTACCCGATCATCATCAAGATGCATTGCCAGTATTATTGACTGAAATTCAAAGGCTCAAACAGTATCCTTTGGCAGATCAGGATATTGAAACCGCCAAACAGGACATACAGCAAACTGCAAAAGCAATGCTAAAAAAAACAGAACGAAGAGAGTTTGATGCATGGACGCAACAACTGGTTTCAGCATGGCAAAAAGGCTGGCAATATCGTGGTAGTCAACAAACCGCAAAATATGCTTTAAAGATATTACCAACCATCTCGGTTGCTGAGGTAAACGCACATTTACAAGCATGGTTGGCGCAACCGGATCAGCTCTTGCAATATAGCATTCCGGGAAATGCAGCATTTCAACTTCCTTCTATTGAAAGTGTTCAGCAACTAGCTCAGGACATTTCACAGCAACAGCTTGAACCTTTACGGACAGCACAAAAGTTGTCTGAGGTGAAGTTGGTTAAGCCTACTCAATCGGGTCATATCGTTCAAGTTCATGCTTATCCACAGCAAAATGTACAAGAATATGTATTGAATAATGGCGATAGAGTAATCTGGTTAAAGACGGCACTTGCGAAAGACAAAGTGTATTTAACTGCGCAAAATCCAATGGGTGCTTTATCACCTGAATTGAATCCGTGGCAATCTCAATTGGCAATACAGATGATTTCACAAAATGGACCACAAGCCAGCCAGCCAGCTCAGTTCAGACAATGGAAAACAGATCAGAATATTTCCCTGAATTATAGTCAAAGCTTGGATCAATTGAGTTTAAGTGGTGTGGCACCGGCAAATCGTTTATCTGTCTTATTACAATTGATTTATAACCTGAATCAATACCCGGAGATTGAAAGCCAAACCATGAAAAATAGTCTGGTGGGATTAATCCGACAGCAGACTGTAGCAGAAGGTTCAATCTCAGGAAAAAAAGAACAGCAAATTGCGCAATTACTTTATGGTGTCGAACAATCTCATCGTCCTACTCTGGATCAATTAAAACAGGTGAATAAACAGGATTTGTTAAGACAATGGCAGATCATTGGTAAAGCATCAACCACTTACTTTTTGATCTCTGATGGAAATAGCCTAGATGTAGAGCAGAATATTCAGCAATTTCTGGCACCCATACAGCGAGAAAAATTACTGCCAGCCGTTAATACATTGTCTACAACAGGTCAGGCACAAACAATTATGAATGCCAATATCGAACCGCGAGCAGATGTACGGTTATGGTCTTTTAGTGAACAAAAGTGGCAACCTGAAACAGCCGTTCAGGTCAGTATCGCTCGTCAGATTGCACAACAGGTCTTAAGGGATAGATTAAGAGAAGAGTCACTCGGAATTTACCGCCTGAATTTTGCTGCGGAACTCAATCCTGCACATGATCGTATTGAAACATCATTAAGTTTTACAACATCGCCAGAACGGGCACAGGAACTCTCTGCACAGGCACAAGAGATTTTAAAAAATTTACCGAAATATATGACTGCACAAAAAATTCAGCAGGCGAAGACACAATTTCAATATAATGAACAAAAACGTCAGGAAGATATTTTTAGTTTACAGCGCAGACTGGTGCTGAGTTATCAGAAATATGATTCGCCCATTTATTTATCCCATATCTCTGAGCTGGAAAAAGCAATTTCTGACGAAGAAATCAGAGAAGTTGCAAAACAGTTATGGAACACTCAAAATTTGAAGATTTATATCAGCTTACCCAAAAAATAAAATAAATTTCTTCTTATTTCTGCTTTAGTTTAATCGGGAAGTTTTAGAACGTTGATAAAGTGCTGTGTAGTATGACAGCAACGGTATTGCATCATTGTCATGACAATACCGTTTTATCGTATGAAATTTATAAGTTTATTTAAAAACAACCTTGATTTTACAGGATCGACCCATACTTTACTGTTTAAGCAAACTGAATACATGGCAGTGTAGGCATGATTAAATCGTCTGATGCCAAAGAGGACTGCACATGTTTGAATTTTTTAAACGGAGATCATCAATGGCCAATGAGCAAACCGATAAAGCTCAAGATCTGGAACAAGAGCAAATAGAACAGACACAAACTGATGCCGAACATCATGCAGAAGCGGGCATTGAAGATTTAAAAGCCCACATCAGCAAACTTGAAGAAAGTTTAAAACTTGAAAAAGCTCGTGCGGCCAATGCCATTTACGAAGCTGAAAAAGTGAAAGAGCGTCTGGAGCGTGAAGCAGAAGCAGCGAAAAAATTTGCGCTGGAAAAATTTACCAAAGGCTTACTTGATTCAGTCGATAATCTGGAACGTGCGATTGCCGCAGCCGGTGAAGAAAAAACACCATTATTGGAGGGGATTGAACTCACCCTGAAATCCCTGCTCACGACCTTGGAAAAACATGGTGTTATCGCAGTAGACACCCAAAATGGCTTTAATGCTGAAATTCATCAGGCAGTTGGTATTGATCCACAAGCCAAAGCAGGTGAAATCGGTAATGTATTGCAAAAAGGCTACACCTTGTCAGGTCGTTTATTACGTCCGGCAATGGTTACAGTCGGTCAGTAATTCGCTAAGCGAAGACTGAATCCGCACAAAGTACAGGAAATATAGAGAGATTTTAGATTTTTTCTAAAAAAATCTTGAAAAAAAATAAAATGCTCTCATATCGGATAACAAGCGAAATATTGCAAAAGAATTTTTGAGGAAAACTTAAAATGGCTAAAATTATTGGTATTGACTTAGGTACAACCAACTCATGTGTTGCTGTACTTGAAGGCGATAAAGTAAAAGTAATTGAGAATGCAGAAGGTGCGCGTACCACACCATCAATCATTGCATACAAAGATGGCGAAATTCTGGTGGGTCAATCTGCAAAACGTCAAGCAGTGACTAACCCGAAAAATACATTATTCGCAATCAAGCGTTTAATCGGTCGTCGCTATGAAGATCAAGCGGTACAAAAAGACATTGGTCTTGTTCCTTACAAAATCATCAAAGCTGACAACGGTGATGCTTGGGTTGAAGTAAACGATAAAAAACTTGCGCCACAACAGATCTCTGCTGAAATTTTGAAAAAAATGAAAAAAACAGCGGAAGACTATCTGGGCGAAACAGTGACAGAAGCAGTGATCACTGTACCGGCTTACTTCAACGATGCACAGCGTCAAGCAACCAAAGATGCAGGTAAAATTGCTGGTCTGGATGTAAAACGTATCATTAACGAACCAACTGCTGCGGCACTTGCGTTTGGTATGGATAAAAAAGAAGGTGACCGTAAAGTTGCAGTTTACGATTTGGGTGGTGGTACATTTGACGTAT
Organism: Acinetobacter qingfengensis; assembly: GCF_008693185.1. Lineage (GTDB taxonomy): Bacteria > Pseudomonadota > Gammaproteobacteria > Pseudomonadales > Moraxellaceae > Acinetobacter > Acinetobacter qingfengensis. The sequence goes on from NZ_VXKN01000015.1 coordinate 27,620, forward strand.
CTATCATTGAAATTGCAGACCTTGATGGCGACCAACAAATCGAAGTGTTATCGACTAACGGTGATACCTTCCTTGGTGGTGAAGACTTTGATAATGCCTTGATTGAGTTTTTGGTTGAAGAGTTCAAAAAAGAACAAAGCGTTAATCTGAAAAATGATCCACTGGCATTACAACGTCTAAAAGAAGCTGCGGAAAAAGCCAAAATCGAATTGTCTTCTTCTAATGCAACTGAAATTAACCTGCCATATATTACTGCCGATGCAACTGGTCCAAAACACTTGGTGATCAATGTAACTCGTGCAAAACTGGAAGGTTTGGTTGCAGACTTGGTTGCTCGTACCATTGAACCATGCCGTATTGCACTGAAAGATGCTGGTCTTTCAACTTCTGAAATCTCTGATGTGATTTTGGTGGGTGGTCAATCCCGTATGCCACTTGTACAACAAAAAGTACAAGAATTTTTCGGTAAAGAACCACGTAAAGATGTAAACCCAGATGAAGCTGTAGCGATTGGTGCTGCGATCCAAGGTGCAGTATTATCAGGTGACAAAAACGATGTATTGTTGCTCGACGTTACTCCATTAACTTTGGGTATCGAAACTATGGGCGGTGTATTGACACCAATCATCGAGAAAAACACTACAATTCCTGCGAAAAAATCACAGGTATTCTCGACAGCGGCAGATAACCAACCTGCGGTAGACATTTCAGTGTACCAAGGTGAACGTAAAATGGCACAACAAAACAAATTGTTGGGCAACTTCCAGTTAGGTGATATTCCACCAGCTCCACGTGGTGTACCACAAATTGAAGTGTCATTTGACATCAATGCCGATGGTATCTTGAAAGTATCCGCAAAAGATAAAAGCACTGGTAAAGAGCAATCAATCCAGATTAAAGCAAACTCCGGTTTGTCTGATGCCGAAATCGATGCAATGATTAAAGATGCCGAAGCCAATGCAGAAGAAGACCGTAAATTCGAAGAATTGGCGAAAGCACGTAACGAAGCTGATGCGTTAGTATCTAGTGCAACCAAAGCAGTTAAAGATCTAGGTGATAAAGTCACTGCTGATGAAAAAACTGCGGTTGAAACTGCGGTATCAGAACTTGAAGCAGCAACCAAAGAAAATGATGCGGATGCAATCAAAGCAAAAACTGAAAGTCTGCAAAACATTTTGATGCCAATTACCCAACGTGCATACGAACAAGCACAGGGTGCGGCAGGTGCTGATGGTGCGCAAGGATTTGATCCAAATGCATTCAATCAAGATGCAGGTCAACAGCAAAAAGCTGATGATGGTGTAGTAGATGCAGAATTCACCGAAGTGAAAGACGACAAGAAGTAAGTTTAAATTGATTTAACTTATCAGTTTAAGCAAAGACGCTCGATTTATCGAGCGTTTTTTATTTTAGAATGTTGTAAGTAATTGCTCACAAATAAAGATGCTTTTGACCTCTATAAGCTTAGCAAAATTTTGCATATACTAATCGAATATCAGGAGACAGGATGTTTCTGGATGGATACAAGGAAGTATCAGGTATGACAGGACGTTCTACCTAACCTATGAAAAAGCATGTTTAACAGGAAGTTAAACATGCTTTTTTTACGTCTGTATTATGATAATCATTAAATAAAACGCATGGACAAATCAACGGCTTTTATATCTTTGGTCAATGAACCCATGGAAATATAATCTACCCCTGTACTTGCCACTTCGCTTAAACGTTCCACTGTAATATTGCCTGAGGCTTCCAGTTTGCAACGTCCATTGACCAATTTGACAGCATCAAGCATTTGTTGCTGATTAAAATTATCCAGCATGACAATATCTGCACCAGCGTTTAACGCCTGCTGTAATTCATCAAAATTTTCGACTTCGACTTCAACCGGTTTATTTGGTGCAATGTTATGCGCGTGTGCAATGGCCTGTGCAATGCCACCGGCTGCCATGATGTGATTTTCCTTAATCAAAAAAGCATCAAATAAACCCAAACGATGATTTTGTCCACCACCGATGGCCACCGCATATTTCTGTGCAATACGTAATCCGGGAATGGTTTTACGGGTATCGAGAATTTTTGTCGTTGTACCTTCGACCAGTTTGACATAGCCTGCAACTTTGGTCGCAACCGCAGACAGGGTTTGAATAAAATTCAATGCCGGACGTTCACCGGTCAACAAGCTACGAGCCTTACCTTTGAGTTCCAAAAAGGTTTCATCTGCCTGAACATGCTCACCTTCTTTTTTGAGCCAGATCACTTCAACGCTTGGGTCTAGTTGCTGAAACAGTGCATCAACCCAAGGCTGACCAGCAAGTACCATGTTTTCCCGACTAATTACACGGGCATGTGCATGTTCATCGGCCGGTGTAAGTTGTGCGGTAAGGTCACCATCACCGATATCTTCTTGTAAAGCGTGTTGTACATTGATGTGAATGGCATGTTCAAGAAGTTTTGGTGAAATCATGAATAACTGCGTCCTTACAAAAATCTGATGAAGTGTATATTAAAAGAAAAATTTTTACTGCTATGTAGATTATCACAGCAGAAATAATTTTTAAGGCGTAAAATACAAAAGTCTTTCAGGTTTTACTATTGTGATGGAAATGTTCAAGATTATTCAGGGTGCCGTGCAAGGCGCTGTACAAATTCATTCTCCCAATTTTAACCAGCGTCCTGAAGATACAGATATTCGTTTGGTAGTGATCCATAATATCAGCTTGCCACCTTCGCAATTTGGTGGCGGCTATATCCAGCAATTTTTTCAGAATCAACTCGACTGGAATGCTCATCCATATTTTAAAAGCATTGAAGGCATGCAGGTTTCAGCGCATCTGTTAATTTTGCGAAGCGGTGAGGTCATTCAATTTGTCAATTTTAATGAGCGGGCATGGCATGCAGGACGATCCAGCTATCTTGGACAGATGGAATGTAATGATTATTCAATTGGTATTGAGCTTGAAGGTAGTGATGATCAACCATTTGAACAACAACAATACGATGTGCTTAGTCAGTTAATTTTGTCTATTGAACAGGCTTATCCTAAAACCTATCAACATTTAACTGGGCATTCGGATATTGCACCCGGACGTAAAACAGATCCGGGCCCTTTTTTTGATTGGCAACTGTTAAGAGCAGATATATATGCAAAACGTCAACAAAAATAACTTTTATTCCAATGCTTCATCTGTTCATTCTACGATGAGATTTCCATTACAATAGCGATTTTTCGGTTAAGGTAAATCAACATGGCCTTATGGCGCTCAACAATGGTAATTAGTGCAATGACCATGTTGTCCCGTATATTGGGATTGGTAAGAGATGTGGTTTTGCTGAGTGTTTTTGGCTCAGGAAAGGATTTTGACACTTTTGTTGTGGCATTCCGTATCCCGAATTTTTTTAGGCGGTTATTTGCTGAAGGCGCATTTTCCCAAGCTTTTATCCCTGTTCTAACAGAATATAAAAATACAAAGTTGCATGAAGAGGTACAAATATTAATTAGTCGTGTTTTTGCCGGCTTACTTTTAATTACCAGTTTATTAACTGTATTTGCCATGGTTGCTGCACCTGCAATTTTATATATATATGCCGGCGGATTCAGTAGCGACCCCGAAAAATTTGCTCAGCTTGTGGGATTATTCCGACTGACATTCCCTTATTTGATGTTTATGTCATTAACGGCATTTGCCAGTAGTATTTTAAATACCTATGGATCATTTACTTCCCCAGCATTCTCTCCAGTATTATTGAATTTAATCATGATCTTAGGTGCATTATTTCTTGCGCCACATGTGGATCCGGCAATTATGTCACTAGGCTGGTCTGTATTAATTGCAGGTATGTTGCAATTGGCGATTCAAATTCCAGAAATCTGGCGTAAAAAACTGTTAATTCCACCCAAACTGGATTTTAAACATGAAGGGGTACAACGAATTCTGAAATTAATGCTACCGGCATTATTTGGTGTTTCTGTTACCCAGATTAATCTATTACTCAATACCTTCTGGGCATCACACATGCAGGATGGCTCAGTATCATGGTTATATTCTGCGGAGCGTATGACAGAGTTGCCGTTGGGACTAATTGGCGTGGCAATTGGTACAGTAATTTTACCTTCCTTATCTTCACAGAAAGTTGATCAGGATATGCAAAAATTTCGTAGTATGATGGACTGGGCGACTAAGGTCATTGTTCTTGTTGGTGTTCCGGCCAGTATCGCATTGTGTATGTTATCTACTCCAATTATTCATACTTTATTTGAACATGGTGAATTCACAGCACGAGATACCGCCATGACCTCTCTTGCCTTACAGTGTATGTCTGGTGGTGTGATCTCTTATATGTTGATTAAAGTGTTTGCACCAGGATTTTATGCTCAGCAGGATACAAAAACACCTGTGAGAATTGGAATGATCACTGTTTTTGCCAATATGCTAATTACCATTGTTTTATTGGGAATTTTTCATCTGATTGGTTGGCAAGCACAGCACATGGCACTGGCTTTAGCTTCTTCAGGCTCTGCTTTTGTTAATGCTGCATTACTTTATGCTACTTTACATCGGAGAAATATTTTCCGTTTGGAAGGGCATTGGAAAACAACAGCAGTAAAATTTACGATTGCTAATATCGTAATGACTCTGACTTTATGGTATGGATTACACTGGTATTCTAATTCTTCAAATATTTCTACGCGTATCATGGAATTAATCTTGTTATGTGTAATGGGTGCATTCGTCTATGGCATTACTTTGTTGCTGGTTGGTTTTCGTTTACGTCATTTACGTCCATAAAATTTCATAATAGAAGACCAGACAGCGCTTAAATATTATTTATTTGAACGTCTGGTTTTTTTGTGCATTAAACTTATTATTATAAAGATTTTGATCAGCACGCAGTAGCATTTGCTCTAGTGTTTCATTGGGGTAAAGTGTTGCATGACCGATGTCAATTTCCAGTGGAATACTTTGATAAAAATCCTGATCAATTTCAATTAATGACAAAATTCCATTGATTTTTTGTTGAATGAGGTGATTGTCACAACCTGGAATTAAAATTAAAAAATCATTATTTTTAAGATGATATGCTGTTAATGGTTTTTTTATCATATAATGAATAATATCACTTAAGCGAGATAATAATACACAAGAATAATCATCAGCTTTAGAGTGATTAAATGAAGATGGACGCAGTTTAATTTGTATACATGATATTTGAAACATAAATTCTTTTTGTATACGCTTTAATTCATAGTTTAAAAATTTTTCATTATAAAACTTAGTAATTGGATTTTGAAATTTCAATACATCATGAAAAGATTCTATTTGCACTTTTTCAGTAATATCAGTTAGACAAATCTGTACTTTTTCCCATGAGTTTTTATAGCTGGGTAAAATATTATAATGAAGTAATAAATAACGTACATTATTATCAAGAGTAAAGGCAACAAATTTATGCTCCTGCATTGGTTTGCCATGCCAGAGGTGTGTTAAAAATGCCATAAAATTTTGATATAAGCTTCCCTGATAAATTTGTTCTCGATGGTCAATATATTCTTGATGACCTTTAAGCTTAAATAAATCTAAAAGCGCCTTATTGGTATTTAATATCTTTATCTGTTCAAGGCATTCATCAACAAATTGTGAGTTGGATTGAATATAAGATTCAAAATTTTCTATTCCCGCTTCATGTAAATAATCAAAGCGTTTTTTAATCGCTTTACAGTCACAAATAAGCATTGCCACAGGTGCATATTGGAAAATAGCTTCAGAAATTAATTGATTTTGTTGTCCAAGTTTCTGAGTTTGAATTTGCTCAGTGACATCTATTGTAGAAATTAAAACACGGCCTAAAGTATCTTCGTAGCCAGGGATGACTAAGGCATGCAATTCTAGATTTAATCGTTTTCCAGATAGTGTATAATTGACAACAGTATCAGAATAAAATAATTGCCCTTGCCATAAATCAATTAATAGTTGTTTAAAATAAGGCAGCATATCGTCACGAAAAATACTTGCCAAATTCTTTTCTAGTTCTTCACAACTTGATGCTTCAAATAAATCAAGAGTATACTGATTAACTCGAACCAGTTTTATTTTGCGAATACATTGCTGAATAAAGTGATATTCATCAGTCAAAAATAACTGTGAAATATCATTAATACCATTTTTTCTTAAGGTCTCAAAATATTGCTTTAACTCACTGGCATCCTCAATCCAAAAGGGAAAGGGAAGACGCTCAATCAGTATAGATTCAAAAAAAATCATGATTGACCCCAAGATAATATAAATATAACAGCAGATTGATTTATATTATTAATCATCTAATCTGCTGAATGTATACTATGGCAGTACTTTGATTAATTGTAAATCAAAAATCAATGTGCTATTTGGAGGAATTGCATTGCCTGCGCCTGTTTCGCCATAAGCTAGTTTTGCTGGAATAAAGAAACGATATGTACTGCCTTCAGACATTAATTGCAAGCCTTCCTGCCAACCTTTAATCACTTGATTTAAACTTAAAGTAACTGGCTCATCTCTTGCAATCGAACTGTCAAAAACTGTTCCATCTAGTAATCGTCCTTCGTAATGTACTTCAACTTTGTTTTTTAATGATGGTTTCTTGCCTTTTCCTTGTATTAAAACTTGATATTGCAAACCACTTTTGGTGGTATGAATACCAGCCTGTTTTGCATTATTGGCTAAAAAACTTGTACCTTGTTGCTGATTACCATTTGCAATTTGCTGGAAAGCAATAAGGTCCGCAGCTTCAGTTTGTTTTTTATATTGATTTAATACAGCCATCATTTGTTCATTGGTTAAAGCTGGCGTGGTACCAAGATAACCTTGCTTAAAACCTTGCATAAAACTATCAACATCTAAATCACCAAGTGCATTGGCGTTAGATTTTCCTAGTAAATAACCAAAACTATAACCAACTTGTTCTTTTTCATTGCTCTGAGATGAAATGACAGGTGCTGCAAAAGTAGCTGAAGAACAGAAGATAACACTGGATAAAAGAATTTTTTTCATTGTTTGCAAGACCATAAAATGATATTTCTACTGATGTTAGTAGATTTATAAAATACTGTATATGCTGATAAGAATGGAATAATGAATAATATTGAGTCTGGCTGTGTAAATTTTGTAAAAATAAAAGGTGTATGGAAATTTTTTTCCATACACCTGTGCAGAATAAGTGCTAAATAAAAATTATTGTACAGCGATTAATTGTACTTTAAAAATTAAAGTACTATTCGGTGGAATAGGACCTTTGCCTTCTGGGCCATAAGCAAGATTAGATGGAATGAAGAAAGTATATTCACCACCCTCTTTCATTAACTGCAACCCTTCTGTCCAGCCAGGAATAACCTGATCTAAGCGAAATTCAATGGGTTGACCACGATCAAATGAACTATCAAAAACTTGTCCATTAACCAATTTACCCTCGTAATTGACTTTAACTACATCAGTTGATTTTGGCGACTTACCCATACCTTCTTTATCTACAATATATTGCAAACCTGAAGCAGTTGTTTTTACACCAGCTTTTTTGGCATTTTCAGCAAGAAACTTAGCATCCTGATTTTGATCAGCTATCGCAGGTTTTACTTGATTGATAGCAGCAGGCTGATTAGTTTTCTGAGCAGCAACAAATTGTTGATATGCTTCATTCACTTCCTGTTCAGTGAATGGAAATGCTTCATGAGCGTGGCCAGAGCGGGCACCAGCATTAAAAGCATCAATATTTAACTCAGGTGGAGTTTGGCTGGCAACTTCATAACCAAGAACATAACTGATTTTTTCAGCAGGAGAAGCAGATTCAACATTAAAAGAAGAATGTTTGGCCCCTGTCTGAAATAAATTCGGGTTTTTGCTGGCGTAGAAAACGGGCACAAGTGCAACACTGCCTAAAACTGCAGCGACAACAATGGGTAATGCTTTACTCATAAGATTTCCAAGGAAGAAAAATCAATGGTTTATTTTGTGACTATATTAACATAATAGAGGGAATGATAAGTCAAATTATATGATAGAAATAGTTTTTACCGTTCATATTCAGTAACCACATTTAAACTTTATATGGATAGCCAAACATAATAAAAAATATGTTGAGCACAATTAAAGAATAAGCTTATCAATAATTATTATTGGAGTTTGGATAAAGAATTGACAAAAATAACAGTAATAGCTCAATTTTCACGCACTCAAGAAGAAAAATTAGAAAAAAGGGTTTTGGGGTATTGCAAAGGTATGGGGATAGTGTAGAATGCACATCCATCGGCGGTGATGCAGATAAAAACTTGTTGAAAAACAGGGTGTTAGTTAGGGCTTAAGGGTTTTGATTATCA
>NZ_VXKN01000016.1 GCF_008693185.1 Acinetobacter qingfengensis
TTTTTTTTGTGGCGTCAGTACTGCTCAGGATCGGTTGCTGTGCCGGTTTTTTTATTATTGGTTGCGGCGTGGTGGTGTTGACTGTCGGTTGGGCTGTTACTGTTGCTGCGGAGCTATCCTGTTCTATTGTTTGTGAGGATTTCGATAATGATACAAATTTCACCTGTATGGCTTTAGTTACCGGTGGAGAGTCCAGTCGATACGACTCACTCACATTCATCAGTAGCCATAAAATCATGAGGTGACATAAGATAACAATCAATAACGTTGCCAAAGATTGTTTATGACTACTCAAATGCGCAGTGTCAAAACCCACAGGTAAACTGACTGTTTTAAGCATTATGAATGATCCTGAATATTTTTATTTCTAGTAAATAAACCCGCCTTGTCACACAAATGTGACAAGGCGAGAGAAAAAATTTAAAAATTATAAGTAAATGCCAACTTAAAGGTACGTCCCGGTGCAGCCATAGCACTACGTGATAGTGGATCTATATAAAATTGGTTAGTTAAATTTGTACCTATAAGCTCAACTCTTGCTTTTTCATTAACCTGATAATTAGCATAAGCATCAAATATCCATGTATCATCCCAAGCCAATGGAACATTTAGATAATAACCTGCATTCAAATCCAGACTCCCATTCCTCCTTAAATAGCTCTCATATTTTTTATAAAAAGTAGCTCTAGCACCTAATTCCAATTTTTCATCAAAGAATCTAGCGCCTAACAAACCATTAAAACTAATTTCTGGTGTTGCCATCGTCACTAGATAACCATTTGGAAAACCATCATCTACACATTTCTGATAAGTATTTGTTGCATATGTTGAACTTGATAATATCTGTTGAACAGCAAGATTTTCATCACAAACTTTATTTTTTAAATTATAAGCCATACTTAAATCACCGAAGAAACGCCCATTATCATAACGGCTTTGTAATTCAATTCCTTCTAATGTTTGTTTTTCTAAATTGGTAAACATTAAATTACGATCACGTTCAATAACATCTTTTGTTTTATGGTGAAAATATGCTAATTTTATGTCCGCATTTCTAGCTGTTTTAAACAAGTAACGAGCATCATATATATAACCCAATTCAAAACTAAATGTATGTTCTGGTTTTAAACCTTCGTAGGGTAAATTAGATGAAAATCCAACCGTACTTTCAAATAAACTAGGCATTCGATATTCTTCTGCATATCGAGCATAAACCCTATTATGTTCATTTAACTGAATTGCTGCACTAAATTGTGGTGCCCATGCATGAGCTTTTGTTTTTTTCACTTCTGTAATTGGAACTAAATTATAAGTTGCCCGTGGGGTTGCAGAAGTTAAAATATAATCTACACCTTCCACTCCCAAAGTTGTATCCAAATCATTTAATGGATTGTTAGCAATATGCATATTTCCATTACTATCTGCTGTCCAAGCCAATGTATTACTTTGTGACCAATAAGCATTATATAAATTTGTACCAGGAGTAAGACTACCATAGTCTCCGTCCCAGTCTGGATTAGCTGTTTGATAGCGTGCTATAAGAATATCTAAAATTCTTTGTTGTGCTGTTGTTCTAGTTTCTGGCACAGTAAGATATTCAATAGTATACCCTGTCGATTGTTTCCTATATTTTAATTGATTAGATGAAGTAACTGCTGTTAAGTTTTCATTAAGAAAATCATCAAATGCCCAATAATTACGATAACGCATTCCTGCTTCTAGAGTTAGCCAATTGGTAGGTCGATAATTAAAATTAAAATCAAATACTTTTTCTTCTCTATGCCCTGCTCTTGGCAATGCCTGAAACATAGCAACATTAATCCCATGTTCGCTATATTCATCATCCGAACTTAATTTTTCTCTTAAATAACTTCCACCTATAGTTAAATCCAGATTATCCAATAAATTAATATTGTTACTCATTGTAAAACCTTTACGAGTATTATCTGAATTTGCTACTGCTGTATTGGTAATAATGTTTGTGGTCGGCATAAGAAATGTTGGCCAGCCGCCACGAGTATAAGTATTACTTTCGGTATCGGTTTGCCATATATTGGCTGTAAAATTAATCCATTTATTATTTTCCGGATTATATTTATATTCTGCACTATATGCTTTTGAATCCACGACACTTAATGGCCATTGTGGAACACCTGTTTCCGGGGTAACTGACCACGTAATTCGAGATGGCATGATTTCGCCATATTCATTTTTAGTCTGACGATAGATTAATTTGATACTTTGATCATCTGTTGGTCGGTAAGTACCTTTTAATAACCATGATTTCATATGACTTGAAGTATTTACGACTTCGCTACCAGGCTTATAAACAGATGCAAAATAAGGAATATAATCCAAACTACTTGAAGGTTCTGCTTGATCATAAAATCCTGCATTATTTGTACCTGAAAAATAGTTTCCTCTTTTTCTTTCTGCATAAACTGCCAATAAGTCAAATTTATCTTGTTTTGTAGCTAATGCAATGCGCCCTGCAACATCATCTCCATTAAATAAATCGTTAGAATTACCATTACGATTTTGCTTATAAATGTCTGGATCATACAAAACACCACCTATTGATGTCCAAGCTGGTGTATCGGCATAATTTTGGCCAACATACTGTAATGTTGGTAAATTAGGGGAAATTGCATTACTAGAACCCTCTATTTTTATTTCTGCACCGTATTGCTTCCCCGGTTTCACAATATCACCAGCTTCCAGTGTTTTTACCAAAACACCCCCACCAACAGAAGTGGTTGCATTTGCTTCCAATGATGGTCCTTTTATCACCTCAATTCCACCAATTAAGTTTGGATCAATGTAATTACGATTATTTACCCCATTATAACCACGCCATACTGCTATTGATTGCTCTGTGCCATCAATTGTTAATGGTACTCGACCTACTCCTTGTATTCCCCTTACACTTGGGTCTAATGCGCCACTATTACGGGCATCTCCACTATAAACACCAACCATACCCTGCACTAAATCCGCAGGATTTGTACCCTTAAATCGTTCTATGTATTCTTTTCCGACATATACTGATGAGCGGTTTTTATCATATACATCATCATAGCCTTGTGTATCACGATCTTTCTGACCATAGACAACTAGAGGTGCAAGCTGGACTGCTTCTTGTTGAGCAGTTGTAACAATAGGCTGCTGCGTATTTTCAGATTGTGGTGATGTTTGGGATGGCTGATGCAGTGGATCTTTGATAATCACATAACCTTGCCCTGCTTTTTTAGCCGAGAACCCACTATTTGCCAGAATTGTTTGAAAACCTTGCTCCAGACTAAATCGACCTTTTAGACCGTTACTATTCAAACCCTGTAACTGACTGGCATCGACTGCAATCTGTGTTTCGGCAGTTTGCACAAATTGATTCAATACTGTAGATAAATGACCTGCGGCAATATCATATTGTTTGATTGCTGGTTCTGTTGCCGCCCAACTGTTTGGGCTTAATGTCGCTGATGTGACTGCCAGCATACTGATACAAGTTACATGTATGGCCAATGCAATCGCTGAAATTCGGAACCCCACCATAATTACACCTTCAAATAGATTTTTATTCCCATATAAATTCATGCCAGCAAATTTAATAATTATCATTCACATCAATGATGTGAAATGATGCTATTTTTTGCTTTCTCTGTTACTTTGACGAATAGCTGGTAGAAAAGTGGAACCAGAAAAACTCAATATGTTTAAATTCTTTTAATAGAGCTTAGATTTTTTGCAGACATTCTTATATTTCTACACTCAAAAAGAAATATAACGATGATTTATAATTCAATGCAGTCAGGATTTTGAAGTTTTTTTAGAAATATAAATCAAATAAGGGCTAATGCGCACAATTTTAATTTCCGGGAATGCCGCAGCCAAGAGTGCCAATGCTTCATCTGTATTGTCGAGTGGTAATACCGCATTTACACGTATATCCTGTAAATCCTGACTATAGAAAATCTTACCCCGATAGTTTTGATTCAATTCAGACAATACCATATTCAAGGGTAAATTTTCTGAAACAATCTGATGTTGTCGCCATTTTTGCTGTTGTTGCTCAAGATGAATATCCGGCAAAGCAAGAATTTTATTCGAATACATTTTTACCGCTTGTCCAGCGTCAACCTGCATTGTTTGTGGATATGCTGTGGTGGTTTTTTGTCGATTTAAATAATGTGAAGTTTCGACTTGTACACTAGAATGCAGCATTTTTAAAACAGTAAAACGTTGTGGATTTTTTTCCACACTAAATGCTGTTCCCAATGCCTGTATCTTACCTTGCGGGGTTTTTACAATAAATGGTCTATGACTATCTTTTGCCACATTGACATAGATTTCCCCTTGTACCAGTTCTACCACACGTTGCTGCTGACTAAAGTCCAGATTAATTGCTGTGGCACTTCTTAAAATGACTTCACTGCCATCAGATAAAATCTGTTTTTGCCATTGTCCCTGTTGGCTACGTACATCTGCTATCCAGTATGCAGGAGAATAAATGGAGAGATAGCCGTATATCAGGGTTGAGCCAACCAATACGATCGCAAATGTACTGCCCCATTTTATTTTTTTGCGTTTTTGATTGTGATGTAATTCATTATTCAGCACTTTTTGAATGAGCTGTTTATGTGGCTGCTGTGTGCTTAATTGCTGGATCGGATTTAAACTGTGCTGTAGGTCCTGTACAATTTTTTCATGTAATGGGCTTTGTGCTTTCCATTCATCCAATTGCTGCTGAGCTTGCCAACGTGTTTTTGCATCATCGGCAGTGAGCATGACGATCAGTGCTATCGCCTGCTCAATCAATTGTTCCTGCTGTTGTTCAATGTTATCGTTCATTGCATATTATTTTATTATTGGATGGAATGTTTTAAGCGATAACATTGCAATAAACATTGCGCTAGATATTTTTGGATCATTTTGGTTGATACATTTAATTGTGCAGCAATTTCCTTATGAGTTTTTCCTTCAAAATAATGTTGCAGAAAAGCCTGCTGAGCCTTGCCAGATACGTTGGATAAGACCTGACAAATTTGGTCAATTGCCTGCATCATTTCTATTTGCTGTTCTACTGAAGGAATAACATCCAGTAAATATTGCATTTCACTGAGTTCATCCAGATAGGCTTGTTCTATACGCTTACGCCGAATCTGGTCAAGCATTAAATTTTTGGCAATGGTGGTTAAATAGGCTTTGGGTTCCTGAATTCCCAGTAATGAATCCCGGGTCTGCAAGACTTTGAGAAACGTTTCCTGTACCAGATCGGCAGCTTGATCACTTTGTCCCATTTTATGACGTAACCAATCATGTAACCAGCGTTTATGCTGCTTGTATAATTGTTCAATCAGGATTGAAGAGTCCGTCATACTGTTCCACTATGCCATTAATAAATGAAAATAATTATCATTAAATAACAAGTTATCGTCAAGAAATTTATCATCTATCATTATTTTGAATCTACTTGATGTATTGTCGATTTAATAGTTATCAAATGTCCTGCCAGATAGTTGTGCACTTTCACAGGATAAGATGCTTCAAGCGCATAGCGCAGTTGTACTGGCTGATCAATTGGAAATGAACCTGAAACTTTTAAGTTTTTCACTTCAGAATCAACATAGATATAACCAGTTTGATAACGGGATAATTCTTTAATCAAATCATTCAATGGCGTTTCGTATGCCATCACCACTTTGTTTTTCCAGACATATTGCAAAGGCTGTAACGTTTGCTGAACTTGATAGTGCTGGGCATCAAAACAGATTTGTTCCCCGGCATGAATAATGCGGCTCTGTGTATTTTGTTTTAAAGTGACTTTAACTGCATTTTGCATGACAGCAAGACAGGTGGATTGCTCTTGTTTAAGCTGACGAACATTAAAGACCGTACCCAAAGCCTGCATATAAGCATGCTGACTTTCAACAATAAATGGTCGATAGGTATCGATATTTTCATGCCCGGTTTGTATGGCTATTTCGCCATAATGCAACACAATTAAACGTTGTCTTTCAGAAAATTGAACATCCAAAGCCGTCTGTGTATTTAAATCCAGTTGTGTTCCATCCTCCAACTGAATCTGTTTTTGTTCGCCTGTCTTTGTGGAATAATCGCCATTCCAGGCGGGATAAAATTGCCAATAAGCAATAGCGGTTGCAGTGATAGATAAAAAAACCAAAATCATTAATTTGGATAAATGCTGCTGTTGTTTTTTTTCGCTTTGTTCCAAAATGTTCTGGCTTTGATTCGGTAAACATTGCAATGTGCTTAATAAACGTTGCGCACGTTGCCATGCTTTTTGATGCTGCTGGCTAGCATTACGCCATTGTTCAAATTGCTGCTGTTGTTCTGCATTTAATGGCTCAGAACGAATTTTCACAACCCATTGCGCAGCTTGTTCCAATATTTCTGCATCAATTTTTTTCATTATCAGCTATCATCATCCATAATGGATAAACACAGCGTCATGGCACTCACCAAATCACGCATTACAGTTCTGGTGGATACACCTTGTCGTTGAGCAATATCTTGCTGTGTTAATCCTTCCAGTTGCGACCAGATAAAGGTCTGACGCTGACGTTCCGGCATTTCATTGAGTATTCGATTAATCAGGCATAATGCTTCAATGGCTTGCAAACGTTGTTCAGGCGTAATGTCATCATAACGTTCCGGCTGTGCAGACAATGCTTCCAGATACGCTTGCTCAATGGCTTGGCGTTGATACCAGTTGATCAACAATCCCTTGGCAATTGTGGTTAATAGTGCTCTGGGTTGATCAAAATAATAATGTTCCTTACGTCTTAATATGCGGACAAAAGTATCCTGTGCCAGATCAGCAGCATCTTCATTATTACTTAAACGTTTTTTTAGCCACTGATAGACCCATGAATGATGGTCCATATACAAACGTTCAACAGGATCACGCATAACAAACCACCATAATGAAAATGATTATCATTAATTTAACATATTCTATCGAATATGCATGTATTAAATATCATCATTTTTTTGAATTTAACCAACTTTTCATCTGATTAATTTGATATTGCACTTTGCTTTCATCTGATTTTCGTTGTTGTGTACGATATAATCTAAGTAGATTTTCCAAAATTGGTAATGCTGATTGTTGTATTTGCTCAAATGAATCCTGACTAAACAGACTTAGCCCCTTATTCCATTGTTGTTCAGCTTTTTCATATTCTCTTAATTTAAATTCGATGACTGCACTATTATTTAATACTTGAGCGTAAGCCTGTCTTAATGATCGTGATTCTGTCGAAGTCATTAATGGTTTCAATAAAATCTCATAGATATTCTGTGCCTGTTGATAATATTGCAAAGCCGGTTTATATTCTGACTGATTATCTTTAACCTGAGCGAAGTTCCCCAATAATCGGGCATATTGCTGACTATTTTGACCATAGGCTTGCTGCATTAATGCTTTTGATTTTTCAAACCATTGCAAGGATTCATCAAATTTTTTCTGCTCAAAATCAATCAAACCCAATTCATTATAATGATTTGCCAATCTTGATATATATTTATTTTTACTAGCCTGTGGTAATTGTTCATAGAAATGAATCGCCTCAAGATGTATCTCTTTACTCTGCGAGGTTTGTTGAACATTCTGACTTTTTAACTCCAGTGCATCAGCATAATCTGTCTGCCACTGCTCTGGTTTAAGGGTAGTTTTAACGGGATCAAAGCGTTTAAATATATCTGCCAAAATTTGATCAGACTTTTCGATTTGATTTTGTTGCTGATAACTTTGTGCCAAAATCAATAAAGAACGGATTACAGTCAAATTTTGCTGTGGATTACCCGCTGCTAAACTATTTTTTGTGATTAAATCATATTGGCGCTGGGTATATTGCTGTGCCTGTGATGATTTTCCTTGTTGTAACAACACCTGTTGTATTTCGCTCAATATTTTATTTTGCAAAGTAAGTCGTTCTGAGGTTTGCTGTTTGACAAGTAAGGATTGCACCATCTGATCGGATTCATTCAGAATTTGTAATGCCTGATCCCATTGTTTTTGCTTTTCATAAAATCGTGCCAGATTAAACATTAAAGTTGCTGTATTTTCATGTGTACCGATACTTTGCTGAAATAATTTAACCGCACGTTGCATATAGTTGATTGCCTGTGCAGTATTGCCTTGAGCATCGGCAATCATTGCCATCATATTCAAGCTACTGGCAATATAAGGACTGGTTTGTCCTTGGCCTTTTTCTGCAAGTTTTAAAGCTTGTTGGGCATTATTCATCGCTTGAGTGTATTGCCCTGCCTCAAACTGTTGTGTGGCATTATTCTGATAGCCTTGCCATGTTTTATCATCAGCTTTGGCATAAGAATTAATGCTAAAAAAAACAACACAACCCAAAAGAATACAACTTAAATTTTTATTTTTCTTGATTATTTTTGATGAGTGCTGATGAGTGGAATGTTTCATTGGCTATCCTGACAATAAAGCTTAAATAAAAATTATACGCCACCATTATATATAATTGACTCTCATTTTCATATAAGAAATCATTGCATTATCTACAAGTATATATCTAGATATTGAAATGATTTCCCCTTGTGATTTATCTCAACAAGGGGAATATCATCAGAAATTATAGGTTAAAGCCAGTTTCCAGGTACGTCCCGGTGCTGGCGTAGCAGATCGGCTAATTGGATCAAGATAGTAACGGTTACCCAAATTAGTTCCAATAAAATCAATACTTAGATGCTCATTGTATTTATAATTGGCATAAGCATCTACCACCCAAGTATCATCCCATTGTAAAGGTGCATTCATAAATCCCAAATTTGTATAACTTGTATCAATATATGGATTTTTAAAACCTTCAAAATAGGTGACTCGTGTACCTATTTCTAGTTTTTGATCAAATAATCGTGTACCTAACGTTAAATTAGCTTGATATTCCGGTAATGCCATATTGACTAGATAACCGGCAGGAAAACCATAATTAATACAATTTTTTGCCTTTTCCAAACCAACAGCAGTGCTAACCGACATTAACAATGCAGAGCTTTCATCACAAACCTGATTTTGTTTATTCCAAACCAAGGATAAATCTCCAAAATATCGACCATTATCATACCGTCCTGATAATTCCCAACCGGATATTTTCTGTTGATCTATATTCGAAAACACAAGATAATAATTACGTTCAATGACATTTTTAGTTTTATTATTAAAATAAGCCAGTTTAATATCAGCTTGCCCTTGTTTAAGCTTTAACAAATCTTTTAGATTATAAATATAGGCAAGTTCCCAATTATGCGCATGTTCCGGTACCAAATCATAGCCAGACTGCGAAGCAGAAAAACCCAGTGTGGTTTCAAATAAGCTTGGTAATCGATAAGCTTCACTATAATTAATATAAAAACGATTATTTTCATTTAACTTAAAAGCAGCTGAAAATGCCGGCGCCCAATTTTTATGGTCCTTTTTCTTTTTTACGTCACTAGTCACAGTTTCTGTAATAGATGTATATCCAATTTCTGGGCTACCAGTAACACTAGATATCGTTACATTTTCTTGAGTTAGGTCTATTGTTTCATTTAACAATGGATTATTGGCAGCACTGTATTTACCTGTATTCGGATCTGCATACCAATATTCATAACGAGTATAAGTATAAGCTGTACCTATTGCTGCTGCTGCACGCGTTTTACAACCTGAACATCCAGTAAATACGCCGCTTGCAACCTCATCATCATACATTTCCTGTGTATAGCTATCGACATCAACAGTATAGCTAAGTCGTTTTCCCACTTCTTTAGTGATGGTTGATGCTCCCCCCATTGACTCATTTAAATAATCATCAAAGGACCAATAGGAAGTGGATTTTGCCCCGGCAGTCAGAGTAAGCCATGGTGTTGGTTGCCAATCAAAGTTAAACCAGTATTGATTTTCTGAACGTCGGCCTGCTCGAGGT
>NZ_VXKN01000017.1 GCF_008693185.1 Acinetobacter qingfengensis
AGTACATTCACTATTACAATCATGAACGAATCAAGATCAAATTAAAAGGACTGACCCCTGTACAGTACAGAAATCAGTCCTTAAAATCAGCCTAATTAAACCGTCCAACTTTCGGGGGACAGTTCAATTTCAGTATGGGCTTTTTAGCAAAGTGGGTAGTATTTTATTTATCCAGTGTTTTACATAAAGAGCAAATTATGCCGTGATGTTTGTGAGAAAACATAATATCTGGACGTTCATAATCTTGTTCACATACAACACATTGGTAAATGGTTGAAACTGGTGTACCTTCAGAATTATAGCGAGGTTCTGCTACACCATCATCTTTCTGTTTAATATAATACTTGCCTTGTGTGAGCAGCCCCATAACAGGTGTGAGTACAAATGCTACAATTAAAGCAATTAAAGGTGAGTAAGAAGACAGGAAATCACCTAAAATGCCAAAGAATGCGGCAATCGATAAGCCTGCGGCAGCTAGAAAAGACACCATACCTACCGGATTGATGTTGTACAACATATCACGGCGATATTCAGGTTCTTTGGGAGAAAGTTTTAGAACATACTTATTAATGGCAATATCCGTGGCAACAACCACAACCCATGCAATAGCAAAGTTGGAATAAAACCCAAGAATTTTGCCTAAAACGGCAAACATATTGCCTTCCATTAAAGCTAAAGCAATGGCGAGATTTACCATCACAAAAATAATTCGTCCGGGATAATATTTACTGATTCGTGTGTATGCACTGGTCCATGCCAAAGATCCGGAATAGGCATTGGTGACATTGATTTTAATTTGTGAAATGACCACTAGAATAACTGCCAGAGTTAACGCCAGCCAGCCGGGTAACATATCGTGAAAAGCTGCATTGAATTGTTGAACTGGCTCGGTACTATTCACTCCGGGTAATTTGGTTAATAAATAAAATCCTAGAAATGCACCAATAATTTGTTTGATGGCACCTAAAATTACCCATCCTGGACCTGCTGAAATTACCGCTACCCACCATGACTTACTATTTTCTTTGGTTCTTGCAGGCATAAAACGCAGATAATCAATTTGCTCACCAATTTGCATGATCAGTGATAAACAGACACCAGCACCCAGCATAATCGCTGCCATATCGACAGAAGCATAACCTTCATGACCATTAAAGGTTGTAAATTGTCGAACTAAATCCGGCTCCTGATAAATTAGATAGGCTACTGGCCCAATCATTAGAATCAACCAAATAGGCGTCGTCCATACTTGTAATTTACTTAGAGCTTTCATGCCATAAATTACCAGAGGAATTACCATGAGGGTTGAAATTAGATAGCCTGCCCATAATGGAATATTCAATCCAAGTAATAAGCCTTGAGCCATGATCGAGCCTTCAAGGGCAAAAAAGATAAAAGTAAAGCTGGCAAAAATAATACTGGTCACTACAGAGCCGACATAACCAAAACCTGCGCCACGAGTAATTAAATCCAGATCAATGTTATAGCGTGCAGCATAGTAAGCGAGTGGAATACCGGTTAAAAAAATAATAATTGCTGCAAATAAAATTGAGAAAATGGCATTGGTCGTCCCATAAGACATGCCAATACTGGCACCAATTGAAAAATCGGCTAAATAGGCAATGCCCCCGAGTGCAGTGATTGCAACAACTTTAGGACTCCAGCGTCTAAAACTGTGAGGTGCATAGCGTAGGGTATAATCTTCCAGTGTTTCATTGACGGCTTTTTGTGAATCTGAGTCGGTTACAGATTCGGTGGGATGTTCGGTCACACGCATGTTTTATTCTCCCATGACTTATGCCAGTAGAATTGGCTGATGAGCTGAGTTTGCGTATGTTGTTGCAATTTGGAAATACGTAAAATTGCGTATATGTCAGGAACAATAAAAGCTAGAAATTCTGTTCAGGCTTTGGCAAAGTGGGAACAGCTAAAGCCATCGCTAAGTTGAGCAATTCTGATGTCCGACTCACCCCATTCCTCTAAAGCTCCACAACGCGTGATCAAAACACGTCGTGACTATAATCTTTGGGTTGCAGATGAAAGTATTGAGGATTTTGCTTTGCGTTATGCCCCGGCTTCCATTAGAAAATGGTCTTTGTGGACAGTAACCAATACAGCAATTTCTACAGTTAGTTTTTTGGCGATGGAAGCCATTGGTGCAAGTATATTATGGCAATATGGTTTTAGTAATGCCATTTGGGCAGCCATAGTGGTATGCGGAATTATTTTTCTAACCAGTTGGGCAATTAGCTATTATGCCGCCAAATATAATGTGGATGTGGATTTACTCACTCGTGGCGCAGGATTTGGCTACCTTGGCTCAACCATTACTTCACTCATTTATGCCAGTTTTACGTTTATTCTTTTGGCATTTGAAGCCGCTATTATGGCGATGGCTTTACAATTGGCTTTACATATTCCGTTACCGATTGGATATTTGCTCTCAGCATTAGTTATTTTGCCTTTAGTGGTCAAAGGTGTTGGTTTTATTAATAAAGTTCAAGCAATTACACAACCTTTCTGGTTAATTTTATTATTTGTACCTTGGGGATTTGTTATATGGTCACAACCTCATTTACTGGTTGATTTATTGCAATTTTCAGGCACAGTTTCACAATCTCAAGGGTTTAACCTGTATTATTTCGGCGCATCTTGTACACTGATATTTGCTTTTGTCATTCAAATTGGTGAACAAGCCGATTATTTGCGTTTTTTACCACAGCATCGTGCAGCATGGCATCTAGCGGTTTTTTTAGGTGGGCCTTCGTGGATTATTTTTGGTTTTTTAAAAGTCATCATGGGCATGCTGCTCATGTTATTGGCTTTACAATGGCTTGTGCCAATAGAAAATCTGGATAATCCAACTTATTTATACTGGATTGCATATCAACAGATGATTGCAAATCCACACATTGCCCTGATTTTTACTTTATGTCTAGTGTGTCTGGCCCAGATAAAAATCAATGTTACGAATGCTTATGCTGGTTCACTGGCATGGTCCAATTTTTTTGCACGTTTGACTCATCGCCATCCGGGACGACTTGTCTGGTTAATTTTCAATGTATTTATTGCTATCTTATTAATGGAAATGGGCATTAGCCATGCAGTTGAGCAAATTTTAGGGCTGTATAGTAATGTTGCGTTGGCTTGGATTGGTGCTGTGGTTGCAGATTTAATCATTTGTAAACCTCTTGGATTGAGTCCTAAAGGGATTGAATTTCGTCGAGCTTATTTATATGACATTAATCCTGTTGGAGTTGGTGCATTACTGATTGCGTCTATTTTATCAATTTTAAGTTATTTGGGAATATTTGGTTTAACTGCACAGGGTTTGGCTAGTTTTATTGCACTGGGAAGTGCCATGTTGTGTGTACCAATCATTGCTTATTTAAGCAAAGGGCGCTATTACCTGGCACGAACTCCTGAGAAAATTACAATAACATCCGTAGCAACTTGTGTGGTTTGTGAAAGGGAATATGAAGTGGCAGATATGGCAAGTTGCCCAGCTTATGATAATACTATTTGTTCGCTATGCTGTTCTTTGGAAGCGCGTTGTCATGATTTATGTAAACCTCATGGGCGCTGGTCAACCCAGCTCAATGACGCAGTACACCATTATTTACCTATATCATGGGCTGCACGATTAAATACCCGTTTAAGTCAGTATTTATTGGTCAATCTGGCGTTTGCTATTGTTCTGGCAGTTTGTCTAAGTCTGGTTTATCTTCAGGAAAAAACTTATCTGGAAAACATAAATAGCAATGCAGTCCATGAATTATTTCCCTTGTTTTTAAAAATTTATAGCATATTATTTTTATTGGCCAGCGTGGCAGCATGGTGGTTAGTGTTGAATGATGAAAGTCGACGTAAGGCAGAGCAGGAAACTCAACAACAAACACAATTATTAATTGATGAAATTGCAGCTCATGAAATCACTTCGTCACATTTACAGGAAGCCACCATTCAGGCAGAAAAAGCCAATGAAGCCAAAAGCCGTTATGTAGTTGGTATTAGTCATGAGCTGCGTACGCCTTTAAATAGTATTTTGGGCTATAGTCAATTGTTACAAAAGCAGGAACAGTTATCGGTACAGGGACAAATTGCACTGGGTGTGATTAGCCGTAGTGGGCAACATCTCACATCATTGATTGATGGTCTACTGGATTTGGCAAGGATTGAAACCGGGAAAATTTCACTAAATATGGTAGATCTGCATTTTCCAAATTTTATTGAACAAATGATCCAGATGTTTCGTCCGCAATTTGAACAAAAAAATCTGCAATTTATTTGTGATATTTCACCTAATTTACCACAGTACGTGCGTACAGATAAAAAACGTCTCGAACAGGTATTGATTAATATATTGGGAAATGCCCTGAAATTTACTACGACAGGGACGATTCGCTTGCAAGTTCAGTATCGTTTTCAAACGGCACATTTTGAAATTACAGATAGTGGTTGCGGTATTGCTGATGTTGATCTGGAACGAATTTTTACACCCTTTGAGCGTGGTAGTAATGTGGTTCAGGGTGGCTTTACAGGTACAGGATTAGGTTTGCCGATTGTCAAATTGCTGGTTGACTTACTTGGAGGGCAATTAACTGTAAGCAGCCAATTGAATGTTGGATCGGTGTTTAAAATAAAATTATATTTACCCTCTAAATCGCTGGTGCATCCGATTATGAATGTTAAATCCAGTCAAATTACAGGTTATCAGGGACAGTCAAAACGTATTTTAGTCGTAGATAACGAAGCCGTTGATCGAGGTTTAATGGCCAATTTTTTAGAACCTCTTGGTTTTATTTTGGAAGAAGCAGAATCAGGAATAGAATGCTTACGCTGCGTGCCAGTCTTTCAACCTGATTTGATCTTAATGGATCTGAATATGCCATTGATGGGAGGATGGGAAACTGCACAGCTTTTGCGGCAAAATCATATTACGAATGTTCCAATTTTAATCATTTCTGCCCATGTTAATGAGCGGGAAATTAATCCTCAGGATGCGGTTCTTAGTGAAGATTTTATGTTAAAACCGATTGATTTGAATTTATTACTGAGCAAAATTGGCGATAAACTCGGATTGATCTGGATTGATGAGGCTCAATCAATACCGCAAAACCATATTTCAGTGAATTCACCAACCATACATTATCCACAGCAAGAAATTCAAAAACTTAAAATATTAGAAACATTAGATCAACAACCTGCTAGTCTGGCAGAAGCCATCGTGCATTTAAATCAATTAATTGCTCAGGGTTATATTCGCGGAATTCAACGTGCCTTAGCACAATACCAAAAGGATTTTCCTGAACAGCAGCAATTATGGCAACAACTGGTACAAGCAATACAAGGTTTTGATTTAAAAACAGCTAAACAATTACTTCAGGATAGCTTATGAATCATTTACAGCAACAAAATCCATCGGATCAGGCGGTGATTTTAATTGTGGATGATGTCCCTGAAAATCTTGGGCTACTTCATGAGAGTTTGGATCAGGCTGGTTATCAGGTATTGGTCACAACTGATGGCATTAGTGCCATAGAAATTGCTCATCATTGCTTACCAGATATGATTTTATTGGATGGTAATATGCCGTATCTGGATGGTTTTGAAAGTTGTAAGCAGCTTAAAGCCAGCCCAATTACACAATTAATTCCGGTAATTTTTATGACTGGATTATCAGAAACAGAACATATCGTTAAGGGTTTTCAGGTAGGAGGTGTTGACTATGTGACCAAACCACTTAATATAGAAGAGGTATTGGCACGAGTACGTACCCATCTTGCACATGCAAAGTTATTACAACAACAAAAGCAAATCATTGATGCAACTGAAATTGCCATTTTGGCCATTGAATTAAATGGTAAGATTATTTGGAAAACTGCAAAAGCAGCAGATTTATTACAACATTCTCCTGAAGATTTAGTACAGTTTGAACAAGGTTTAGCACACTGGCTAAATGAAATTCAGATGGATAAAAATACCAAAAAAAGATTGAACTGCACTTATTCTACACTAAGCCAGCAACTGCAACTGACCATGTTATCTGATCAAGCTGAATTATCCTCAGTAAAAAATTATTTGATTCAAATTAAAGCAATGTATCGGACATTAAATTGTGAGGAAATTCTAAAATATTGTCCGCAGCTTACTCAACGTGAAGCAGAAGTATCCCATTGGCTGATTTTGGGTAAAACCAATAAAGATATTGCTGAAATTTTGCAATTAAGTCCCCGTACAGTCAATAAACATTTGGAACATATTTTGGAAAAACTCTGTGTGGAAAATCGAACTTCTGCAGTTGCATATATTAATAGTCTGGTACAAAAATAAACGTTAATACTGATCAATCAAGTGAGTTAATCATAAAATTTTGTATGAAATTGATGATTTTTTATTACATTAGTTCAGTCAAATCATAAAAAAACTTGACCGGAAATTTCAATGTTATATGATGTGCGGCATGCGGGAATAGCTCAGTTGGTAGAGCACAACCTTGCCAAGGTTGGGGTCGCGAGTTCGAGTCTCGTTTCCCGCTCCAAATTCTTAAGAGGCCTTATCAGTTGATAAGGCCTTTTTTATGGGTAGAATATATATTTTAATACAGTGATTTGTTGCTAAAACTAACCTTCCTAGATGGTTACTTAATTCGGGGGCGACACAGGCTTCCTGAATTTCTCCAAAATTAAAGGTTCACTACAGCCATGAAGTCTGGCATGCTGTGAGCCGAATATGTAATTTGAAGTATGAATAAAGAGTCTTTTGCTCATACGTTACTTTGGAATGAAGCTATCTTAAAAGTCCTAGGATGGTTAAAAATCACCTGAATTTGACTGTATTTTTTTCATTATTGGGTTTTGCTTGAACCATTTTCACTGTGCTTTAAAGAAAAATTTGTTTTAGTGCAAACTCATTTTATTTCAGGTGATCGATTGCCTGATTAAATATTACCGCTCATATTTTAAGAATACGGATAATTAATCATAAAAAATAGGTTTATGTTAGGATTCAGCTTATTTTATTATTGATCCCAATATGTTTTCAGATCGACCTTGTTTTTGTCAATCTCTGCAATTTTATTCTCAATGTTGCCAACCTTATCATTTGGGTAAAAAAACCGATACAGCAGAACAATTAATGCGTTCCCGCTATAGTGCCTATGTATTACAAGATATAGCTTATATTGTAAACACTACTGTACCTGCACAGCAGGATTTACTCAATCAGGCTGCCATGTTGCAATGGAGCAAAGATACCGAGTGGGATGGTTTGGACATTATTCGGCATATTTCAAAACTTGATAAAATTCATGCACAAGTTGAATTTAAGGCTTATTATTTGACGGAGCATGGACGAGATTTTCATCATGAATTATCGGCATTTGTACGTATTGGGCAGCAATGGTATTTTCTTGATCCTACTGTACAACAAATACTAAGTATGAAGCAGCCATGTTTATGTGGTTCAGCCAAAAAATTTAAATATTGTTGTGCGCCTTTTCTCGCATAGTTTTTATATTTAACTCAGCTACAATAACCTTTTTTTGAGTTTCGATGATTGGACGATGTTACTCACAATTATTTATATTATTGCAATTACCGCTGAAGCAATGACAGGTGCACTTTCTGCTGGACGCCGAAGTATGGATTGGTTTGGTGTAATTCTGATAGCCTTTGTTACAGCACTCGGTGGTGGTTCTGTACGTGATGTTTTATTGGGACATTATCCGTTGAGCTGGGTCAAACACCCTGAATATTTGGTAATTACGACCTTTGCTGCGTTGTTTACAATAGTTATTGCCACATGGATGAAGCATCTTAGAAAAATCTTTTTGCTACTTGATGCATTGGGATTAATCGCATTTACCATTATTGGTTGTCAGGTTGCTATTGATACAGGGCATGGTTTTGTTGTAGCCAGTGTTGCTGGGATTCTCACAGGAGTTTGCGGCGGTATTTTACGCGATATCTTATGTAATGATGTACCATTGGTCTTTCGCCGAGAGCTATATGCCAGTATTTCATTTGTTGCTGTCGTATTTTACTGGTTATGTAGTACTTATGCCAATTTGGCATTAGAAACAACAGTTCTACTGACCCTGATATTTGGATTTACTCTACGGGTGATAGCAATTTATTTCGGTCTTGAAATGCCGAAATTTATTTATAAAGATGATGATGAAAGCTCGGCTTCATCTAAAGATGAACACTAGAAGTAACCTAAGCTTTATCGCATCTAGTTATGATTGTATAAAAGCCGATAATTCATTCGATTTTTACATACTGTTTAGGATGAAAAGATAATTTCTTTCTTCCTCATTTATGCTTAAATGATTCCACTTTTTTGAATCACTTGAGTAATGCAATGGATTTGATCAGTCGTTTGCAGCGAATCCCAGTTGGAAAATTTCATTATAGTTTATTAGGAATGATTGGTCTGGGCTGGATGTTTGATGCTATGGATACAGGAATGATCTCCTTTATTCTGACGACATTAGCAACAGATTGGACATTATCAGCAAGTGAAAAAGCATCCATTGTCAGTATTAGTTTTATTGGTATGGCGATTGGAGCAGTCTTTGCAGGTGGTTTAGCAGATCGTTTTGGTCGAAAAACTATTTTTGCATGGACATTACTTATTTATAGTCTTGCAACAGCATGTTGTGCTTTCGCACCTAATTTAACATGGCTATTGATCTTCCGCTTTATTGTTGGGCTGGGTTTAGGTGGACAATTACCCGTTGCAGTTTCTTTAATGAGTGAATATGTTCCAGCACAAGTACGAGGGCGATTTATCGTCTTACTTGAAAGTTTCTGGGGGCTGGGCTGGCTGGTTGCCGCATTAGTTGCTTACTTTTTTATTCCAAAATTTGGATGGCATGCAGCCTTTCTGATAGGTGGATTACCTGTGCTATATGCAATTGTTATTTGGAAAAAAATTCCGGAATCTATTCCTTATCTAATCAATCGTGGCCGCTTAAATGATGCACACCAGATTATCACGAAATTAGAGCAACAAGCTGGCTTAACGCCTATTAAGCAAATTCATGCGTTAGCCATTACACGACAACAACAAGTTTCATTTAATCAGCTTTGGTCTGATCCTTTTTGGAAAAGAACATTAATGCTTTGGTTGGTCTGGTTTGGTGTCGTATATTCCTATTACGGTATTTTTACATGGTTACCGAGTTTATTGGTACAGCAAGGTTTTACGATTGTTAAATCATTTGAATATGTATTAATGATGATTTTGGCACAACTCCCAGGCTATCTGGTTGCAGCATGGAGTGTAGAAAAATTTGGGCGTAAATTGACATTATCAGGATTTATCGCTGTATGTGCTGTGTGCGCGTATTTTTTTGGTCAGGCCAATACGATCAATCAAATTATTTTATGGGGATGTTTACTATCATTCTTTAATCTAGGAGCATGGGGAGTTGTTTATACATATACACCAGAACAATATCCAATAAATATTCGCGCATTTGGGTCAGGCTGGGCTTCGGCCATAGGACGTGTTGGTGGTATCTGCGCACCGCTGGCGGTAACTGCATTAATGGAATTACCGAATAGCTTTCAACATGTTTTTTTAATGTTTACTATAGTTCTTCTTACTGTTGCAGTGGTGGTCATGATATTAGGTGAAGAAACTAAAGGACGTACTCTGGAAGACATTAATAAATGAACTAAAAATTGCATATTTATTATTTTTATTACAATAAATGTGCAATAAACAATCGTTCATAATAAAAATAGGGTAGAAATGCTGAATAAACGAACGAAAGGAGAAAAAAAGGGTTTTGGGGTATTGCAAAGGTATGGGGATAGTGTAGAATGCACATCCATCGGCGGTGATGCAGATAAAAACTT
>NZ_VXKN01000018.1 GCF_008693185.1 Acinetobacter qingfengensis
CATCCCTATTTAATCCAGAACCTTTTATAATTGAAATACTACTGATCAAATTTGGATCGATGTAATTTCGATTATTTGCTCCATTATAACCACGCCATACCGTTAAAGCCTGTTCTGTACCATCAATGGTTAATGGTACACGTCCTTCGCCCTGTACTCCCCGGATATTCGGATCTAAAGCACCACTATTTCTAGCATCACCACTATACACATTGGCCATGCCCTTAAATAAATCAGATGGTGTAGTGCCTTTAAAACGTTCAATCAGGTCTTTTCCTGCGTAAACTGTACTGTAATTTTTATCATATACATCATCATAGCCTTGTGTATCCCGATCTTTCTGACCATAGACAACTAGAGGTGCAAGCTGGACTGCTTCTTGTTGCACTGTTGCACCATGGATATTGTTTATCTGAGTATGATCACTTCGGTCGGATTTATTTTCATTATTTTTGATCAATACATAACCTTGATCAGATTCTTTTAATTGATAGGATGTTTCCGCAAGTATTTTTTTAAATCCTGTATCTACCGAATATTTTCCCTGTAAACCCGGACTTGTTTGGCCTTGCACAATTTTTGGGTCATAACTAAACACCACACCAGACTGCGCTGCAAAAGTAGATAAAACATAACCCAATGTATTGGCAGGAATGTTATAACTACGCTGCTCCGTCACTTGTGCCTGAGCAGGCTGCGCATAAAGTGTTGTAACAGGTACACTTGCAATCGCAAATGCCTGTATCAATATAGAAAGATAGGTTTTTTGCAGTGACTTCATCTGTAACCCCAAAGATAATGATTAATATTTTCATTAATAGTTACCAAAACAAAACATAAAATATGACAAGTTTTTTAAATATTTTTTCTATTTTTAGCAGTAGATTGATTTAAATTATTATTTTCTAGTCCACATCCAGATTTGCACAGCAATCATACACACAATCGCCCCAGCAACAAACCATGGATGCGGAACTTTCCAGATCATCAGTCCTGCCGCTATACTCACTAACGACATTATTTTGACTTTTAACGGTAATGTCCGATGTTCATGCCATTGCTGTAATATCGGGGCAATCCACCGGTTGTGTATAATCCACTGATGTAAACGACTTGAACCTTTTGCTGCAAAAATACTGGCCAAAATATAAAAATCAATGGTAGGTAAGCCCGGCACAACTATCCCTATCGTCCCCACAATTAAACAGATGATCGACATGGCGATACAGAGCCACCTCACCCAAACTCTTTTGGATAGCTTCGAGTCACTGATATTTACGTCAGGCGACTGGTTTCGCATGTTGTTCTTCCCTGAATGTTCGGCTCAGATGCTGTTATCCGGTTATTTCAACTGATCAAGGTTGTCGAGCAATTGACCAAAACGGGTAAAGCCATCCAATGCACCCTGAATCACTTTGTCCTGATCTTCCTTGCTAAAATTTGCTTCATCCAATGCCTGTTTAAAACGTTTCCACACGCGCATACGCCCCTCTGGGTAGGCAGCCAGATTACGTGCACCAAATTCTGCCGATAAACCCAACTTTGCTTGCGCTTCTTTAAATAAAAATGCTGCGCCCAAAGTCGAACCTTCTGAGACATAAATCCAGCCCAAAGCTTCGGGATAACCGACTTGTTCTGTAGCAATATCACTGCTTTGTGGTTCTAAGCCTAAATCCTGCAAATCCTGTAGAGCGGCCTGTGAACGACCCCGCACGTCTAAATCTGGAATGATCTGTTCCACTTCGGCATGGCGATATAGATTTTCGATATCTTGCTGGAAATAGTATTGTGCCAAGGTATGCTGGGCATAGTTGTGTCGATTGGCAAATACCTGTGCCTTTTCCATGAGCTGTTCCATACGGTCATGTTCATGGCTGGTTTCAATCTTGAGACGATGTGATAATGTTGCAGTATTCATAATAAACCTAATATCAAATAATGATGAAGCACCTTACTCTGAGAAGAAAGATGCATTGCAATGTGACTATCTTAAATAACCTTAAAATTTATATTCCAATCCCGCTATAAAGGTACGACCACGTCCTAATGTATAGGACAAAGTATCACCAAAAGCGACCACATACGCTCGATCCATCAGGTTTTCTACTGAACCACTAAATTTTAACTGCGAATTAACTTGATAACTGGCATAAAGATCCAGCAAGGTATATTTCGGCCAATCTGCCACATAAAATGAACCGACTGCACCACTGCTTGAAACAACTGAATGGTCTTGTCGGCCTTTGTTATAACGAATAATTGCACCGAAATCCAACCGATGATCCATTAAACGTCCACCTAATGTTAATGAGCCACGATCACTAGGTAAATAATTTAGATTGCTGAATGTACCGCTTGTAATACCGGAACTACTGCCACTACAGGCTAAAATAGTTTCTTCATATTCAACTGGATACCAGTTGTAAGCCTCTCCACCAAATTTTATCTTATTTCCTAACCAAGCTGCTTTGGAACAAAAGTCATTTTTCCCAAGTATTCTGGAATAACTTAAATTTGCATAAAATATATCTGCATCGTAGCTAAGTTGATATTCAATCCCTTTAAACTGTGTTTTTAGCAAATTATTCACATAAGCAGCATAACCAGAGCTGGCAAGAACGCCATAACCAGGTAAAATTCTATTAGTTGCCAAGGAAATATAATTGTCTACACGTGTATCAAAATAAGCTATTTTCAGATTAAATTGATCATGATCCACAAATAAATTTTGCTTATTTACATTGAATCCAACTTCCCATGACTCCGATCTTTCTGCTTGAGCATAAGGGTTTGGATAAACTGTTGCAGAACTGTGTGCACTTCCTGAAACCAAAGTTTCAGTGATGGCAGGCGGACGATATGCTTTGCCATAATTAGCAAAAATTTCAAGCCATTCAATGCCAGGTTTAATTCCCAATGCAAATGTAGGAGATAATTTGCCCTCTTCACGATCAACATGCCAACTCATGGTATCTTTATATGTACACGAGGATGCTCTTCTCTCAGTACATACATCATAGATATACCAGATACCATCTATACTAGTATTGCCTCTTAATCGGTAACGGTCATAACGCAGTCCACCCTCTATCTTCAACCAATCATCATAATTGTAGATCAAGTTGCTGAAAATACTTGCCATCCAGCGATTACCTTTAGGAGTAACGCCCTCCATACTTGCTTTACTGGAATGGCTGTCATTTTTATCATAGAAAAAATCCAATCCATAATTGGCCTGTATTAGATGCTTATCAAAAATTTGAAACCGTGAAGTATTTTCCAGTTGCAAACCATATGTTTTAAGCCGAGTTTCTGTCGAGTAACTATTATCAGTTAAGGTGCTGGTACTATATGTATCAGTATTATCTTTAGTATCCACATGATAAATTTTGGCTTTTAAATCCAGCCAGTCCTGACCGACTGGCTTTAAACTATAATCCAGTGCAAAATTTTTGGCGCTTACCTGACTAAAGCCAGTATTTTTCCAACCTAATGTATAATATCCACGGGTATTATTGGGGTCGCTATAAATTGCCGTAATCATGCCTGCATTAGGGGTGTCAGTATTCGTTTGTAAATAACTAAATTGCAAACGTTGACTTTCATCAATATTCCAGCCAACTTTAAATAAACCAGATTGCATTTCGTAATTTGAAAAAGAAACTTTCTGATTTTTCAGAGCCTCCTGCATTGCTGCGGTAGTTACTCCGGCATTATACGGATCACTGACGGACGTTCGAATATCACCAATATTACCTTTTTTACCTGGATTATAATCACCTAATTTTCGCTCACTAATCCCAAGTAATACATCTACATCCTGATAGCGTCCTGCAACAATAGCACTACCAATAAATTTGCTTGCGTTAGTTCCAGTGCTAACGTGTAGTTTTCCACCAAAATCCTTGCCATTCTGTAAAAATTCATCGGCATTGACTGTAGTAAAAGTCGCAATTCCACCTAAAGTTCCAGCACTTCCCAAACTATTGGTAGCGCCTTTTTCAATTTTGACAGCAGATAATAATTCCGAATCAATATACATTTGTCCATCACGAGCACCATGACTGGTTTTTTGAAAGTTTTGACGCATGCCGTCAATATTCATATTGACACGACCAAAATCCTGTATACCACGAATATTAACTGATAAAGCTGGATCCTGCTGGCTCACACTAGAATAGACACCAGCACTTTGTTCCAACATATCAGCAGCATGTTTTGCTGGCCGATCTTCCAGTTGTTTACGATTAATCACAGTAATTGAACGTGGCTGATCATAACTATTATCATGTTCAGCTCTGACAGTAATTGCTGATAGTTGCACTACATTTTTATCTACCTTGTGATCACTACTCGAAAAATTATTCTTAACCGATCTAGATGTAATGGTATACACATTGCCATTTTTCTGAACTGTTAAATTCGTACCCTGTAATAATTTTTCTAATGCCTGATCTATCGTATATTTACCCCTTAATGCTGGAGCTTTTTTCTGTTGTAATAGATCACTAAGATAGACAATATGTACATTGCCCTGTTGCGCGATACGTTCTATAGATGTCTGTAACGACTGGGTTGGCAGATTGACCTCTAGCGAAATCACTTCTGCATACACACTCCCTGAATAAAGTACAGTTGCCACTACCAGACTTAGGCTCTTGAGCTTCCAAGCCTTCAATTTGAATCGCTGTGCTTGCCCCATCATTAACCTCGTAAATGAAAAATATAATCGTTCATTTACTTAAACGATTTTGAGATGCGATATAAACACCTGTCTTAATCAAAAAATTTATTTATTTTTTTCTTGTTGAGATTTGCCATGTCCCCGATGACAATTGCCGAACCTGTACAGGTGCAAAATTCGGCAACAATTCAATAAATTGCTGGGATTGTGCTGCATCAAAGCTTCCAGAAATTTTAAGCTGTTCCGCTTGTGGTTGGTTGAAATCCACTTGAAAAGTAGCATAACGCTGGAATTCCCGAATAACATCACCTAAAGGCATGTGATCAAATTTGATCACACCATCATGCCATGCTGTCTGTGCCTGAGCATTAACGTATTTCATCTCCCCAAGAAGCGTTGCATGATTTTCGATACTTTGATTTTTCTCAAGATCTATATATTGTGTCGGTGTTGCCCGTGTACTCACACGTACCTTACCCTGTAATACCGTGACTATCGCATGATGCTGTGAATAACGGTGCACATTAAACACCGTACCAATATCTTCAATATGTAATTGACCTGCTTGCACCGTAAATGGACGTTCAAATTTGCGTAAACCATTTGGTAAATGCCCAACATGGAAAGTTGCTTCACCCTGCTGTAATTGTATTTCACGAGATCGCAAATGCATTTTTACCAATACTTTTGAGTCGGTGTTTAAATGAATCTGACTACCATCTGAAAGATTGATTTTTCTGGTTTCACCTAATTTTGTTGTCCATTGCTGAGTCTGATAGGCTGGATTCCACCAAAATAAAAATACTGATGAAGATACCACCATTAACAATGCAGAAACCCCCTGTTTTCTGCGTAATCTGCGTTGTCTGGCACGCAGAATAATTTGTTCCTTACTTGGAAAATGTGCAACCAATGCCTGTTCAAAAGGTATCAATGCCTCATCAATATCTTGACTGGTATAGCTTACAGATTTGCTCTTTAACGAATGATGTTTTGTTTTTGACATAGCTGTTTACTTACATTCAATCTTGATGGTCTGTTGGAAACAATAATGGAATTAAACAAGGATAAGCACGATTAAGATGCTTGGTGACCATGCTCAAGGAAAGTTCTAATTGCTTGGCAATTTCTTCACGTGTCAAATGATGAACATGTGCCAGAATAAATACGTCCTGACATACCGGTGGTAATTCATGAATTTTTTTGAAAATCATTTTTTCAAATTGCTGTTGCGCAACAACCAATTCAGCAGATGTCCAGCCATGTAACTCCAGATCCGAAAATTCATTTAATTTTTCACTATCAAAGTCAATACGGTCTTCTAGAGTCTGCTGTTTACGACAATGATCAATCGCAAGATTTAAGGAAACCCGTTTTAGTAGTGCCAAAGTCATGACTTTATTTTCAAAATAATCTGATTTTCTTGCCATTTGAAGATAAGTTTCTTGCACCATCTCCATGGCAAACTGACGATTACCCAGACGCGCACTCAGATAGTTTAATAATTCATCATGATGATTGACAAAGAACTCTACGAGTTGATTTTGCCTTTGTTTCATAACCACCCACAATTTGAAAATGATAATTATTATTAATTAAAGTGTAATATATTTGATTATTTTTTCAAGATTTTAATTCAAGTTGTAAATAAAAATTGATATTTACCAATAACCAATTTAACTGTATGAGTTTACAATATATATTATGATCTTTATTACACATATTTAATTTATCTTTTTTAATAAAGATTTGGCAAATTCATCATCTCAAATATTTAAATGGACTAAACGCATGTTTAGAAAAGTTTTTAATTTCTTGCCGATCTAGTCCACATCCAGATTTGCACAGTAATCATACACACTATCGCCCCGACAACAAACCACGGATGTGGTACTTTCCAAATCATCAATCCTGCCGCTAGACTCATACTCACCAATGATATTATTTTG
>NZ_VXKN01000019.1 GCF_008693185.1 Acinetobacter qingfengensis
ACAATGAGCATCTAAGTATTGATTTTATTGGAACTAATTTGGGTAACCGTTACTATCTTGATCCAATTAGCCGATCTGCTACGCCAGCACCGGGACGTACCTGGAAACTGGCTTTAACCTATAATTTTTAATGGAGAATATCTATTGATAATATAAATATCGAGACTACATTATAGATTATGTATTACTTATCTTATTATGAGTTTTTTGTAATAAGGTAAGTTTTGTTGTTTATAAGTTTATAGGGTTGTTAGAATTTTTACCATTAAATATAGTGGTGAAAAATATTTTTTATATGCTTTTTTATTTGTTAAAATAATATAAGTTAATTAAAAAATAAATATAAAAAACTCTTGAAATAGTGTTTAATATTTTGTAGATTAATTAAACGGGTTAATATGAAAGATAAATATTAACTTGTGGCTACAAAATTAAACCATGTAGATAAGGTGCATTAATGGCTTTATTTATATGTAAACCAATAGTGATTGATTTTTATTAATCATTATTAATTCCTAAATAAAATGTTAAATTTTCCATTTACACAGACATAGAAAGAAATGAGAAAAACACAACATTTTATTTTAATGATAATCATTAAGTTTATCCATTAGATTTCTTAATGAAACTTTAAATCTTACAAAGAGTAACTATGTTATGAAAACTCAAAAAATTGTATTAGCGTTAATGACTTCATTAGCTATGGTAGGTGCAGCACATGCGGATTTTAAATCGGGACAAAGCTATGGGGGTGAAGAAGGTGATGGTTTACTTTCTTTAGGTACCTATAATGGGACTGCTGCAGGTGGTGTAGATGGTGTAAGTATTTTTGGACAGTCTCACGCATCTTTTTTACAACACTTTACTCGTCTAGGTGCCGATTCCAATGGTGTTTATAATGTTGCAGGTAGTGATATTCCCGGTCATGGTAATATTGGCGTCTGGAACTTTAAACAAGTAGGTAGTGCTGATGTCTGGTTTGGTAACTGGGCAACTGAAGTGGGTACTACAAAGGCAGCAGATCCTTCGACTTATACCGTATTTTATAATGGGCAAGCTGTGGATAGTGCAATTAGCTCTGCCAACTATGGTGTAACTGCTAACTATAGCGTTTCCGGTTTAAATAATGGTAATTATTATAGTGGTACCTATGTCGCTACTTTTGGTGCTTCAGCTACAGGCACTGGTACTTTAACCGGTACCTTAACTGATGGTACAAGTACCTTTAATGTCGGTACGGCAACCATTAACAATGCGACAGCAGCAATTAGTGGTTCCAATGCATCATGGACAGGCGGTAAAACTGCTTCTGGTGGTGTAGTTTCTGGTAACTTCTTTAATACACAAGCACAATTGGCCGGTATCGCAACATTTACCGATCGTTCTTATGACATCGCCTTTGGTGGTGTAAGACAATAAGTTTTATAAAGAAAGACTTGCTTCGGCAAGTCTTTCTTATTCTATTATCCTATTTTGCTATTGGTATTTATTAATGAAAAAAACATTGTTGTTCTGTGCATTATTATCGATCCAGCAATTTATATATGCTGCCGATGAAGATACTCAGTTACGACTTAATCAGGATATTCAGCAACAACAATTACAACGTGAACAAAACATCAAAGCATTACGAAAACAGGATACTAGCGAATTACCCACAATACTAATTAATGGTGAAGCCATTAAAGTTGAACAAAATATAGAAGAAGTCGGTCGGGCTCTGTATCTTTCCGTCATGCAAAATCAGTGGCAAGCTGTAAAAATTTATTTAGATGCTTATGTAAAACTAGAAAATTATGATCAATCTTTGGCCTTATTTGCACAAGGTGCATTGGCACGTGTACAAGGTCATCCAAAACAAGCCGAACAGGATTTTAAGCAGGCACTCGAATTACAACCGCAAAATCAAATTATCAAGCTGGAATTGGCAAGGGTATTGACAGAACAACAAAAAAATAAAGAAGCTAAACAAGTCTTTCAGCAAGTAAAGGATCATTTGGCACCCTCTACTGATCGTACAGCACAAAATATCGTGAAAAATGTCGAATCATATTTAAATGGATTAAAACAACGTGATGCATGGCAGGGCTCAATTGCTTTTGGTGGGCGTTATGCAACCAACCTAAATAATTCCGCAGAATATAATAATACTATTACTTGGTATGCAGCTGATACCAATGGTGATTATTTGCTTGATAAGGATGGCAATAAAATCTTTGTTGCTAATCAAAATGAAAGTAGTCCTGATCCGATTAATGCAACGGGACTGGATTATGAAGCAACCTTAAGTAAACGCTGGTCGCTTTCCAGCAATCATGGTATTGCCTTTCGAGGATTAGGTTATGGACAAGTCTATCCAAATGAACCTGATTATAACGAACTGACTTTTAACTTTAATGCCGGTTATAGTTATCAGGATCAGAAAAACCAGATATTATTTGCACCTGTATTTGAACATAAATATTTTGGACATGATCCTTATTATAATGCCTGGGGTGGACGGGCAGAATGGATGCGCTTTATTGGTCAGGACAAAGCATTCAAGCTAGAAACAGAAATCAAGGATTTTAATTATTCAAATTACACTACGCAAAATGGTGTGGAATATTCGGCTTTTGCAACTTTTTGGAAAATTTTGCCAAAACAATGGAGTTTGAATGCTGGGTTGGATTATGTCGATCATAATACTGAAGAACAATATTATACTGCTTACGAACAACAAGGTCTAAGACTGGGTGTCACTAAACAATTTAATGCCGGCTTTAATGCTTCACTTACTAATTCTTTTCGTTGGCGACAATATGATAAATATGTTGCAGTTTTTGGAACTAGACGCCATGACTTTGAACAAAATTATAATGTAACTGTTTCTGCACCTCGATGGCAGTTTTATGGTTTAATTCCAACGTTGAATTATCGTTATACTCATAATAAAAGTAATGTATACCAATATTATAGTTTTGATAAACATAATATTAGTTTAAAATTGGAACATCGGTTTTAAATTTTAACAAGTAATAATTTTTAGTTTGTAGAAATAAAATTAAGCGATCAAATTACATCAAAAAATAATTTGATTGCTTGTTGATTTAATAGTGGCGTTGACTTCAATTATACAGCGTTCTAAAGAATAGAAATTTAACTTAATTAAGGGAGTTTATATAATTGATTAGCAGATATATAAAAACTTTTACAGTCTAAGTTCATTTCAATTTCTTGTCCGCATTTGAGTTGAATTTTTTGACCCACTTCCACCCATTCCTGACGGCCTTCCATAAAATTTTGTATTCGCTTCAGAGGGATAATTTTGACAATTATTTCATGTCCGTTGGTTGCTTTGGCTACTAGCCATTCATTCATTTTCTTCATGGTTTTTAACTTTGTAAATTGGTTTAGATATTTAATTAATTTTGCAATATCATTTAAAATTGTGTTTCAAAAATAAGTTATTAAAAAAATTATCTAATATTAATTAAAATTTGAAAATAGTCTATAGAATTCATAAACTATTTACAGAACAAATAAAATTCAGTTCTTTAAAAATATTAAAGAACACGAATATCGTTGGCAGAAGGGCCTTTTTGTCCTTGACTGATCGTGAATTCTACTCTTTGGCCTTCGTGTAAAGTTTTAAAACCTTCTGAACGAATTTCTTTAAAATGGGCAAATACATCAGGACCTGATTGTTGCTGAATAAAACCAAAACCTTTAGTTTCGTTAAACCATTTTACTGTACCGGTGCAAACATTTGACATATATAATATCCTGTTTAAATTTAATAATGATTTGAAAAGATAATAATGTATTTAAAAAAATCAATTAAACGAAGGATTATGTATAAAACTGCGAATGATAAAATATTAATAAATATACTAATTCTTTTGGCTTTAAATTATACAGATTTTTAATAGTTATGCAAGTGAATTTTTAAGTATTTTAATTGTTGAATTTATATATATGATGCTAATTAAACTGATCAGGTTGTTTTAAATGATAAAATGAATTTAACTTAAATAGCGAAGGTATGAATGCTATAACAATCAGTTTTAGCAAAATAAAACCTTATCTCTCAAGGATTAGTACGAACTTTTGCATAAGTTACAAAATTTCCAACCTGAACAAAATCAATTTCTGGATATTGGGTTTTGAGCAAGCGTAATGTAGCATCCAGATCTTGATTTGTATTAATTACACCGGTAACTTTGATGTGACTTAAACGTGAATGATCAAAAATAATATAGCGGTTATAGTATGCATTTAGTCGGGTTAGTAAATCAGACAACGGTAATTCATCTGCAACAATTTGATGTTTTTGCCATGCCATTTGGATAGACACTGGGTTAATTGTTTCAATTTTCCCTAATCCTTGTTGATTAACCTGAATTTTTTCGCCTTCACTAACTACTTCTGAATGTGGTTGTAAAGCTTGATTTGTGGTCACTTGAACTTTGGAATGCAACATGCTTAATGTGCTACTGGTTGGATAGCGGTTGACAATAAATTGGGTACCTAGTGCCTTAAAGTTAGCTTGAGGTGTCTGTACAATGAGAGGGCGACCAGTATCCTTGGCAACATCAATATAAAGGTCGCCCTGAATTAATTCGATACGGCGTTGTGTTGCAGAAAAATCCAGTTTGATGGCAGATTTTGCGCTAAGTGTAATTTTTGAACCATCAGATAAGGTAAAGCTACGTGTTTCGGCAATCCCAGTTTTATAATCAGCTGTATAGTATTGCATTGGAAAATAACTATAAAAAATATAGGCAGAAAAACTGACAGCAGTAATTGCCAAGATTGTTTTTTTAAACAATGACAAAATATGTAATTTGTCCTGTTCGACAGCCTGAAAGGTTTGTTTAACAGTTTGGCTTTTTAGTGCGTGTTTTTGTGAGATTTTCTGAATCTCTTCATTAAATAAATTTAGCTCTTCAAAATAATGCAAATGTTCTGGATGGCTTTTTTTCCAGTCTTCAAATTGTTGTTGTATTTTTGCACGTTCCTGTGGATCATCACAATCTAGACGAATGATCCATAAAGCAATTTCACGCCGAATTTGCTGTTTATTCATCATTAAGTTCTGCGTTTAATCGATGTCGAGTTTCATAACATAGACTTAAACAATCTGCAAGATAGCCTTGAATGGTACGCAAGGAAAGTTGCAAGTTTTCTGCAATTTCTGTTTGGGTGTAGCCTTCAAAATAATACATTAGAAAGCTTTGTCTAGCAGTACTGTGTGTGGTGGATAGGGCAACAGTGAGAAAATCCAGAATCTGGATTACATCTTCAAAGCGACTTTGTTGCGAATCTTGTTCATCTAATTGTAATTGTTCACATAAGGCTTCCATATAATTTTTTTCAATGGTGTAACGGCGATGCTGATCAATCAGTAAATGTTTGGCAATATTAAGTAAATAAGCTCTAGGTTCTTGTAAGGCAGTAATTTTTTGTTGTGCTTGTAATAGACGTAAAAATGTATCCTGTACGATATCGGCTGCATTTAAGGGATGTTTGATCCGATGACGTAACCATTGCAATAGCCAGTCATGATGTTGCAAATACATTTCGCTAATTAAATGTTGCTGTGCTTTAGATGAGGTTGAGGAGGTCATGACATTTCCTGCACAGGTAAATAATAATTATTTTCGTTTAAATGTTTGCAAATTGCAATCAATTGTTCATAAATAATCATACAAAAAATCATTAGAAAACGAAATAAGAATTTTTTTTGCGTCTTTTCTCAAACTCATTCGTTATTAATAGTAGAGGCGGGATTTAATCGTATGCATCTTTGCATGTGTTGTGTGAGAAGGATTGAATTAGGCTGGATTATGTCGAATCTTGTTTTATCAAATGTGCTGTATACCTCAGCGATTAAAAGAAAATTTATTATCGTGTTTGCTGTGATGATAAGTCATGTTTTTATTCTATGGCTACTGATGAATGTGAGTGAGTCGTATCGACTGGACTCTCCACCGGTAACTAAAGCCATACAGGTGAAATTTGTATCATTATCGAAATCCTCACAAACGATAGAACAGGATAGCTCCGCAGCAACAGTAACAGCCCAACCGACAGTCAACACCACCACGCCGCAACCAATAATAAAAAAACCGGCACAGCAACCGATCCTGAGCAGTACTGACGCCACAAAAAAAA
>NZ_VXKN01000020.1 GCF_008693185.1 Acinetobacter qingfengensis
AAAAAAGGGTTTTGGGGTATTGCAAAGGTATGGGGATAGTGTAGAATGCACATCCATCGGCGGTGATGCAGATAAAAACTTGTTGAAAAACAGGGTGTTAGTTAGGGCTTAAGGGTTTTGATTATCATTTTGGGAGAAGGAATAAGTTTTAAAGAAATCTAAATTACCAGTTGACTTTGAAGAGATTTAGAGTAATATAGCCGACCTAGCTTGCTGATGACGAGTCAGTGAGAAGATCATTAAGAGCAATGAAGAACAACTTGTGTGGATTTTTACTAATTGATTGATCGATAAAATATCATTGATTGGATTGGTAGAAATTACTCGAAGTTTATTTGAGTGAATTTTTAGTCAGTACGATGAATGAGCCAGAATTGGCACCTTGTCTATAAATAAGGTGCGAAATGATTTTAACTGAAGAGTTTGATCATGGCTCAGATTGAACGCTGGCGGCAGGCTTAACACATGCAAGTCGAGCGGGGGATATTACTTCGGTAATTGACCTAGCGGCGGACGGGTGAGTAATACTTAGGAATCTGCCTATTAGTGGGGGACAACGTTCCGAAAGGAGCGCTAATACCGCATACGCCCTACGGGGGAAAGCAGGGGATCACTTGTGACCTTGTGCTAATAGATGAGCCTAAGTCGGATTAGCTAGTTGGTGGGGTAAAGGCCTACCAAGGCGACGATCTGTAGCGGGTCTGAGAGGATGATCCGCCACACTGGGACTGAGACACGGCCCAGACTCCTACGGGAGGCAGCAGTGGGGAATATTGGACAATGGGGGAAACCCTGATCCAGCCATGCCGCGTGTGTGAAGAAGGCCTTATGGTTGTAAAGCACTTTAAGCGAGGAGGAGGCTTACCTAACTAATACTTAGGCTAAGTGGACGTTACTCGCAGAATAAGCACCGGCTAACTCTGTGCCAGCAGCCGCGGTAATACAGAGGGTGCGAGCGTTAATCGGATTTACTGGGCGTAAAGCGTGCGTAGGCGGCTTATTAAGTCGGATGTGAAATCCCCGAGCTTAACTTGGGAATTGCATTCGATACTGGTAAGCTAGAGTATGGGAGAGGATGGTAGAATTCCAGGTGTAGCGGTGAAATGCGTAGAGATCTGGAGGAATACCGATGGCGAAGGCAGCCATCTGGCCTAATACTGACGCTGAGGTACGAAAGCATGGGGAGCAAACAGGATTAGATACCCTGGTAGTCCATGCCGTAAACGATGTCTACTAGCCGTTGGTCTCTTTGAGGGATTAGTGGCGCAGCTAACGCGATAAGTAGACCGCCTGGGGAGTACGGTCGCAAGACTAAAACTCAAATGAATTGACGGGGGCCCGCACAAGCGGTGGAGCATGTGGTTTAATTCGATGCAACGCGAAGAACCTTACCTGGCCTTGACATAGTGAGAATCTTTCAGAGATGAGAGAGTGCCTTCGGGAATTCACATACAGGTGCTGCATGGCTGTCGTCAGCTCGTGTCGTGAGATGTTGGGTTAAGTCCCGCAACGAGCGCAACCCTTTTCCTTACTTGCCAGCATTTCGGATGGGAACTTTAAGGATACTGCCAGTGACAAACTGGAGGAAGGCGGGGACGACGTCAAGTCATCATGGCCCTTACGGCCAGGGCTACACACGTGCTACAATGGTCGGTACAAAGGGTTGCTAGTCCGCGAGGGCATGCTAATCTCAAAAAGCCGATCGTAGTCCGGATTGGAGTCTGCAACTCGACTCCATGAAGTCGGAATCGCTAGTAATCGCGGATCAGAATGCCGCGGTGAATACGTTCCCGGGCCTTGTACACACCGCCCGTCACACCATGGGAGTTTGTTGCACCAGAAGTAGCTAGCCTAACAGCAATGAGGGCGGTTACCACGGTGTGGCCGATGACTGGGGTGAAGTCGTAACAAGGTAGCCGTAGGGGAACCTGCGGCTGGATCACCTCCTTAACGAAAAGGTTGGTTGATTGGTAAGAATCCACAACAAGTTGTTCTTCAGTATCTATTGGGTCTGTAGCTCAGTTGGTTAGAGCACACGCTTGATAAGCGTGGGGTCACAAGTTCAAGTCTTGTCAGACCCACCATACACAAAAGATACAAAATGCTATAAGCTGGGGACTTAGCTTAGTTGGTAGAGCGCCTGCTTTGCACGCAGGAGGTCAGGAGTTCGACTCTCCTAGTCTCCACCACGAACTTAAGAGAAGTTTGGATTACAGAAATTAGTAAATAGAGATAAGATCTTGGTTTATTAACTTCTGTGATTTAAGTATCACGGTATTAAGCATGACCTGACGAAGGTATGTTTATTCATTAACAGATTAAAGAATTGAGTCTGAAATAAATTGTTCACTCAATCATTTATTTGAACAAGTCATTGTTTAGATAAGATGAATTGAGAACTAGCAAAAACACTGAATCAAGCGTTTTGGTATATGAATTGATTACTATTATATCATCCCGACTATTTGGGGTTGTATAGTCAAGTAATTAAGTGCATGTGGTGGATGCCTTGGCAGTCAGAGGCGAAGAAAGACGTGATAGCCTGCGAAAAGCGTCGGGGAGGCGGCAAATATCCTGTGATCCGGCGATGTCTGAATGGGGGAACCCACCTACTATAAGGTAGGTATTGCATGATGAATACATAGTCATGCAAGGCGAACGAGGGGAAGTGAAACATCTCAGTACCCTTAGGAAAAGAAATCAATTGAGATTCCCTTAGTAGCGGCGAGCGAACGGGGATTAGCCCATTAAGTTGTGTGTGTTTTAGTGGAACACTCTGGGAAGTGTGACAATAAAGGGTGATAGTCCCGTACACGAAAGGGCACGCACAATGAAGACGAGTAGGGCGAGGCACGTGAAACCTTGTCTGAACATGGGGGGACCATCCTCCAAGGCTAAATACTCCTGACTGACCGATAGTGAACCAGTACCGTGAGGGAAAGGCGAAAAGAACCCCTGTGAGGGGAGTGAAATAGATCCTGAAACCGCATGCATACAAGCAGTGGGAGCCAACTTGTTTGGTGACTGCGTACCTTTTGTATAATGGGTCAGCGACTTATATTCAGTAGCGAGGTTAACCGTATAGGGGAGCCGTAGGGAAACCGAGTCTTAATAGGGCGTCTAGTTGCTGGGTATAGACCCGAAACCAGGCGATCTATCCATGAGCAGGTTGAAGGTTGGGTAACACTAACTGGAGGACCGAACCCACTGTCGTTGAAAAGCCAGGGGATGACTTGTGGATAGGGGTGAAAGGCTAATCAAGCCTGGTGATAGCTGGTTCTCCCCGAAAGCTATTTAGGTAGCGCCTCGGACGAATACCATAGGGGGTAGAGCACTGTTTCGGCTAGGGGGTCATCCCGACTTACCAAACCGATGCAAACTCCGAATACCTATGAGTACTATCCGGGAGACAGACTGCGGGTGCTAACGTCCGTAGTCAAGAGGAAAACAATCCAGACCGCCAGCTAAGGCCCCAAAATCATAGTTAAGTGGGAAACGATGTGGGAAG
This sequence comes from Acinetobacter qingfengensis, assembly GCF_008693185.1. Classification (GTDB taxonomy): domain Bacteria; phylum Pseudomonadota; class Gammaproteobacteria; order Pseudomonadales; family Moraxellaceae; genus Acinetobacter; species Acinetobacter qingfengensis. The sequence goes on from NZ_VXKN01000020.1 coordinate 3,509, forward strand.
GCATAGACAGCTAGGAGGTTGGCTTAGAAGCAGCCACCCTTTAAAGAAAGCGTAATAGCTCACTAGTCGAGTCGGCCTGCGCGGAAGATGTAACGGGGCTAAAACTATGTGCCGAAGCTGCGGATGTAACTTTAGAGTTACGTGGTAGGGGAGCGTTCTGTAAGCCGATGAAGGAGAATTGAGAAGTTCTCTGGAGGTATCAGAAGTGCGAATGCTGACGTGAGTAACGACAAAACGGGTGAAAAACCCGTTCGCTGAAAGACCAAGGGTTCCAGTCCAACGTTAATCGGGGCTGGGTGAGTCGACCCCTAAGGTGAGGCCGAAAGGCGTAATCGATGGGAAATGGGTTAATATTCCCATACTTCTGTGTAATGCGATGAGAGGACGGAGAAGGTTAAGTCAGCCTGGCGTTGGTTGTCCAGGTGGAAGATTGTAGGCATGTATCTTAGGCAAATCCGGGGTACTTTATGCTGAGAGTCGATAGCAATCTGTACTTGTACAGAGAAGTGGCTGATACCAAGCTTCCAGGAAAAGTCTCTAAGCTTCAGTTACACAGGAATCGTACCCTAAACCGACACAGGTGGTCAGGTCGAGTAGACCAAAGCGCTTGAGAGAACTCTGCTGAAGGAACTAGGCAAAATGGTACCGTAACTTCGGGAGAAGGTACGCTGTTGTTGGTGAAGGAACTTGCTTCCTGAGCTGATGACAGCCACAGAAACCAGGCCGCTGCAACTGTTTATTAAAAACATAGCACTCTGCAAACACGAAAGTGGACGTATAGGGTGTGATGCCTGCCCGGTGCTGGAAGGTTAATTGATGGGGTTAGCGTAAGCGAAGCTCTTGATCGAAGCCCCAGTAAACGGCGGCCGTAACTATAACGGTCCTAAGGTAGCGAAATTCCTTGTCGGGTAAGTTCCGACCTGCACGAATGGCATAATGATGGCGGCGCTGTCTCCAGCAGAGGCTCAGTGAAATCGAAATCGCTGTGAAGATGCAGTGTACCCGCGGCTAGACGGAAAGACCCCGTGAACCTTTACTGCAGCTTGACACTGAACTTTGACCTTACTTGTGTAGGATAGGTGGGAGGCTATGAAATGGTGACGCCAGTTGCCATGGAGCCATCCTTGAAATACCACCCTGGTAATGTTGAGGTTCTAACTCTGTCCCGTGATCCGGGACGAGGACCGTGTCTGGTGGGTAGTTTGACTGGGGCGGTCTCCTCCTAAAGAGTAACGGAGGAGTACGAAGGTGCGCTCAGCGTGGTCGGAAATCACGCGTAGAGTATAAAGGCAAAAGCGCGCTTAACTGCGAGACCCACAAGTCGAGCAGGTACGAAAGTAGGTCTTAGTGATCCGGTGGTTCTGTATGGAAGGGCCATCGCTCAACGGATAAAAGGTACTCTGGGGATAACAGGCTGATACCGCCCAAGAGTTCATATCGACGGCGGTGTTTGGCACCTCGATGTCGGCTCATCTCATCCTGGGGCTGAAGCAGGTCCCAAGGGTATGGCTGTTCGCCATTTAAAGAGGTACGCGAGCTGGGTTTAGAACGTCGTGAGACAGTTCGGTCCCTATCTACCGTGGGCGCTGGAAATTTGAGAGGATCTGCTCCTAGTACGAGAGGACCAGAGTGGACGAACCTCTGGTGTACCGGTTGTGACGCCAGTCGCATCGCCGGGTAGCTATGTTCGGAAGGGATAACCGCTGAAAGCATCTAAGCGGGAAGCCTACCTCAAGATAAGATTTCCCTTGGAGTTTATCTCCACTAAAGAGCCGTTGAAGACTACGACGTTGATAGGTTGGATGTGGAAGCATAGTGATATGTGAAGCTGACCAATACTAATTGCTCGTGAGGCTTGACTATACAACACCCAAGTGGTTGTAAATCGTATCAATGATTAAAATCATACCTTGATTTAGTGAAATTGCTCAGTATAATACAGCAACTTATATCAGACTCAGTCTAATCTGTTATGCACCTATTTGGTGGTTGATGTTGGCATAGTGAAGACCAATGTCACCCCATCACAGTTGTGCTGGCGACCATAGCAAGAGTGAACCACCTGATCCCTTACCGAACTCAGAAGTGAAACCTCTTCGCGCTGATGGTAGTGTGGGGTTACCCATGTGAGAGTAAGTCATCGCCAGCTCATTATTCTAACCCCCGGTAGTCATCCTGCCGGGGGTTCTTCTTTTA
>NZ_VXKN01000021.1 GCF_008693185.1 Acinetobacter qingfengensis
TAATATTGATTATACGAAACATTGCATATTATCCCTTTATATATCAATTACTTACATTCTTGGTCTGTGCCTTTACAGGCTCTTCAAACTTCATCGCAACAAGCTGTACAGACGGCACTTTGCGAGTGACATCGAGTTTGAATATCATCTGGGCTTGAGCCGGCAATCTATCGTGTAAATGACGATAGTCATCAAAGAACTGTGCACCTTTGATCTTGTACTCGGTACTTTTTAGACCGATTGCACCTTGAAGCAATTCTTGCTCACTAAACGGCTGTAAAACTGTTACAACCGTATTCGAGTAATTGACTAAGCCGTTTTCGCCAGTAAATCCGCCCTCGGATTTACGAATTCCTGTAACGGTCATAATTGGATGTTCTGGTAGTTGTGTCATATCGCACCTATGCTAGTTTGTAGTTAAACTGCGAAACTGGCGGTTCGTACCAATCTGGCAGTTGTGAGTTAAAATCAATCTCTACGAGCTTGACGAATGGAATAATGTTCTTAGAATCACTGTCATGCAGGTTTTGTAAGTAAGCTTTTGAAAAGCCACAGGAAGTTAATGCAGATATACGTTTAGCAAATTGAGCTTTGCTCATTGATTTTTTAACGGTGATATAACCTTCCGATTTCAAACGTTTATAGAAGTTATAAATATTTTGAATCTGTAAATCAGATACATTGTTAGGTTCAGTCACCTTTCTTAATTTACGATATACAGTGATATAGGCTGTTATATGATCAAGGTTATTAAGATGGTTTTTAGGCAAGTTACCAATATAATCCTCGGTAAAACCGCACTTAACCAATTCACCAATCAATGTAAAATATTGAGTGCCATAGTGTTCTTTAGCACCACGATGACCGTGACGTTCGATGCACAGATAAAAATCAAATACCTTGATTACTTTAGTCACTGATATTTGACGCTTTGAACTGGCTAAAGGTAAATTGTTGCTGATTTGAGAATATATAGAATGATCGTCTGTAAGCTTCATAGTTTGACCTCTTAGGGCTGCAAATATGCTATGCGTTGCTTTTTTAAAAAGTGTTTCTAAAATATCAGGCTGTTTACGTTGTAATTCGATCAAGTCATACAATTTTGTCGGTATGCCTTGACGTTCTAACCAGCGTTTTTTCATACGTGTTTCAAAACGAGCTAAACCAACTGTCCAGTTATAAAGACGTATATCAGACATCACATCAACAACACGTTGTGCTGCCTTATCACCACGTTTTGCAAGCAGCTTATAATCCTCAAATTGCTCGACATATTCGTTATGCTTTAAATAACATTTGTGGTTAAGTAATCGGGAACTAACACCACCCCAATAAACCGTATTCTTATGCTGTTTATCAGATAGCAATGTTTGACCATTTTGGATACGGCGCATAAATGCCAGTACTTGATCTGCCGTATGTTGATCTTTAAAACGGATTGATGCGGTAACATCAATATGCGATAGCCATGCATTTGAAATATCCAGAAAGTCAATAAATTTGGGATAAGACGTAAACAGATAGCCAAACATCTCCATTGCACCCTGCTCTATGTTATCCGTCCCGAATACATTGTGACCCTGTAACAACTTGGCCGGACTAGCCTTAATCTGGACATAAGGTTGATCGTAAATAGAATCGAAATAAACCTTGAGTGCCATACCTGTAAAGTTTGTCGGCAAACTCTCATATGGGTGATACAACAATTGTGGTTTTATCTCGCCATCGTCTTGACGATGCACCGAACGAGAACCCAACTTTATATCCAGGTCAAACAAATCAACATTTACGAACTGGTAGCGACCATTAGCATCACAGTTTAAGTATTTCGACTTAAACGGAATGTTGATACAAAGGTGATCGCATAGAACCATAAAACCCAACCAATGTTGTTATGTTGTCATGTAAACATTTGTGATAAATATAAACATGACAACAAGTTTTATCAAGTGTTTTCATGACAACATGTAAAATAAAAAACATGACAACAGGAGCATTGATATGGCTAAAAGAAATATGTACTTAAGAATCAAGGAATCAGAGCAAGATTTACTTAGAGAAGCTCATAGAAAAATTAATAACAAATTATTAGAAAATGGCTATCCAACTGTTCAAGATAGCGAAATATTGCACCAGCTAATAGAATTAGGGCTTAAAAAATTAGACGTAGATAATCTAGGAAGATTCCATATAAAAAACTAATTATAGTGATTAAAATTTAAACGTAATATTGTTAAAAGTCTCATTTTCGAGACAAGAGTCCACTACCAGAAGACGTGGACTCCCCGACTACCACAAAAATTTGCCGAATTGATCGGTATGAAATTGTTTTAAATGTTTGTGCATTGCAGACATTGAGAAATAACGATCGCAGTAAAGGCATTTAACTTGTTGTTTTGTATAGTCTTTTAGATATTCTGCATTAATATCATTAAGTCTTTGAAAATAAAAAGATTTATTTTTATATGCTGAACTTCGTATAATGAACATTGATGTTAAATGCCTCTGGTGTTACTTGCCTATTTTAACATCATTGACAACTCAACATATCTGTATCACAAATATGTTGAGTTGTAACAATGACGTGGCAAGTAACATAATGTGGGATTATACGAAACATTGCATATTATCCCTTTATATATCAATTACTTACATTCTTGGTCTGTGCCTTTACAGGCTCTTCAAACTTCATCGCAACAAGCTGTACAGACGGCACTTTGCGAGTGACATCGAGTTTGAATATCATCTGGGCTTGAGCCGGCAATCTATCGTGTAAATGACGATAGTCATCAAAGAACTGTGCACCTTTGATCTTGTACTCGGTACTTTTTAGACCGATTGCACCTTGAAGCAATTCTTGCTCACTAAACGGCTGTAAAACTGTTACAACCGTATTCGAGTAATTGACTAAGCCGTTTTCGCCAGTAAATCCGCCCTCGGATTTACGAATTCCTGTAACGGTCATAATTGGATGTTCTGGTAGTTGTGTCATATCGCACCTATGCTAGTTTGTAGTTAAACTGCGAAACTGGCGGTTCGTACCAATCTGGCAGTTGTGAGTTAAAATCAATCTCTACGAGCTTGACGAATGGAATAATGTTCTTAGAATCACTGTCATGCAGGTTTTGTAAGTAAGCTTTTGAAAAGCCACAGGAAGTTAATGCAGATATACGTTTAGCAAATTGAGCTTTGCTCATTGATTTTTTAACGGTGATATAACCTTCCGATTTCAAACGTTTATAGAAGTTATAAATATTTTGAATCTGTAAATCAGATACATTGTTAGGTTCAGTCACCTTTCTTAATTTACGATATACAGTGATATAGGCTGTTATATGATCAAGGTTATTAAGATGGTTTTTAGGCAAGTTACCAATATAATCCTCGGTAAAACCGCACTTAACCAATTCACCAATCAATGTAAAATATTGAGTGCCATAGTGTTCTTTAGCACCACGATGACCGTGACGTTCGATGCACAGATAAAAATCAAATACCTTGATTACTTTAGTCACTGATATTTGACGCTTTGAACTGGCTAAAGGTAAATTGTTGCTGATTTGAGAATATATAGAATGATCGTCTGTAAGCTTCATAGTTTGACCTCTTAGGGCTGCAAATATGCTATGCGTTGCTTTTTTAAAAAGTGTTTCTAAAATATCAGGCTGTTTACGTTGTAATTCGATCAAGTCATACAATTTTGTCGGTATGCCTTGACGTTCTAACCAGCGTTTTTTCATACGTGTTTCAAAACGAGCTAAACCAACTGTCCAGTTATAAAGACGTATATCAGACATCACATCAACAACACGTTGTGCTGCCTTATCACCACGTTTTGCAAGCAGCTTATAATCCTCAAATTGCTCGACATATTCGTTATGCTTTAAATAACATTTGTGGTTAAGTAATCGGGAACTAACACCACCCCAATAAACCGTATTCTTATGCTGTTTATCAGATAGCAATGTTTGACCATTTTGGATACGGCGCATAAATGCCAGTACTTGATCTGCCGTATGTTGATCTTTAAAACGGATTGATGCGGTAACATCAATATGCGATAGCCATGCATTTGAAATATCCAGAAAGTCAATAAATTTGGGATAAGACGTAAACAGATAGCCAAACATCTCCATTGCACCCTGCTCTATGTTATCCGTCCCGAATACATTGTGACCCTGTAACAACTTGGCCGGACTAGCCTTAATCTGGACATAAGGTTGATCGTAAATAGAATCGAAATAAACCTTGAGTGCCATACCTGTAAAGTTTGTCGGCAAACTCTCATATGGGTGATACAACAATTGTGGTTTTATCTCGCCATCGTCTTCACGATGCACCGAACGAGAACCCAACTTTATATCCAGGTCAAACAAATCAACATTTACGAACTGGTAGCGACCATTAGCATCACAGTTTAAGTATTTCGACTTAAACGGAATGTTGATACAAAGGTGATCGCATAGAACCATAAAACCCAACCAATGTTGTTATGTTGTCATGTAAACATTTGTGATAAATATAAACATGACAACAAGTTTTATCAAGTGTTTTCATGACAACATGTAAAATAAAAAACATGACAACAGGAGCATTGATATGGCTAAAAGAAATATGTACTTAAGAATCAAGGAATCAGAGCAAGATTTACTTAGAGAAGCTCATAGAAAAATTAATAACAAATTATTAGAAAATGGCTATCCAACTGTTCAAGATAGCGAAATATTGCACCAGCTAATAGAATTAGGGCTTAAAAAATTAGACGTAGATAATCTAGGAAGATTCCATATAAAAAACTAATTATAGTGATTAAAATTTAAACGTAATATTGTTAAAAGTCTCATTTTCGAGACAAGAGTCCACTACCAGAAGACGTGGACTCCCCGACTACCACAAAAATTTGCCGAATTGATCGGTATGAAATTGTTTTAAATGTTTGTGCATTGCAGACATTGAGAAATAACGATCGCAGTAAAGGCATTTAACTTGTTGTTTTGTATAGTCTTTTAGATATTCTGCATTAATATCATTAAGTCTTTGAAAATAAAAAGATTTATTTTTATATGCTGAACTTCGTATAATGAACATTGATGTTAAATGCCTCTGGTGTTACTTGCCTATTTTAACATCATTGACAACTCAACATATCTGTATCACAAATATGTTGAGTTGTAACAATGACGTGGCAAGTAACATAATGTGGGATTATACGAAA
>NZ_VXKN01000022.1 GCF_008693185.1 Acinetobacter qingfengensis
GATGTTAAATGCCTCTGGTGTTACTTGCCTATTTTAACATCATTGACAACTCAACATATCTGTATCACAAATATGTTGAGTTGTAACAATGACGTGGCAAGTAACATAATGTGGGATTATACGAAATTCAAGTTATTTTAATAGAGGAAAAAATGAATCTGATTGGTGTATTTTTTACGTTATTCTTAGCTTGCTTAATATTAACTTATTTATTTAAAGATAAGAAAAAAATAAACAAGCAGTACAGTGATATATCAATTAAAAAACTTGTACAAAAAACATTTCCAAATCATGTGGTAAGAGAAAAAAATGAACAGATTATGCTTTGTGAAATTGATCATCGTAATGAGCCAAGAGAACTTGCATTTATCAGAATAAACCCTTATTTCAAAACAAAAGAGATCTTAGACAAAGGCAACTTCATAATCGCAACATATCCAAAAATCCCAACAGCAAAAGAACTCAAAAAAGACATACAACATAAACTCTAACAGCAAAAAAAAGCATCAAAAACACAAAAAAAGCATTAAAAACACAAGACAGAACAACAGAATTAACAAAAACAACAACCAGAGCGAAATCAACCAAACTTATGGACAATCGCAAGCGAACGTAAAAACTAATCTGTGCATAAGTCTAGAACAAGTCGCAAATACCAAGTAAAACGGAAATTTAGTGGTATAGACTTGTTTCCAGACTTACACACAGGTTTTTACTTTGCCCACAAGCTTGTTGTTGATTTTAATAATTTTTAAAAAATTAAAAAAACTTTTCTTTATCTAAAATTAAAAAATAACCCAGCATAAATAAGCAAATGCAATTATTGCAAAACAAATCTGAAAAAATTCAATCGTTGTCATCAAATTAAGCCCTCTTCTTTAGCTTGATGATACTTTGCAAACTGTTCTCGAGTAAGTTGCTGATCTGTACTAACAGAATTTTGAGCAATATTAGAAACTGGGGAGCGTTCGGAGAAAGGATTAAAAGGACGATCACCAGACATAACACGTTTGCAATCTTCCTGGCTTATTTCAAGACGTGTAGCTTGCTGAGTGTAACCATAATACCTACCATCAAATTTAACACAGCCTGAAAAGACTGGAACTTGTTTTACTTGATACTGATATTCTATCTTATTAACAGCAAACGGATCTGCCGGATTGTAATCTACAGTTTGATAAGAAGAACCATCGGGATTCATAGAATTTAAAGATTTGCCATTTTTACTAAGTTCATCGAACCATTTTTTACATATTTCATTATCAACATTTTCAGCTTTTCGACATTCAAAATCTTGATTTTCAACAGTGATCTTAGAATATGCCTGTTCAGGTTTTTTCTGTGATGTGTTAGCAGATGCTTGTTCTTTTTCACTTAATGCCTGTGTACCTTTCTGCGATGATTTTGCTAAATATGTCCCCAAGCCAACAATGATAAGTAACACAAAAATCATGCCTACAACAAAACCGACAAAACGCATATTACGAATAACTGAACGACCAGAAGCTGTACCATCCTCTGTTGATTCATACAAATTATAATATTTTTCTTCAATTTTATACGTAGATTCATCAAGAGCTTGATTTTTAATTGTTTTAGTAACTGTCGCATATTCTTTAGAAAATAACCACCATTTCGTAACGTCTTTAGATTGTGCCTCAAGCCAATAGTATTGATTGACTAATTTTTTAACATCCGCATTAACAAGAGCTGGACTCGGCGAAATTAACCAAATGTCAATGTGTCTATGTCTAATCATAGATAAATCAACAATTTCACCATCACGACGATTAGAATAATGTTTTGAAAATTTCTCATGAAATTGAACTTCATCAAAAATAATCAAACTATAATCATCACATTTACGCCAATCCTCGGGCATTTCTTCAATAGTCCCATTGGACAATTTTGCATGTGAACGAATATTCGAATATATCTTTTTATAAATATTTTTACTTTTTATTTCTTCAGCATCTTTAACATTTTTATATGATTTACCAGTACCTATTCCACCGCATGTTAAGCGGATTATGCCGCCAGCGACTTGAGCCATTATTTTTTCCTTATTGCCAATTTACCAGAATTGAGAGTTAATAAAAAAACAGCAACTGAAATAAATGCAGATAAACATTTATCAACACCTGATAAACCCAAGAGTTGCAATAAATCAGCAGATATTGAATTAACATTATTAACCAATGAGTAGAATGCAGTTTGAATAGCAGTTAATACAGCAAGATATGAAACAACAGATAATCCTGCACCAGCTAAAACACGTTGAACGCTATTTTTTAATAGCCAATCTAAAATTTTATAAAATATTTTAAACACTGCCACTCCTTAAACCAATAAGTAAAAATATCAGTGCACCAAGATGACCAAAAGCAATAACGTAGGGACGAGCAATAACAGCATAATCACAGATAATTGAAAAACTGTAATTAAATGACCAAGCACCTATTCCAAAATCAACATTCAAATTATTATCAGAAAATGGACATGTTTGACCAAACACAACATGATCAGAATATTGATAATCAATGACAGTTTGTTCATCTATTTCTAATTCTTCGTCTTGTGTTTCTGGTTCTTCTCGTACCCAATCAATAAATTCACAAACAATACTGGCCCAAGAACAAAAAGCAGGAAATTCAAGTTCCATTGAACTTGAAGAAGTTGAAGTAGAACCATCAGAATTTGTTGTTGTCCCAGTAGTTGTACCCGTTGCACTTGTCGAATCAGGTGTAATAGTTGCCGAAGTTACAGAACCATCACTATTTGTTCCGGAATATGAACCTGTTAAAGCTGCATTCTGTAATGCATCTGATAATTCACTTGCAATTGCTTTAGATAGTCCATTAACAGATTCGTCAGATAAACTAAAAATTGTATCAGCGTTATATGCATCTTGTATTGCTTGTTTTTCATTAGTGCCAGTCGGATTAGATGCTAATTTTTCAGCTATTTTAGAAGCAATTTCGTCTGTATTTACTTCGACAAGAACAGGTGTTGAAGTCTGATCATAATTACTATTATTTTTAAAATAAACAACGATAGTATCAGCACCACATGACCCACTAGGAGTAAAAGTACAACTATAAGTATATGAATTAGAATCACTTCTCAATAGCGTATAAGAACCACCGGTTTTTTGAAACCGAGCAACCCTTATATCAAAAAGATATTTTGCAGCAAGGCTAGGAGAAGAAAAATTCGGAGAATAACCACCCCCCCCATCAAGTAAAGCATAATAAATAATAGGTGCTAAAACACAATCACCACATCCAGTCCCACTATCAATATCAGCTTTTTTAGTAACTTTACCGCCCTCATCCATGACCCATCCGATGCCATTTATAAGCGCAGTTAATGCAGCAGAACCAACAAAACTCGGTAATGAAGCTTTTCCAAATGCTTTCGCTTTTTCTAATCGCTTGGCAAGTGTTGATGCTGCTTTAGCTGTATCAGCTGGTTTTGTTACTGTTGCAGTTCCACTAACTTTTGAACCGTTAGAAGCGGTTGAAGAAGAATTATAAGAACTGTTAACAGTAGATCCATCAGAAGTTGAACCATATCTTTTATTAAATTCTGATTCAGAGTAGCCATAAACTTTCGCAGCATAGTCTTTTCTAGCTTGCAATAATCTCGCTTCACGTTCTTCCAAAGTCTCAGCAAATGCAACATGATAAAAAGAGCATAAATATAAAATTAAAAATATTCTTTTTAGCATATTAATCTCCGTTAAAAATGATGAATAACGCAACACAGACGACGCATATAAAATATAAAGTCATATAACCCCCTAATAAAAAACCCGAGATTGCTGCGGTACGTGCAGTAGCGCGCTCCTCGCAAACCCGGGTTTATAATTATCGAATTATTAAGACTTAACGCCCTAATAAACTGAGTGCTTTACGAATTCCCCACGTTGTATACGTCGGAACAGCTTTAATCGCACCAATCGCTAAAAGCCCTGCAACGATCGTTACAGTTGCGACACCAGCAGATAAATCGACTGCGCCACCTTCTTCGGCAAATGCAATCACAGGTGCAGCAGTGACAATAAGAACAGCACCACGGTTAAACGCTTGCTGAACTTTTTCATTAACCTGAATGTTTTCAAGTTTTAAAGCAGGTTTTTTTTGAGTTTCCATAGCTTAATCCTCGGAACCAAGTAGTTTTAAATGTGTACGTATGCCCCATGCAACGTACCAGATCAACGCTGTTGCAGATAACAACGCTGATACTTGGACGACAGATAAGTTATTTAACTGTTCCGTCCAAGATTCGTGATAAATGACATAACTGGTACAGGTTTGAACTGAATTAATTAGCTCAATTGTTTCGCAGATATATGCCATTTATTTAATACCTATGGTATACTTAAAAATATCGTAAGTAATTGATTTTTAACGTAATATTGATTATACGAAACATTGCATATTATCCCTTTATATATCAATTACTTACATTCTTGGTCTGTGCCTTTACAGGCTCTTCAAACTTCATCGCAACAAGCTGTACAGACGGCACTTTGCGAGT
>NZ_VXKN01000023.1 GCF_008693185.1 Acinetobacter qingfengensis
GTTAACTCATCTATATCAGATTCAGCAACATCAAAAACAACAGGCGGTAAAGTATTTGGAAAAGCATCTACTACAGCGGCAACAGATGCAGCAAAAGCAGGGTCTACACTAGCAAAACGATTAGAAAAATTAAGAAAAGGCAATGTTGCATTGATGGTTGGTCAAGCTGCATTACAAGCTTTGATCGAGGGAATTGGATGGGTCATGGACGAGGGTGGAAAAGTTACAAAAACTGATGATTCAAATATTTCAAAATGTGGTGTGACAGGTGCGGGTTGTGCTTATGCTTCAACAATTTATCAATTGCAGGGTAATAGTATAAATACTGCTATGGGATATTTTCCGACGGCTCAAGATGCTTGCAAATATTACACAAATTATTATTCTTTAAAGTATATTGGAATTGGCTCTAGTGGCTCATGTCAATATAGTACTACTGGTGGCACGACTGCAAATGCTGAAACTGCGATTTATGATTTTACTAATTTATATTATTCTTCAACAGCTGAACAACCTACAGTTTCTGCTGTTGAAGTCAATACAGACGAACTCGCTTCAAAAATTTCAGATTATGTCGGTTCAAACAATAACGACTTATCACAACAACTTATTCAAGATGCATATACACATGATAATAATTTCGGCATAAACGATGCTGAAAATCAGCTTTCTACGGAACAAGGCAATAAATTAGTTGACGCATTACAAAATGCTGCAAAATCAGAAAACGGAACATATACAAGCTCTGACGGTCAAACAACAGCAAGCGTACAACCTGCGGGGACAGCATCAACATCAACAGGTGAAGCAACAACAACGAATCCGGATGGAACAACATCAAGTACAACAACAGAACAAACAACAGAATGGCCCGCTGTTTGTGACTATGCCTCTTTTTTATGTGAATGGTGGCAGTGGACACAAGAAAAATATGATGAATTTACTAAAGAACCAGAAGATGAAGATACACAATTAGATATTGATGATCAAAATCAAGTCGATATAGATACAAATATTAATTTTGGTGGTCAGTGTCCTGCACCAATTGTATTAATTGATTCTCAAATATTAGGTATTGCATGGTATTGGCAATATGACTTTACAGATTTTTGTACAATATTAACCTCTTATGTTCGTCCAATATTAATTGCATTGGGGGCATTTATTGCAGCACTAATAATTGGTGGAGTAAAAATAAATGAGTAGCTTATCAACATTATTAGCATCAGCACAGAAAGGATTTTTAAAACGCATATTAGAAGGCGCAGGCATAGGCTTGGGTACAGCAGGAGTATCAATGCTGTTATTAAAATCTGCAATATCTGTTTTTCAAAACACCTTAAATGGAATACCTGTTGCTGTTTTTCAATTAATCGGTTTGTCTGGAATAGATATATTTTTTTCGCTGATATTGGGTGCAATTGTCACTAAACATCAAGCAAATTTATCAAAACTATTTTTTACGAAAAAATGACGGCTAACGGCGAGGAGCCATCGACGAGCCTTATGCCGTCATTTTCGTAAAAAAATATAGGAGAAATAATATGCTTCACTTGATTACAGGTGTGCCAGGCGCATCAAAAACAGCATTTGCAGTTACAAAACTTGATGATATAGAAAGAAAAAATAAAGTTTATTTAAAAAAGAATATGCTTATATATGAACATAATAAAAAACTATATGAAAAATATCATGATGATTTTTCATATTATGTATATGAAACTGGTTCCGCACATGAATTAAAATCTTTAATAGAAGTTTTACCAGATGATTATTTTGATTTTTTCGGTCATGATTTTGATGATTTAAGACCAGATTATTATTTTTTACGATCAGTTCGTTATAATGAAATAATTGATCGCATTAATGAAAGAGAAGGTCATCAAGATTTTCAATATTTTAAACCAGTTCGTACCATTTACTCTAATATAAATGCTTTAAAAATTGATTACTGTCGTGCATTAATAAAAGACTGGAGAGATGCTCCGGATGGCTCTATTTTTGTTATAGATGAAGTACAACTCGTTGAACCGTATTCTGAGATAAAACAGAAAGATCCAATTGTTCAAGATTTAACAATTCATCGGCATAGGGGATTTGATTTCTACTTTATTACACAAGCACCTGCATTCTTGCATCCGACTGTAAGAGATTTGGTCGGGGTTCATTATCATATTACTAGACCTTACGGACGTACTCCGAAAGTTTATCAATATGGGTCTACTCGACAATATCCGAACACACTGATCAACAAATTAAACTGTGAATCAAAATTTAGTTTTAAACCTCAAGATCGAATATTTAAACTTTATAAATCAACCACAATAAACACGCATGAAAAACGGTTGCCTGCTGGCTTAATTCCGCTTGCGCTTTTTGGTACAGCGGGATTTGCTATGTTCATGTGGGGAATGTCAGATAAAACAACAACACAAGAACCTCA
>NZ_VXKN01000024.1 GCF_008693185.1 Acinetobacter qingfengensis
TTGAACTGTCCCCCGAAAGTTGGACGGTTTAATTAGGCTGATTTTAAGGACTGATTTCTGTACTGTACAGGGGTCAGTCCTTTTAATTTGATCTTGATTCGTTCATGATTGTAATAGTGAATGTACTCTTTCACTGTTTTTTCCAGTTCATCAACAGATCTAAACTTTTCACCATGAAAGCACTCGGATTTGAGTGTACCAAAGAAACTCTCCATTACGGCATTATCCAAACAGTTTCCCTTACGTGACATACTTTGGATTAAATCATGCTGTTTACGCTGTTGCTGGTAATGACGCATTTGATACTGCCAGCCTTGGTCAGAATGTAAGATTGGTTACTCATCAGGTTTAAGTCTGTTTATGGCATTATCCAACATATCTTTGACCAAATTATAATGTGGTCTACGTTGAGTTTGAAATGCAATGATCTCACCATTAAATAAATCTATGATAGGTGATAGATAGAGTTTTTCACCATTCACATTAAATTCTGTGACATCAATTGCCCACTTCTGATTTGGTTTGTCTGCTTTAAATTGACGCTGTAACACATTTTCAGTAAGCCTGCCAATCTGCCCTTTATAAGAGCGATATTTGACAGCTCTGATGCGTGATTTTAACCCCATCAACTGCATTAGACGTAATGTACGCTTATGGTTGATGGTTATACCTAAATTACGTAAGGCATAGGTAATTCTGCGATAACCATAACGACCTTTATGTTGGTGATAGATTTCTCTAATTTGCTGTTTCAAGTCCGTATGTTTATCCGTATCAGATTTGGATTGATGGTAGAAATAGGTACTACGTGCCATCTTTGCAGCTCGTAATAAATACTTGAATGGATAGCCCTGCCTTAATCCTGATACAAGTCTTGCAATTTCTGCTGTTCGGCTTGCTCTTGTGCTTCCTGTTCCAGTCTTAAGGCTCTCAGCTTTTTTAGAAAAGCATTCTCCGCACGCAGATATGCCAATTCTTCCAATAGTTCTTTCTGAGTTTTATCTTGGTCTGTTTTACTGGTCTTGGGAAGTTTAGGCTTAGACATATGCTTGGAACGCCCCTTAGGCTTGGGTTTTAAGCCATCTATACCGTTTTCTTGATACTGACGCAACCAGCTCCTAATAATACTGGTTTCTCTAATCTGAAATCGTTGTATTGCTTCAGTTAAAGATAGCCCCTCGAACAGAATTGTAGTGACAACTCTATATTTGAACTCGATTGTAAATATGGATTTCTTATTTTTACGGTTTAAGCCAGATACACCATGCTGTTGAAATACTGCCACCCACTTTACAACGTCATTAGGATGAACATTGTATTTATTACCAGTTGAAACTTTACCAAAACCAGATAAGTAGTATTGGACAACCTCAAGTTTAAATTCTTGAGAATATTTAGCCATAGAAAAGCACCTTTTCAAATTAGAACAAGTGTC
>NZ_VXKN01000025.1 GCF_008693185.1 Acinetobacter qingfengensis
CATTTACAATTAATTGCGATTGGTGGAGCAATAGGTACCGGATTATTCATGGGATCAGGAAAAACCATTAGTTTGGCCGGTCCATCGATTGTGTTTATTTATATGATCATTGGTTGTGCATTATTTTTAGTCATGCGCGCATTAGGGGAATTATTACTTTCCAATCTACAATATAAATCCTTTATTGACTTTGCGACAGATTTGATAGGACCTTGGGCAGGCTATTTTGTCGGATGGACATATTGGTTATGCTGGATCACCGTGGGGATTGCCGATTTGGCGGCCATCAATAATTACCTGATGTTTTTTAATGATGGCATAGCTTTTACCCCGGTTGAAGGTGCCATGATCAGTATTGCTGCCATTTTATTTATTATGGGGCTGAATCTGGTAACAGTAAAACTGTTTGGAGAAATGGAATTCTGGTTTGCCATGATCAAGATTATTGCGATTGTGGTGTTAATCGCTGTGGGAATCTGGATGGTTGTCACAGGCTTTACCAATGAAAGTGGTGCAGTAGCAAGTTTTAGTAATATCTGGTCGCATAATGGAATGTTCCCTCAAGGTTGGGGTGGATTTCTGGCCGGATTCCAGATTGCGATATTTGCATTTGTGGGCGTAGAGTTGGTAGGTACAACGGCTGCGGAAACCAAAGATCCAAAAATTAATTTACCCAAAGCAGTGAATTCCATTCCAATTCGGATCATCATTTTCTATGTTTTGGCATTATTGATCGTGATGTCCGTAACGCCATGGGATCAAATTAATCCCAAAGTAAGTCCGTTTGTGAACTTATTCTCACAAGCAGGAATTGCTGCTGCTGCGATTATCATGAACCTTGTGGTTTTATCGTCAGTGATGTCATCAATGAACAGTGGTGTTTTCTCAACCAGCCGGATGTTATTTGGTCTGGCAAAAGAGCATCAGGCACCTCAGGCGTTGGGAAAATTGTCTAAGGCATCTGTACCGGCAAATGGTTTATATCTTTCAAGTGTTGCATTGCTTGCAGGTGCAGCATTGCAATATTTTGTACCGGATACTGTTCGCGCTTTTACCTTGGCAACGACATTATCGACTATTTTATTTATTTGTGTGTGGGTGATGATCATGATCAGCTATATGCGTTATCGTAAATTACGTCCTGAATTACATGAGCAATCCACATTTAAGCTGCCAGGAGGTGTATTCACTTGTTGGCTGGTGATTTTATTTTTTATTGGCACGATTTATATTATGTCACTGGAAACCGATACATTTGAAGCGCTTAAAGTCAGTCCAATCTGGTTTATTATTCTGATTATTGGATATTTTGGCTTCTATAAACCTAGATTGAAA
>NZ_VXKN01000026.1 GCF_008693185.1 Acinetobacter qingfengensis
TCTGTTCAACTTCATTATGCTGATACAGATTTTCGATATCTTGCTGGAAATAGTATTGTGCCAGGGTATGCTGGGCATAGTTGTGTCGATTGGCAAACACTTGTGCCTTTTCCATCAGTTGTTCCATGCGGTCATGTTCATGGCTGGTTTCAATCTTGAGACGTTGTGAGAGGCTGCCTGTTTCTGGTACTTGTGCATTCATGGTGGTTCTCCTTATGTGGAATGAATAGGTCTGGGGGTTAACGTTGACTCAGATTAAGCTGGAAGGGGTAATCCACAATCACCGCAACAGCTTGCCCATTGACAATGTGTGGTTTAAAACGGGCCTTTTGTGCTGCCTTGATCACCAGTTGATCCAGATAGTCCAGTCCGCTACTTTGCTTAATACGGATTTGTGTGGGCTTACCTTTACTATCTATTTGTAGGGTTAAGATGAGTAATCGGTTTTGATTCTGTAAGGCTTTATCGTTGTAGTTGATTTGACCTATGCTTAATACGGTGACCTGACTGGCATTTAACCGTGTAGGCTCGGCTACTGTGTTGCTGCTGGTGGTTGGGGTGTTGTGTTGGGCTGTGCCTTGTTCACTGCCGCCATTTTGCTTTGATGTCCCTTGTACTGCATTGCCCGTACCTGTTGCAGCAGGTGTTGCATTTGTGGTTGTCGTTGACGGCTGTGTCACTTGCTGTGGTGTTGCAACTGCTTTTATTTGTGCTTTGGGTGGTGTTTGTTGAATTTTTTTTGTGGCGTCAGTACTGCTCAGGATCGGTTGCTGTGCCGGTTTTTTTATTATTGGTTGCGGCGTGGTGGTGTTGACTGTCGGTTGGGCTGTTACTGTTGCTGCGGAGCTATCCTGTTCTAT
>NZ_VXKN01000027.1 GCF_008693185.1 Acinetobacter qingfengensis
ACCGTCCTGATAATTCCCAACCGGATATTTTCTGTTGATCTATATTCGAAAACACAAGATAATAATTACGTTCAATGACATTTTTAGTTTTATTATTAAAATAAGCCAGTTTAATATCAGCTTGCCCCTGTTTAAGCTTTAATAAATCTTTTAGATTATAAATATAGGCAAGCTCCCAATTATGCGCATGTTCTGGTTCCAAATCATAACCGGATTGTGAGGCAGAAAAACCCAGTGTGGTTTCAAATAAGCTTGGTAATCGATAAGCTTCAGTATAATTAATATAAAAACGATTATTCTCATTAAGTTTAAAGGCTACAGAAAATGCTGGTGCCCAGTTTTTATGGTCTTTTTTCTTCTTAACTTCCTCAGTCACTGTAGTGGTAAGAGAAGAATATCCCATTGTTGGCAGCCCATTTACGTTTGTTAATGCCGGATATTTAGTTAAATCAATTGTACCATTTAAAAATGGATTATTTTCTGTACTATATTTCCCTGTAACTGGATCAGCATACCATACATATCTTATTGCATAAGACTTGCCGATAGAAGATGCGGCTGTTGTGGCTGTTGTACCAGTTAATATTCCTGTATTGATCAACTGATCATAAAGATCCTGTGTTAATGTATTAACTGTATACGATAATCGTTTTGCATATTCTTTTGAGTATGTTTGTGTACCACTCGTAGAATTATTTAAATAATCATCAAAGGACCAATAGGAAGTGGATTTTGCCCCGGCAGTCAGAGTAAGCCATGGTGTTGGTTGCCAATCAAAGTTAAACCAGTATTGATTTTCTGAACGTCGGCCTGCTCGAGGT
>NZ_VXKN01000028.1 GCF_008693185.1 Acinetobacter qingfengensis
ATTTAAATAATCATCAAAGGACCAATAGGAAGTGGATTTTGCCCCGGCAGTCAGAGTAAGCCATGGTGTTGGTTGCCAATCAAAGTTAAACCAGTATTGATTTTCTGAACGTCGGCCTGCTCGAGGTAACATTCTAAAATATAAACCACTTCGACTATCATCATAATATTCGTCATCGGTAGTTAATTTTTCTCTTTGTAGAGAAGCCCCAACCGTTAAATTTAAATTATCTCTTAAATTAAATTTATTACTAAGATCAACACCCTTGCGAGTGCTCTGGCTTGTCATGCCTGTCGTATCTAAGATAATATAATCGCCTGAACTACGATCCCTTACCCCATCACCATTAAGATCCCGATTTAAATTAAATATATAATCAACCGTTTTTAAAAAATTAGGGAAGCCGCCAGCCGTATGTACATCAGAATCAGTATCTGTTTGCCATAAATTAATATTAAGATCAAGCCAACGACTATTTTCAGGATTATATTTATAATTTAGACTGTAGGCTTTTGAATCAACTTCGCTTAAAGGCCATTGTGGTACTGTACCTTCACCTCCTCCAAATAACCACCATCCGATACGTGAAGGAAGTATCTCTCCATAAATTGTATTAGTATCTCGATAAGTTAATTGTAAAGATTGATCATCTGTTGGTCGCCAAGTCCCTTTTAGTAAATATGACTCCATTCTCATAGATGTATTACTTACTTCTTTATTGGGTTGATAAACATTCGCCATAAACGGAACATAGTTAAAATCACCAACCGTTAAACCATCTTCTTTTGCAAAGAAGCCGCTACCAC
>NZ_VXKN01000029.1 GCF_008693185.1 Acinetobacter qingfengensis
CCCGGTTTAGCCAATACCTGACCACGTTGTACTTCTTCACGTTTTGTACCACGAAGTAACACACCACAGTTTTCGCCTGCACGACCTTCGTCTAGCAACTTACGGAACATTTCTACGCCAGTTACTGTTGTTTTCGCTGTATCTTTGATACCGACGATTTCAACTTCTTCACCAACTTTCACAATACCTGACTCTACACGACCAGTTACTACTGTACCGCGACCAGAGATTGAGAATACGTCTTCGATTGGCATAAGGAATGCTTTGTCAATCGCACGTTCCGGTTCAGGAATATAAGAATCAAGTGCAGCAACCAAAGAAAGTACTGACTCTTCACCGTAAGGACCTGCATCACCATTTAATGCAGCTAAAGCTGAACCACGGATAACTGGAGTATCATCACCTGGGAATTCGTAAGTAGAAAGAAGTTCACGTACTTCCATTTCTACCAATTCAAGTAATTCTTCATCATCTACAAGGTCGCATTTGTTTAGGAATACAACGATGTATGGTACACCTACCTGACGAGATAGAAGGATGTGTTCACGTGTTTGTGGCATTGGACCATCAGTCGCTGCACAGACAAGGATCGCACCGTCCATTTGCGCAGCACCAGTGATCATGTTTTTCACATAGTCAGCGTGTCCCGGACAATCTACGTGTGCGTAGTGACGA
>NZ_VXKN01000030.1 GCF_008693185.1 Acinetobacter qingfengensis
TTTTCGAATATAGATCAACAGAAAATATCCGGTTGGGAATTATCAGGACGGTATGATAATGGTCGATATTTTGGAGATTTATCCTTGGTTTGGAATAAACAAAATCAGGTTTGTGATGAAAGCTCTGGCTTATTATTTGATAGTCGTTATACAGCATTTTATAAGGATTATGCTGATAAGTGCGTGGATTATGGTTTTCCGGCAGGTTATCTAGTCAATATGGCATTGCCGGAATACCAAGCCAATTTAACACTGGGTACCCGTTTATTTGATCAGAAACTGGAACTCGGTACCCGAGTCACTTATTTTGAAGGTTTTAAAAATCCATATATTGATACAATTTATACAGATTTAGGATTTATGAATGCACCTTTACAATGGGATGATACTTGGGTAGTAGATGCTTATGCCAATTATAAATACAATGAGCATCTAAGTATTGATTTTATTGGAACTAATTTGGGTAACCGTTACTATCTTGATCCAATTAGCCGATCTGCTACGCCAGCACCGGGACGTACCT
>NZ_VXKN01000031.1 GCF_008693185.1 Acinetobacter qingfengensis
AAATTATCTTTGCTGCTGCATTGGTAATTCTAGGTTTGTTTGTCGCTTGGCGTTATACCAAACGTGGTGCTAACTCTGCGTAATGCAAAGCCCTTCGGGGCTTTCTTCAATTTTGAGTAATAAAAAATGATTGAAAATGCTTCGGTGTTGAATTGGATTCCAATTTTGATAATGGTTGCTGTGACATGGGTTCTTATAAAGTATTTGTAATTTTATTTGCTATTTTGATTACATCATTTGCGTATGCCGATGATGTGCCTAATACAAATAAAGTTCAGCAAACGCAGCAGGTTAGATCTGATTATCTTTCTCAAGTTGAAGCTAGAAGACAACAATTAATTAAGAATGCACAAGCTGCTGCGGCAGCTAATGCAAAAGTTAACTCATCTATATCAGATTCAGCAACATCAAAAACAACAGGCGGTAAAGTATTTGGAAAAGCATCTACTACAGCGGCAACAGATGCAGCAAAAGCAGGGTCTACACTAGCAAAACGATTAGAAA